>JACPQY010000081.1 GCA_016190245.1 Nitrospirota bacterium | reverse complement strand
CGGCGCTGGCGCAGGCCAACCTGATTCCGCAGGCGGTGCTCACGCTGCTCGGATAGCCGCTGAAGCTTTCCGTCCATGGTGTTACCTCCCCCCCCACCAGCCCATGGTGGGGGGTTTCTTTTCAGGGACGGACGCGCCTGATATAGTCCGCGCCGACGGACATGAATGTCGGCGACCTACAGCGCACTCATTCCTGCGGCGAGCTCAGGGCGGCCCACGTGGGCCGCGTCGCCACCCTCATGGGTTGGGCCCATTCGATCCGCGACCACGGGGGGATCCTGTTCATCGACTTGCGAGATCACGCCGGCCTCACGCAGCTCGTCATCGATCCCGAGCGCGCGCCCGAGGCCCACGCGACCGCGAGACAGGTTCGCAGCGAGTTTGTCCTGGCCGCTGTGGGAGAGGTCGCCCCTCGGCCTCAAGGGACGGAGAACCCCGGGCTGCCGACCGGTCAGGTGGAGCTCCACGTGAAGCGACTCGATGTTCTCAACGAGGCCGTCCCTCCGCCGTTCCCGATCGAGGACGACTTGGATGCCGGCGAGAACACGCGCCTGCAATACCGCTACCTCGACCTCCGGCGGCCGCGCATGCAGAAGGTCCTTCGCGCGAGGCACGAGATTTGCCAGGTCATGCGGTCGTATCTCTCCTCCCAGGGCTTTCTCGAGATCGAAACCCCCATGCTATCCAAGAGCACACCGGAAGGCGCTCGGGATTTTCTCGTGCCCAGCCGGCTCAACCCGGGCCGGTTCTACGCGCTCCCCCAGTCCCCCCAACTCTACAAGCAGCTCCTGATGGTGGCCGGCATGAACCGATACTTTCAGATCGTGCGCTGCTTCCGCGATGAAGATCTGCGAGCGGACCGGCAACCCGAGTTCACCCAGCTCGACATCGAGCTTTCTTTCACGACGCCGGATGAGATCTGTGATCTGATCGAGGGGCTCTTCGCGCGCATCTTCGAAGAGGTCCTACACACGGACCTCCCGCGGCCCATCCCGAGGATGGCCTATGCCGAGGCGATGTCGCGCTTCGGCACCGATGCCCCGGACTTTCGATACGGATTGGAAATCCTTGTCCTGGACGACCTCTTCCGCTCAACCGCGTTCAAGATCTTTGCAGGTGCCCTTGCCAAAGGTGGGACCATTCGCGGCCTCCTACTCCCCCCCGGCGGCAAGGAGTGGAGCCGGTCGGAACTAGACCGTCGCGCCGAGTGGGCCAAGACCTTTGGAGCCTCGGGGCTGGCCTGGCTGCGTCGGGAGGGCGAGGGATGGTCGGGACCGATCGCCAAGTTCATGTCCTCGCAGGAGGGCGGGGAGTTGGTACGGCGGACGAACGCCGCGCCCGGTTCTCTGTTGTTTCTGGTCGCCGATTCCCGCGACGTAGCGGCGGGCGTCCTGGGGCGCCTCCGTCGAGACCTCGCCCGCGAGTTGAATCTTGTCCCCCAGGGACGCTTCGATTTCGTGTGGGTCACCGATTTCCCGATGTTCGAGTTCAGCCAGGAAGAGAAACGATGGGTGGCGATGCACCATCCCTTTACGGCCCCGAGGTGGGAGGATCTCGATCGGATGCAATCCGACCCGGGCTCGGTCCGGGCGCAGGCGTATGACCTTGTCCTCAATGGCACGGAGATCGGGGGGGGGAGCATCCGAAATCACCGCGCCGCGATCCAGCGCCGGGTGTTCGAGGCGCTCGGGATCGGCCCGGAGGAGGCCGAACGCAAGTTCGGATTCCTCCTGCAGGCCCTCCAGTTTGGGGCACCGCCGCACGGCGGCATCGCCTTCGGCCTGGACCGTCTGGTCATGTTGCTGACCGGGCTCGAATCCATCCGCGACACGATTCCGTTCCCGAAGACCCAGAAGGGGATCTGCCTCATGACCGATGCGCCCTCGTCCGTTGACGAGCGGCAACTCCGGGAGGCGCACGTCCGCCTCGTGGGATCCGATTCGGACTGAGTGTGCGCCTTGGGCCTGGCGGCCTGGCGAAGGGAGGTAGGCGTTGTCGGTGGCAGGAGGTGAGGCGTGACGAACGTGGCCATCATCGGAGCCGGCAGCTTCGGCATGGCGCTCTCCCATCTTCTTGGCGGGAAGGGGGTCCCCGTTGCCCTGTGGTGCCGGCGGCCGGAAGTCGCGGAGGCCATTCGTCGAACGGGGTCAAATCCCGGCTATCTGCCGGACGTGAGGCTGCCGGCGCGGGTGCGGTCCACCGGCGATCTCGAGGACGCGCTGCGCGATGCCGCGGTCGTCGTCTGGGTAACGCCGACGGCCGCCCTGAGGGCCACGCTTGCCTCCGCCGGCCGGTGGGTGGCTCCCACAGCCCTCCTGGTTGCGGCGTGCAAGGGCATAGAGCAGGAGACGTTTCTCAGCCCCGCGCGGATCATCGCCGAGGTGTCGGGAGCGCCGCCGGAGCGGCTGGCGGCACTGTCGGGACCCAGCTTCGCTCGGGAGGTTGTGGCGGGTGTGCCTACCGCGGTGACGATCGCCTCCGCCAGTGAAGAAACCGCGGTTCAGCTCCAGTCTCTGTTCAGCACCCCCTCGTTTCGGGCGTACACCTCCACGGATCTGGTGGGCGTGGAGGTGGGCGGGGCGCTCAAGAACGTGATCGCGATCGCGGCCGGCATCTGCGACGGCCTCCGGTTTGGGCACAACGCGCGGGCGGCCCTCATCACCCGGGGTCTGGCCGAGATCACCCGTATGGCGGTGCGGCTCGGCGGCCGGCCGCTCACGCTGGCGGGGCTGTCGGGGCTCGGAGACCTCGTGCTGACCTGCTGCGGTGATCTGAGTCGAAACCGGACCGTGGGGATGAAGCTCGGTCAGGGGCAGGACCTCGCCCCGATCCTGGCCGAGATGAAAATGGTGGCCGAGGGTGTCCACACGGCGAGATCAGCCCATGCCATGAGCCTGAAGCTGGGCGTCGAAATGCCCATCACCACCAAGGTCTACGAAGTTCTCTATGAAGGTTTGCCTCCACGCCGGGCCGTGGAGGAGTTGATGACCCGCGAGTTGAAGGCTGAGAGCCGTTAGCCACCAGGCCCTAGGTTTCACTCGTTGGCCGCAGGATAGAAGTGTTCCAGTAGGAAACTTGAAGGGGTTTGTGAGGTTTCCTTGAAAAAGTTGAAGTTCCCTGCTAGAGTACCGGCATGGCTCAACGGGTGGGAGAGGGGCTCTCCCAAGTTGACGCGGTGGCCCAGTTGCTGCACCGGGCGCGTCAGGTGGTCAATGCGGAGGCCCCGCTCGATGGTGTCGAAGGCCTACGGCCCGGCGAGAACGCACGGCCCCGTGGCCGGCGCGCCGCGGAAGCGGGCGATGGGCCGGACACGATCGTCTCTCTGCGCCGTGGGCGAACCCCGGCCGCGGACGGCGACCCGGCTGACGCCCAGCGCGCGCGCGAGGCCGTGGGCCGACTCGAGCGTGAAGGCGTGGATCGGTCCCGCATCGAGGGTTTACAGTTCAACGCAGATCGGGTGCGCGATCTGGTGATTGCGGCCCGCCGGCCCGTCAGCGGCCTCCTCGAACGCACGCGTCGAGACCAGGAAGAGGCGGAGCAGGAGGCGCTGGAGCAACCCCGAGAGGCGCTGCCTCTCCCGCAAGGGGTGCGGCAGCAAATCCGCGAGACCTCGCGGTTCGGCGTGCGTTCCGAAGAGGCCCTGCCGCGCGCCGAGCGAAACCCGGCCGTGCGAGGCGAGGTGGCCGAGCGGCTGCGTGCGGTTGAGGCGACGCCGCCGGAGGTCCGGGAGTTCCGCGAAGAGGTCGATCCCGAGCTGCGGGCGCAGGAGCGAGTGCAGGAAGAGGTGGTGACCTCCCACCGTGCGGAGACGGATCGCGAGATGGGTGAACGCGAGCGCACGGAGCGCGCGAGGATCGAGCGGGAGGACGATACCGATCGCCTTCGTCGAGATGAGGATCAGGTGCGCGAGCGGGAGCGACAGAATCGAGTTGAAACGCCCGACCCTCGCCGGCTCCAGGAGGTCCTTCAGGAGTTCGTGGCTTCCCCCAACCTCCACGAGAACGTGACGGGGATGGGGGACATCCGTCCCCGACAGGGCCGGCTCGGTCCGGCCTGACCTGCGCGGGGCACCGGCGGCCCTACTGCTTCGGCGGAGACAGTAGCTTCCCGATCCGTTCCATCAGTTCCAGCATTTCCGCGAGCCGCGCGGGGCTTGGGGCTCGACCTGTGGCGGCCAGTTCCGTCCCCAGGGAGGCGTAAGCGGAAAGGAGGTCCTCAAACGGGGATCCGGACCCTGCGGCCAGGGCGCGCACGAGTTCCTCCACGATATCCGCTGCGACCCGGTGAGCGGACTCCCGTGCCGGGTCGTTCGACGGGAGCCGAGCCAACACCCGCAGAAGGCGGACGAGCTCCTCGTGGAGCAATCGCAGCGTGTGGGCGGGGGTGCCCGATCGGATCTCCGCTTCGAGGTAACGAAGGATCTCGCCCCGGTTGTTCATGGGTTCCTTGGGGCGAAGGAAGAACTACGTTTCGAGGATTTCCTTTTCCTTGGCCTTGAGCGCGTCTTCCGCGAGGCGGGTGGCCTCGTCCGTGATCTTCTGGAGTTCGGCCACGTGCCGGCGCAAGTCGTCTTCGGGGAGCTTTCCGTCCTTCTTGAGTTTCTCGAGGGCTTCCTTCGCGTCTCGACGGGCGCCCCGGATGACCACGCGGCAGTCCTCCACCTTGTGCCGGGCGACCTTGACCATTTCCTCGCGGCGCTCCTGCGTCAGCGGAGGGATCGGCACACGAATGACCTGCCCGTCCACGGAGGGGACGAGCCCGAGGGGAGAGTTGATCACGGCTTTCTCGATGTGAGAGATCAGGCTCTTGTCCCAAGCCTGCAGGGTGATGAGCCGCGGCTCGGGGACGTTGATGGTGGCGACTTGATTCAGCGGGAGATGGCTCCCGTATGCCTCCACGCGGATGTTGTCGAAGAGGCCGGGAGAGGCGCGGCCGGTCCGCAGGGTGGCGAGCTCCCGCTTGAAGGCCTCCACGGCCTTGGCCATCTTTTCCTTGGCCGACTTGTTTTGCTCGATGAGCGGGCCGGCGCCAGTCATCGGAGGCTATTGTAGCACGATCCGCGCCGCATGCGCAGGCCTACGCTTGGTGGACGATCGTACCGATGGGCTCTCCCATCGCCACGCTCTTCAGGTTTCCCTTTTGGAAGATGTTGAAGACGATGATGGGGATGCCGTTGTCCATGCACAGCGAGATGGCGGTGGCATCCATCACCTTCAGTCCCTTCCTGAGCACGTCCATGTAGGTGAGCGAGTCGTACCGGCGTGCCCGCTTGTTCTTGAACGGGTCCTGCGAGTACACGCCATCCACCTTCGTGGCCTTGAGGATGACCTCGGCGTTGATTTCCTGGGCGCGGAGGCTGGCCGCGGTGTCCGTGGTGAAGAAGGGGTTCCCAGTTCCGGCCGCGAAGATGACCACGCGCCCCTTCTCGAGGTGGCGGATGGCGCGGCGGCGGATGTAGGGCTCCGCCAGCCTTTGCATCTCGAGCGCCGTCTGCACGCGGGTGAACACCATGTTCCTCTCGAGCACGTCCTGAAGGGCCAGGCTGTTGATGACCGTGGCCAGCATGCCCATGTAGTCCGCCGTGGCGCGGTCCATCCCGGTGGTCGTGCCCTGAAGGCCGCGGAAGATGTTGCCCCCTCCGATCACGATGCCCGTTTGGACGCCTTCGTCGTGGATGGATTTGATCTCGTGCGCGATCCGCACGAGGGCCGTCGTGCTCAGACCGGACTGGCCGTCATCCGCGAGGGCCTCGCCCGTGAGCTTGAGAAGAACGCGCTGGTAGGGTTTCTTGGAAGAGCGGGCGGGTGGCACTTAGGCCGCCGGCTTGGTCTCGCCCAGTTCGAACCGGATGAACCGGCGGACCACGATGTTTTCCCCGATACGGGCGATGTGCTGTTTGATGAGATCCTTGACGCTGACGTTGGGATCGCGGATGTAGAGCTGGTCCAACAGGCAGACGGCTTGGCAAAATTTCTCGAGCTTCCCCTCGGCAATCTTCTCGGCCACGTGCGGCGGTTTGCCGGTGGAGGCGGCTTCTTTGCGCAGGATCTGGCGC
The DNA here is from genome assembly GCA_016190245.1 of Nitrospirota bacterium. Classification (GTDB taxonomy): domain Bacteria; phylum JACPQY01; class JACPQY01; order JACPQY01; family JACPQY01; genus JACPQY01. Next base: position 29,860 of record JACPQY010000081.1, on the reverse strand, counting down.
TCGTCCTCGATCCGCGCAGCGGGCACGTCCTCGCGGCTCACCCAGGCGGGGTTCGAGGCGGCCACCTGCATCGCGAGCTCCTTGGCCAGTTCCTGGAATTCGGGTGTCCGGGCCACGAAATCCGTCTCGCAGTTCAGTTCGACCAGGACGCCGATCCGTCCCCCCGCGTGAACGTAGGAGCAGACGAGTCCCTCGGCCGCGACGCGCTGGGCCTTTCGATCGGCCCGAGCGAGCCCCTTCTCGCGGAGCACCCGCACGGCCTTGTCGAGATCGCCGGTGGCTTCCGCGATCGCCTTCTTGCATTCCATGATGCCCGCGCCGGTCTTCTCGCGGAGTTGGCGGATCAGATCCACCTCGGAGGTCTGGGCCATGGCGATCGTGCGCGGTTGGAATGCGGCTACGAGCGATCCGATTCCTGGCTGCCGTCGTAGGCCGCGATCAGTTCCTCGATGCTGCGGCGCATCCGGACCTTGCCCCGTTCCACCTTCACGCCGGCAATGGTCGTCTGGGCCACCTGGACCTCGGGTTCGGCCGACTTGCGCTGTTCGATCAGCGATTCCTCAAAGAGCTGCTTGCCGGCCTGGATCGCCTCGCCCATCCGGGTGAGGAAGAGGCGGATGGAGCGAACGCTGTCGTCGTTCGCGGGGATGGGATAGGCCACTTCGTCGGGGTCGCTGTTCGTGTCCACGAGGGCCACCACGGGGATCTTGAGGCGGATCGCCTCGCGAACGGCGATCCGTTCCTTGGTGCAGTCCACCACCATCAATGCGCCGGGGAGCCGGTCGAGTCCAAGCACACCCTCGAGCGTTTCCTGCATCTTCTTGCGTTTGGTCACGAGGCGCTGAATTTCCTTCTTGGTCAGGCCGGGACTGAATCCCTCGCGCTCCATCTGCGTGAGGCTCTTGATCTGGTCAATGCATTTCTTGATGGTGTTGTAGTTCGTGAGGGTGCCGCCGAGCCAGCGGAGATTGACGTACGCCATGCCTGACCCCGCGGCGACCTCCTTGACCACGGCCTGGGCTTGGGGCTTCGTCCCCACAAAGAGAACCTTGTCGCCCCGGGCCGCAATGTTGCGCACGAACTCGCAGGCCTGTTGGAAAAGCGAAATCGTCTTCTGGACATCGATGATGTGGATCCCCTGCTTGGAGCCGAAGATGTAGCGCGACATCTTGGGATTCCACTTGTGGGTCACGTGGCCCAAGTGGGCCCCGGCATCCACCATGTCGCGCAGCGTCAGGTCTTCCATCGGCGGGACCTTATAGCACAGTGGGCCGGGAAGTGCAAAACGGATGGAGATGGACAGAGATCGACCACTCTGAGATCGCCATCCGCCAGTGGGCGGACAGGCTGCCCGTTTCCGCCTGTGGCGGACTCGCGATGACAAGAAAAGGCCATCTTGCGATCCGCCGGCTGGCGGAGAAGCAATCTCGAAAGACGCCCGGCCGCGCCGCTTGTTCGATCGCCGGGGGACCGGTGAGGCTACGGCGCCACGGGATCGAGTGGCTCGCTCTCACCCCAGGTGGACGGATCGACACCCATCTCAAGCCGCAGCAGCCGGTGTGCCTGGAGATCGGCGTGGCGCAGCCAGGGGCGAGCGAGGCGGCGGTTCCCGAGCCGGGCGCTCTGGACAAAGGGACGATCGGGCGCGGCTCCCGGCGCGTCGAGGGTCCATAGACCGTCCGGCCGGTTCACGACGGCTCGTTCGAAGACCGGGCTGCCGACGAGGTAGATGTCCGTTCCGGCCAGCGGGTAGAGGCCGATGGCGCTGAAGACATACCAAGCCGAGAGCGTGCCTGCGTCATCGTTGCCGTTGAGGCCGTCCGGACCATCGGAGTACTTCGTCTCGAGGATCCAGCGGATCCACGGCACCCCGCGCGAAGGCCGGCCGGTGAGTGTGTAGACGTACGCGGCGTGCATGTCAGGCTCGTTGCCGTGCCAGTAGTACGGATCCGGCATCACGTAGCGCGCCGAGCCGGAGACGAGGGCCTGCGGCGTGGAGGCGCGCGAGAGCTCGAAGAACCTGTCCAGCTTCGCCAGGAGCGCGTCGCCCCCGCCGAAGAGTTCGACAAGGCCGCGCACGTCGTGGGGCGCGAGCCAGAGATATTGCCATGCGTTGCCTTCGACATAGTGGTCCTGGAGGATGCCGTCCGGGTCGAAGCGGTCGGGATCGGCCCACGCGCCGGAGGTTGTTCGCGGACGGAAGAACTCGGTTTGCGGATCCCAGAGGAGGCGGTAGCGAAGGGAGCGTTCGAGAGAGCGGTCGCGGTCCTCGCTCCGGCCCAGGGCCCCGGCGAGGAGGGCGATCGCGAAGTCCGCGTAGGCGTATTCCTGGGTGAGGGAGACGGACCCGCCCATCCGGTCGGCCGGGCAGTAGCCCACCTCGATGCAGTCGCGAATGCCGTTCCGGCCGCTTCCTTTCGCGCCGGGCGGGGGGGGGGACTCGGCGATGAGCTTCATTTTCTCGTAGGCTGTTTCGACGTCGAAGTCCCGCACGCCCTTCAGGTAGCTCTCGGCGATCACGAAATCGGCCGGTGAGCCGACCATCGAGCTCGTCTCGTGAGTCGCCAGCGGCCAGCGCGGGAGGATCCCTCCCTCTTCGGACATTTTGACGAGGCTCACGACCAAGTCCCTCTGGATCTCCGGGTAGGCGAGAAGGAGCAGGGGATGCAGAGTTCGGTAGGTGTCCCAGAGCGAGAAGTCCGTGTGGTAGCGGAAGCCCTCGGCGCGATGGACTTGGAGGTCGAGGCCCATGTAGGTGCCGGCCGCATCGATGAACAGGGTGGGCATGAGAAGGGTGTGATACAGGGCCGTGTAAAACATCCGCCGTTGCGGTTCGGTTCCGCCGAATACCTCGATACGGCGGAGGAGCGCTTCCCAGCGTGTTTCCGTGTCCGCCCGGACGTCTTCGAAAGTCATGCCCGAGACTTCCGTCTCTCGATTGACCCGGGCCGCGTCCACACCCGTGTAGGAGATGCCGACCTGGACTTCGATCGGCCGCTCGGGCGACGCCGCGAACTGGACATAGCCGCCCAGGCGGACCCCGCTCTCGTCGGCGGACTCCGCGTGCGCTACACCGGTGCGGAGGTCCCCGCCGATCCACACACCGCTGCGCTCGAACGGTTGGAGGAAGACGGCGGAGAAGTAGACCTTGAAGGCGCCCCCCGATCCGACGAAGTCGCCGGCGCTGAGGAGCCAACCTGAGATTTCCCGCGCGGGAGCGTCGATCGCCATGTTGGCCGTGGTGACCTTCCCGCTCCCGAGCGCGTGACCGAGATCCACCAGGACGGTGGCTTCGTCGGAGGCCGGGAACGTGTAGCGATGGTGCGCGGCCCGTTCCGTCGCGGTCAATTCGACACGGATGGAGTTGTCGAGCGTCACGGAGTAGTACCCCGGGGCGGCAGACTCTGCATCGCGGCTGAACCTGGATGCATATCCTTCTTCGCGCAGCTTCGCGGTGCTCATCCCGAGTGTGGGCATGAAGAGGACACTGCCGTAGTCGGCCACACCCGTGCCGTGCATGTGGGTGTGGCTGAAACCTTGGATCAGGCTGTCGTAGTACCAGTACCCGGCGGTGTGGGCGAACCCGGCCCCGGCCAGTTCGCCGGCGGTGTCCGGCCCGACCTTGACCATCCCGAACGGGGCGGTCGCGCCCGGGAAGGCGTTGCCCTGAGCGAATCCTCCGCCGCCCGATCCGATGAGAGGATCCACGTACGAGACGGCGGATCTCATCGCCAGGGCAGACTCGGGCTCGGTCTCGGCGTTGTCCGAACACGCCCCGGCGAAAACGAGGGGGGTCAGCGCGGCGATCGCGCGCGCGCCGCGACGCATGGCGCGGATCAAAAGATCAGCTTCACCGCAATGAACCCCCCGACGAGGAGGATGGTGAAGATGATGGTGAGGAGGTTGAGATATCGGTCGATGAAGCCCTTGATCGGCGCGCCGAATTTGAAGATCAGAGCCCCGACCAGGAAGAACCGCGCCGAGCGGCCGAGGGCGGATGCCGCAACGAGAGTGGTAAGGGGGATCGCGAAAACGCCGCCCGCCGTTGTGAACACCTTGAAGGGGATCGGCGTGAAGGCCGCCGTGAAGACCGCGAGGAAGGCATTGTCCTGGTATTTCCGTCCAACGAGGTTGAACAGCTCCGGTGTGAAGCCGGGGATGTAGGTGAAGAAGAAATCGTCCACCATGGACCAGAGGCCCCAGCCGATAAGGTAGCCTGCGATGCCGCCCAACACGGAGCCCACGGAGCTGATCGCAGCGTAGCGGAAGGAGCGGCGGGGTTTCCCTACGCCGAGGGCGATCTGGAGGACGTCGGGCGGAATGGGGAAGAAGCTCGACTCCGCGAAGGCGATGAAGAAGAGCGCCCACGGGCCGGCCGGATGTTCGGCCCAGGAGAGGACCCAATTGTAGAGGCGGTGGAGCGGGCCAGGGCGCGGCGGGGGAGGGGTGGTTGGGAAAACGGGATTACGAGCGCTTGTGGGTGTGGACGTGCCGGCGCACTTGCCAGATCGCGAAAAGTCCCCAGCCGGCTACGACGGAATAGAGTATCAAGATCCCTATTGTCCGCTCGTCCATATTCTAGAGACTATCACCCCCCAGGTATCGCGTCAATCTGAACCCGACATACAAAAGGCTTGCTGCGATGAGAACCCCCAAGACGTCCACGATCAGATGGTCCGCCCCGAAGAAGAAGTCGGCCGCGCAGGCGGAAAGCAGCCCCAGCCCGAGCAGCTTGCTGATCTCGATGACGTACTCCAGTTGCTTCTTGGTCATCCGTGGCGCCTACGTCTTCCATCCGTGCTCACCGATGAGTTTGACGAATCGGCAGCCGCCCAGATCTTCGTGCCCCGTGCTGCCGTTCTCCACGCGTTGGACCATCGTGAGGCGCTGCTCCTTCTCGTTTCCCAGCGGCAGGATCAGGCGGCCGCCGCGGCCGAGCTGTTCCACCAGCGGAGGGGGGACGATAGGGCTGGCGGCCGAGACGAGGATCGCCCCGAAGGGCGCCTCCGAGGGCCAGCCGTTCGAGCCGTCACCCGCGCGGAGGATCACGTTGGACAGGCTGAGGACCTGTTCGAGCCGGTACCGAGCGTCCTGCACGTGCTTCTGGAGGCGCTCGACAGAGTACACACGATTGCACAGCCGGGCGAGGATCGCCGTCATGTAGCCCGAACCCGTTCCGATCTCGAGGACGCGCTCGTCTCCCTCCAGCTTCAGCGATTCGACCATCGCGGCGACGATGAACGGTTGGGATATCGTCTGGCCATCGCCGATCGGAAGCGGCATGTCCGCATACGCGCGGGCCTCGAGCCCGGCGGGGACGAAGATGTGGCGCGGGATCTCGGTGAAGGCTTGGAGCACGCGGGCATCCCGGATGCCCCGGGCGCGAAGCTGCTCGTCCACCATCCGGGCCCGCGCGCGAGGGTAGTCCATCCTACTTGAGGCGCCAGCTCTTCATCCGAGGCATGAAGGCGTAGTGCGTGAGGTCGAGGTGGAGGGGGGTAACCGAGACGCGGCGACGTCGAACGGCGTGGAAATCCGTTCCAGGGGCATCCTTGAACCCGAGACCTACGCCGCCGATCGTGTAGTAGCGCGCCGAGTTGCGGGGGTTCTCCACGGGGGGGGGGCAGGGCCGGACGTCGAGCGGATACCTGCGCCGTCCCAGCCGGGTCCACGCCACGCCACGCAGGCGGTCGCCGGGCTCGCTCGGGACGTTCACATTGAAGAACGTTCGGGGCGGAACACGGCGCCGCAGGAGGAACCGGGCAAAGCGCAAGGCGAAGGCGGCGGCCGCTTCGTAGCGCGGGTCCTCCCACTCAATCACCGAGACCGCGAAGCTCTTCGCCCCGCACAGGCAGGCTTCCATGGCGGCGCCGACGGTGCCCGAATAGGTGATGTCTTCGCCCATGTTCGCCCCGCGGTTGATGCCGGACACCACAAGGGCCGGCAGGGGATCCAGCATCTCCTTGAGTGCCACGTGGACGCAATCCGTCGGCGTCCCTTCCACGACGAAGCGATGGGGTGCCCTCTCGTGGACCTCGATGGGGCGGAACAGCGTGAGCGTGTGGCTCGTGGTGCTCCATTCGCGTGAGGGGGCCACGACGATGACCTCGAAAGACTCGCTCAGGGCCGCGGCCAGCGCCTGGATCCCGGGCGCATCGATGCCGTCGTCGTTCGTCAGGAGCACTCGGGGTTTCATGGGCGCGGCCGGCTCAAGGTGTAAGGCTGTTCCACAGCAGTTCCTTCCCGCGGGCGATGCCGGGTTGGTCGAAGGGGTTTATCTCGAGTGCAAACCCGAGCGTGGCCACCAGACACTCCATGAAGAAGGCCAGCGCCCCGAGGGACCCCTCGGTCAGCGAGGGCAGACGCACGTGCAGGATCGGGCGGCCGGCCTCGGCCAGCGTGGCCCGCGTGGCCTCGGACTCGAGTCGGTTGAGCTCGGCTAGATCTGTGCCGCGGGCGTGGGGCCGGGCGCGTCGCAGGTACGCATTCGAAATCCGGTAGCGGCCTGGGGTCTCCTTGATGTCGAGGAAGAGAAAGATCCGTCCCGGCGGCCCTTCGACAAAGAGTTGAAGCTGACTGTGCTGGTCCTGGGGGCCCAACGCGTTCACCACCGTGAAGCCTTCATGAACGACGCGTCCGTCTCGCGAGTTCTTCTTCCCGACGCTTTCGGCGACGAGTTGCGCCAGCCAGAGGGTGAAGTCGCTGAGCCGATACGCGTACGGAAAGAGCACGATGGCGTCATGTGAGTACTGTTCGTGGAGGAGAAGGAGCTTGGCCACGAGGCGAAGGAAGGCGGTCGAGGGGCGCCCTCTCGGAGCGAGGATGGATCTCATGCGTTTGGCACCCGCCAGGATTCCCTCCGGCGAGAGGCCGGCGAGGAGGGCGGGGACGAGACCCGGCGCCGCCAGGGTGGAGAAGCGGCCGCCCACGCGCGGCGGGAAAGGCAGGGAGGGAGCTCCTTCCCGGGAGGCGAGCGGCCGGAGCACGCCAAGGTGTGGATCGGTGATGTAGAGGAACACATCCGTGGGGAGCCCCTGCGCCTCGAGGCGTTCCCGGAAGAACGTGTAGAGGGCGAGAACCTCCACCGTCTCGCCGGACTTGCTGGTAACGACGAACGACGTCCGCGCAAGATCGAGCTTGCCGAGGAGGTCCTGCACGGCGTGCGGATCCGGGCTCTCGCAGAAGAAGACCGTCCGCTCGGATTCGGGGGCGAGCGCTCGAACGAAGCCGCGGGCCCCGAGCGTGCTGCCGCCGATGCCGATCACCACGAATTGGCGGTCGCGACCGAGGAGGGGCGAGCAGGTGGATCGTGTTCGTTCGCTTAGTCCGGGTTGAATGGGGAGGTCGAAGAACGTCACGCCGCGGGGGCTCCTGGTCCAGTCCATGAGGCCCTCCCATGCCTCCCACACCCGATCGAGGTAGGTCCGGTCCTCGATGGAACGCGAGGCGGGCAACGAGGCAGGACGAGTGTCGAGGGAGGAGAAATCGAGTGTGAGGTCGCGCGTCGCGATCCGATCCGGTGCCGGCGTGTGCCTCATCGACTGGACCCGCGATTATCGCCGGAATCGGGCGGTTGTAAAGAGCGTGAGACGCGGGGGGGGGCGGACCCTTTGCCTGCCACGCTCTTTGGTAGCGCCCGGTTTTACACCGGGCGAAAACCGTCCGGCGCTAGGCTCTGTTTGAAAACGACCTGGAGGGGGATCGACCATGGGCAGGGCGGTTCTTCGTACCTTGGCCCAGGAAGGCCAGGTACCACGCTATGTGGCCCTGCCAGGATGGCAGGGCAATGACCGTGGTAGGGGCGGGTCCTCGGACCCGCCCGAGGGGAGGGAGGGTGCAAGCACCCTCCCCTACAAGGGTTGCGGTGACCGTCGAAGGTTGGAGTTCTCGACTTCGCTCGAACCGTAACCGTGCTTATGCTTCGAGTCCGCCGCGGCGGATCGAGAAGCGTGGGGCTTCCGGACGCACTCTAAGCCGGACGCTACGGCACCTCCTACAGCAGCAGGACCTTGACCTCGTCTCCGATCTGGCGGTTGTCCGAGTCCTCGTCCAAGACGATGAGCGAATTGGCCCTTGCGAGCGAGTGCAGGTACGCGGATCCCTGCTGGCCCGACGGGAGAGTGTAGTAGGTTCCCCGGTCCACCCATGTGTAGGCGCGGATAAACTTCGCCGGTCCCCGGAGCTCCGCAATCGACTCCTGGAGGAGCGCGGAAACGGGAGACCTCAGCGGCTCGGTCGAGCCCATGTAATGGAGCAATGCGGGCCGCAGGAAGACCTCGAAATCCACGAGGGCGCCCGCGCAGTCGCCCGGAATCAGGAAGATCGGCTTCTTCGACACGAGGGCGCACATGAACGCCTCCCCGGGCTTCACGCGCGCGCCGCGGACGAGCACGTCTCCCTCCTTGAGCAAGAACCGGAGCTGCTCTTCCATCTGGGCGCCGCCCGGGCAACCGGCCACGATCAGGATGTCCGACCGGTGGAGTCCTGCGCGGAGACGGCCGCGCAGCGAAGGTCCCCGCCGCGCCGTGCCCAGCATCTGGGCCCTCACGCCCATGTTCATCAATTCGGTCGCGAGGAGTTGCAGGGTGGGGTTCAGTCCGCCGGGGATGGCCGGGCGCCAAGCCGCCGCCCCTTCCTCGATCAGCATGAGGCCCACCGACGGCCGGGTGAAGACCTTCATCTTCTGAAACCCGACCGCCGCCGCGAGGGCGAGGGTGCGCGGTGTGAGAGACGCGCCTTCCTTGACGACGAGGTCGCCTTTCTTCATGTCAAACCCTTCCGGGCTGATGTTGTCCCCAGCGACCACTTTTCGGCGAACCTCGATGCGGGAATGGTCAACGCGACCGTTGCGATGAGGCCGGATCACCTGGTCGGCGGGGATGACCGCGTTCGCCCCGCGCGGCACCGGACAGCCCGACGCGATCTGGATGGTCTCGCGAGGGCCGACGGAGCGCTTGGGTGCTCGCCCCTGGCCCACGACGCCCACCACCTTCAGCACGGCCTCGGTCCCGTTGGCGGGGCGCTGCGTGTCCTCCGCCCGGATCGCATAGCCCTCCACGCGCGCCAGGCTCGCGCTCGGGAGAGGCTGCGGCGAGACGATCGCCTCAGCCGCCAGGCGATTGAGGCCGAGCGATAGCGGCACAACCTCGAACTTCCTGGGCGGTCGGATGCCCTTCATGATCTCCGACAGGGCGGAGCGATAATCCAACGCGGGGGTCTTTTCAGGCACGGTTCTCACCTCGTCATTGCGGTTTCAAGCGGGCTCAGCGGGATCCGGGATCGGCCACAAATCGCCCCAGTGCGCGTGGCCGCCGTCAACGCAAAGCGTGGCCCCCGTGAAATAGTCGCCGGCAGGGGAGGCGAGGTACGCAACCGCCCACGCGACTTCGTCTTCCGTGCCGAACCGTTTGAGAGGAACGCGGCGCCACGATTCCTTGATAATTTCATCTGGGTAGCGCTCAAGGCCGCTGCTTCGAATGATTCCGGGTGCCACGCAGTTCACCAAGATCTTGAGCTGTGCCCATTCGATAGCTAGGCTTTTCGTGAGATTGACCACTGCTGCACGGGCTGCACCCGTGTGCGCAAGTGCAGGAAATCCTTTCCACATACAAGCAACGATGCTGACCACCTTGCCCCCGTGATTGGCCATCCACTTCTTGGCTACCGTTTGCGTCATGTACCATGTGCCCGTCAGGTTTGTATTGATGACTGCATTCCAACCTTTAGGTGAGTAGTTCAGTGCCGGTGAAGGAAACTGCCCACCCGCATTGTTGACAAGTATATCAATTCCAGCGGCATTTTCAAGAGTGAAATCAACGAAGGACTCGACTTGTTCGATCTCGCGGATGTCACACTGTTTTGAAAATACTTTTATTTTAGCTTGTTGCAGGGTCTCGACACTTCTCTCGAGCTTCTCAGCCTTTCGCCCGCAGATCGAAATTGTCGCTCCCAAACCGCCCAGTTCTCGCGCGATGGCAAGGCCGATGCCGCTTCCGCCACCGGTGACGATGGCGACCTTGTCTTTCAGCAAATCATCCCGAAAAATCGAGGACATGGCGCGCGAGCATACTCGAATCGTGGGACGTTATCAAGGTGAAACGTGTATCATGCTGATATCGCGTATGTTTTCGTGCAAGTATTTTTAGGTGGCGGGGGGCGCCAATCCAGCGCACTTCATGTTCTCGACTTGCTGCTCTGCGACAATGCTCTGCGACCCGTTCTCCGTAGCAGTAGTCTGCTACTGCGAAGGGTGAAAGCGCTACGCATAGCAGAGAGCGCTGCGTAGCACGAGTCGCTCGAACAACAACCCAGCTCATGCTTCGAGTCCGCCGCGGCGGATCGAGAAGCGTCGAGTTCCCGGGCTCACTCCCAGAAAAACGAGATATCACAATCTGTTGAAATTCAGCGTGTCGAGTGATACGCTTATTTTGTGGTTCGCGGGGTCGACCTCCAGCGCGTGCTGGCCCAGGTCAATCAGGTTGAGCGGCTCCACTACGAGCAGCTCAACAGCTCGGAGCAGCAGCAGAAGCTGCTCAGCATTCAGCAGAATCAGCAATCACTCATCCAGAAAATCACGGTTCAGAAGTCGGAGACGTCGGAAAAAAAGAAGGTGGACGAGGACGGGAAGAGAGGTCGTCAGTGGCAGCGCGGGAAGGGCGGCGAAGGGGAAGTTCCACAGGAAGAGTTGGATGCCGAGGATCTTGTGTTGAAGCAGTCGGTTGGCATCGGCGGCCGGATTGACGTGGATGCCTGATTTCGCCGACCCGATCCTGCTCGTCATCGTACTGGATTTCATCCTCCTTCTCCTTTGTCTTGTGATCCTGTTCGATCGGCGTCGCGCGAAGGCGCCCAAGGAATGGGCGGAGGTTCCCGAGGCTTTCGATCGTCTCATTCAGGAGGCGGAGGAGTTTCTCCAGCGGGCGCACACCGACATGCAGGAGAAACGCGGGTCGATTGAGCGACTGCTTCAGGAGATCCAGACCCAGACCCGGGCTCTGGCCGAGAAGCTGGTGGAGGCACGACAGGTGATGAAGCAGATGGGCGGGGGCGTGTCCGCCCCCGAGCCTCCGGCGCCGCAGCCGGCGCCGCGTGCCGCGGCCGCGTCCAACGGCGGGCAGGATCCGTACGAGCAGGCGCTACGGCTTCACGAGGAGGGCGTCAAGATCCCGGAGATCGCCCATCGTCTGAGCCTGCCGCGCAGCGAGCTCGAGATCGTCCTTGGTCTACGCCAGCGTTCGCAGGCCGCCCCGAAGGCCGGAAAATAGCGCGCGGTGAGGGGGCATTCCGCACCTCGGTGCCAACCGGGGGCACTGTCGACGCCTGGACAAGTGGTGTAGTCATTCCCGCACTAGATTGCTTCGTCGCCGAGCCTTTTCGCAATGACGAGGAAGGGTGTCATGGCGAGCCGAAGCTGCGAGCCGATGGCGAAGCGGGCGGCGAAGCCATCTCGCCGTCCCACGACTTGACTGGACTTCAATAGCCATGGTCACTAAGTTTCCCGATGGCGCTGCCGATCTCAATATACTAGCACTCATCCGCGGCCGCTCTCAGCGGGAGTACGAACAGGGGGACATCATCGAAGGGCAAGTCATCAAGCTGCTCGACCGCCATCGGGCTTTGATCGATATCCGGGGATTGCCGATCAGCGCCGACACGGGGGGATCCGCGGGAGCCGAAGCGCCGCTCCAGCCGGGGGATCGCGTCCGGCTCGAGATCCGGCAGATTCATCCGCGCGTCGTGCTCTCGCTCGTGGCCCGCGAGCCGGGCGTCATGCACCCGGTGAATCAGCGTGTTCGGGATCTTCTGCCGAGCCGTGCGGACCTCGCGGAGGTGGTCCCGAATTTGCTTTCGAAGCTCGGGGAGATTGGCTCCGGCGAGGGGGATGAATGGGCCGACATTCGCGGGGCGATCGAGGAGTGGGTTTTCGATGGAGAGAAGGCGGATCGTCCGGATCTGGCGCGGATCGCGGAGTCGCTCGGTCTTCGGAGGGAGGCACTCCTTCGCAGACGGGCCGAGAGCGGGGCCGGCTCGGGGGATCTCGGCCGGGACCTGCGCACCTTCCTGAAGCGCGTTCTCGAAGGCGCGGGCAAGGGCGTGGATCTCGCCACGCACCCCGACCTCGCCGCGGGTTTGAAGTCGTTGTCCGACAACCTCGAATTGGCGACCCATCTCAACGCGGTGCCGCGGTCGGAGGGGCCGGCCCAACTCCTCCCGCTCCTTTTCCACTGGGCGACCGGCGAGTGGGCCGATGTGCGTGTCTATTTCTTCAAGCCGACGCCGGAGGCAGGGAAGGACCAGGGAGAGGCGGCTGGGGAACGCCGCACACCTTTGCGCGTGCTCATTCGATTGGACATGCCGAGCCTCGGCTCGATCCAGGTGGACGCGTTGTTTTCGGATCGCAGACTTTCCGCGACCTTCTACGCCACCGAGCCGGCGACGCGCGATCTCATCCAGGCCGGTGCCCCGGCCCTCCAGAGCGCGCTCGAGGGTCTGGGATGGTCTTCGCGGCTGAACACGCGGATCGTACGCAGGGAGAACGTCGAGGATCTGTCCGACGTGCAGATCCTCATACCGGAGGGGCATGCGCTCGTGGATGTGAGGGCGTGAGGATGGGCGACGAGGGAAAGGGTTCGGGGGGGGGGCAAGCGGGAAAGCTCCGCCGCGCCGTGGCATTGCGCTACCGGCCCCCGCGGGATGCCGCGCCCCGCGTTACCGCCAAGGGCCGCGGCCTGGTGGCGGAGCGCATCATCGAGCTGGCCCGCGCGAACCGAATCCCGATCGAATCCGAACCGGACCTTGTCGAGATCCTCTCCAAAGTGGACCTTTTCGCGGAGGTCCCGCCGGAGATCTACGGCGCTGTGGCCGAGATTCTCGCCTTCGTCTACCGCCTGCGTCCGCCGAGGCCTACGCCTTCTTCGCCGCCTCGCGCTCCTCGAGAAGCATCTCGCGCTGGCGCTTGAAGATGTAGCGGGCCAGCGCCTGCTGGTCGTTGGCGTCCATCCTCTGGATCTGGACCCCGGCGCGGAACTTGGCCGAGGCGGAATCCTTGCTCGGGAAATGGGCTTTGACGATGCAGGTGAGAAACAGTGTGTCGTCCGGCAGGTAGAGGATGGTGTTCTCGAGTGTGAGGCCGGACGAGAGCACGTCCGCCGCCAGATTGGTGGAGAAGGAAAAGCCGCCCTCGCTCACGTCCTCAACCTTTTCCTTGTACGTCTCGCCGCGGATGACGAAAGAAACGAAGACTGGGTCCTGATAGGACGGAATGATCCGGAAGAAGCTTCGCTTCTGGGTCCGCATGAGGTACGGGGGGGGGGTGATCTTGTATCCCCCGTCCACGGCCGCGAGCAGCGAGCCGCGGAAGGTGTACGCCACATCGCGGTGCCGGAACAGAACCTCGAAGGGGCGGTTCCGCTTCATGGAGGTGTTCCCCTCGGGCGGATCGAGCGTCCCGATCGCGAGGTAGGGCTTCCCCTTTTCCTTGCCCCGCTCGAGGAGCCGCGTGTGGAATGCGGCGTCGTCCCCGATGAAGGAGATGTCGATGGAGGCGCTCTCCGCGATCACGGTCCGCAGGATGAACTCCACTTCCTTGGGGTTGCTGAGCGCCCCTTTGGGCGCGTCGCCCTTGTTGCCGGTCAGCCAGGATAGTAGCCCCATCAGTACTCCGACTGCTTGGTAGTATAGCCTCCCTCGCGGTCTTCGCTAGTCCCCCCCCCCCACCCGCCGTCGGTGGGCCGCAAACGTGACGTAGAACTCCGACCCGCCGCCTACGCGGGGGTGGACCCAGGCCGAGCCGCCGTGGCGCTCCGCCACCTGCCTCACGATGGCCAGTCCCGCGCCCGTTCCCTCCACCTCGCGATCGACACCGCGCTGGAAGAGCATGAAGATGCGTTCCTTCAGGTCGTCGGGGACGCCGGGGCCGCGGTCGCGCACGACGAATCCGACCGTGGGGGAGGGCAGGCCGACCGGTGGATAGGGTCCCACCTCCACCTCCGGCGGCCGCCCCCCGTGGGTAAATTTCAGGGCGTTGCTGAGGAGGTTGTAGAGCGCCTCGGTGGCCCAGGTCGGCTCCACGGCGAGACGAGGGAGTTGGCCGCGAACGCTGATCTTGGCTCCGGTCTGGCGGATCCGCTCCTCCAGGCGGGCCAAGGCGAGGCTCACCACTTCGTGCCCGTCCACCTCCCTGGCGCGGCACTCGCCGGACCGGAAGCGGGAAAGGAGGGTGATGTCGCCGAGGAAGCGGCGCAGGCGATCCGCGGCGCGAACCATGCGGTGGAGGAGGTGACGGCCTTCGGCGGCCAGCTCCCGCCCGTGCCGTTCGCGAAGGAGCTGCCCGAAACTCTCGATGGTGCGCAGGGGCTCCGTCAGGTCGTGCGAGATCGCGTGGAGGAGGGTTTGGAGATCGCGGTTGGTTGACGATAGCTGGGCGGTACGTTCGCGCACGCGGTCTTCGAGTTCCACCTGCGCCCGGACCAGAGCGGCCTCCGCTTCCTTGCGGGAGGAGATATCCCGGCCCACGCAGACGTACCCGGTGACGTGCCTCCGGGCGTCGCGCAGCACCATGGCTGTGACTTCCACGGGAACGATCCGGCCGTCCTTCCGGCGCTGAAGGAACTCCCCTCGGAACTCGCCGGTCTTCACGAGGCGCCGGAGAGCCGAGCGGGGCGTGGCTCCGAGCACCTCCGTCGGCAGGAAGTCGAAGAGCCGGCGCCCCAGCACTTCGTCTTCGGTCCAGCCGTAGAGCCGCTCCGCGGCAGGGTTCCAGAAGGTGACCACGAACCGGTCGTTTGCGGAGACGACGGCGTCGTGGACCATCGCCAGCAGCCACGCGTGGAAACGGATCTGGGCCTCGGAGGCTTTGCGCGCCCGAATGTCATGCAGGAACGCGTTGAACTCGTACCGCTTCCCCACACGGAGTGGAGAAATGGAGATCTCCACCGGGAGCTGATGGCCGTTCTTGTGCTGGGCGACCAGTTCCACCCGACGGTTGAGATAGGGCCCCTCTCCCGAGGTCAGGAACCGCCGCAGGCCCTCCTCGTGGAGGTCGCGAAAGGAGGGGGGGATGATCGTTTCCTTCAGCTTGCGCCCCACGGCCTCCTTGCGTGACCAACCGAAGACGGATTCCGCCTGCGGGTTCCATTCGAGAATGGTCCCTTGTTCGTCGATGGACACGAACGCATCGCTCGCCGTCTCGATGATCCGTCGCGTTTTCTCCTCGCTGAGACGCCGCGCGTGCTCGGCCCGAAGAGAGGTCGGCCCGGAACCGCCCGGATTCCCGGACCTCGTGCGCCTCGGTCCAGCGGCAGGATGTTTGCCTCTACGCGGGAGCGTGGCGCGGCGCCTGGAGGTCACGCCCGGGCGGGGTTGGCGGCCGGGAGACTTGCCACGAGCCCCCAGTAGAGGGCCAGTTGCTTCATCTTGTGGCGGAAGTCGTTGAACCGGCCCGCCTTGGTGATGTAGCTGCAGGCGCCCTCGGCATAGCACTTGCGCATGTCCTCCGTGCTGCGGCTCGTCGTGAGCACCACCACGGGGATCGAGCGCAGATCGGGCGATGCCTTCATGGTGCGCAGCACCTCGTAGCCGTCCATCCGGGGCATGTTGAGGTCCAGGAGGACGAGACTGGGCAGCGGGTCCGCGGCGAACGGACCTTCGCGGCGCAGACATGCCATCGTTTCCGCACCGTCCTTGACGACTGTCACCAGTCGTGCGAGCCGCGTATCCTTGAATGCCTCGCGAATGAGGATGATGTCGTCGTCGTTGTCTTCGGCGAGGAGGATCCGAACTTTTGTCCGCTCAGCGCGGGATTTTCCCATCCTGCCACCCCCTTGGGCTCGCCAGTCCCGGCCCCCGCTGCCCGTCCGTCCTGCCGCCGCGCCCGTCTCCTCCCTCGGGAAGGAACTGGCGCTCCCCCGATTCCATCCGGGAAGGCCAACGGGACAGCCCGAACCGCTGACCAGCCCTACCTTGGAACTATAGGCGCCGTGGCAAACAAGTCAAGGATGGGACGTGAGTCCTTGGATCGTCTGACGGAGTGACGCGGGCTGCCTGCCCGCCGACCCATCCTTTGTCCGCCTCAGGCGGACTGCTACGGAGGGGAAGCGGCGCAGGCGGGAAGCCCGCGGCTACCGGAGACGAGAATCCGAGGTAGGCGCACGCGTGGAACGGGGCACAGCAGGCTTTGAGCCTGCGGGCCTCTCGCGCCAGACGATCATTGCGGCCGCATCATGTAACATAGTCGAGGCCCTCAGCGGGCGGTCGGCTCCGCGCGCAGGAGGGCTGCCACGTCCGGCCTCTCCGTCTCGAGGCGGTGCAGCGCGGTGCGGCCGAGAAAGGCCACGCGGACGTCTCCCTGCGCCCGGGCGGTCATCGGACTGCGCTCTCCCCGCAGGGCCTGGGGAAGGAGTGCGCACCCGCCCAGTGACGTCCCGCTGACACTCCCGCCGCGGAAGAGGGCCACCAGCCCGGACCTGTGGACGTACAAGCCGAGGGGAAAGTGGCCTTCGTAGAAGATGATCTGCCCCCGCTTGAAGACCTGTTCCAGGCCCAGGGTTTCCAGGAGCGTGAGGATTTCCTCGGGGAGAGGAATGGCGATGTCGCGCGGTGCCGAGCTGGTACCGGCAGGCGGGTAGGGAGGTTCGGGGGCTCCCATCACGTGGAGGGTATCCGAAGCGGAACAGCCTGACCTTGATCATGGTCAGGCCATCCCGTGCGAAGGGTTGCAGCCTCCGCTCGCGTGGCAGCGAAAGATGTGGTGACCGCTCCTGCGGTTCCCCCGATTAGTGGACAGCGTGGGCCAGGTCCGACAGCTTCGCCGGTTGCAGGACCGTGATTTCGCGCCCCTTGATCCGGATCAGACCGTCTTCCTCGAAGCCTCTGAGGACGCGGATCGTCGTCTCCAAGGCGAGACCGGCGAGCTCGGCCAGATCCTGCCGACGGAGCAGTGGGAATGGATAGGGCCCGTCTTTCTGGGTCGGGGCATTCCCGTGGATCCCGTTCGCGAGGAGGCTGGCCACCCTCTGTTGCGAGCCTTGGTAGGCCATCCGGAGGGCCAACCCCTCGGCTTCTCCGAGTTGGCGCGCCATCTGCCGGATCAAGCGGGTGACCAGCATGGGGTGCTTTTGGAGGACGCTGTAGAAAAAGGGGCGGTCCAGGAAGGCGACCGTGGCGTCCTCGATCACCTCGCCGGAGGCCGAGTAGGGCGATCCGGCCATGAGGGACCGGTAGCCGAGGAGGTCGCCGGTTCCCGCGAGCCGGACGGCAAGTTGATGACCGCCCTCGTCCATCCGGTACACTTTCGAGCGGCCGGCGCAGAGGATGTAGACGCCGTGCGGCTCCACACCCTCGTGGAAGATAACCTCACCGCGGGAGTATCGGTTCACGACGACGTGTTGTTCGATGTCGGTCCTTGCCGCGGGATCGAGAGCGCCAAAGAAGCATGACTTGCTTGCCGGACAGGCTTGGCAATTCAGCACGACACCACCTCCTCGATTAGCCCCGATTAGTCATGAAATCCGCCGGGCTGAGGAGTCGGGGCAACCCCGCACCTGCGTGTCTTCGCGCTCGGTGCGGCCCCTCGGGCGGACTATTCATTCGCGACCAGACCCATGGCCGCGACCTCCCGGACTCACAGGCCATCAGTTTCATACAAGTGCGCATGAATAGTCCGGGTTAGGGTTTGCGGGGGGCGCTTGTTTCGGACCGGGCGGGCTCCGTCCTCGGGCGCGCGGAGGCCCTCGGTCCGTGCGGCGTTTTGCCGGGTCGCTTCCCCCATAGAGGTGCAGCGTGGATGATGACCGTCACATTTTTTCGGCGGCTATGTCACGCGAGTGTCACAAATTCGGGCCGCTGGGGAGTGAGCCCGAGGGACTGGGAATTCCCAGGGGCGTGTCGGGGTAGCCATTTCTCTCCCCCTTCGACAGGCTCAGGGTGAGCGGCTTATATTGTTGCCCTTGAACATCTCGCTCATGGTGAGCCCTTCGACTCCACCGCTCATCCTGAGCTTGTCGAAGGAGAGCGGCGCGCTCAGGACATGCTCGTCGAACCATGAGCGCGTACCTATCCCGACACTCCTAGGGGCTTGCGCCGCCCCTCGTACACTCAGGGGGAGCGTTGCGAGGTCTGTGCAATCATGAGCTTGCGGCGCTTCGCCGGGCGCGGTACGCGGCTTGGAGAGCGGGTTCCCAGACCGGACCAAAGGGTGGGGCGTAGGCAAAGTCCAGTTCGCTGAACGAGTTGGCGGAGAGCCCGAACGTGGCGGCCATCGCAAAGAGATCGATGCGCACGGCCAGGGAAGGATCCCGGCCGGCCATCTCCGCGCCAAGTATCCGTCCCGAGGAGCGCTCCACCGTCAGGGAAACGGATACCGGCGTGGAGCCCGGGTAGTAGCGGGCCCGACTGGATCCTTCCACCGACACGGTCTCGGCATCGAATCCTGCTTTGAGCGCTTCGTCGGGAGACAGCCCCGTCCGCGAGAGCACCAAGTCGAAAACCTTCGTCACTGCCGAGCCGACGATGCCGGAGAAGCGCTCGTCGCCACCGGCGATGTTCGCGCCGGCGACGCGCCCCTGCCGGTTGGCGGTCAGCGCGAGCGGAACATAGACGGGTTGTCCCGACACGAGGTGGACGACTTCCGTGCAATCGCCGGCGGCGAAGACGTCCGGCAGGCTGGTAGCCAGCCGCTCGTCCACCTTGATCGCACCGGTTGTGCCGAGACGCGCGCCGGCCATGCGGGCCAGATCGGTGTTCGGTTTGACCCCGATCGCAACAAGGGCGACCTGCGCCTCGATAGGGCCGGCGGAAGTCTCAACAGCCGAGAGACTTCCGTCCGCCCCGGCAAGTCCGGTCACAGTTGTTTCCAAGCGGAGTTCGACTTCGTGTTGGGCAAGTTCTTCAGACACGCGCCGCGTGGCTTCGGCTGAAGCGCCCGCCAGCACGCGATTGCTCTTTTCGATCACGGTGACGGCCAGGCCGCGGCGCCGCATGGCCTCGGCCATCTCGAGTCCCGCGTAGCCGGCGCCAATGACCACGGCCTTCCTGGGCCGCTGATGGAGTGTGCGCTTCACGCCGAGGCCGTCTTCGAGGTCACGCAGGAGATGGACGCCGCGGAAGTGGAGGCCCCTCCACGCGGGTGAGACGGGCCGACCGCCGGTGGCCAGGAGAAGCCGGTCGTAGGGAAACGTTTCGTCGCGACCGGCGGGACCCCTAGCCACTACGGTCCGGTTCTCTGCGTCCACGCGTGTCACGTTCCATCCCGTTCGCACATCAATCCGCCGTTTCTCTCGGAATTCCTGGGGTGAGACCGTGATGAGTTGTTCGGGCGAGTCCACGTCGCCGGCGAGCCAGTAGGGGATGCCGCAGGCCGCATAAGAAGTGAAACGGCCGCGCTCGAGCACGAGGATCTCCCAGTCCGCTTGGAGGCGGCGGACCTGGCTTGCCGCGCTCATGCCGGCGGCATCGCCACCCACGATGACAATCTTCATGGCGAGGACCGTGCCCCGTGGAGGGCCCCGAATTCCACTCGGGGCTGCCTGCGGGGCCGCGCCCTGGCCCCCCGGTCGGGCGTCCCCATACCAGCAGTCTACACTCGCATGGAGTATTCGGCCAGACAGGCTTTGTCCACCCAGGGGGTGAGAGCCCTGGCTGCAGATCGCTTAGGTTCGGCGCGCTTTGGCGCGGTCGCTGGGCAGGAGAGAGAGGAGACTTGTGGCGAGCAGCGCGGTTCCACCGGCGACGAAGAACGGGACCGCGGGACCGAACCGATCCCAGAGCAGGCCGAAGAGGATCGAAGCAGGCAGGAGCCCCATACCCTCTGCGAAGTAGTACACACCCATCGCGCCTGCCTGGGCCTCAGGTGGCGCGATCCGTGCGGCGTAGGCCCGCTCCGGCGCCTCGGTGAGTCCGGCTTGGAAACCCAGGAGGGAGATGAGCGGCCAGAACCAGGCCGGGCTGGTGGTGAGACCAAAGGCGACCGTGACCAGGCTGAAGAGGAGCCAGCCCGCGGCCATGGTGCGCCTCCGTCCCCACGTATCGGAGACCGGCCCACCGACGTAGGCTCCGACGAGGGCGGAGCTCGTGAAAAGGAACCAGGCCAGAGGCATCGCGTAGGGCGCAGCCCCCGCCTCCTGCATGCGCATCAGGAAGAGGAGTTCCGAGGGGGATGAAAGGGCCGCGAGGAAAATGACGACGGCGTATCTCCGCAGCGTGGGCGTGAGGGCACGCCACGGGAGGAGCCCGGCCGAGGGTTGGGGGGACAGGCGGAGATCGGCCAGATGCCGGGGAATGAGAAAGGCGGAGAGCAGCGAGGGGATGCAGGCGGCGAGGAAAAGAAGCGGGAGATTGATGTCGTACAGTATCAGCAGCACGGCTGCGAGGGGTGCGCCCACAAGGGCCCCGGCGTGGTCCATCGCCCTCTGGACGCTGAATGCGCCGCCCCACTCCGCTCTCGCGATCGAAACCGTGATGAGGCGATCACGCGGCGGAGTTCGGATCCCTTTTCCCGTGCGGTCCAGCAGCCGCCCGAGAAGAATCACGGGTGCGAGCGGGACGGCCAGGAGGGGCCGGGCCAGCGCGGCGAGCCGGTACCCGATCCGGACTCCCGTGCGGAGTCGTCCGGACCGGTCGGCCGCCGCCCCGGAGAGGAGCATGACAAAGTTGGACAGGGAGTCCGCCAAACCTTCCATCACGCCCAGGAAGCGCACGCCGAGTCCGAGGGAACCGAGATAGACGGGGAGGAGCGGGGTGATGAGGTCCGCGGTCACGTCGTTGAAGAACGAGAGGAACCCCAGGCGATAGATGTCGGGTGGATAGGGCCTTTTCATCGAATCCTCATCCCCATAGCCGGGTTCGGGCAGCGGGTCCAATGATCGGCGATGTGGTGGTGGCACTTTGCCGCGTTGGGGGCGGGTGTGGGATAATGAGTGGCTCGCCACTTGGGCGGGGCAGGAGACCGAACGCGTGTCGGATACCGTAGATCCTTTGGGCAAGGCCCCCAAGGGCACAGGGACGGCCGCACGCGCGCCGCGCCGCCGTGAGGGCGCGAAACCTATTCAACCGTCGCAACCGTCTGAAACCCTCGATGAGCATCATCCACCGGGCGAGGAAGAAGGACGCAAGAGGCAGCCCCGAAAGAAGGAAGAGGATGAGGGCCTTGCCGGCAAGAAGGGCCCGGGTGGAATTGTGGACACGGAGGTGTGACGACCCGCGGAGGCCGCAAGGGATCCGACCGAACTCGGCTAGGCTCTGTTTGAAAACGACCTTAAGGGGATCGACCATGGGCAGGGCGGTTCTTCGTACCTTGGCCCAGGAAGGCCAGGTACCACGCAATGTGGCCCTGTCCGCCGCGGCGGAGATGGCAGGGCAATGACCGTGGTAGGGGCGGGTCCTTCCGTCCGCCGTGGCGGATGGACCCGCCCGAGGGGAGGGAGGGTGCAAGCACCCTCCCCTACAAGGATTGCGGTGGCCGGCGAAGGGTTTTCAAACAGAGCCTAGTGGATGCTCCCGTCTTCGGGGCTGAAGAACCTGTCCACGCCGACCCACTTGCCTTTCAACCTGAGCCGCATGCCCGCGGTTGCGTCCATGGCCTCCACGCGGATCTCATGCTCGTTCAGGTGTGACCAGGCCTCGAGGGGATCCCTGAGTTGAACGGTGGCCTCGCAGACCCTGCAGCGGAACAGATTGCGATGGATGCCTCTCTCGATCTTGCCTTCGAGGGCCCGGCGCAAGATGTCGCTCCAGAAGGCCGGGGCCTCGGGGCCGGTGGGATGAGGCGCCAGGAGGCGGCCCGAGACCGAATCCGCGACGAGCCTAAAGGACGATCCTGCGCGATCGGCGGTGATCGTGATGCGGCTCGGGTCGCTCTCATCCACGAGGAACGAGATGGGCTCGTCCGTATCGCCGTGGCACCGGCACCACGCCAGCATCTCGACGAGTTCCCAGCGGTGCAACCGGAAAGGAAGAGCGGAAAGAGGGATCTCCTCCGGGACCCGCGGGCCGGCGGCCGCTTCGGTGGTCCCGCTCTCATGTCGCGCTCGCCGATCCGGCGTGCTCATGACCACAGGATGCTGGCAAGGGTGGGAGACCGCTATGACCGGTGTCAGTGCCCCGGCGACGGCCAGGGGTGCGGGCCAGGGGCCGTGCTCCTTGCCGCTCCATCCGAAGGTCCGATATGATCCCCAGCATCGTGGGCGAGAAGATCCTGGTGGTGGACGATGAGCGGAAGGTGGTGGGTCTCCTGCGCGAGGCTCTCACCCTGGCCGGCTTCGAGGTGAGGGAGGCCTTCGACGGGCGAACGGGGATCGAGGCCGCCCAACGCAGGAAACCCGACCTCATCATCTTGGACATCCGGCTGCCGGATCTCTCGGGCGTGGAGATCTGCCGGCGGCTTCGGGCGGACGAGGAGACACGGGCGATCCCCATCCTCATGTTGACAGGCAGCGGGGAAGAGGCGGACAAGGTGGCGGCATTCGAGCGTGGGGCCGACGACTACGTGACGAAGCCGTTCAGCCCACGCGAGTTGGTGCTGCGCGTGCGCGCCATTCTCCGCCGGCGAGGCGATGACCCCGGGGAAGTGGAGTCGTCTGTCAAGGTTGGACCGTTCGAGATCGATCTGCGAGGCTACCGCGTGAGCGTCCAGGGCCGGCCCGTGGAACTGACGGCGACGGAGTTCCGCCTCCTGGCGCACCTCGTGAAGCACCGAGGGCAGCTCCAGACTCGAGACGTTCTCCTCGACAAGGTGTGGGGCATCGATGCCGAGGTGGTGACGCGGACGGTGGACACGCACGTGAATCGGCTGAGGGAGAAGCTCGGGGAGGGTGGAGAGTACATCGAGACCGTACGCGGAGTGGGGTATCGTTTTGCCGCCCGAGGCTGAATCGAACCGGCGGGACGAGACTCGTCCCGTCGTGATGGGGCGGAAGTGGCTGTTGGTCCTCATCGGCGTGTTGGCGCTTCTCTCGCTGGCCGTGCTGGCGATCGCCATCGGAGTCCTGTACACGACCGCCATCGAGCAGGAGCGGCATCGCCTCGAGGAGATCGTGAAGAGCCAGGCCCGCCTGATGGAGGCGGTGGCCCGGTTCAACGTGGCGCGAAACCCGGACTTCCCGGGTGGCCCGCTGACCGCAACGATGGCTCAGGTCGTGGACGCCCATGCGCACTATCCCGGCTTTGGTGAGAGCGGGGAGATCGTGCTGGGTCGGCGGGAGGGCGACCTGATCGTCTTTCTGCTGAGTCGGGAGCGGCACGGAGATGTGCCTCCTGTTCCCATCGCGTTCGACTCCGATTGGGGCGCCCCCATGCGGCGCGCCCTGCTGGGCGAGACCGGCTCCGTGATCGGGTTCGACTATCGAGGCAAGCAAGTCCTCGCGGCGTACACGCACCTCGCGGGGCTGAACCTCGGTGTTGTGGCCAAGGTGGACATGGACGAGATTCGCGCGCCGTACCTGCGGGCGGGCGTCGTCGCCGGCGCGTCCACGCTCTACCTGGTGGTTCTGGGGGCGGGGCTCATCATTGTGCTCAGCGGGCCGATCTTCGGTCGCCTTCGGGAGAGCGAGGCCCACATGAGAGCCATCGTGGAGACGGCCGTGGACGGGATTGTGACGATCGACGAAAAGGGCGTCATCCAATCGTTCAACCCGGCCGCCGAACGCATCTTCGGATACACGGCTGCCGAGGCGGTGGGAAGGAACGTCTCCCGGCTCATGCCGGAGCCGGATCGCTCCGGGCACGACGCCCATCTGGGTCGCTATCTGCGAACCGGGGAGGCGAAGATCATCGGGATCGGGCGTGAGGTGGTGGGTCGCAGAAAGGACGGCGAGTCGTTCCCGGTGGACTTGGCCATCAGCGAGGTGAGGATGGCGGGACGGCGCATGTTCGTCGGAATCCTTCGCGACATCACGGAGCGACGTCAGCGCGAGGAGGATCAGCATCGCCTGGAGCAACAGCTTCTTCAGTCCCAGAAGATGGAGGCCGTCGGCCGCCTGGCGGGAGGTCTCGCGCACGATTTCAACAACCAGCTCACCACCATTCTCGGCTACAGCGAGATGCTTCTCGACCGGCTCGAGGCGGACAGCCCCCTCCGGCGTTACGTCAGCGAGATCAAGGAAGACGGAGATCGCGCGGCGTCGCTCACCCGCCAACTCCTCAGCTTCAGCCGCGCCCAGCCGACGCAGGTGCAGGTGCTGGATCTCAACGAAGTCATCATGTCCGCGGAGCGGATGCTGCGGCGCCTGGTGGGGGACGACGTCGAGTTCCGCCTGCGGTTGGCCTCAAATACCGGCCGCGTCGCTGCGGACCGCGTGCAGCTCGAACAGGTCTTGATGAATCTCGTGGTGAACGCGCGAGACGCCATGCCGAGGGGCGGCAGCCTGAGCCTTAGCACGTCGGGCGAGGTTCTTGGGGGTGATCGCCCGGCCCAACTCCACGGATTGGCTTCGGGGCCGTACGTGAGGCTCTCCGTGGTGGATACGGGGATCGGCATGGACGAGGAGACCCTCTCACGCGCCTTCGAGCCGTTCTTCACGACGAAGGGTCAGGGAAAGGGCACGGGGCTCGGCCTCTCGACCGTGTACGGGATCGTGCAACAGGCGGGCGGGACCGTCTTTGCAGAGAGTGAGCCGGAGCAGGGGAGTACCTTCACCCTCTACCTGCCGCGGGTAGAGGATGCGGAGGTCGAAGCCGCGCCGGTCGCGAAGGTTTCGACGCCGGGGCCGCGGGGTGGCGCGGAGACGATCCTGCTCGTCGAGGACGAGGAACGGGTGCGCGTGCTGACCGAGGAAGTACTCAGGGCGAGCGGTTACCGGGTGATGGCAGCCGCAACGCCGAACGAGGCGCTTGAGATCTGCCGGAACGAGAAGGCCGGCATCCAACTGTTACTCACAGACGTGATCATGCTCCAGATGAGCGGCCCCGCACTGGCGGCCGAAGTGAAGGGGATCCGCCCCGGCATCCGCGTGCTCTACATGTCGGGATACACCGGCGAGATGATCCAGCAGCACGGATACCGGATCGATGCGGGCCTCTTCATCGCCAAGCCCTTCTCCCCGGCGGTCCTCACGCGCAGGGTTCGGGAGATCTTGGACGCGCCAGGGGCGGCCTGACGAGGCGGCTCCCCCTTCCCGGGCAGCATCGTAGGGGAGCATGCTTGCATGCTCCCCGCGCGCGGGCGGGTCCAGGCGCCCCCCCCTACAGCCTCTCCGTGCGCTCCTGGAATCCCGCCGCGAAGGCACGAATTCGCGGATCCACGAGGATGTGGCCCCTTCGGATCGGGCGGGTGAGGAGGAGGCCGTCGAGCGTGCGCACACGGCTGAGGGCGACATAGAGTTGCCCGTGCGCAAACGTGCCCCTCGTCAGATCGACGACGAGCCGGTCGAACGTGAGCCCCTGGCTCTTGTGAATGGTGACCGCCCACGCCAGGCGCATGGGCATCTGCACGAACTGCCCCACCGAGACGGGTTCGATTCTCTCGCCCGATGGATCGAGCTGGAAACGGAACATGTCCCAGCGGTGCGGCTGCACGTCTTCTCGGCTTCCGTTTTGGAGGACCACGGAGACTCGGGGCTCGTCCGGATCGATCCGCCTGATGTGGCCGACGGTACCGTTAATCCATCGTCCCTCGGGGTCGTTGTTGAGAAGCATGATCTGAGCCCCAGGCTTGAGTGCAAGGCGCGCCTCGGTGGGATAGGCGGGGGCTTCGAAAGCCCCCTTGATGCCCGCCTCGAAGACACGGGCCTCGCCCGGGAGTCGGGCGAGCCGCGCCGCGTTGATGGCTCGCGCGCGATCGTTGGTGGAGGTTAGCACGAGGTACTCCTCCGCGGTCGCGGGGTCCAGGTCCTCGCGGACGCGGCGGTTGAGCTCGCCCAGCACCGCCTCTGTGGCAGTGCCGTCGCGGATGGCGTTGAGGAGGGCGAGGAAGTCGGTGTCGCGCTGGCGGAAGACCTTGTCCAGTTCCACCCATTCGGGGTCGAGGGCGGCGAAGGCGCGTGAGCTGAAGAAATAGGGTGTGGGGTAGAAGCCCTCGAACAGCGGCCGGTCCTCGCTCCTCACGACCGGGGGGAGCTGATAGAGATCGCCAAAGAGGACGAGTTGGACGCCTCCGAAGGGCAGCCCTCGTTTCGGTCCGTTCAACTCCAGGAAACGGGCCACCGCATCGAACAGATCGGCGCGCACCATGGATATCTCGTCGATCACGAGCACGTCAAGGGTGCGGAAGAGAGCCCGGCGGTTCCCGCGTAGCCGCTTGACCTGATCGGGGGTCACATCGGGCTTGAAGCCGAAGAACGAGTGGATGGTCTGCCCGGTCACGTTGACGGCGGCCACGCCGGTCGGTGCAAGGACCACCGCGGTCCGGCGTGTGAGCTTACGGAAGTGCTGGAGGAGGGTGGACTTGCCGGTGCCGGCGCGTCCCGTCACGAAGAGGTGCCGCCGGCTGTTTTCAATGAGATCCAGAGCACGGTCCCACTCCGGGGTGTGCTCGATCGTGGAGGGGATGGCCGCGTGGCCCATGCGGGGATTGTTCCGTGGAGCGCCTCCGGCGTCAACATCAAGCGGTGACGCGGCCACCGTCGGACACGGGGCTTGCCCGCCATTCCAGGCGCGGCGGGCTTGCAAGCGGCGGCGTCCCGTCGTAGACCCATTCCATGGGCCGCGACGATGCAGTGCTGGGGCGCACTCTGGTTCTTGACGAGTTGTTCGACCTCACCCTCTACTCGGAGCTCCACAAGATCCACTCGGGCCGACTCAAGAAGATCCTCGGCGACCTGATTCCGGTGGAGCAGGGCCATCTGGCCACATGGCAGAAGTTCTTCCGCCAGGAGGTGAACAGCCTCAATCTGGGGAGAAGGATCAAGCTGCGCATTCTCCTCGCGGCCTGTCGCCTCTTCGGGCCGACGGCCGTGCACCTCGTTCTCGAGGCGATCGAAATCTACGGCATCCGGAAGTACTTGTCCCTCTGGGAGACCTCGAAGGACGAGCCTCTTGGAGAGACGGTGAAGGAGATTCTGCGGGACGAATTCGAGCACGAGGACGCCATCGTGACACAGTACTCCGAGCGCGTAATTGACCCGGACAGGGTTCGGAGCGTGTTCCTGGGGCTTAACGACGGGCTCGTGGAGATTGCGGGCGCTGTGAGCGGATTCTATGCCGCGCTCAGGCAACCGGCGTTGGTGTTGATGGCGAGCGCGAGCGTGGCCGTGGCCGGCGCGCTCTCGATGGCGGCGGGGGCCTACGCTGCCTCGAGTTCCGAGAAGGAGATGCTCGACATCGAGGCGGGCAAGGCGATGTTCCTTTCGGGCTCCGCCCGCCCAACCGCGGTCGTCCCCCGGCGGCCGGTGAGGGCTGCCGCAACGGTGGGACTCAGCTACCTCCTCGGGGCGGTGGTGCCCGTGCTGCCCGTGCTGTTCGGTGCCGAGGGCGTGTTCGCCTCGCTCCTGGCTGCGGCGGGGGTGGTCGCCTTGGTGTCCCTCGTTCTGGCTTTCCTGTCCGGCATGCAGATCCGAAAACGCGTCGCCATGAACCTTGTGCTCGTGGCGGGCGCGGTGGGCGCGACGTATCTCATCGGCCTCGCTGCCCAGCGGATCTGGGGAATCTCGATCTGAGAGCATCCAGCATTTTGCCCTCGGGGTTCTCGACTTCGTCCGTCCGCCGCGGCGGACTGGACTACGCTCGAACAATACCGCGTTCATGGGGGGCCGTCCTGGCCCGCTTCTTTGCGCAGTACCATGCCGTCCTCGGCAAGGTACCCTTCGAGCTAGGAGTGTGTCGGGATAGGGTGGCATGGGGATTGCGGGTGTAGAAGGAGAATGGTTCAGGATGCGCTGTTCACGGAGGAACATCGTAAGAGAGGTTCCAAGGAGGAGATGAGAATGACCGACAAAGCGTACCGGCCCTACGAGGCGAAGCAGAATTTTCTCATGCCCTCATCGCTGGGCGACTGGTTGCCCGAGGATCATCTGGTGTATTCCATCTCGGACGTGGTGGAGTCCGCCTCAGGCGGATTGGACGTATCAGCGATTATCCGTTGGTACGAGGAGCGCGCGCAGGGTCAACCGCCGTACCACCCGGTGATGATGGTGAAGCTCTTGTTGTATGCCTACTGCAAGGGGATACCTTCCCCGCGCAGGATGGAGCGGGAGACCCACGAGAATGTGGCTTTCCGTGTGATCTGTGCCGGGTCCCATCCGGACCATTCAACGATCAGTGTTTTCCGGCAGACGCACTTGGTGGCTTTGGGTGCGCTGTGCATCCAGGTTTTGAGGCTGTGTCGGGAGGCGGGGATGGTTCGGTTGGGGCACGTGGCTTTGGACGGGACGAAGGTGCCTGCCCGCCAATTGGCAGGCGGGAAGGCGAACGCGAGCAGGCACAAGGCGATGAGTTACGGGCGGATGGTGGAGAAGGAGCGGGAGCTGGAGTGGCAGGTGGTGGAGTTACTCGCGGGGGCGCAGCAGGCGGACGAGGAGGAGGACAAGCGGTACGGCAAGGGCGTGAGGGGGGACGAGCTTCCCTCTGAGCTTCGTCGCCGGGAGACTCGGCTTGAGAAGATTCGAGAGGCGAAGGCGGCGTTGGAGGCGCAGGCCCGAGAGGGGGCGGAGGAGCAGGCGCGGGAGGCCCGGGCGAAGATGGAGGAGCGTCGACGCCAGGAGGAGGAGACGGGGGAGAAGACGAAGGGGCGGGAACCTGTCGTTTCTGATCCGGCGCGGGCGGTGGTGGAGCCGGCGGCTCAGAGAAACTTTACCGATCCGGAGAGTCGGATCATGAAGGACGGAGCGACGAAGAGTTTCGAGTCCGCCAGCTGGCGGATACAACGCGCAGGCGGCGGTGGATGAGGATCAGCAGGTGATTGTGGCCTGTGAGGTGACGCAGGAGGCGAACGACAAGAGACAGGTGGAGCCGCTCATCGAAGCGATTCGAGAGAACGCGGGCGAGGCGCCCGAGAAGCTCTCCGCGGACTCCGGATATTTTTCAGAGGACAACGCGAAGTGTCTCCAAGCGCGGGGGATTGACCCGCACGTCTGTCCGGATTGTTTGAAGCATGGGGAGGAGATTCCGGCCGGGCGGGGGCCTTTGCCCCAGGATGCCACCTTCCCCGACAAGATGCGTTGGAAGTTGCGAACGAAGGAGGGCCAAGCAGTGTACAAGAGGCGAAAGGCGATTGTGGAGCCGGTGTTCGGTCAGATCAAGGAGGCGTGAGGGTTCCGGCGATTTCTATTGCGCGGGTGGGGCAAGGTGCGTCAGGAGTGGAGGCTGATCTGCCTCACCCACAATCTGCTCAAGCTGTACCGGGCGGGGTATGCCCCCGCCCTCGCGTAATGGGGGGGAGATGGCCACCAAAAAGGAAAAACAAGGATGAATTGTCAAACTGGATTAGAAAGCTGCGGTCAGCGGCATCATGAACAAGTTCTCCTGGCCGCTACCCCAACACACTCCCAGTGGAAAAGGGCTTGGGGCAATTGGGCCGCTGGGTCCCCTACATCCGCATGTACTGTTTCCGGAAAGAGCCCCAGGGCGACGAATGAAAGGGTTAACCACGCAACCCCTTCGTCCTGGCCCCGTTGAGAGGGCTAACCCGAATAATTCATGCACGAGAAATGATGAATTACACACTGTATTTCGAGAGGGGTACCTATTTTCTTGATGAAGTGCATGAATTATTCGCCCTAACGGGCCGCCCCGTCGCAGGAAGCGGTGGGGCGGGGTTTGCCCCCGGCCCCTTTAGTTCGCGAAGCGTATGAATAAAGGTTCCTCTGCAGTTTGAGTACATGGGTTTTGGGGAGATCGGATGACCTCCTGTCCCATCCTGGACGCACCGCGCATCCGGCGCGGTGAACCCTCCGCCTCCTGCGTCGGGTCTTTCGGGGTTGACGGCTCCGACCGG
>JACPQY010000079.1 GCA_016190245.1 Nitrospirota bacterium | reverse complement strand
GCTCATGCAGGCCAGGATCGGTCTCGACCCGAGTACCCTGCTTCCCGTGGCCTACCTGAGTGCAACGCGCCCCTCGGGGGAGCAGGCCATGCAGATCGGGCTCCTTCCTGTGATCGCCCCCGGCACGCTCTTGCGTTTCGATCTCTCGTATGACGCGGCGCTGCACAAGGTGACCGCGCAGATGATGGACGAGAGCCGGACGCTCTTTGACCGCTCGGTGGGGGGATTCGTGGTAGACTTTCCCGTGGGGGTGGTGTTGAACGTCTTTGCGGCCGAGGTTGGGGGCGGCGTGGCGCCCGGGAGCGTGCCGCTCACTTCGGACAGCCGCGTGGCGGTGGCGATCGACAACCTGGCAAGCGACATCCTCGTGCCGGGGGGGTACGCCCTCTCGGCGCCGCCGATGGCGCTGGGTTCTACTTTCGATGACATCCTCTCGCCCGAGGAGAACCTCGATTTCTTCCAGCGGGGTGCGATGTACCTCACCATGCAGGGGCAACTCGTTCCGATCCCCGAGGACGGGCCGGGAGGGCCCTGTACCCCGCCCCCAGGCGAGGCCACGGAAGGCGAGCCGTTGTCGGCGGGGTGCGGCCTGCGCGTGGGCGACGTGACGGGGGTGGAGGACATCCATCTCGCGTTGATCGAGTTTCGGGGCTCCGGGGCGCACTCGACGGTCCTCTCGCGGCATCGCTGCCTCGACATCCTGCGCATCCTCCAGGCCGGAGTGGACCCGGTCGCCTCCCTGGCCGAGTGCATCGAGCCGTACCTGGAGGCCCAAGGAGCAGACCAGGCGTATGCCGTCGCGCCCCTCGATCAGCCGCTGGACGACCCGCTCGGTTTTCAGACGCGGATCCGCCTGCCCGAGGGGACGCACGTCGTCACCGTCACCGCGCGGGACTTTGCCGGCAACTCGGCCCAACCCGTGACGCGCTCGGTCACCGTGGATGCCCACCCGCCTCTCGTCAGCGTGGATTTCCCTCCGCCCGCCTTCCAGACGGCGAACCGCCAGGTGCCAGTGCGCGTGAGCTATTTGGACTCCCAGACCGGCGTGGACCCGGCCACGCTGATGGTTTCCATCAACGGCGTGGACGCGACCCCGCCCCTGCCGGGGCAATCCTTCGTCGAGTTCACGATCGAGCCCGGCGACGGTCTCCACACCCTTCATGCCTCGATCGCGGATCGGGCGGGGAACACGGGCGAGGCGATGCCGGTCTCGTTCACCGTGGACACCACACCGCCCGACATTCTCATTGACTCGCCCGCGCCCGGCTCCGCCGTGGCCGTCACCGAGGTCCCCTTCCGGATCGGCTACGTGGATGGCGGCGTGGGCGTGGCCCCCGTTACTCTGCGGATCGAACTGGACGGCGAGGACATCACCCCTCCTTTGTTGGAACCTTTCCAAGTCGACTTCACGCGCACCCTCGAAGACGGCACGCACACGCTCGCCGTCTCCATCGCGGACAACTTGGGCAACGCCGCCACCACCGGCCCGATCGTCTTCATCGTGGACACGCAGGTGTGCGTGTTTGCGTCTTCCGAATCCGCCTCGCCGGCGAGGGCCGCCTCGGAGAGACCGTGCGAGGACCGCGGCCGGATGATGGTGCTGGAGGAAGTCTTCGTCGAGGAGAGGGGGTCGCTGCCGGTTTTCGTGTGGCCGGGGGACGGCGTGGAGGGCGTTTCGGCCGCGTGGTACCGGTCGCCCGAGGGGCCGATCGTGGCGGAATCCGGCCCAGTGTCCCTCTTCGGCAGGCCGCAACTCTTTGTGCCGGTCTTGTCCGGAAGCTATCTGGTGGAACTTCATGTCCACACCGGCGCCTGCGTCGAGAAATCAACCATGACGTGGGTGACCGTCTTCCGCGAGGGGACGCTTGTGCGTGACGGCTCAGCGGGGGTAGCCGGCCGGTCCCAAGGAGCCGCGCGATCCACCCCAGGGGGGGCGAAACCCCGTCAGGCGCCGGGGGACTCCCCCTCCCGTCTCTTGGACAGCCTCGTGACTACCCAGAACCGCTTCAACGAGGCCAAGAGCTGCGACTACTTCCCGACCGGAGAGGACTGCTGGACGTGCACGTTCACCTACGAGTCTCACTTCCAAGCCTCGGGGGCAACCAACAGCGGCACGTGGGGCTCGACGTTTGAAAGAAAGTGCCTGCCTGAAGGGCACTGGGGTTGCTGCAGCTTCTGGTCCGGGGCCCCGGAGCTCGCAGCGCTCGCAAACTGTTGCTATGAAAAGGCGTACCAAAACAGCGGCGGCGGCGAGTATCCTCTGTCGGTCTCTGGCGAGCTCAGCACCGCGTTCGGGGGCGGGCACTCGGAGGTCGATCTGGCCACCGTCAGGTATAACAGTGCGGGCAAGGTGGCCAAGCGCGAGTGGTACGTAGTGAAGAACGATGACCGGATGACGTACGAGTTTTCCTCGACTCTGCCCTATGGGGCCAACATCCACTTCATCGGCTGGGCGACCGGCAGCTTGGCGGCCATAGGCGTCCCAGGCTTGGAAAGCTTGGATGAGACCTGCAAGCAGGACTTTTTGGGATGCACCACCTGCATAGGCGGGGCAACGTTCGGGAATGTGAAGGGGATCGTCATGCCCACTGGGCCGAGCACGTGCAGCTACACCGTGGCGGATGGCTACTGGGAGGGTCCCATCAGCCACTCCGGAGTGGGGGGGTACAAGACGTACGCCTTCCCGGCGGCGGGTCCCGGGGGGGGTGGGCCGGAGGAGATCAATCCCACGTTGTTCCTCACCGCGGTGCCCGAGGAGGTCTGCCCGGCGGAGGCTTGCGAGGAGGAGGGGCTGCCGAGCATGGCGAGCGGGCGATCGCGGCAAGTGGACGTGAGGCTCGCCGCCCACGAGACGCAGATCGAGGCGAAGATCCTGGATGGGGCCAAGCCCGGTTCCTATCGAGTGAAGATCGAGTTCGAATCGTTCGACCCCGCGGCTGGGGGGCACGCGCACAACGACCCGCCGCTGCCGGCGGAGGGGGCGGAGAGGGAGAAACTGATCGGCAAGATCGAGGGTGATGGCAAGTGCACGGTGGAGACCGACGCGAGCGGGACGGGCACGGTGGAGAATTGCGTCAAGTACGTGGCCGGCCAGTTGGGAGGCAAGGTGACGATCAAGGGCTGGATCAAGACCCTCCCCGAGAAAACCGCCACCGTGGAGGTCCCGGCGCGCGTCAAGGGGCTGGAACCGCTGGGTTCCGCGTTGTACCTCCTCAAAGACCAGTCCGCCTCAGTTCATCCCGATCGGTTCTGGGCGCTGCGATCCACGATCACCCATGTCGAGGACACATCACTCTCCTATGGCCAAACCTATCCCTTCGCGCCCACGATCATGATCACGGACGCGAGTTTGCCTTGGGGTGGTCTGCACGACGGCGGCGGCGACGACACGGTAACGGCCTACTGGAAGCCACCGCACACGTATCACCGGGAAGGAACGGACTTGGACATCCGAACGAAGCTCGGCCTGCCGGGAGGGGGGGGCATACCTGCCGAAAACCGGAAGAAGTTCGTGGGAATCGTCTGCAGCCAGCATGGCTTCCCAAAGCTGGAGAACGCGGGGCTTCCGAACGAACACTACCATGTGTATTACAAGGCGTATAGGCCACGTGTCTTCGAGTTATGCGAAAAGGAGCGGTGAGCATGTGCCATCGTAGTCTGGGCCTAGTTTGCATCGTCGTAGCCTTGGTTGTTCATCCAGTCCAAGCGGAAGCTGTTGTCGTCGGAACAGTCCGGGGCGAATACGATTCACTCAACGATTGGTTCGTGTTCGAGTATCCCGATGCCGAGACGGGACGGACCCTCACGACAATCCTCGATCCAGCCCACAAGGTTGACCCCACCGTGTGGGCGAAGGCTTCCAAGTCGGCCCCTACTGCGTTCTCATTCGCATACAGGCTCGCCAACGGCCCCATGGCGAGGCAACGACTCGGGGACTTTCGACTCAGGTTGGCGCTGTCGGTCAGGGACGCTGTTTCGCCCAGCTCAGACTGGTTCTCTATAGAACATAGTGGTACACATGAG
The DNA here is from genome assembly GCA_016190245.1 of Nitrospirota bacterium. Lineage (GTDB taxonomy): Bacteria > JACPQY01 > JACPQY01 > JACPQY01 > JACPQY01 > JACPQY01. Next base: position 12,742 of record JACPQY010000079.1, on the reverse strand, counting down.
TGGGAGTGGTCGGAGACCGACTCGGATCCCCCTGGCATGGCCCCGGGGTCATCGGAGAGTGGATTCGGGTTTCAAGCGGATGGGCTGCCGGGGATCGTTCGATGTGACCTCGTAGGAGAGAGGCGGGTCGACTACGACGGCGGACCTGGCGACTACTCGACGGATGAAATCAATAGGGATTTCGACGCAGTGTATGAAGCTCTTCGTGCTCAGTTTCCCGACAAGAAAAGCAACGCTGTTGTGAAACAGTGCCTCGGCCCGGTTCCCCCGCCGATTCCTTTCGACCCCGCGAAATACGTCGAGTACATCCTTGATCTCAAGAATCAGTCCCTCACACTCGGCTGGATCAAAGATGCCGCCGTCTCAGACGAACTCGGCGGCAAGCTGTCAGCCATCAGCGGTCAGCTTGCAGCCCTTACCGACAACAAGATCTCACTGACGACCGGCCGACAGGTCCTCGAACTCGCCGCCCAGTTCATGCAATTCGTCGAAGGCAACAGTTGCAAGGATTTCGACTGTCCGGTCCCCGAGGGCCAGTCCCCCAAGCCCCTCACCTCCGAAGCCTACGCCCTTCTTTACTTCAACATGGACTACTTCGCCACCCAAGTCGCCAAGGCGTGTAACGTGCCTCCCCCCGTGATCGAGCCTTCCCCGAAACGCCAGCCCGCCAAGGCGGGCAAATCCGCCAAGGCGGACAAGCCCTCCACGGCGGACAGGCCCGCTCCCACACCTTCGAAGAAGTAGGGCCGGACCCTCGGCGGTTGTTACTGTACAGTAGACGGCCGTCCTCTGTACAGTATGGGGTTTGGGCGGACCGGAGCCGAAGGGCGGGGGCGTGGCGCCGGAGCCGGGTGCAGCAACACACGATGCCACACGCAACCCGGATTCCGTTGTCCCTCCAGCCGACCTGTGTATAATGACGCGGCGCGATGCAACATAACGCACTGCGTTAGGAGGACCCCATGCAGGAAGGCCAACTGTTTTGCGACTGGAGCGGATATTTCAAGGAGGAGCACAACATCTTCCGCCAGAGCTTCCGCAAGTGGGTGGAGCAGGAACTTGCCCCCCACGCGGACGAGTGGGAAGACGCCGAGGACTTCCCCAACTGGGTCTTCAAGCGGGCCGGCGAGCAGGGTTTCCTGGGCCTGCGTTTCCCCGAGGATGTCGGCGGCAACGGCGGCGACTACTGGTACACGACCGCCTACGCGGAGGAGCTTCCGCGCTGCGGTTCAGGCGGCGTCGCCATGGCGCTCATGGTCCAGTCGGACATGGCCACACCGGCGATCCACCTCCACGGCACACCGGAGCAGAAAAAAGAGTTTCTGACACCGGCGATCAAGGGTGAACGAATCGCCGCGATCGGCGTCTCCGAACCGTTCGTCGGCTCGGACGTGGCGAACCTCAAGACGACGGCCAAGCGGGTCGGCGGCGACTACGTGATCAACGGGTCCAAGACCTTCATCACAAACGGCGCGCGGGCGGACTTCATCACCCTTGCCGTGCGGACGGGCGACAGCGGCTACGGCGGTATCTCGCTCATCCTTTTCCCAACGGACACTAAAGGCTTCCAAGTCACCAAGCGCCTGCGAAAGGTGGGCATGCACGCCTCCGACACGGCCGAGCTGTTCTTCGACAACTGCAAGGTGCCGGCCCGCAGCCTCCTGGGCGAGGAGGGTCACGGGTTCTACTACATCATGGAAGGGTTCCAGGGCGAGCGGCTCATCGCCGCCGTCACGGCCGTCGCGGGCGGGCGGCTCACGTGGGAGCAGACCTACAAGTACGCCACCGAGCGCCAGGCCTTCGGGCGCCCGATCGGCAAGTTCCAGGTGCAGCGCCACCGCCTCGTGGAATTGCTCTCCGACATCGAGTGCACCCAGGCTTTCGTGTACTACATCTGCGACCTCTTCAACCGCGGCGTCCCCTGCGTCAAAGAGGTCTCCATGGCCAAGATCATCGCGGGGGAACTCCAGACGCGCGTTGCGGACCGCTGCCTTCAGGTCCATGGCGGCTACGGCTACATCGAGGAATACCGAGTGGGACGGGCCTGGCGCGATTCCCGGCTCATCACGATCGGCGGCGGAACCACCGAGATCATGAAGGAGATCGTCGGGAAGATGATTGGGCTATGAATCGGCCGTCGGGAGTCGGGAGTCGGCAGTCGTGAGCCGGGGAGCCCGGGAACCAGGGAGCCGGACAGAAACACCGGACGCCACATTGCTGCCGCTGAGTGGGCTTAGGATACTGGACCTCTCGCGCCTTCTGCCAGGCCCCTATTGCACGCTCCTCTTCGCCCTCATGGGCGCGGAGGTCATCAAGGTCGAGGACCCGAACGGCGGCGACTACATCCGGTACATGCCGCCGCTCGTCGGCGACGTGAGCGTCCTCTTCCGCGCTCTCAACCGGAACAAGAAGAGCGTGACACTCAACCTCAAGCATCCCGAGGGGCGCGATGTCTTCCGCCGGCTGTGTCGCACGGCCGATGGCCTCGTCGAGAGTTTCCGGCCGGGCGTGCTGGACAGGCTCGGAGTGGGCTATGATATCTTGGCGCGCGACAACCCGACCCTGATCTACCTGGCCATAACAGGCTACGGGCAGTCGGGTCCCCTGAGGGACAGGGCGGGACACGACCCCAACTACAACGCGCTGGCGGGTATGACCGGCATCATCGGCGATGCCGGCGGTCGGCCCGTCATCCCGGGAGTCCAGATCGCCGACGTTCCGGGCGGGGCGCTCTTCGGAGCGATCTCCTTCCTGGCCGCGCTTCAGGCGCGGGCCAGAACGGGACGCGGCACCTTCATCGATGTCTCCATGACCGAAGGCTCTCTCGCCCTCCTCGCGCATCACTTTGCCAAGTTCGGGCACGACGGCCAGGTGCCGGCCCCGCAGACGATGGAGCTCAACGGCAAGTACCCCTTCTGCAACGTCTATCGCACCAAGGACGGGCGCTATATGACCCTCGGTGCGATCGAGCCCAAGTTCTGGAAGGCCTTCTGCACGGCGATGGGAAAGCCCGAATGGATCATGGAGCAGTTTCCTTCCCCAGAGCGCCGGGACGCCGTCATCCACGAGATTGAGGCCCTCTTCGAAACCCGCACGCAGGAGGAGTGGCTCAAGGTTCTCGCCCCGGCGGACTGCTGCTGCGAGCCGGTCCTGGATTTCGAGCAGGTCCTGCAGCACCCCCAGCATCAGCACCGGCGGATGCTGACGAAGGTGGATCACGGGGACATGAGCATTCTCGTCAATCGGCTCCCGTTCCTCTTCGACGCGCGCGCTGTGGACGCCAACTACACCCCTGCCCCCGCGCTGGGCGCCGACAACGGCACCGTGTTCAGAGAAGTCGGGGTGGACGAGAAGCGCCTGGCCGGCCTCAAGCGCGACGGCGCAATCTGAGAGCCGGTTCCCTCAGCGGCGCGCCCGGTCCCCCGGCGGCCTGACCGTTTCGACTTTGCCGCCCTGGATCCGGTAGAGCGCCCCGCACGCGCACGCCCGGCGCGTCCGGATCGGGCGCGTGCAGCGACACACAAACCCGATGCGCCGGGCCGGGTTTCCGACCACGATCGCATGCGGCGGAACGTCTCTTGTTACCACGGCACCCGCACCCACGAAGGCCCACTCGCCGATCCGCATTCCGCACACCACGGTCGCATTGGCCCCTACCGTCGCCCCTCGCCCCACCCGCGTCGGCAGGAACTTCTCCCGCGGCGTCTTGTAGCGTGGATCGGAACGCGGCCTCGCGTCGTTCGTAAACACCGCATACGGCCCAAGGAACGCGCCATCCGCGACCGTCACCCCATCCCACAGCGCCACGCCGTTTTTCACCGTGACATCGTCCCCAACAACCGCGCCGCTTTCGATGAAGCAGTGCTCGCCGATGTTGCACCGCGAGCCGATCCTCGCCCCCGGCATCACGTGAGCGAAGGCCCAAACCCGAGTTCCCCTGCCGATGGTGCCGGACTCGACCAGGGCCAGCGGATGCACCCGTACCCCGCGGAGACGTCTTCGTTTCATTCAGCCACCCGCCATCGCGGACGATCCACCTCTCGTCACAATGGCGTGACTGGCCACCCGAGTCACCCAGTCCCAAGGTCTACGACCCGGCGCGGCTACGATCGAGTGCTGATCTGGAGGAACGCGAACGGCTACTTGCCCGAATCCTGGGCAGGCTTGGCCGGTGTGCGCGGCTTCCGCCGCGGGGCAGGCCACCACGCTCTAACGTCAAACATACTCACTTGCTCCTTTCTGGTTACGGAAGGCTAACATCCGCTCGCATTGGTGTCAAACAAGAAATGTGCCACGAACCCCACCGCGGCCTAGATATTTGCGTTCATTTCAAGGTGTTGCGCCCGGCTCGTCTCCTGGATTCTTTCGCTCGGCAAAACCTTCCACGAGCGCGCAAGTCTTGCAGGATTTCGAAAGGACTCGAACCCACCCTTTCAATCACTCTGAAAAGATTTCATGGGTTCGAGGACCGGCGGGCTCCTACTTGCCTAACATCCTGCACCGTCTACAATATTCCATTCGTGGACATGAGCGGTGGCACATTTCTTGTTGCGTCCGGATACGTGGGGCATCCTACATTCATTCCGAACTCCAGCCCAACCCGAGGCTGGCCGTGAGAGTCCTTCTCGTCCAGCCGCCACGCTACTACTGGCCGTACATCGGCGAGGGAGACAACCACCTCATGCCGCAGTGGCTGGCGTGCCTTGGGGGTATGGTTCGCCGGGCGGGTCACGAGGTGGAGCTGGTCGATTGCATGGCATCCAAGATCGGGTGGCGCGCACTGGCGGAGTTGATTCGGGCGAAGCGGCCGAATGTCGTGGGCGTGGGGGAAAATCACTGTCTCTACGCGCACGAGGCGATCAAGGCCCTCTCGCTCGCCAAGCAGATCGACCCGGCGATCACCACCGTCGCCGGCGGCGTCCATTTCACCAATCTCGTCGAGCCCAACCTCATGGCCTATCCGATCGACTACATCGTGATCGGCGAAGGGGAGCGGACGTTTGTGGAGTTGCTCGACGAGATCGAGCGGAACAACCCCCGCCCCGATCGTGTGACCGGCCTCGCCTTCCGCACCGACGGGCACGTCACACGCACCCCCCCGCGGGTTCTGGAAGACGATCTCGACGCCTACCCCATGCCGGCCTTCGATCTCCTCCCCATGCGTGCGTACGGCCGCTCCCGATACCTCTTCGCCCCCGGCGCCACGACGATCCAGCACAGCCGCGGCTGCGTCAGCCGGTGCAACTTCTGCGTCTGGTGGGTACAGAACGCCGACCGCCGCGTGGTGAACGGCGAGGTGAAACTGTTCCCGCGCTGGCGGACCAAGAGCGTCGGCCGCGTGGTGGATGAGATCGAGCTGCTCCGTCGCGCCTACGGCAAGAAGTTCCTTGTGTTCGTGGACGACGCCTGGAACATCGACTGCCACTGGAGCGAGCGCTTCGCCGCCGAGATGGACCGCCGCCACGTGGACACCCACTGGTTCGCTTTCATGCGCGCCGATTGCATGATGCGGGACGAGAAGCTCGGGATCATGGAGCGCCTCGTGGCCGCGGGCCTGAACCACGTCAGCATCGGCGTCGAACGCCACCAGGACGTGGACCTTCAGCAGATGAAGAAGGGCTTCTACCGGGACGACCTGACGCGCGAGTGCTTCGACATGCTCCGCCTGCGGTATCCGGCCGTTTTCCGCCAGGGCACCTTCATCGTGGGTGTGCGGGACGAGACTCGCGAGACCATGCTCGAGCAACTCGCCTACGCCCGGCAACTCGGTCTTGACTATCCGGGCTTCCATCCCCTCACCCCCGTTCCCGGAACGGAAGTCTGGCAGGAGGCCAAGGCTCGCGGCTGGATCGAGGTCGACGATTTCTCCTACTACGACTGGCTGACACCGATCATGTCCAGCACGCATCTCTCGCGCCGCGAGATCGAAGACGTGCTCATCCAGATGAACCGGAAGTTCGTCACGCTGCGCTGGCTCGCCGCGGGTCTCCTCTCCCGCGATGCCTACAAACGGAACATGTACGTGTGGTGGCTGCTCGTCACGCTGCGGATTGCCATGGACGCCGTCTCCCGGCGCCTCAATCCGCTGAACCGCGAGGTGTACACTGGCCTGCTCAAGCCCGAATGGTATGATGGGTGATCCATGAGGATCGCGCTCATCAATCCGGATATGGACGCGCTGAAGGCCGTGGGGGCATTCAGCCGCGTCTACTGCGTGATGCCGCCGATCAACCTCGGCTACCTCGCGGCGGTACTGGAACAGGAAGGCCACGAGGTGAGGATTGTGGAGGAGGCGGGGGAGCGACTGACCGTGCCGGAAGTGGTCGAGCACGTGCGCGCGTTCGATCCGGGCCTCGTGGGGCTTGGCTGCCTCACACAATCCGCCCCCCACGTGTTCGATCTCATGGAGGCCGTCAGGACGGCGGTCCCCAAGGCCCGCCGCGTCCTGGGCAACCTTCACGCGGACTACTTCTACCGTGATGTCCTGAACAGTGGGCACGCGGACATCGTGGTTCACGGCGAGGGCGAGCGCACGTTTGCCCATCTCGCGTCCACGCTGGAGCGTGGCGGTGATCCGGGCGAGGTGGCCGGGATCTCCTACCGCGAGGGCGAGAGCATCCGGCGGACCCCGGCGCGGTCCTCCGAGGCCGACCTGGACGCCTTCCCCTTCCCCGCGTGGCATCTCTTCCCTCGCGACCGCTACCGCCTTTTCACCTTCGCGGAGATCGAGCGGCCGGGAACGCTCATCCTCGGCTCCCGAGGCTGCCCTTTCCATTGCAACTACTGCAGCCTGCTCGTCATGGGACACGATCGCCGCCATCGCAGCCTCGCCAACATGGCGGATGAGATGGAGCACCTCTATGAGCGGTACGGCTACCGTCAGATCTCCTTCATCGATCCCATCTTCCCGTTCAGCCGGAAGGAGGGGCTGGACTTCTGCAAGATTCTCGTGGACCGCGGCCTCCATCGGAAGATCGTGTGGACGACCGAGACGCGCGTGGACCTCGTCAACCCCGAACTTCTCGAGGCCCTACGCGAGGCCGGCTGCCGGCGACTCATGTACGGATTCGAGGTGGGCACGGAGGAAAGCCTCGATGCCATCGACAAGGGGACATCCATCGAGAAGGCCAGACGGGCGGCTCAATGGACGAAGGCCGCCGGCATCGAGATTGTCGGCTTCTTCATGATCGGGTGTCCCGGCGAGACCCCGGCCTCGATCGAGCGGACTATTCGATTCGCCGTCGAACTCGATGTGGACTTCGCCAAGTTTAATGTGTTCGTCCCCTACCCCGGCACAGACATCTACACGACCTTCAGCCGCGACAACGGCGGTCTCCCCCGAGACTGGGTCCGCTACACGAGCTACCCCACCCCCGCCAATCCCCCCGTCTACCTGCCGCCGGGACTGACGGCGGAGCAGGTCATCGAGGCGCAGCGGCGCGCACACCGCAGGTTCTACCTGCGAAGCCGCATGATCGCCCGGCAGATCCTGCGCATTCGCACGATCCCCCTGCGACACATGGTATACGGCGCGTTGGGGCTTCTGGGGGAGAACTGATGGCGCGTGTCGTATTCATTCATCCCCCGCGCCTCACGCGCTGGGGCCGGGACGTGGCGTTCAAGGAGAGACTTCCCCACATCGGTCTGGCCTACGTCGCGGCGGCCGCGCGCCAGGCGGGCCACGAGATTCTGGGCATCGACGCCGCGGCCACCGGCGAGCAGATTCCGGATGTCGTCGCGAGGGCGCGCGCGTTCGCGCCGGACTTCCTCGCGATCACGGCCAATACCTACCAGATCGTGGAGGCGGCGTTGACCGCCGGGGCCCTCCATGACGCCCTTCCCGGAAAACCCGTCGTCCTCGGGGGGTATCACGTCACACCCATCGCGGAGGAGACACTCCGCCAGTTTCCCTCGTTCGATGCGGCCATTGTCGGCGAGGGCGAGGACGCGCTCGTCGAGCTGATCGAGGCGTGGCCGATCCGCGGCACGGCCCCCCCCCCGGCGTGATCGTCCGGTCCAACGGCACCTTCGCCTTCACACCCGAGCGTCCGCGCAGTCGCGACCTCGATCGCCTGCCGCTACCGGCGTTCGACGCCTTTCCTGTAGAGGCCTACGACGGTATGTACCGCATCCGCCGAAATCCCGCCCTGCTGCTTTCCTCGGCCCGGGGGTGTCCCTATCAGTGCATTTTCTGCCAGAACCCGGGCGGCACGCAGTACCGCTATCGTTCGATCGATGCCGTGATGGACGAGATCGAACACGACCTGCAACGCTACCCCATCCGCCAGATTGTGTTCACAGACGAGACCTTCACCATCAATCGGAAGCGCACCACCGCCCTCTGCGAGGCGATGCTCTCCCGAGGCGTGCCCCGCCGACTGCGATGGGTTTGTGAGACGCGGGTGGACGCCGTCACGCGGGATCTCCTGGCGCTGCTCAAGGAGGCCGGCTGCGAGGCCATCTCCTTCGGCGTGGAGGCCGGCAATCAGGCCGTGCTCGATGCCATCAGGAAAAAGTCCCGGAAGGAAGAGGCCGTTCAGGCCATCCGCTGGTGCCGGGAACTGGGGATCTTCACGCAGAGTAACTTCATCATCGGCCACCCCGACGAAACGCGCGAGACGATCAGCGACACGATCCGGTTCGCGCTGGAGTTAGGCGCGGACAGCGCGGGTTTCTCCATTCTCGTACCCTTCCCCGGAACGGAAGTGATGCGGATGGCCGAACGCGGAGAAGGCGGGCTGCGGCTGTTGACGAGGGACTGGACGAAGTTCGGCAAGCAGGCGGGGGCCTCCCTCGAGTTGGAACACCTGCCACGATCCGTGCTCGAACGGATCCTGCTGGGCGCCTACCTGCGCTTCTACCTCCGCCCCACTCGCTGGCTCAACGCGATGCGGGTGGCACACCTGACCGCAGTGCCGCTGTTTGTGGGCCACATCCTAGCTACGCACATTCGCAAACTCGTTGGAAACGGGCGCACCCCGGACGCCATCGTGTCTGCGGGGTAGGCGCGGTCCGGCGCGCGTGCCTCAGCGCAGGCGTTCGCCCGTGAAGGACCCGGAGTCGGCCCCCCGGCAGTCCTGAAGTTCGAATCTGCCGCGGAGGTTGCCTTCCGCGGATGGCGTCGCGGAGAGTCGTACCACTTGCGGGCAGTCTCCCGCACTGGTAGCGAGGGCGGCGACCGACCCGTCCTTCGCAACCTGCCAGGATTCCATCACCGCCCAACAGATCGCCCCCTCGCAGGTTCCTTCGGGACGGAGACCGCCCGAGAAGAATTGCCCGCCGGGGCCGAAAATCACGCGTGCCAACACCCGGCCCCTCTTCTTGCCCCAAACGAGCCGCCACCCCTCCGCACGATAACGCTGCGGGCCGTCCGGGATCCGGCGCAGAACGACCGACGTTGACGGGTTGCCACCCCCCTGCTCCGGGCCGGACAGGTCCACCTCACCCTTGAATTCCGTGACTCCGACATCCTCGGCGACACCGAAACCGCCGCGCAGAACAAGGCTGGAAAACGGCATGTCCGGTCCCGCCCGCGCCGCGACCAGAGCTGCCATGCCATCAGGTTTGATATCAAGTATTGTAGGATAAGCCCCCATATTCTCGGCTATCCACGCTCCAGAATCCTTGCGAACAAGAAGGCCCGGCATCGCCTTGGCCAGGAGACCTCCCGCTTCCCAGGATGCCAGCCACACACCATCGAGCGCCAGGCCGGGAGCCGTCGGACCGGCGGCCGCGGGCCCTTCCCGCGCATCCTGAGCGGTTGCCACCCGACCCAACGCCACGCCTGGCTCCAGCACCGTCACAGCCGGCCGCGCAAGAACGGTTGCGAGATCCATCAATCCGGACAGTGTGATCTGCTCCGCGGAGTAGCCGAGCGATCCGATGGCCGTGAGCGTGACGCCGGCATGGGCAGGTGTGACAGGCGCCTCATCCAGCGGAATGGACAGTCCAAGGCTCGGCAGGCCGACGGAGGGCGCCGCCGCCCAGATGTCCCACCTCGGGAGCAGCCGGCTCGATGCCACCTCGCCTACTTGGAGCCGGTACGCTTGAGCCCCCGGCACGGCCTCCCACCGGAAAGTCACCAAACCGTTCTCCGTGGAAGCGCGCGTCACCCGCGGGATCGCCGGGAGCGAAAAGCTCAACCCCCGGGCCATGTCTCCAAGTCCGAGGAGGGGCGCTCGCAACCACACTTCCCCGTCAGGTGACTCGCGACGGACCGTGACGGTGTAGACAGTCGCCCCCGGCACGACCGGGACCTGAAGCCGTGCCTCCGGCCCCCTGCCCGTGGCGACGAGCAATTCCTCCCTCGCCACATGGATGAAGACGGCCACCTCGGCTCCCGGGTCCTGTCCCTCCTTCGCGGCACCCCCCGACACTCGCACCGGTATCTCAGCGGCGCGGGCCTCGGTCAGTTGCACGACCAACGGCTCCGCGCTGACTTGATCGCGCACGGCGGTGCCGACCAGAGCCGATCCCGCCGGGCAGTTCATCAACCCGAGGATGGCGCCGCCCGCCCTCGCCGCAACGTTCTGGACAAGGATCTTCGGCGGCGCGGTCTCTCCCGGCTCCGGCGAGTGTTTGAAGGGGATTTCCCTCGTGTCCCGCTCGCGCGTGATCGGATCCGTGTAGCTCCATCGCAACACACCTTCACCGGCGCAGGCTCCCTTCACCTCGATCGCCACCGCCGTCCGGGCCGCCTCGGGCTCCCCCTCTTGGAGGCGCGGAAGCGCGACATCGTAAATGCGCCCCTCGAATCCGGCCAGCGTAGCGGAGCCGTACCCGTCATGATGGACCGTGACGCGGTGAGGCCCCGCCGCGACGTGGTCCTTTCTCATCCTCCCCCGCATGTTCGTCTCTCCCACCGGGACACCGTCCAGGAACACCTGTGCGCGCCGGAGCGACCGAGACTCGCGCCCCTGGGAAGAGACGGTCACCCCAAATCCCTCGCCGTCGCCGCCACTCCCCGTGCCCCCGATTCCCGGCGTGGCCTTGAGACCGGACGGTTCGCAACCACCCCACAGCATCCGAACAGGCAGTTCTCTGCCGGCACGCAGCCCCGCCGGCATCACGAAGACAACGCGCTCGGCGTCCCAATTCCGGACCAGTGCAGCGGCCGTGCCCACCCATACGCGCGGCACGCCGAGCCGTTGATCGGCCGGGCAGTCCACCCGCACCGTCAGCATCGCGCCCGGCGGGACCCACCCAGCAGGCGCTGATTTCGGAGTACATGACCCGAGGGTGATGCCCACGGCAAGGGCACCCCATGCCGCCGCGCCTTTGCCCGGCGAACCATGCCGGGCCGCGCGACTCATACGCTTCCGGAGACTCAGACCCGCGAGTGCCGACGCCACGATGCGGCGCACATCATACACAACCCCGCCGCCCCTGTCTGCCCAACCCGTGGGCGGGGCGATCCGATCCGGCGGAAGTCCCGCCCCTCCCCGTTCAGCCCCGGTCGCCCCGCCGCGGCGACCTGCGTTCCGACGCCTGCCTCCACCACGCTTCCCACGCCGCCCGGTTCAGGCCAAAATCACGCCCGCGCGAGATATGCCTCAGGGCCTCGGCGGCGTTGTTTCGGACCCACTCGTCCGAATCCTCCAAGGCCTCGATGATGGGCGGCACGGCGACGTCCGGCCCCTGGTAGCCCAGCATCCCGGCCACGAGACGCCTCTCTTCAGCGGCACCGGTCTTGAGGACGGAGAGAAGGAACGGTTGCACATCGGGATCCGGTTTTCGGCACAGGGCGCTCAATACACCCATGCGATCCTCGAAACGAAGCATTCGATTGCGCGCCCTCTCGATCAGGAGCGACCTCGGCGCATCACCCTTGAGGTAGAGCTCTCCCAATTTCTGACCGGCGTTGAAACTGACGGCTTGGTCGGCATCGGACATGCTCCGCGCGATGGACTCAATCGCCTCGGGGGTTGGCGACTCCGCAAGGGACTCGATCGCCTGCAGGCGAACGCCTGGATCGGCGTCTGAGAGGTCCAGTTCGGGCTCCGCTTCCACGCGCGGCATCTTTGCGTTTGGCCGCTCGATCGAGGGGCGGGCCGACGACCCTTGACCCGCGGAAGCCTCCACGCGGCCCTCACGGGGCCCTGCCGCCGGGCCCTGGGGCTTCGCAGACGTGCCGGGCTCCGCCTCGATCACATGAGGGTCAACCTGGGATCCGGGCTTCGGCCGGTCGTCCCCGCATCCCCCCATGCAGAGGCCGACGAGCGCGGCGCCCCACGCGAGACCGTGTATCACCTTCCCCCGCTCCACCCACCGGTCCATGCTATTCGATGTCAATGCAGCAGCGGCTGCAGTGATTTGCCGGATTGCAGTCCTGATCCTCGCCATCGGGATCGTTTGCATTGTTGGCGTCATTCACGAAGGGGCAGTCGTTGTCGTCCTCATTCTCGGCGATGTAGTCGTCATACCATGTGGCGCCGATCGTCGTGGTCTGACTCATCGCCATTCGGATTTCCACGTTCGTGCACTGGTGGGCACCGAAGCTGGGAAAGGCGGTGCGGCAGCGGTTGGCCGCGCCGGAGAGGGAGAAGTAGCACGTGTCATCGTCCTCCACGCAAAGCCCCTGGCCGCGCATCACAAAGCCGGTCGGACAACCCGAACGTCTCAGCAGGCCGCTCATCGTGATGTCCCCGCCCTTGTAGAGCTTCACGTTCTCCGTCGAACTATCCGGACCCACCGCCAGGCGATCCATCACCACGTGCACCTTCCCGGTCGCACCCCATTGGTC
>JACPQY010000078.1 GCA_016190245.1 Nitrospirota bacterium | reverse complement strand
CCCCTCCACCCCCACCGGCCATGGTCGTCGACATCGCCCCCATCGTCCCGCCCTCGAACACGCCCCCCAACTGGCCCTGGTTCATCGTCTTGGCCAGGACGTCTCCCACCGATGGGAGGGCGGCGTTCATAATGAGCTGCGTGATAAAGACCGGGGAAAGCGGCAGCTCCTGAAGCATCGGCTTGATCTTGCTCTTGGCGTCCCCCGCCCACTCCTTCGCGAAACCCTGCGTCCGCTTCTCCATCATCTTTTGAATTCCCCGCCCACTGGCGCCACGTGATGTGACAGCCGCGGGAGGGTTCTGGGAGCCCGCGGCGCTCGGCTGAGTCGCTTGAGTGTGCTTGGGCTTCTTGACCCCACCTGTGACCTGCTCGGTTTCTCCGGCCTGGACGGGCGAGCCCAACAGGCCCGCCAGAATCAGGACCCCCGTGCCAACGGAAATTGCCTTTCTCATGTCTCCCCCCCCTTCCCTCTTTGTCGGTGTTCCCATGTCTTCATGTCTTATGTCTATACCATATCCCATTTACGTCAATACCCCCTAACCCTCATCCCCCCCCTTCCGCCGGTTCCGGTGGATCTCCCCCTCCCTCTCCTTGAAAAGGAGAGGGGTAGGGTGAGGATTTCCCCCAGACCGCCCCCTCTCCTCGAAGAGGACCTGCCCGCCGATTGGCAGGCGGGGAGGGCCAGGGTGAGGAGTTCTGTGCGCGCAGGCATAAGACTTGGGATAGGCCCTTGTTGCATAATCATCATTTCAATCTATTCAATACGCTCTTTATGTCAATACCCTCTACTGCCATAAGCACATGTCGGGCGGTGTCAGTCTGAACCCAGTCGAGTAGCTCAATTTCTGCGCGTTCGCGGCCGGGCACGGCACCATGATGGGCTGCCCGTTGACATCCGTTCCCATCTGATATTCGGTCGGCGGATCCTGGCAGTTCCCGGTCGATGCATCGCAGGTTGGCTCGCATTCGGCAATCGGACTCTGGACCGACTCGGCCGTCTCCTGTGGCACGCCCGGATGGCGGGCCCGGCAGGTCTCGCCATAGAGGCTGCCCCTGGAATGATCCTGCTCGCCGGCCGTCGCCGGCTTCGCCGGATCGTATTTGTCGGGAAACCCCGTGCACGTGCAGATCGGCTGGGTCGAACCGTCCGGCATCCGCATGAGGGCGCACTTGCGCATCCTGTAGCGGTGGCTGTCGCTGAAAATGCTCCCCCGGTCGGTGCAATACTCCACCGTGCACCTCTTGAGCACGCCCTGCGTCTTGCCTGCACCCTCGAGAATCTTGACGTACTGGTCGAACATCGAATACGGGAGGCCCTTCTCGGCGGGCTGCAGGTCGCCGAACGGCGCACAGTTCACCAACGATTCGGAATAGTCAAAATCCTCCACGCACCACAGCGGGCCATTGGGCTCGGCCGCTGGATCGGGGTCGGGGCCGCACAGCGGGGAAGGCTTGGGCACCTTGCCCATCGCCTTCCGGCGCGGCTCGCCCGCCGCCTCGTCACACGCAAGGTTGCCCCACGCCTCGCCGCCCTTCTTGCCCGCGTCCTCCAACAGCCCGCACAGATCCTTGGGCCTGGAGAGCGGATTGGTTTGGGTCGGATCGTCCGGCGCGATCGGCTGCGACCCCACTCGCCCGCGCCTCTCCCATCGCTTGAGGTCGTACTCGTGCCTGCTCCAGGCCACGGCGGACTGAACCTCCGGGTGCTGGTCCAGGTTCTTGGCCAACTCCTTGCCCGCCTTGACCTGATCCATCCCGAGCTTGAGCTTCTCTTGAATCCCGGCCGGCAACGGCCTCAAGATCTCCTTCGCCAACGGCCCGTCGGAGCCCTGGTTCAGGAACTCGTCGAACACGAGGTCCTGGGCGCATCGCGCGATCTCGCCCGGCTTGGGCTTGCCGGTTGTGGATGCGCATCCGGCAACAGGAGAGCCGGACTGATTCGCCCACCCCTCCAACGCCTCCTTTCCCACCGCCGCCACCATGCCGCGGCCCTCCTGGGCCCTCTTGATCTCACGCCATGTGCCCTGGCACACCGCCACCTGCGGCTGGGTCATGGCAGGCACGCGCACGCCCCTGCCCACGAATGCCCCTGTAATGTTTGCCCGGGGCACGCTCTTCTTGTACCCCTGGGTCCCGCCGGGGAAGAGAGCCAGTTCGCAGATGTGGTTTTCGACCAGTGGCCTACCAATGCCCTGGGGAGGCGTCCCGCTGTAATAGTTGTAGCACTCTTCCCATTCGCTCATGCCGGAAGGAACCTGCGGGGGCATCCACAGGGGACAGGTGTTACCGCACAGCTTGTTGAGCGGCGTGGGATCAACCGGTTGACCCGGATCGGTCTGAACCGGCATGTGGGGCATCACCGAGGCCACGTCCCCCGGCGGCAGTTCAAGAAAGATCTCGGGCAGAGATTCCAGCCCCCCGCCCATCGCCTCGTTGCAGGCCTCAGGGTCGCCCGTTCGCACAGCGCAAAGGAACGGGTCCTCGGGCGCGATGCCTTGGGCCGGATCGCCGGGACGGCACTTCACCTCCAGCCGATCCTTGATCTCCCCGCCCAACGCCTGCCCGGCCATGGTGCCGACGGTCTTGGCGAATTGCGCGACGCCCAACACTTTTTGCAACTGGACGAGAACGTCTCCGATCTTCCCCCCGAATGCGTCCACGCACGCCTGGGGCACCTGCGGCACGGGAATCTGATTGGGGTCTGCCTTCGCAATCGAATGGCCCAGATTCTTGAGCTCACCCCCAAGATCGCCGATACATTCCACGCCCTTCTGGATGAACTCGATGGCCTGCTTGATGTCTTGGTAGATGTCAATAAGCTTCTGCGCCATCACAACAGCCCCTCCGACCTTCTCCACATTGATCCTCACAGTATTGGCCCATTCGCATGTGCCTGCTGAAATACCAAGACTTGCGACATCTACACCTGCGCACTCGAGGACCGCCTCGGCGATTGCCTTGCCCGCTGCTGCCGTCACTCCCACCAGCAGGCATTTCTGCAACGATTCGGTGTTCCCTGCATCGGTCCATGAGAGAAACGCATACTCGCCATGCCGCGCGAACGAAGCTGGATCGGACTCGCGCGCGGTCGCGGAGAACTTGTCGGGAACCGTCGAAACAAGATTGGACCGATTCCGGGGGTCCTCTTCCAGCGAAAAGCACCCCGTTTTTCTGGGTGCGATCACATTGAACTTGTACGTCCCCGGGCTCGAGAATACGTCTCCGTGGGTCACCAGCTTCCCCCCCAGAGCCGAGGCGGCACGGGAGAAGCCTCGCATGGCAAGGTGAAAGGAAGACAGGACGGGGTCCGAATCGTACACCAGACCTTTGCGCGAGTACTTCGTGAGCCCTAGCTCGCGCCCCGACGAGTCGCGCCAGATGATTCTGTCCCCCAGGCCAAGCCCCTCCCCAAGACTCAGATCGAACAAACCCATGTTCCACTGAACCCAGTCAACCTCGGAGAAGTAAACCGGAAAGATCACTGGAACCGCGGCATTCGGCGGGTAGTAGTTGCTGATGGGATAGTCTTGCTGGACAGCCGTGAGCGCGACAGGATCCAGCCCCGCCGCCGCCGCATGGCAGAGCAACACTTGGAATAGTTCGGAGAAGAATTCAGGATTGTTGTATTTCCAGACGTGGACTTCCCGAACCTGGAGGCCGCTCCCTGTGGGAGCATTGACCGCCGCCCGGCCCTTCATGCCAAGGGCGTTATTCATCAAGATGCTCACGGCATCACGCGTCTGCTCATCCACGCCTGGAATCAGACCGAGAATGGCGTCCGAGACGACCTTCTTGGACGATTCGATTCTTGTCGCGTCGGCCAACCCTTGAAGGAGCTTCGTGCCGTAGGGTGGGAACAGCAAGGTCTTTTCCTTCTCGGTCGTGACCTCGATGTAGTATGTCGGTAGACGGAAGTGTACATCGAACCCCAGCGGGGTGGCAGCGGGAGCCTCGATCTGGAAGTCCAGGCAGCTTGGTTCGGCGAAGCCCGACACATAGGCCTCGGTAGTCACATCCCACCCCTGTGCCCAGACACTTCTCCCCTGGAAGGACAAGAGGGCAAAAACAGCGCACCCAAGGGCACGGGCCGCCTCCTTCACGGCGCCGTTGCACGAATCCGGTGGCATGCTGCTTGGCTGATCAAGCATGGTAAACTTCTTGTCCTATTCCACCTGCATCCGCACCCGAGCATCTGCCCACTCCATCCTCCTGGGAGCCGTAAAGAGGTCGACCGCGACTTCACCTCCACAAGTGCTGAAGGGGCCGGTCGTGGCGTCTACGCCCGGCGCGATGATGTCGAACGCCTCGCGGCACGCTGGAATCCTATCCGTCAGAGCTTCCTTCCCCGGGACACCCGGGAAGTAGAACGGGTCACCGTCCTCCGCGGCGAGGGAACAGAGGCTGTCGTTTGGCCGCGAAAGCAGTTCATCCACACAAGCCTCATAGGATTCGATTGCGTCCTGTCCTGCCCGACGGTATTCCGCGCCACATTCGCTACTCTCTGCCTCTTCGGAAACCCTGCCCAAGGTTTGAGCAACCAGCTCCTTGCACCGCGTCACGGAGCCAAAGATCTGCGTGCAGCGGGCAGTCGGGTTGCACTCGAAGCACACCTCGCATTCCTTTTGGTTCATTCTCAGAAATGCCTGCCATAGACGCCCAGTGGCTTCACTGCTTCCCCCCCCTCCCTCATCCCCCCCCCCGCAGGAGGGAAGAATCGTGAAGGGTAAGGTGTAAAGGGTGAGCAGCAGGGCCAGGATCGAGAACCGTGAACCGAGAATCGAGAATCGAGGGGTCATGTCAGGCTCCTTTCTGCGTTTGGGGACGTTGGCGTTTGGGGACGCGTTGGCGTCTTTGGGGACGTTGCCGAGCAAAGCAACTCCCGCCGACTTCACTATGGGCCGCCCGTCACGATCTGTCGCTCCGTCCCATCGGCTCCGATCACTCACCACCCCGGCCGCCATGCACGGATCTGTGCGCAGATCAAGCCTCGTGAAGTGGTAGATCGCGTCGCCGTCAACGTCGGGAGGGCCGCCGTAGCAGTCGTAGGGACCGATTCTCATCGGTCCGTCTTTCCGGACGCATGGGAATGCCACGTAACATGCCCCGCATCCTGCGGGGCTTCATCTCGTGGCACCAAGGCTCCTTGCCCAGGTGCGTCCCTACGGGACACGGTCGCCTGACGACGGATCGGGGGATACGGCCCCTCTTGGCCGCACCCTCCGCAGCTCCCCGCACCACCATCCCTGGCGGTGCCAACTCGCTCCGGGTGCAGGCCCTCCTGGCCGCACCCCCACTTGCGGCGTCCCGCCTGCCCTTCTCGTCCCCACTTGAGCATCTCTTCCTCCCGAGATGCCCGCACTCGCGCGCCTTTGGCTCGCCCTCCGTGGGCCAGCCGGGGGCGCGAGTACTGGGCCTTCGTGGCCCGCCACTCTCTTGAGGCTACCTGACTCAACTCATCCCTTACCATGGGCCACCTGATCGTGCAAGCGCAGCACGGCAGTCGATAGTCGGCAGTCGGGAGTCGAGAGTCGGGGCAGAGGGCAGCCGGACCACCTGTCCGGGCGAGTGTATTGGAGGATACTACGTCGAAAATGCCCGGCCCACCGCAACATCTTCAACATCTTGTAGACGGGTAGGGGTCTGCCACAAGACCATCTTCATCGTTCGCGGGTGCCGCACTGCGGCATGACGACTGTCCGGGGTAATGACGGCAATACATTTCCAGCCCCCCCCCCCCCGGATATCCGAGGCCATGGCAGGACTTCTTGCGGAAGGGAGACCTCGTGGTAGAATGGCGTTGTGAATAACGGCAGGGGATCGAACGGCAAGGTGATCGAGCGACTGGACCGGCTCGAGAGAACGATGGGGAAGGCTGTTCAAGCCATCGTGGCCCTGAATCATCGCGAAGGCGAAAACCATCGCGCCCTACGGCAGGAATTGGCGGGTTTGCGCCAGGAGTTCCATGGCCTGCGGGGTGAGTTCCGGACGGTGATCGGACGGCTGGACAAGTTGATCGAGGCCACGGTTCGGGGCCGCACGCAAGACGCGGACAAGTTCAAAGAGATCGATCGGAAACTGGCCCTCTTGGACCGCATCATCGACGGCAGGTCCCGGTAGGACACTTCCCTCCAGCGGCTCGATCACTTCCCTGACTTGGGTGACTTGGGAACGTTGCCAGGCAATTCAGGTTGTGCCATCGGGGGTGCTCCTTTCGGAATCGGGAATCGCAAATCGGGGAATCGTGAATCGGAAATCGAGAACTGTGAAAAGAGAACGGCGAAGGGGGAACGGCGCGCACGATTCCCCGCCGGCCGGCGGGGAATGACGCACCCACCCACCGCGCCCCGCACCCTCGGTGGTTCCGCTCGCCCTCCATGGACTCGCCTGATCTTCGGGTACAGGGCCGTCGTGGCCCGCACCGCTCGGGGTACTGCCTCGCCTTCCTGGCTCGGCCGGCACTCGCGGTACAGGGCCGTCGTGGCCCGCGCGGGCGCGTCTCCGAAAACCCCTCTTGTCGCTTCATGGGCATCCCCCCCGGAAATGCCCGCACTCGCGCACCAACGGCTCGCCCTCTCCGCCACGGCGGACTCGCCCGATTTGCGAGTACTGGGCCGTCCTGGCCCGCCACTCCACCTCTTTGGTGAGGCGACCTGATACCTCTCTTGCCACTCCGTCACCCCTCCTGCAAGCGATTCTGCGTCTCCCGCGGCCCGGATGACGCGGCGGGCACGGCGGGCCGCGGGCGCCGCCCCGTATGGAGTGCCGAGCGATGTTCGGCACCATGCACGGGGCGCCCCCTTACGCAGTCAGGATGCTTGCCGAAGGATTACCGGCTCCACGAGGGTGTTGCAAAGGTGTCTCTTTTGTGACACTCTACCCACATGCGATTTGTTACGGTCAAGGAACTCCACGAACGGACCTCGCTGTTCGTCCGGGGGGAACAGACGGCCGTCGTGACGCTGAGGGGGAAACCCAAGGCCATTCTCCAACCCATCTCCGAAGAGGACATCGAGGAGGCCTGGCTTCGCTCCGCGCAAGTCCGGCGCAGGATTGACCGCGCCTTGAGCGACCTCGCGGCCGGCAGAACCGTGGCTCACACGGAAGCCGGTCGCCGCCTCTTTGGAAAGCCGCCGTCTCGAGTGGACTGAGCAGGCCCTTCGTTCGCTCGAACGAATCAAGCGCGGGGCCCCGGACGATGCCAGACGCATCTATCTGGCCGCCGGCACGTTGGCCATTCGACCCTTTGCAGACGGCAAGAGGATCAAGCGACTGAAGGGCCATGCCGACCTCTATCGGCTGCGAGTAGGAGACTATCGCGTCGTGTTCCGAGTCATGGCCGAGCGAGTCGTCGTCCTCGATGCCCTGCGGAAACGGAGTTCTCGAAACGGTTCTGAGCGGCGAACCGTGGTGCGGTACTCAGGGAATCGAGTCCGACTCCGCCACCTCAGCGTACACTTCACCGCCCGGTGTCAGGACACGCCGGAAGTCGTTCTCATACTCCACGCGGAACAGACCGAATCGGGGCTTGAAGCTGCCCCACTCGTAGTTGTCGATCAACGACCAGTACCAGTACCCGCGCACATCGGCCCCCTCCTCCATCGCCTGGTGCAGCGCCTCGAGATGCCGGAGCGTGTACGAGGCGCGCTTGTCGCCCGCCGCGTCGGCGATTCCGTTCTCGGTGACCACGATCGGAAGGCCGTATCGGCGCCAGGCCTGGAGAACGACGTCGCGGAAACCCTCCGGGTAGATCTCCCAACCGGTGTCCGTCTTTTCCAGTGTCGGCTCGGGACATCCGAGGGTTCCTATGACCGCGGCCACGGCGGAGACTTGGTCGTCCGAGAAACAAGGCAGGACGGCCAGAGGTCCCATCAGACCCGGCTGGGGGAGCACTTTCATACGGGAGTAGTAGTTCACTCCCACGAAGTCGAGTGAACCGGCCCAGTCGGGGCGATCCACGTCCTCGTCCAGAGCGAGATCCTCATCGAAATCGCCGCGCGCGACGGCATCGAGGAACAACCAGTTCCAGAAGCGCGCCCAGCGGTCCGCGGCGACGACGTGATCGGGCTGCGCGGGATCGGCCGGCTCGACGGCCATCGTGCTCTGAGCCACGCCCACCAGGGCGGCGGCGCCGTCGCCATCCGCATCAATCTTGTCTGTTTCGTGGATGGCGCGATAGGCGCGAATGTGCGCCTCGATCACGTTGCGCATGACGACGGGGACCAGCTTTTCGGTCGGGCTTAGGAGGCCAAAGCGGCCGGGTGGAAACCGCCCCAGCCCATAGGCTCCGACGGCATAGACATTCGGCTCGTTCCACGGCATCCACAGGTCCACGCGCGCGCCGAACTCGTGGGCCATCCGGCGGGCGTACTCCTCAAACTCCTCGACCATTTCGGGGCTCTCCCAAGGGTCCGGGCCGATGTCGTAGATCCATTTCGGGTTGGTGAAGTGATGGAGCGTCACGGCCGGCCGGATCCCGCGGCGGATGAGACTCGTGAGCACGTCTCGATAGTGGGCGATGGCCTCGTCGCTCCAGGTGTCTCGTGCCGGTTCAACGCGCGCCCACTCGATGGAGAATCGGTAGACGTCCAAGTTCAGAGTGCGGGCCAGCTCGGCATCCTGGTCGTAGAGGACGTAGGAGTTGGCGGCCAGTCCGCTGCGCTCCTCGAAGCGCGTCTCCCAGTCCCAGAGGTCGGAGTTCGTGTTGTTCCCCTCGATCTGGTGGGCCGACGAGGCGGCGCCCCAAAGGAAGTCCGCCGGGAAACTGAGACGGCTCCCGCTGGAATCGCAGGAGGGAAGGATGAGGCCGATGGCGAGCACGGCGAGGCCGATGCCCGGCAGCGAGCGGGCGCTCATCGGAACAGACGCGTGCTCAGGTATTTCTCGCCACCGTCGGCGAAGATGGTGACGATGAAGCCTTCGCGCAACGTCTTCGCCACGCGCGAGGCGGCGGCCATCGCCATCCCTGCGCTCTGTCCCACGAACATCCCTTCTTCTTTCACGAGGCGCCGGGCCATTTCGTAGGCCTCATCCGTGGGGATCTTCATTGTCTCGTCCGGCACGCCCGGATCATAGATGCGGGGGACGATCTCCACGGCCTCCAGGTTCTTGAGACCCTCGATCCCGTGCAGTTCCTCAGCGGGTTGTGCCGAGATCACGCGAATCTTCCGGTTGAACTTCTTCAGCCGTCGCCCCACGCCCATGAGCGTGCCCGTCGTGCCCACGCCCGCGATGAAATGCGTAACCCGCCCGCGCGTCTGCCTCCAGATCTCGGGCGCGGTCGTCTTGTAGTGCGCCATCCAGTTGTCGTCGTTTCCGTACTGGTCGGGATAGTAATAGCGCTGCGGCGCGGAGGCGACGATCTCGCGGACCTTGAGGATGGCCCCGTCGGTCCCGCGGAGGGGATCGGTGAAGACCATCTCGGCGCCGTAGGCCCGGAGGATCTGCTTGCGCTCCGTTGAAGCGTTATCCGGCAAGCAGACGGTGACGCCGTACCCTTTGGCAGCCCCGATCATGGCGTAGGCGATGGCGGTGTTGCCGGAAGAGGCGTCAATGATCGTCTTTTCCGGTGCGAGATCGCCTCGGCGCTCCGCCTCCAGAATCATGTTGAGGGCCGGCCGGTCTTTTACCGATCCTCCGGGGTTCATCCACTCGGCCTTGACCCAGATCTGGACGTTCCGGGAAGGGGCGAGCCGTCGAATGGGAAGGAGGGGCGTGTTTCCGATTTGATCGAGGACCGTCGGACCAGCCGCTGCCGCCGACCCAGAGCCAGTGCGCGGATCCCTGTCGACCACCCCAAGACTCCTCACCCTGGCCCTCTCCTCTGCAAGGAGAGGGTTGTGATGAGGGTTCTCCGATGGAGTTGGGCGTCGCGTTCGAGCCGGCGAGGCTGTGCGTGCCATCACTTCCTCGCGGGATCGGCCGGCTCGGCCACAGCAGGGGGTGATGGTGCGACCACCTGCCGGGGGTCCTGCGCGTAAGAAGGCGCTTGCGCGTTTGCCGGCCGGGATTGCAGGTCACCGTTGGCTCGCAGCTCGCCCCGACGGCCCCGCGCGAGCACGCCGGCCAGGTACTGACCCGTGTATGTGTCAGGTCTTCGCGCCACCTCTTCCGGGGTGCCCTCGACCAACACCCGCCCGCCGGCGTCGCCTCCCTCGGGGCCCAGGTCAATGACGTGATCCGCGGTCTTGATTACTTCGAGGTTGTGCTCGATGACGATCACGGTGTTTCCCAGTTCAACCAACCGGTGAAGAACGTGGAGAAGGTTCTGGATATCCGCGAAATGGAGGCCCGTGGTCGGCTCGTCCAGGATGTAGAGCGTCCGCCCCGTGCTTCGGCGGGCCAGCTCCTTCGAGAGCTTCACTCGCTGCGCCTCTCCACCCGAAAGCGTGGTGGCCGACTGGCCGAGTTGGATGTAACCCAGGCCGACATCCTTGAGCGTCTGGAGTTTCTCCCGGATCGGGGCGTGATGGGTGAAGAACTCGAGGGCTTCCTCCACGGTCATGCCCAGCACCTCGGCGATGTGCTTCCCCTTGAACAGGATCTGGAGCGTCTCGCGGTTGTAGCGGCGCCCCTTGCATTCTTCACAGACGACGTAGACGTCCGGCAGGAAGTGCATTTCGATCTTGATCATCCCGTCGCCCTCGCAGGCCTCGCAGCGTCCACCCTTGACGTTGAAGGAGAACCGGCCGGGCTTGTATCCGCGCGAGCGCGCCTCGGTGGCCTGGGCGAACAGCTCGCGGATGGGCGTGAAGACGCCCGTGTACGTGGCGGGGTTGCTGCGCGGGGTGCGGCCGATGGGCGATTGGTCCACGTCGATCACCTTGTCCACGAAGTGAGCGCCGACGAGCTCCCGGAAGGGTGCGGCGGGCTCCCTGGACAGGTTGACCTTCTGCGCGAGGGCCTTGTACAGCGTATCCACCACGAGCGAGCTCTTGCCCGAGCCGGACACGCCGGTGATGCAGATGAACGTCCCCAGCGGGAACGACACGGTGAGGTCCTTGAGATTGTGGGCCGTGGCGCCGATCAGGGTAACGGACTTCCCGTGGCCCGCGCGGCGGGTGGGGGGCACGGGAATGAATGCCCGGCCGGACAGGTATCGCCCGGTCACGGAGCGTGCATGCCGGGTCAGCCCCTCTGGAGATCCCGCGTAGACCACCTCACCGCCGTGGACGCCCGCGCCGGGCCCCAGATCCACCACGTAGTCGGCGGTCCGGATGGTTTCCTCGTCGTGCTCCACCACGACGACACTGTTCCCCAGATCGCGCAATCGGGCGAGGGTCTGCAAGAGTCTGCGGTTGTCCCTCTGGTGGAGGCCGATGCTGGGCTCATCAAGCACGTACAGCACGCCCACGAGGTGGGAGCCGATCTGGGAGGCGAGGCGGATGCGCTGTCCCTCCCCGCCCGCCAATGTGGCCGATGGCCGGTGGAGCGTGAGATAATCCAGACCCACGTCGGTGAGAAACTTGAGCCGCTCGCGGACCTCTTTCAGGACACGGCGGCCGATCTCAGCCTCCCGCGCCTCCAAGGCGAGCGACTTGAAGAAGGCCTCGGCCTCGAGGATGGTCAGGCACGTCACCTCGTAGATGTTTTTTCCGCCCACACGGAAGGCCAGGCTTTCTCGGCGCAGGCGGCCCCCGCGGCACTCCGGGCAGGGTTTCTCGCCCATGAACCGCTCCAGTTCCCATTGATGCCAGCTCCCCTCGAGATCGCGGTACTTTTCCTCGAGCATGGGGATGACGCCGGGCCAGGCCCGCGAGCCGCGAGCCCGCCATCGGGCGGAGAGCCGTGAGCCGGAGGAATCAGCGGCGGAGAGGCGCGAGGCGGAAGAGTCGGTCGCGTGGCGGCCCGCCCCTTCGCCATAGAGAATGAGTCGCTGATGAGCCGCCGAGAGATCGCAGAAAGGCGTGTGGAGGCTGAACCCGTGGCGCCGGGCCACCGGATCGAGATGGGCCTCTAGATCGGTGGGCTCCCAATCCTGCCACGGCGCGATCGCCCCCTCCCGCAGCGAAAGGTAGGGATTGGGCACGACGAGCTGCGGATCGAAGAAGAGCTGCGTGCCGAGGCCCGTGCACTCGGGGCACGCCCCTTGCGGACTGTTGAACGAGAACATCCGCGGCGTCATTTCCGGGTAGCTGATGCCGCACTCCACGCACGCGTAGCGCTCGCTGAAGAGGTGGGATTCGGTCTCCCGCCCCTGGTCGTCCACCACCACCACCCGGACGAGGCCGCCGGACTTCCCGGGCGCCAGGTACGAGTACTTGAGCGCGGTCTCGAGCGAGTCGGCGAGCCGCGCGCCCGAGTCCGCTTTCACCACGAGGCGATCCACCACCAGGTCAATGTCGTGCTTCCGGTTCTTGTCCATCTCGATCGGCTCCGAGAGATCGAGGAGACGTCCATCCACTTTCACGCGGGCGAATCCGGCCCGTCTCAGCTCGTCAAGTTCCTTGCGGTATTCGCCCTTTCGCGCCCGCACGATCGGAGCCAGCAGATTGAAGCGGGTCCCCTCGGGCATCGTGCGGATGCGGTCGGCCATCTGCTGCACCGTCTGGCTCTTGATGACCCGGCCGCACTGATAACAGTGGGGCGTCCCCGCCCTCGCGAAGAGGAGCCGCAGGTAGTCGTAGATTTCGGTGACCGTGGCGACCGTGGATCTCGGGTTCTTGGACACGGTCTTTTGCTCGATGGAAATCGCGGGGGAAAGCCCTTCGATCGCGTCCACGTCCGGCTTGTCCATCTGCTCCAGGAACTGCCGCGCGTAGGCGGAGAGGGATTCGACGTACCGGCGCTGACCTTCCGCGTAGAGGGTGTCGAACGCGAGCGACGACTTGCCCGAGCCGGAGACGCCGGTCAACACGACGAGCCGATCGCGGGGGATCGAGAGGTCTATGTTCTTGAGGTTGTGCTCGCGCGCGCCGCGGATGGTGATCCACGAGCCCAGCTTGTGGCGAGCCCCGCCCGCGGGAACCTGTTTCTTGCCCAACCGTTGCGCCGCCATGCCCATCTACCGGAAAAGCCCGAGCGGGCCTTCGACCTGTGCGGCCAGCTTCCGGAACTCCAGCTCGCCGAAGATCCTCTTCAGGTCGGCGAGGCTCCACTTGCCCACCGCGAGGCCTTCGGTGCCGACGCCCAGGTCCAGGTCCGTCCGGAGCCGGGCCAGTTCTCGCGACTTGAGCGCCTGCTCGCGGTTCTCGATGATTTTCGATCTCACCGCGCCCTCCGGCCAGCCTTCCACTGTCTCGAGAATCCGGTCCATGCTGGTGTGTTCCTGAAGGAGTTTCGCCGCCGTCTTGGGACCGATGCCGGGAACGCCCGGGATGTTGTCCACCGCGTCGCCCGCCAGTCCGAGGAAGTCCGCCACCTGTTCGGGGGCCACGCCGAGTTTCTGAATCACGCCCTGCCGGTCCGTCACCTTGTGCTCGAAGGGATCGAACAGCGCGATCTTGTCGCCCACGATCTGCATCATGTCCTTGTCCCGCGTGACGATCAGGACGTCGCGCCCTTCGGACGCCGCGCGAACGGCCAGCGTGGCCATCACATCATCGGCTTCGAAACCTTCCCGCTCCAGGATGGGGACGGCAAACCCTTTCACGATCTCCTTGATGAACGGGATCTGCGGCACCAAGGTGTCGGGCATCGGCGGACGGTTGGCCTTGTACTGGTCGTAGAGTTTGTCGCGGAACACCTCGCCCTTCGTGTCGAACGCCATCCCGAGATACTTGGGCTGCCGGTCTTGAAGGAGCTTGAGGAGCATCTGCGTGAATCCGTAGATTGCGTTCGTCGGAAGGCCCGAGGAGGTGGACAGAGCCTTGATGGCGTAGAACGCGCGGTAGATCTGCGACGTCCCGTCCACCAAGTACACAGTGTCCGGCATGGAACCTATCTTTATAGCACGGCTCAGGCACCCGCGAAACGCCCGCACGGGTGCGTTGGACTGCGAGGCGATGGGGCTACTCGACGAGCGCCACGTGGACGACAAGAGAATCCGATCGCCCGCGATCATCCACAACGCGCAGCACATAAGTCCCGGCCTTGGGAGCCCAGAAAAGGGTGGACCCAACAGGCGCCCTGTCCAGGAACCTCTCATCGGCGAACCAGAAAACCTCGCTCGCGTCCGCATCGGTCACAGCATTGAGCGGGACCGGCTGCTCGCCGGTCTCCCGCAAGCGCACGTTGTAAACGAGATCCGCAACCGGGGAGGAGATCCGCGGAGGTCGTCCTCGGTCGGGTGACCCGTCAACCGTGCAGGGGGACTTTGCGGCCGGCGGCAAGCGACGAGGAATCCCTGCCTGACGAAAGATCTCCAAGAGGTCGGTCGTCCAGAACTCGTAGGCGTGGCGACTCACCTGCAGCTCTTCTGAGCACGCATCCCGAGCCCAAGGAGCCTCCGTTTCGAGCTGCCTGTGCATCTCGCAGCGACGGATCGGCGATACCCCCGGGATGAACCAAGTCTGAATCACGTGCGGGCACTGGGGAGTCGGAATGGCGCCCGACAGGGCACAGACGCCAACTTTCGTGAGACGGCCGATCCTGGCCGGCCCCACGAGCCCCTGTTCCTCGGCGTAGGGGCGCAGCGCATCAATCACTCGGATGAAAAGGGGTGCGGCGAGTTCAACACCGACGAGCGCGGGGTTTCCGCCGCCTTCGAAGTTCCCCATCCAAACCGCCAGGACATACTGGCCGAAGATGCCCACGGACCACGCGTCCCTGAAACCTGAAGATGTGCCCGTCTTCCAATACAGGGGCATCGAATCGCGTGTCCATTCGGGCTTGTACCCCTGTCTCGGCCGCGGAACGTCCTTGAGGATGTCAAGAACCAGGAACGTAGCTTCAGGACTCAGAACCCGCCGTGTGCTTTCGGACCGCTGATCGCGTCTCGTTTTCAATGGTTGAAGGGTGCCCTCGTTCGCCAGCATGGCGTAGAGCCTCGCCAAGTCTTCCATCGTGACCTCGGCTCCCCCCAAGATCGGGGCGAGCCCGTAGTGGTCTGGACCCAGCGGCAAATCCACGCCGGCCTGCCTGAGAAACGTGTAAAAGTCCGGATCGCGGAGTCTGGCCCCCACCTGCACGGCCGGCACGTTCCGGCTCCTGATCAGCGCATCGCGCACCTTGACGGGCCCCTCGAAATCCCTCTCGAAGTTCTCCGGATTGAACCCCCTGAAGCTCGAGGGGGCATCTTTCAGCATGGTCATCGGATGGACATGTCCCTGATCCATCGCCAAGGCGTAAACGAACGGCTTGAGTAGCGATCCCGGAGACCGCCGCGCCTTGTACCCGTTCACCTGCCCTTGGATCGCTTCGTCTCGGTACTCTGCCGACCCCACCGCTGCCAAAACCTCCATGGTCCGGAAGTCCAGCAGGAGCGCGGAGGCGTTTTGGATGCCTATTCCGCGCTGTTCGGCCACATAGCCCTGCACCCTTCTCTCCAAAAGCTTCTGCAACCGAAGATCGAGGGTCGAAATGAGATGGTCCGTTCGAGCCGCGTCGTCTTGGAGCAGTGCATCCACGAAATGCGGGGCTTCGAAAGGCAGGCTTGAGCGACCGCGGACGGCCATCGGATGCTCCAGGTGATCCAGTTCCTTCGCGGCTTCGGCATGTTCCCCCAGCCATCGGTGGATAAGCCTGGACCGGGCCGGTTGCCCGTACGGCCGCGAATGGACAGACCCGGCCTCCGCCCGCATGCGCCGTTTCGCTGGGCTTTGGGGGATCACGGCAAGGGTCAGGGCCTCCTGCAGGGTCAGGCGCTTCGCCTCCTTGCCGAAATAGACCAAGCTTGCCGTTCCTACTCCTTCGATGTTCTGTCCGTAAGGCGCCAGGTTCAGATAGGCCTCCAGGATCTCGTCCTTGGAGTAGTGCCTTTCGAGTTGGAGGGCTCGAATGACCTGCGCGAGTTTCCCGCCGACCGTGCGCGACTGGATCCTGTAACGGATCCTCGCAAGCTGCATCGTGAGGGTGGATCCCCCCATCCTTCTGTCGCGCGCCACGTACGTCCGCCAAGCGGCCCGCAAGAGCGACAGGGGGTTGACACCCGGATGCCACCTGAAGAATCGGTCTTCGTGCAGGACCGTCGCTTCGACCAGGTCGGGGGCCATCTCGGCCAGCGGCACCCAGAGGCGATACCGTTCGTCCGACGCAAGCGTGAGGCGGAGGAGGTGGCCTTCGCGGTCACATACCGCCTGTGAGAAGCTCAGGCCCGCGCGCAAGGGCGGTTTGGGGACCGCCGCGACGGCGACCAGCAGAGCCAGCCCGACGGCGAAGGCGCGCCGGGCCGCGTGCTTCACTCGCGATCCCCCACCACGATCTTCCCGGCCAGACCCCGCGCCCGGACTGAACGATCGTACATGGCCTCCGCAAACACGGGAGGCACGACATAGGTCCCCTTGTTCGTTGCGCCGATCCGGTAGACAAACTCGGAGGTCCTCCCGGGGACGGTCCCGAACAGCAGCACGCGGTCCTCCCGCACGTCCGCGTAGTCGGGTCGCCACGATGTTCCCCTCACACCTATCCGCAAACCCTTTTCCACGCCATCCTCGGGATCGAGCTTGACCTCAAAACCTCCTGGGAGGAGATCCACAACGGCCACGTCCGCATGCACCCGATCATCCAAGCTGCGGATTTTCAGGCGCACCTCCAGTTCGTTGCCGAGGCGGGTGCTGTCGGTCTCGATCCCCCCTGGGGCACGGATCTCGCGGTGGATTTCGATACCGTTCGTGATCTTCACCGGCGGGAGTCCGATCTCAAACCCCGCCTGCACGGCCTGGTAGAAGATCAGGGACCGGTCCGTCGTCTTGAGGTGAAGCTTAACGGCCTCGGGCGAGAAAGCGGCCTTGGGGAAGAGACCTTCGGGCAAGGAGACCGGCACAGAGCGGCCGTTTTCGTGAATTTCCGTGAGCGCGATGGCGTCGGGCCGAGGGGCACCCACAGCCGACGTGTAGGCGTCCAGCGCGAGTATGGCCATACCCGCCGAGATCGTGCTGAATCGCTCTTGAGTGATCGGTTCGGCAAGTTTCAGGAGATCGTCGGCGCTCAGTGACCGGAGCCGCTCCGGAAAATGGCGGGAGAGGACAAACAGATATCCCGCATCGCGCAACAGACCGTCATAGTAGCTCTCGTAGTCCGCTTCCTGCAGGTCACCGAGGCGCGATTCCTTGATCAGGGACTCCGCCTGCCCTTCGATCTTTAGAAGCTTGTAGGTGGCGGCCAGGAGAACGCCCGTGAGATCCTTTTCCCATGCGTTCCGGTGGTTCTTTTCCAGCCAGTTCCTGAGCGTATTCGCTTCGGTGGTGACGACCCGCGCGCCACGGGCAAGCAAGTAGATCGCAAAGGCTCGGCCCCTCGCATCCGGCAGGGTCTCCGGTTCCTCCCGGGCCAGCGATTCCAGGTAGGGGTAGCCCCTGGTCAGCATGTCATCGGCCGCCGGATGTCCCCGCTCCCTGGCCTCCGTCAGGAAGAGCAGGGCGTAGACCGTTTGGAAAGGGGAGACATGCGAGTTGGCGGCCCAGAACCCGAAGGCGCCCTCGGCATTCTGACGTGCGCTCAGGATCCTCATGGCTTCCTGGAGAGAGGCCCTTGCCGCATCCTGGTCGGTCCCGAACTCGGGGCGTCCGCTGAGGACCAGCGCGGGCAAGGCGCGGCTGACGAGCTGCTCCGTGCAGCCGTATGGGAATCGGTTCAGGTACTCGGTCAGGCCCCGCGCAAGGATCAGGGGAACGGTCGAGACGGACACCTCGAGCAGGCGATAGTGCGGATAGAGCTTTCGGGGAACGGGAACCTCCGCTTTCCCTCCGCGCACATGCCCGCCTGCGATGGTCGTCAAGTAAGCGACGGCAGGTCTGACGCTCAAGCCCAACACGGACGTGGAGCTCTTTCTCCCCAGCGAAGCCTTGAAGGTTAGTGTGGCGCCTCCCGGATGGTCCCTGGCCCGCACCCTGAACGCCGATACACGCTCCCTCCCTTCGTCAATGGAAACGACTTCCCGTGCGCTCCCGAGAATCTCCAAGTGTTCGGATGCGCGTGCCTCGACCGCCACTTGGGCGGCGTCGCCGGACTGCTCGACGTTGTTGTGGACGGCCAAGCCGACCTCGAATTCGTCGCCGGGGGCGACGAACGTGGGCACGGTTGGATTGAGCACGAATGGCCCGCGAACAAGGCTTTTCTTTTCGGCCGCGCCGACAGCGGCCGGGGCGACGGCGACGGCCATGATCCGGAGGGTGCCGTTGAAGTAGTCCGGAATGTCGTAGACGACCTCCCTCCAATCCTGCCCCACATCCAGTATCCCCGACCAGTAAGCCACCGGCCGGTCCCGCTTCCGTTTGAACGGGTTGAGGTTCTTGCCCAGCGCCTCGTATTCATCCCCGCCGGGAGCGGACAACGCAAGGAGATGCCTGAACTCCGGCAGGATGAGGTCCACGATCTGCGAGGTGTCCACTTCCAAGGCCCGCTTCTGAAAGAACTTGGACAGGGGATCGGGCGTCTTGTACCCGGCGACCTGAAGGATCCCCTCGTCCACGGCGAAGACGACGATCTTGCCGCGATGTGAACCACGATATCGAATTCGGAACGGGACGCCGGGGGGCGAGAGGTCCGGGGCGTCCAGCTCCACCGCATGGGTCTGCTGCTCGAGACTGACCGTGAACGGGACGACCGCGTAGCTCAGGGGGCTCATGAAGATTTCCGGAGACGCGAGGGATCGTACGAAAGCGACATTCACGTAGCCGTTCCCCTTCAGTTCCTGCGGCACGCGGATACGCTGGACCGTGTTCGTGGTGTTTGCGAGGAACCACTCGTGGGCGAACACTTTTTCCCGTTCGATCGTGATCAGACCGGCGCCGGTGTAGGGCGCCCGTACCTGCATCTCGATTTCTTCACCAGGGGCGTAATCCGTCTTGTTCAGCGTGACCTGCAACTCCGCGTGCCGGTCGAGCGAACGGGTGAGATCGGCTTTCCCCACGACCGCGAAACCCGCGCGCAGAAGTTCCGTCCCTCGTTTGTCCTTGAACGATAGGGCGAAGTCGCCGGGCGTGTCCGTGGGCAGTTTGAACTGAAGACCGCCCGAGGGGATCGAAACGGTTTCGCTGGAGACCGGCACTTCCTTTCGGACCGACTCGTATTTGTAGGTCCCGTTCTCTTGTCGGACCAGCACCGAGACGTACTGTTCTTCCACAACCTGCGCGGTCAGACCGTCGGCCGCGATCTGCTTGAGTTCCGGATCCACCCCGATGACGTGCACGTGCCTGACGTTTCCCCGCTTGATGTACTGGAGGCCGCCATCCGGCTTGTAGCCGAGGAGATACGGCAGGTCCGACACGAGGGCGGAGCTTTCGGAGGAGACCCCCCGCCCGCCGCCGGCCTCATAGCCTTCCGCAAGGAAACTCAGCCGATACAGGGCCCTGTCGAACCGCTCCAGGGCAAGATCGAACTCTGCCTCACCCTGTTCGTCCGTCTCCTCATCCTCAAGTCGGTCCGAGAAGGATCTCTTCTTCTCCCGGGTGGGGTCAAGAAACGTGTAGTCCTTGTATCGCTTGAACGTGGGGGAAGCGGGCTTGAGGATCAGGCTCGCCGACACCCGTCGGCCGGCGGCGGGCGTCCCGAAGAGGGTCCTGAGCGAGACGAGTGCCTTGAGCCCTTTCGGGTCCACCCATCCTTCCAGACTCTCCCGCGACAGGTGGGTCGTGATGGTCATGCGGTCGGGAAGAAACTCCTCCACTCGCACCTGCGTGGAGGCCAGGAGACCCGCCCGCTTCTCGTCCTTCACAATGTAGACACTGATCCCGTAGGCCCCGGTCGGCCCGTTCTCCTCGGTCCGGTAGTGGATTTCCTCAAATGCCGCCGCGGAGAGCCTGATCTTATTCTTCTGGACGCCAAGCCCTCGAGCGTCGGTAATGACCACCTCCAGAGGGACTCCTGCGAGTTCTTTCCTCCAGTCGGACGCCTTGACGATCAGGCCGGCCCTGATCTCGTCCCCCGGCCTGTAGATGCCCCGGTCGGAGAAGAGATACGCCTGCAAGCGGTCCGGCTCCTTTCCGGTCACACTGCCGCCCGTCTCGAACCTGGAGAACTCCAAGCGCCGCTCGGCCCAATCGTAGGGGATAAATGAAAGATCATGCCCGTCCGTGGCGACGATGGCGGTGGGCGTCCTCTCCCGCTCGAAGTCGGCCAGGTCCGGGAAGGAGGCCGAGCCGTCCCCTCCCGTCGCCTGGGTGACGATCGCCACGCCATTCTTCCCGATCACCTGGACCTGGACGCCTCCCACTGCCCTACCGCTTGCGATGGATTGAACGAAGACGTGCCGACTGCCGTCCTGGGCTTCCTTCACGAGGAGTCCAAGGTCCGTCACCAGGATCATCCTCCTGTCGCTCAGACCCGTCGTCTTGTTCCGCTTGGGGTCCCAGCTCTCGATCTCAAGGAAGAAGAGGCCGCGCCTCGACTCACCGGCGCCCATGAGGTATCTGGAAAGGTCCAGTGACGTGTATTGGGGCTTCCGAGGGTCTGCTTGGGCAAAGACGCGCGTTTCGACGAAGGTCTCGGACAGGTTCTCCGACCCGAAACGGTAGAACTGAAAGCTGGGGTTCTGGAACTTCCCGTAGGTCTGGCTGACGATGTGATTGATCTGCCCCGGCAGGACGCGCGAAACACTGAAACGGACGGCCTCGATCCCGTAGGAAACGATCGAGAGCTTCCTCTCTCCCGCCAGGCTGAGGATCGCCCCCTCCGCCATGATCTTGAGGCCGCGAGGGAACGGCGGCACACGCACGATCTCGTCGTAGGTTTCGGCCAGAACGTAGCCGCCGCCAGATACGAGTCCCTTCTCCAGCCGAACATAGACGTAGCGCCCGGGCTCGGGGGCGTACCTGAAGCTGTGCACCGTCGCGAACACCCGGTCCGTGGGCAGGGCATCGAGCCCAATCGGGGATGATGCCCCGAGAACTTCAGGCCCCACGATGGCCTCATCACCCCAACGGTAGTCCTTGATCGCCGCGCGCCCCTGGATCGAAGGCAGGTCCTTCGGGAGGAGATGGGCCGTGAGCCTGTTCCGAATCGCGGGGCTTTCGACGCCGTCCGTCAGCGTCAAGACCAGGACGTGCTCCGGTTCGTATCTTTCGTTCGTGACGACCGTGAGCTCGGCTGAATCCACCCTGAAGTATTCATACATCCCGGGGATCTCAACTTTTGCTTCCAGCTTTTCGTCGAACGGAGGACCGCCACGCGCAGACCGCACACCCGGTTCGATCGTCACCACCATGAAACCGGCCTTGAGCGGAATGGCAACCGGTCCCGAATGCACAAAGGCTTTCCCTTTGAACTTGTCGTAGGTGATGGATCGATCGAACTCCTCAGCTCCCAACCCCAGAAAGCCCTCGGACTGGTCCTTCATGCGAAGACGGACGCGGCGCTCGAGCTCTGCGGGATCCACAGGGTGGCTGAACGAAATGGTCGAAACGACTTTCTTCAGCTTGGGATCCTCCGGGTCCTGGTAGAGTTCCGTGCTCTCGATGGAGACCTCGAACGGCGCCGAGGAGAACTCGATTTCGTACTCTTCGAGCAGGACGTGACCGGCAACCGCCGTGCGGTCAAATGCAAGGCGGTATTCCTGCCCGACGGGCCAGTCTTCGGAAGGCTGAAAAGTCAGATCCTGGTCGGAGACCCAGGTCCAGACGCCTGAGTGGGGAGGATCGAGGCGGATACCCTTGGTGACGTCCTTTCCCACGTCCTCCAGCCGAGCCGCTGAAGCAGTGAACCTGATCTTCAGCGGATCGGGTTTGGCGTCCTTCTCCAGCTTGGTGGGGCCCGGAGGGACGATCGTGACGGCAACTCTCGACGGGCGCGGGCGGCTGACGTACCAGCCATAGATTCCGCCGGAAACGAGGGCCAGCGCCGCAAGCACCACTGCGTACCGCCTGATGGCTTTCTCGTGGGACCTTTCCCAACTGACCACGGCAGCCCGGGCTCGTCGGGCCCCGTCCCACCAAGGCGGTGGCGCCCAGGTGGAGCTGCCGAAAAACTGCCGGCCGATTCGTCGGAGGGCTTCGCCCGTGCGTCTCAACGTCGCTTTCCAGACCTGACCGGAGGGCATGCCCGGGTATCCTGGGGGACTACTCTCGACCACCCGCCGGCTCGATCGAAAACACAAGCTTCTTCATCAGCGTCCCATCAGGAGAGAGCACCTCCACACGCCACTCGCCCGTCCACTCGGGAAGGATCCGCTTGCTGCTCCACGTGCGCCAGGATTTCGGGCCGACCTCGAGGACCATTTCGAACATCTTGCGATCACCGTGGTACCAGACGTGCTTCACCGTCGTCCGTTCCTCCACACTCTCGATGCGTGTGAAGGCAGAGAGCCTTCCCACGTCCGCAGGAAAGGACGTTCCGGACCCCGTGGGCTGCCTGTTCTCCACACCCAGCGCCACAACAGCCTCCCTCACTTCCAGACCAGCCGCCACGGCGAACGATCCGGAATAGAAGATGGCCAGAGCACACAGGGCCGTTGCCGAAGGGAACCCCCGTTTCTTCATCTTGCACCCCCTGGCAGTGAGAGGTCAGCCTTCCAAAGATGTGTTACTGGGTCAGCTAAGCACACCGGCACTAGCCATGCAAGCCCTCGACACCTTGATTTCACCCCCTTCAACCGCACCCGTCCAAGCGGACGGAACCAGCCGTGATCGCTATGTGGAGCGCGCGGTGAGACCGGAGCCGGGTTGCCTCAAACCTCCCCGACGAGGTCGCGCAGGCGGCGGCCGGCGCCTCGCCGGGTTCTTCCTCGGGACGCTCGTCAGCCTATCCTGCTTCCTGGACGGCATGGCTTGCCAGCCACGGGCAAAGCCCGAGTCCACCTCCGTGGCGGAAGGTCCGTTCCAACCGGCGAGTAGTTCGTGCCCTGAATCCGGTCCACCTTCATGCATGGGCAACTGGCTCTCATGCACCGACACGTGCAAAGCAGACCCGGAGTGGTTTGGCTGCATCTGTGCTTGCTGGGAGAGAGTTGTTCCGTGCATCCAGGACAAGGGCTGCGATCCCGAACGCTATGAACCGGCAGGATGCGTCTGCTCAACAGACTCCGATTGCACCGCCGACTTTGACCCGGACCGATCGGACTTGAAGGCGGCGTGCCGGCCGAACATGAAATGTGTCCCCGGACCCTGCGGAGATTCAACCTGCGGCGACGGGCAACGGTTTGCTCGACCCCAACCGGTGGCGCTTCCAGCCGGAGCGCCGGTCATCGTCGCCGGGAACGAGCATGCCTGCGCCATTCTGCCGGATCGAAGCGTCTACTGCTGGGGCCGCAATTCCTGGGGCCAAGTCGGATCGGGCACCTTCACCCACGCCCCCAGCCCGGTCGCAGTGTCGGACCTTGAGGGAGTGCTGACACTCTGGACCGGGCTGGGGGCGTAACCAGTTCGGACAACTCGGGATCGGGACCACATCAGACAGTCCAACCACTGTCCAACTGGGAGGGATCACCTCGGCTGCGCTTCTCGCGGCTGGGTCCGCCCACACCTGTGTCACTCTTCGTGATGGGAGCGTCCAGTGCTGGGGTCTCAACTCGCTCGGAGAACTCGGTTCCGGCGGTTTGACGCTCGGACCGACTCCACCGGATGCCCGGCCGCTTCGACGGGGGCTTGGCCATCGCCGCCCGGCCTCACCCCACGCAGCGAAATCCCGCCGAGGCGAAGTGCGTATCGAATGTGAAGGCGGTTCGGATGTGGTGCTTTTCCATCAGGACGAAGCTCGTGGCGTCCACCAGGCTCAGCTTGTGGAATTCCCTCCTGTCGAGGTACGCCCATGCCCTGGCCAGGTCGGCCGTGCCGAGGCCAAGGATCTCGAATCGCTTTACGCCTGACAGGCTGGCCTTCCAGCGCAAGGCGCGGTCGCGCGAGCCCTTACGGTCCAAGTACGTAAACGTTTCGATGATGACGGGGACGGAAGTGACGAATCGCGCCCCCTCCCGCCCCAGTTCCTGCCAACAAACACGAGCGCGCGGATGCAAAGGGTCTTGTACATCCGCAAGGGCAATCCAGGCGCCGCTGTCGACGAACGTCGGACCGGCCGAGTGATTCAAAGATCGTCGAAGGCGGAGTCGTGGTCGACCGAACTGCCCCTCAGTTCCCCGTTGAACAATCCGACAGGGCCCTCCTTCGGGGGCCGGAGCCAAACGCGTCGCACAGCCTCCCGCACCAAGTCAGCGAGCCGTCGACCCCTGCTGCGCGCCAGCCGACGGAGTTCCTCGAGCTCCGCCTCAGGCATGTAAACTTGCGTCTTGACCATAGGGGTCATTGTATTCACAGACACGACACATGTCAACATCGACGCCGTCCGCCCTCCCCCTCCACACGCTCTCTCAGATCTCCCCGACGAGGTCGCGCAGGCGGCGGTCCGCGCCGGAAGGGATCGGGTGGCCGTGGCCACAGGCGAGCGTTTCGATCTCCAACGCGGCCAGCTTGCGCACGCTCTCCCAGGCCCGGCGCGTGTCCGCCGTGAAGAGCGGTGAAGGGCCCGTGAGGCGGTTCATCCGGGTATTGAGCGCATCTCCGCAGATCAGGACCTTCTCAGCCTCGTTGTAGAGCGAACACGATCCCGGCGTGTGGCCGGCTGTGCGCAACACCTTCCAGCGCCCGGCCGAATCCACGGACTCGTCCTCCCGGAGGGTTTTGACGTCTGCCACGGGCTCGAACCGGAAAAGGTAGCGATCGAACACGAAGCTCAGCGCGGCGCCCACGGTCCCCTTCCCCCGAGGCACGGGCCGGGCGCCGGTCAAGACATCCGAGTCCTCGGCATGGATGAGGATCTGCTCGATCCCGAGCTTGAAGTAGCCCGAGGCATTTCCCAGATGATCGGGGTGATAGTGGGTGATGACGATCTTCCGGATGGACTTCGGATCGAACCCGCCGGCCTTGATCTCGCCGACGTACTCCCGGAACTTCCCCGGCGGACCTGCATCCACCACGAACAGCTCTCCATCCGAATCGGCGAGGTACGAGTTAACGAACCCCCCGGATTCGAGAAGCCAGAGGTGGGGAACGACTTGTTTCAGATCAGCTTCGCCAGGAGTTTGGGCTTTGGAATCGTATAGGTCCCGTTCCGGGGGACGGGCCGAACGTCATACTGCTCCATGTCGAAACAGCCCAGGATCAATTCGCACGATGATTCCTCGAGGACATTCGCCGATACCGGCATCCAGACGCCCTTCAGCTCAATCAGGATGTTCAGGCTCGCTCGGACCGGCTTGCCCTTAGATCCGTCTGCGAGGAAAACCGGTATCGGTTTGGGGTTCCTGACCAGGGCCCCGACGGACTTGGCAATGTCTGCGCGAAGGAACGTCGACGTGGCACCCGTGTCAAAAAGCATCTTCACCCGCCTCTGGCCACGGCTGCCCCTGATGCGAACCGGCACGACGATCTCCCTCATGCCCTCAGCGTAGCACGCGACCGGGCCGAGCTCAACGCGACCGGAAACGCGGGCGGGCTGGGGCCCCTGCTCGCGGCTCCCGGCTCGTGAATCACACCGGGAGCACGCCGTGCTTGCGCCAGGGCCGTTCGACCGTCTTATTCCAGAACATCTCGAGTCCGCGGGCCAGTTTGAGGCGCGTCTCGCGCGGATCGATGATGTCATCCACCAGCGCCCAGCCGGCCGACTTGTACGCGTTGATGTACGGCTTGATCATCTCGGCCATGTTCTTCTTCGCCTCCTCGCTCATCTCCGCCGCCTTAGAGCTGCGGCCGAAGATGCCGACCATCCCCTCCGCGCCCATCACGGAGATCTCCGCCGTGGGCCAGCCGACGATGAGATCGGGCTCGAAGGCCCGCCCGCACATCACGTAGTAGCCCGCGCCGTAGGCCTTACGAACGACCACGGTGAGCTTGGGCACGGTCGCCTCACTCACGGCAAACAGCATCTTCGAGCCGTGCCGGATGATCCCCTCCTTCTCCACCTTGCTGCCCACCATGAAACCGGGAACGTCCTGGAGGAACACGAGCGGGATGTTGAAGGCGTCGCACAGCCAGATGAACCGCGCCGCCTTGTCGGAAGCGTTCACGTCCAGCACGCCGCCGTAGTGCAGCGGGTTGTTGGCCACGATCCCGCAGGGGCGGCCACCGATCCGGGCGAGGCAGGTGACGAGATTGCGCGCCCACTTCGGCTTGATCTCAAGAAACTTCCCGTGGTCCGCGATGATCTTGATGAGCTTGTGCATGTCGTAGGCGCCGCGCGGATTGTCGGGCACCACCTTCATCGCCTCTTCGTCCCGGCGGTCGATCGGATCGTCGCAAGGGACGATGGGGGGCTTTTCGCCGTTGTGGAGGGGGAAATAGCTGAGGTAGTCCTTGACGATCTTGATGCACTCCTGGTCGTTTTCGACCTCGAGGTCCCCGCAGCCGCTCATCTCGCAATGGACCTTGGCGCCGCCGAGTTCGTTCTCGTTGATGTCCTCTCCCGTGACGGCCTTCACGAGCGGGGGGCCGCCGAGCGCCATGGAGCTGACGTTCTTCACCATGGGCACGAAATCGGCGAGGCCGGGGATGTACGCCGTGCCGGCCATGCCGGGACCCATCATCGCGGCGACCAGAGGGACGACGCCGCTCATGATGACTTCCTCCCGGAAAAGGTGGCCCGTTCCGGCAAAGAGGGAGACCATGTCCGGATGAAGACCCGAGGCCCCGCGAATGCGGGCCCCGCCGGAATCCACGAGCCAGACGAGCGGCATGCGCTCCTTCAAGGCGAGCTCGCGCATGCGCGTGGCCTTCGTCTCGCCCACCTGACCCATCGAGCCGCCAAAGACAGTGAAGTCGTACGCGATGACGCAGACGGGGCGGCCGTTCACCTTTCCGTAGCCGGCCACGACGCCGTCCGCCGCCGCGTACTCGTCCGTCATCATCTGGGTACCGTGCACGCCCATCTCCACGAACGTGCCCGTGTCGAACAGGAGATCGATTCGTTCGCGGGCGGTGAGCTTGCCGCGATCGTGCTGCCGCTGCACCTTCTCCGGGCCGCCCCCTGCGCAGGCGCGGCTCCGACGCTTCTCCAGGTCCTCGACCTGGGCCTGCCAGAACTCGAGCGCGCCCATGGCTACGCGGCGGAGGCTGCGGAAGAGGCGCTGCGCGCCGGGAGGCCGAGGATCTGCCGGGCCTCGTCCACGCTCGCCACCTCGCGCCCGATCACCCGGGCCAGGTTCGCGGCCGCCTCCACCAGCTCGCCGTTCGACCGCGCCTTGTTCCCGTTCGGGAGATAGAAGTTGTCCTCGAATCCGACACGGATGTTCCCACCCATGACGATCGCCTGGGCGGTGAGTCGCCACGTGGCGTGGCTGACGGGAATCGTCTTCCACGTCGCCCCCGGCGGGAGTTTGCGAACGATATGCATCAGATCCTCCGGCTCGGGCGCGATCCCGCCGCTGCCGAGGATGAGGCTGTAGTCCGGCGGCGCCTTGAGGATGCCCATGTGGATCAGGTGGTGGGAGTTGACCACGTGCCCCGTATCGAAGCACTCACACTCCGGCTTCACGCCGGCCTTGTTCATCTCGGTGAGGAAGAACGTGACCTCGTTCATGTTGTTCTGGAACGTGAAATCCCAGACGAAGCTCTTGCGATTTTCGCTGTACTTCAGGTAGTTGACGCTGCCCATGTTGAGCGCGCCGATGTCGGGCTGGAGCTCACGGATGTGCGCGATGCGCTGCTCGGGCGGGATGCCGATCGCGCCCGTGGAAAAGTTGAGAATGATGGGGGAGCGTTTTCGGATTTCGTCGCGCTCGCGGCGGTACATCTCCGGCCTCATCGAAGGGGTCCCGTCCTCTTCGCGGGCGTGCACGTGAACGACGGCCGCCCCCGCGTCATAGGCCCGTTTCGCCTCCTCGCCGTACTCCTCGGGTCTGTACGGGATGCCCTCGGCCTGCTTGCGGTTGGCCAGGGCGCCGGTGATGGCGCAGGTAATGACGACCTTGTCTTTCCAGTTGCTCATGGGAACCCCCTTTGGATGGTTCGGGTCAAGACGACTTCCAGCTTGAAGACTTCATCGGGATAGCGTCTCTCTGCGAGCGGGACTAGAAACCCTCGAACAGGGCCTCGGACGTATCGGCGTTGCGCAGGGCCTCCACGATGTGAACGGTTTGATCCCTGTACAGATCCACCACCTGGTGCGCCGGCAGCGGTTGGTCCCCTTGCCACATGACCCGCACGAGCGGGCGCGTGTAGTCCTCCTCGTTCGCCCCGATGACTTTGCCCACCCGTTCGTCCGAGAGGCGCACGAAGCTCCCGATGGGATACAGCGAAACGTACTGGAGGAACGCGCGGACGCTGTCGGCATCGATCTCCTTGCGATAGACCATCTGGAGCGTGAGCCGCATGGCGTCGTACGGCTTGTAGGCCGCCCGGAAGGGTCTCGGTTTCGTCAGGGCCTCGTAGATATCCGCGACGGTGATCATTTTCGAGAAGCGGTGAATCTTCTCTTCCGAGTTGCGGCGCGGATAGCCGCCGCCGTCCAGCCTCTCGTGGACCTGGAAGACGATCAAGGGGACGCCCGTGGGGAGTCCCCGGATCCTCCGCAGCATCGTGACCGCGTGATAGGGATGCTTGCTCACCTCGATGCGCTCGTAGGGCGTGAGGCGCCCCTTCTTGTTGACGATTTCCTCGGGCACCCAGAGCATCCCGATGTCGTGGAGCAGGGCGCCGTACCCGATCTCCAGCACCTGCGGGGCGCTGTAGCCGAGCGCCGTGGCGATGTTCATGGCCAGGATCGCCGTGTTGGTGCTGTGCGAGGGGAGGTAGGCCCGCTGCCAGGCGAGGTTCGTGAAATTGAGAAGGAGTTCCTTGTCGTCGATGAGCAGACCGATGATCTCGCGGCACATGTCCCCCACGCGCGTCCCGGAGAAGGACTGGTTCTCCTTGAGCATGTGCATCATCTTCTCCACCTGACCCAGGCACGCCTGGTAGACGGAGAAGGCACGCGCCAGCTCCTTCTCGGAGCGGGTGCGGGTCTTGTCCGCGCGGCGGAGCTCCTTGTGAAGCGGCGCGCCGGAGGGTTTTACATTGAGGTCCAGGTCCTGGAGCTGCCGCTCGATCGTGGCGAGCGAAATGTCGGCCTCGCTCTGGATCAGGTCCCTCTCGGTGAATCGCAGATCCTCCAGCTTGAAGGGCTTGACCAGCTCGCGGCGGACCATCGAAAGGTAGGCGTCCGCCTCGTGGAGCCGGCGCTCCTCGGGCGTGCGCTCGCGGTAGAGATTCTCGTAGCCGCGGCTCATGAGGCCGCGCTTGATCCCCTCGGTAACCTTCACCCCGCGCTCGAGGAGCAGCACGCCCTTGTCGTTGCTCAGGGGGTGTGTCAGCGTGGAGCCCACCTCCAAGTCCTTCACAGGCACCGCTTCCGACCGGCATTGGAAGAGGAAGCCCTCCAGCCAGTCCTCCGGCCCCAGCTCGTAGACGGACTGGATGCCCGCCTTCCGCATCAGATCGAAATTCTCGGGGGTAAGCACATCCCCCTTGGAGTGAAGGAGTTGGCCGCCGCCGTGATAAAGGGGATGCAGCAGCGTGACACCCGTGGGTAGGTCCGAGATCGAAATCTGCCTCAAGCCAGCGACTCCGACGGTATTGTAGCAACGCTCGGGCGAACATCAAGCCGAGCGCGGCGCCCGATGCGGAGACGGCACGATTGCCCATTTTCTATTATAGTGTATTGTATTTTCCGATAATAGAGACTCTGACGCACTGTGTCAAGACCCGGGAAAAGACTCTGCCCCGCATCCTTGTACGGCCCCCTCCTTTGGCCTACAATCAAGGGTTATGGATTTGGCCTCTCCCCAGGAGCTGAGGCCGGAGGCGGCGCCGGTCCAGAGAGGAGCGGAGGAGACCGAGCCGGTCGAGCGGGGGATCCTCGTCATCGACGACTCGGAGGTGACCCGCCAGGAAATCCTCGCCATCATCCAGGAGGCGCAGCTCTTCGATCACTGCTACGAGGCGGCGGGCGGCGCCGAGGGGATCAAGTCGCTCCAGCACAACCGGGTTGACCTCATCATCTGCGATGTGAACATGCCGGGGATCGACGGGCTGAAGTTCCTGGACCTGACGCGCAAGAAGTTCAAGGACATCCCCATCATCATGCTCACGAGCGCTCGCGACATGGAGACCAAGATCCGCTGCTTCGAACTCGGGGCCTCGGACTACGTCGAGAAGGGAAGCTGGAAGGAGCGCGGCCCCGAGCTGCGCGCGCGCGTAAAGACCCACCTGGAGCTCAAGAAAAGCCGCGATCGGCTGCGCGAACTGGCCAGCATCGACGAACTCACCCAGGTCTACAACCGCCGCCACTTTATGGAGGAGCTCTCGCGCGAGTTCAGCCGGGCCGTCCGCTACCAGAAGCCGATCTCGTTCATCCTCATGGACATTGACCACTTCAAGAAAATCAACGATACTCACGGCCATCAAGTGGGCGACATGGTCCTTTCCCATCTGGCCGCTCTCATCAAACAGGCCCTGCGCGGGTCGGACGTCGTGGCCCGCTACGGCGGCGAGGAATTCGCCGTGATCCTCCCCGAAACGGAACTGGAGGGCGCGGTGGCCGCGGCCGAGAAGATGCGGCGGACGGTCGAGCGCGAAGGGTTCCCATCCCAAGACGGCCCGCTCGACGTGCGGGTGAGCTTCGGCGTGGCGAACTGGCCCCGTCACAAGGTCGCCCACGTCGATCAGCTTATCCGGCTGGCGGACGACGCGCTGTACTGCGCCAAAGACGCCGGGCGGAACCGCGTGGTGGTCGCCCAGGAGTAGAGACGCCCAAGGAGGACCGGGTCCATGCCGATCTATGAGTATAGCTGCTCTTCCTGCCGGCACACTTTCGAGAAGGTGCAGAAAATCACCGCACCCGGCTCCGCACGGTGTCCGAAGTGCGGGAAGGCCGCGCGCCGGCAGATCTCCCAGACGAGCTTTGTGCTCAAGGGAACGGGTTGGTACAAGACGGACTACGCTTCGGGCGGCTCGTCGACCCAGAAGAAAAAGGAGGGCGAGACGGCAGGGGCCGGCAAAACAAGCGAAACCGGAGGTGGGGGCGGCAAGGAGGGATCTTCCGCCTCGGCCACGAAGCCCGCGTGAGCGCGGCCGGAGCGGGCACCGTCTCGATCGCCCGGTAGTGGGTCCCAACACTTCGTTCTCTCTCCCGGAGCGCCGGCCCTTCCGGAAGGTCCTCGTGGCCAACCGGGGGGAGATCGCCGTCCGTGTCATCCGCGCGCTCAAGGAATGGGGCATCCCCTCCGTGGCCGTCTTTTCCGAGGCCGACCGCAAGGCCCTTCATGTCCTCGCCGCCGAGGAGGCGGTCGAGATCGGCCCCCCCCCGCCCGCGAAAGCTACCTCAATGTCCAGCGGATCCTGGATGCCGCCCGCTCGACCGGGGCGGATGCGATCCATCCCGGCTACGGTTTCCTCTCCGAGAACGCGGCGTTCGCCCAGGCCTGCGCGGACGCCGGGATCGTCTTCATCGGCCCCCCCCCCAAGGCGATCGAACGGATGGGGTCCAAAACGGCGGCCCGGAAGATCATGGCGGAGGCCGGCGTGCCCATCGTGCCGGGCATGCGTCAGGCCCTCGCGAACGCGCAGGAAGCCCGAGAGCAGGCGAAGGCCCTCGGGTTCCCCGTCCTCCTCAAGGCCGCCAGCGGGGGCGGCGGGAAAGGGATGCGGATCGTGGATCGAGAGGAGGACCTCCCCAAGCTCTTCGAACGGGCCTCCTCCGAGGCTAAGTCCGCGTTCGGCGTCGGCGACGTCTACCTCGAAAAGTACATCCGCAAACCGCGGCACATCGAGATGCAGATTCTCGCGGACACCGGCGGCCGCGCCCTCTATCTCGGCGAGCGGGAGTGTTCGATTCAACGCCGCTACCAGAAGGTGGTGGAGGAATGCCCCTCGCCGTTCATCTCCGAGGCCATCCGCACGAAGATGGGAGAGGCCGCGGTTCGCGCCGCCCAGGCCGTGGGCTACGTGAACGCCGGGACGGTCGAGTTCGTGGTGGACCCCGAGGAGAACTTTTATTTCCTCGAAATGAACACCCGGCTCCAGGTGGAGCATCCCGTCACGGAGATGGTCACGCAGATTGACCTTGTTTCCGCCCAGCTCGCGCTCGCGTCCGGCGCA
Organism: Nitrospirota bacterium; assembly: GCA_016190245.1. GTDB lineage: Bacteria > JACPQY01 > JACPQY01 > JACPQY01 > JACPQY01 > JACPQY01. Next base: position 41,728 of record JACPQY010000078.1, on the reverse strand, counting down.
CCGCTGCCATGGTCCCAGGAGGAGATCCGAAGGACCGGCTGGGCCATCGAGTGCCGCGTCTATGCCGAGGACCCCCTCAAGAAATTCTTTCCGGCGCCCGGCACGATCGCCCACCTCACGGAACCCTCGGGACCTTGGGTACGGGTGGACAGCGGGATCTACGAGGGATGGACGGTCCCCGTTTTCTACGACCCCCTCCTCGCCAAGTTGATCGTCTGGGGCCGGGATCGTGCGGAGGCGATCCGCCGGATGGAACGGGCCCTGGCCGAATACGAGATTGCGGGCACGCGACACAACATCCCCTTCCTGCGCTGGCTCATGCGCCATCCGCGATTCCGGGAGGGCGATCTCGACACGCACTTCATCGAGGACGAGTATCTATCCAAATCGGCGCCCCTGTTCCCCACCGAAGGCACGGAGCTGCCGGCCCTCGCGGCCGGGGTCCACCGATTCCTCGAGGATACGGAACCGGGCACGCGCCCGTCCCCGTCCGCCTCCGGCGCGGCCGAGGGGCCAAGTCCGTGGACCCTCGCGGGACGCCGGTCCAGCTTGAGGGCCGCATCTTGAGGTCCGGACACAATGGATCCATCCCCTTTCGAGATTGCTTTGTCGCGGAGCCTTCTCGCCATGACGAGGGGGGGTGTCAATGCGAGCCGAAGCCGCGAGCGCAAGCGACGCGGGCCGGCGAAGCAATCTCGGGGCTTCACCAATTCTCCAAACGTCAGTAGGTCATGAAATACGCCTGCATCGTCGAGGGCCGGCAGCACGACCTGGAGGTCAAGCGGATCGGGGAACGAAAGATCGAGATCAACCTCGGGGGGCGGACACGCGTGGCCGACGTCCTGCGAGTGCGAGCCGGACGTCTTTCCCTGCTGATCGAGGGCCGCCACCACACCTTCACGGTGACGGCGTCCGAGCCGGACAAGGTCAAGGTCACGCGCGACGGCCGCGCGTGGGACGTCGAGGTGAGGGCCGGCGGCATTGCCGCAGCGCACGCGGCCCGACGGGGTGCCCAGAAGGGCCGCATCGCGGTCCCCTCGCCCATGCCCGGCCGCGTGCTCAAGGTCCTGCCGAAGGCCGGCGATGCCGTCCGCAGCGGTGAAACCATCGCGATCATTGAAGCCATGAAGATGGAGAACGAGATCAAGTCGCCCAAGGACGGACGGGTCGTCAAGGTCGAGGCCCGCGAGGGGGACACCGTGGATTCCGGCGACGTCCTTCTCGTGGTGGACGATGCCAAGGGCTGACGAGGCGGCCCGATGCAAGGATACGTGACCCGAGCCCCCACCCCTCCATGACCAACCCCAAGAACGCCCACGCCGACAGACGGGAGCCGCCTCACCGTCCTAGGCTCGGCCGGACCCGTCGGGACAGGGCCGTCAAGGCCCGCCTGGCCTGGGAGCAAGACACCTACTCGAAAGCCAAGGCCAAGGTCCCCGAGCGCAAACCCGAGTTCCGGACGACCTCGAATCTCCGGATCGAGCCGGTGTACGACCCCTCCGACGCGGACGGTGCGGACTCGCTCGAACGTCTCGGATATCCCGGCCAGTATCCCTACACGCGGGGCATTCAGCCGACGATGTACCGCAGCCGCTTCTGGACCATGCGGCAGTACGCGGGTTTCGGCAACGCTGCCGAGACGAACAAACGCTACCGGTACCTCCTCGCGCAGGGGCAGACCGGCCTATCGGTGGCGTTCGACCTGCCCACGCAAATGGGCTACGACCCCGATCACCCCCGCGCCGCCGGCGAGGTCGGCCGCGTGGGCGTGAGCATATCGAGTCTTGCCGACATGGAGGACCTCTTCGCCCAGATCCCCCTCGCGCAGATCAGCACCTCAATGACGATCAACGCGACGGCGGCCACGCTTCTCGCCCTCTACATCGCGGCGGCGAAAAAACAGGGCGCGCAGCCGAACGCGCTGCGCGGGACGGTGCAGAACGACATCCTCAAGGAGTACGTCGCGCGTGGGACCTACATCTACCCCCCCCGCGCGTCTCTTCGCCTCGTGACGGACGTGATCGAATACTGCGCGAAAGACGTCCCGCAGTGGAATGCGATCAGCATCAGCGGGTACCACATTCGCGAGGCGGGAGCCACAGCCGTTCAGGAGGTGGCTTTCACCTTCGCCCACGCGGTGCAGTACGTGCAGGCCGCTCTCGATCGGGGACTCCCCGTGGACGGGTTTGCCGCGCAGCTCTCCTTCTTCTTCGACGTCCACAACAATCTCATCGAGGAAGTGGCGAAGTTCCGCGCCGCGCGGCGGCTCTGGGCCAGACTCATGCGGGACCGGTTCGGCGCCAAGGATCCCCGTTCGTGCATGCTGCGCTTCCACGCTCAGACCGCCGGCTGCTCGCTCACCGCCCAGCAGCCGATGGTCAATGTGGCCCGTGTGACGATCCAGGCCCTCGCGGCCGTGCTCGGCGGCGCGCAGTCGCTCCACACCAACGCCTACGATGAGGCCCTCGCCCTGCCCACGGAGGAGTCCGCCATGCTGGCCCTGCGCACGCAGCAGGTGATCGCCCACGAAAGCGGCGTCGCGGATGTGATAGACCCCCTCGGCGGGAGTTGGGCCCTTGAATCCGTCACGAACCAGATCGAGGAGCACGCCTCGAACCTGCTGGATCGCATCCAAGAGATGGGCGGGGCTCTACCGGCGATCGAGCGTGGCTACATCCAGACTCAGATCCTTCAAAGTGCGACCGAGTACCAGCGCATGCTCGAAACGAAGGAGCTGAACGTAGTCGGGGTCAACGTCTGCCAATCCGATCACGTCTTTGACAAACCCATCCTGAAAGTGGACCCCCGCATCGAGGAGGCCCAGAAGAAGCGCCTCCGCGCCGTTTGCGACGCACGCGATGAGGCGGCCGCCCGGGCCGCCCTTCGCAGGCTCGAAGACGCCGCGCGCGGCACGGCCAACCTCATGCCGGCGATCCTCGAGTGCGTGGAGAGCTACGCGACCGTGGGCGAGATCTCGGACCGACTGCGCAGCGTCTTCGGCGAGCACCACGAGATCAAGGTCATCTGACGGCCCGCTTCGGCGGGGAAGTCACCAAGGCCCGGCCCCTACAGCACTCCCAGAACCTCCTGGAGGTGGCCATCCACCTTCACGCGGGGGAAGACTTTCGCGATCTTCCCGTTCTCGTCGATCACGAACGTCGTGCGCTCCGTTCCCATGAAGGAGCGGCCGTAGAGCGACCTCATCTTCCACACGCCGTAGGCCTCCACCACCCTCTTCTCGGTGTCGGCAAGCAGGGGGAAGTTGAGGCGGTATTTCTCCCTGAATCTTTTATGGGAAACGACCGAATCCACACTCACGCCGAGCACTACCGTGCCTTTGGCCTGGATATCGGTTGAGCCATCGCGGAACGAACAGGCCTCCACGGTGCACCCCGGGGTGTCATCTTTCGGGTAGAAGTACAGGACGACCTTCTTTCCCCGAAAGTCAGCGAGGCTCACCTCGCGCCCTTCGTCCGTCGCCAGTCTAAAATCCGGCGCCGCCTCGCCCGGCTTGGGCATTCGGGGTTCCGAGGCCGGTGCCGAGCGCGCCGCCATAGCCTTTGTCACCTTCGCGGCCCGCGTGGGTTTCTTCGTGTCCCTTTTCGCCGTTGCTTTTTTCGATCGCGCCTTGGTCATGAGTCACCTCCCGTTTCGGATACCACAATCAAAGACTAGGAGACTGCGGTTGTCAACAAGCCACTGTTGCCGGGTTACAGCCAGGTTTCCGCACGAAACGCCTGGCTTGCGCCTTCCGGTGTGGCCTGCTGAGGTAATCCAACCGATCGGGGGTAGCCGCAGCCCCTTGCCCAGGAGGGTATGGGGCCATGATAAGTTGTGGCCCAGGATGGGCCACATAAAACATGGCCTTCAGGCTGCGCGCCGGTCGCGGGCTGCCTGCCCGCCGAAGTCCGTCCGCCGTGGCGGACTGGACAGGCGGGAAGCCCGCGGCTACCGGCAAAGCTCGGAAGGCCGTAGGGATGAAACGAGGACCGGCGGGGAACGGGGCGCCTTTCAGCTCTTGCAGAGCTGCCGGAGGACGTAGGGGAGAATACCGCCGTGCCGGAAGTAGTCCACTTCGGCGCGTGTGTCGATTCGCGCCTTCGCCTGGAAGATTCGGGCCGCCCCGCCGTTCTTGCGTGCCGTGATGGTCAGACGCTTGTGAGGCTCCAAGTCGGAGGCCATGCCCTCGATGTCATACGTCTCGGTGCCGTCCAGCCCATGCGTTTCCCGGCTCTGCCCTTTCTCGAACTCGAGGGGCAGGATGCCCATGCCCACGAGGTTGCTCCGGTGGATCCGCTCGTAGGTTTCCGCGAGGACGGCGCGGATGCCGAGCAGAAGGGGTCCCTTGGCTGCCCAATCGCGCGAGCTGCCCGAGCCATATTCCTTGCCCGCCACCACGATCAGGGGAACACCCTCGTCACGGTATTTCATCGCCGCGTCGAAGATGGTCATTCGCGCCCCCGACGGGAAGTGGACGGTGACCCCTCCCTCCACTCCGGGCACGAGCAGGTTCTTGAGCCGCACGTTCGCGAAGGTGCCGCGCACCATGACCTCGTGATTGCCCCTGCGGGCCCCGTACTGGTTGAAGTCTTTCTGAGCCACGCCGTGTTCGATCAGATACTTCGCCGCCGGGCTGTCCTTCGCAATGTTGCCTGCCGGCGAGATGTGATCGGTGGTGACCGAATCTCCCAAGACGGCCAGGGCGCGGGCGGACCGGATCTCGCCCACGGCCGGCGGATCGAACGTCATCCCATCGAAGTAGGGCGCGCGCCGAATGTAGGTGGAGTTCGGACCCCACGCGTACAGATCACCGCCCGGGGCCACAAGGTCCCTCCATCGGGCGTCCCCCTCGAAGGCCCGGCCGTAGCGTTCGGAGAACATCGCAGGCGTGAGCGCACCGCGAAGCACCTCACTCACCTCGTCCGGCCGCGGCCAGATCTCGCGCAGGTACACCGGCTTTCCATCCGATCCCGTGCCGAGCGGTTCGGTTTCGAAGTCGATGTCTATCCGCCCCGCGAGGGCGTACGCCACGACAAGAGGCGGCGAAGCCAGGTAGTTGGCTCGCACGTGGGGGTGAACGCGACCCTCGAAATTCCTGTTCCCGCTGAGGACGGCCACCGCCACCAGGTTGCCTTCCTGGATGGCTTTGGACACCGGGTCGGGGAGCGGGCCGCTGTTGCCGATGCAGGTGGTGCAGCCAAACCCCACGATGTGGAAGCGAAGTTTCTCGAGGTCCCCGATCAAGCCCGCCGCCTTGAGATAATCGGCCACAACTCGGGAACCCGGGGCCAAGCTCGTCTTGACGTGCGGTTTGACGCGCAGCCCGCGCCGCACGGCGTTTCGCGCGAGGAGCCCCGCGCCGATGAGGACGCTCGGGTTCGACGTATTGGTGCAGCTCGTGATGGCCGCGAGGACGACCGACCCGTGCTCGAGCGTCCCTTCCATTCCCTCGCCCTCGAGCGGCACACGCTTCTCCAATGCATCGGGGGGGAGTTCAAAACCCCGCTGCTTGAGGGGGGCGGTGAGACTCCGGCGGAAGGATGTCTTGGCCTCCCGCACCGGAACGCGGTCTTGCGGGCGCTTCGGCCCCGCGATCGAGGGCTCCACCTTGGCGAGGTCCAACTCCAGCGTGTCGGTGTACTCCGGTTCGGGCGCGTCGTTCGTGCGGAACAACGCCTGCTCCTTGCAGTAGGTCTCCACGCGCTGGATCAGATCCTTCGGCCGCCCGGTGAGCCGGAGGTACTTCAGCGTTTCCCCGTCCACCGGGAAGAACCCGATCGTCGCGCCGTACTCCGGGCACATGTTGGCGATCGTGGCGCGATCGGCCAAAGAGAGAGAGGAGACGCCCGGCCCGAAAAACTCGACAAACTTCCCCACCACGCCCTTTTCGCGGAGCGTCGCGGTGACGGTGAGGACGAGGTCCGTGGCCGTGGCGCCCGGCGCGAGTTGCCCCGTGAATCGCATCCCCACGACCTCGGGGAGCGGCATGTACGTCGGCTGGCCGAGCATGGCGGCTTCCGCTTCGATCCCGCCGACGCCCCAGCCCACCACGCCGAGCCCGTTGATCATCGTCGTGTGCGAATCCGTCCCGATCAGCGTGTCCGGGAGGAGCACCGTGGCGCCGTTCACCGTTCGCTCGGCCACCACCGGCGACAAAAATTCCAGGTTGACTTGATGAACGATGCCCGTGTCCGGCGGGACCACACGGAAGTTTCGGAAGGCCTTCTGGCTCCACTTGAGGAACGTGTAGCGCTCCCGGTTGCGGGCGTATTCGAGCTCGGCGTTCTTCTCGAGCGCCTCCGGCACGCCGTGGACGTCCACCTGAACGGAGTGGTCGATCACCAAGTCCACCGGGAACAGGGGGTTGATCCGCGAGGGGTTCACCTTCAGCGCCCGCGCCGCGTCACGCATGGCGGCGAGATCCACGCCGGCGGGCACACCCGTGAAGTCCTGGAGGATGACCCTTGCCGGGACGAAGGGGATTTCCGAGTCCGGCAGCGCGCCCGGTTTCCAGCGGGCCAGGGCCTCGATGTGGGTCCCATCCACCAGACGACCGTCTTCGTTGCGCAGCAGGTTTTCGAGAAGGACGCGCAGGCAGTAGGGCAGCCGCGAAACACGGGCAAGCCCCTCCTTTTCGAGGACGTCCAGGCGGAAAATCACGCACGCCCGGGCTCCGACCTTCAGCTCGCGGCGCGCCTTGAAACTATCTACCGTCGAGCTCTCCGCTTGGGGGAAGACTTGCGGGCGGCTTTGGCCGGCCGCCGGGCCGGCTTATGGGCCGCGGGCCGAGTGCGCTTCGCGGCTTTCTTCCGCGCGGGCTTTGGCCTCGGTCGGGCCGCTTTCCGGGGCTTGGGACGCGGCGGGGCCGCCGGCTTGGCTTCCGGTTTGGCCGCAGGCTTCGCCGGCCGCGGCGCACCCATGACCAACGCGGCGTAGACTTCCCCGGAGGTGGTGACGAGCGGGCACAGCCATACCGATTCGCCGGGCTTGGGCGAATACCCCTGCCCGCCCAAGGGGCTGAGCACTTCCGGCGGATCAATCTCGACCTCGCGCCCCATCTGGGCCATGCGCGCAGCCACGTTCCCGCACACCACGTTGCCGAATTCCTTCACCGCATCGAGCAACATCTCCTGCTCCACGCCGTCTGCCGCCTGAGTCAACGTCGCCACCACCACCTCGTCCACCTTGTCTTTCGAGAGGGCGAACACGAACCGGCCGTGAAGTGCGCCGTTGAAGGGAATCCCGATCGTGAGGAGCCCGTTTCCGATACGACCCGAGGTCTTCGAGACCGCCTCCGGCTTGGTGAGAATGTTGGCCACGCGCCGCAGGAGCTTGACGAAGAGGTCAATGTAGACGTCGTACTGTTTGTGATACGGGACCTCGGGGGGGAAATACTCTCGGTCGGCGAAATACTCCTTCTGCGACTCCTCGTACTCGACGAGCTCGAGGTCGAGTTGCTCGCGCGTGAGCGATCCCTGCTCCACGAGAAGATCGCCCAGAAAACGATGATCGTTCTTCTGCTGGGTCAGGATGGATTGGACTTGCTCCGGGGTCAGGTATCCCAGCTCGGCGGCCAGTTCTCCGAACAGCTTGTCCTGCCTCTTCTGCGCCTCGTGGATGAAGTAGACCTGCTCCTGAGTCAGGTAGCCCTTGCGGACGGAGTAGTCGCCGAAGCGCAGGTTGAGCTTCTCCTGGAGCGCAACGGCCTTGAGCAGGTCCTCACGTGTGACGAGTTTTTTTTGAAGCAGGTGCTGGCCGAAGAATTTGATGCCGAGTCCCCCTTTCGTAGCCCTACATCTCCTTGACCGTCTTGATAATCTCCTCGCCTCGGAAGGGCTTGGAGATGACGCCTTTGGCGCCGAGTTGGAGCGCCTGCAGGGCCTTGTTGCCGACGGCTCCCACGGAAGAGATCATCACGACCCGAGCGTTCTTGTCGCTGTCCAGGATCATCTTGAGCGCCTTCAGGCCATCCAGCACAGGCATCACGATGTCGAGGAGTACAATGTCCGGCCGATGGGCCTTGTACATCTTCAGCCCTTCCGCGCCGTTGGGGGCGTGACCCACAACATCGAACGCTCCATCGTCATCCAGGATCTTTTTCAGTTGAGCAAACACCGAGACGCTGTCGTCGATGATGAGGACACGCCTCTTTGCATTGGCGGTCTCTTCCATGTAGTTGGCAGATTAGGTTATATGAAGTGCCCGTGAAGTCAAGCGCATTCGGGCCAGGAGACCGCTCGCACACGGGTGGCGCGGGCACGCGGCACAAGGCGGCGGTTGACACAAGTCATTGCCTTCTCGTCCCGTTAGGGCTATCTTGCACCACGCGCTGTGGAATCCGGTGGGCGGCCCGGGAGGACGCGAGCCGCCGGGGCGCATGAGCGAAGGAGGGCTGGGCCACTTTCGCCACGATTCGGTAGGGCACCGTGGCGATCGAGCTCGTCGGACACTGATGGCGATCACGGTCCTGATGTTCGGTTGGGAATTCCCTCCGTTTCACGTGGGCGGGCTTGGGGTGGCGTGCTACGGTCTCACGCGCGCGCTGTCCGCCGCCGGGGTGAACGTCCTGTTCGCCCTGCCGGACCGGCTGGATCTCCGTCTGCCGTTCCTGACCTTTCTCTTCGCCGATCCTTCCCCCCCCCCCTCGACGGTCGGCGGGGAACACCGGACCGCCCTCGACCCCTACGCGACCGTGGGCTGGTGGGAGGCCCCGCGCCGGGACTACGTGGCCTCTGCCCGCCACTACGCGGGCTTCGCCCACACGCTCGCGGCCGCCGCGCACTTCGACGTCATCCACGCCCACGATTGGCTGTGCTTCGAGGCCGGCCTGGAGGCGAAAAGGGTCAGCGGCAAGCCGCTGGTCGTTCACGTGCACGCCACGGAATACGATCGATCGGGCGGGCGGGGCGCCAATCCCCACGTCTTCGCGATCGAGAAGGCAGGCATGGAAGGGGCCGATGTCGTGGTGACCGTCAGCCGGTTCACGAAGGCCAACATCGTCCGCCACTATGAAATCCCGCCGGAAAAAGTTCGCGTCATCCACAACGGTGTGGATCTCACGTTCATGGGCACCCCCGCCCGGGACGTGTTGCGCTTGCGCGAGAGCGGGCAACCCATCGTCCTCTTCGCGGGCCGGATCACGCTCCAGAAGGGGCCGGAGTATTTCGTGCGGGCGGCCCGGCGCGTGCTCGAGGTCAACTCGAGCGTCCGCTTCGTCGTCGCCGGCACCGGCGACATGGAGCACCAGATGATTTCGGAGGCGGCCCGACTCGGCATCGCCGATCGCGTGCTCTTCACGGGATTCCTCAGCGGGAAGGACCTGGCCACGGTATACCGGTCCGCCGATCTGTTCGTCATGCCGTCCGTCTCCGAGCCCTTCGGCATCTCCGCCCTCGATGCCCTGGCGTACGGCACGCCCGTTCTCATTTCACGGCAGTCCGGTGTTTCGGAAGTGCTGCGGCACGTCCTCAAGGTGGACTTCTGGGACCTCGATGACATCGCGGACAAGATCCTTGCCGTGCTGCGTTATCCCGTTCTGCACCGCCTCCTGCGGTCCCAGGGTCAGGCCGAATCCCGCCGACACACGTGGAAGGCGAGCGCCGAGAAGTGCATGGATCTCTACCTGGCCCTCCAGCGGGGATAGACACGATGCCTTCGGTCTGCCTCTACTTCCAAGCGCACCAGCCGTACCGCCTGCGCCGGTACCGCATCTTCGACCTCGGCCGGAGCCACGCGTATTTCGCGGAAGGCGAAGGGGGCGACGACACGAATTCGCGCGTCATCGAGAAGGTGGTCCGCTCGTGCTACGAGCCGGTCGCGACGCTCCTGCTGAAGGCTCTCGAGACCCACCCCGGATTCAAGTTGAGCCTTTCCATCTCGGGAACGTTGATCGAGCAGCTGCGCGCCCATGCCCCCACGACCCTCGATTCCTTCCGGCGGCTCGTGCGCACCGGCCGCGTGGAGCTGTTGGCGGAAACCTACTATCACTCGCTTGCCTTCGTGTATTCCCGCCCGGAGTTCCGCCGGCAGGTCCGCGCCCACCACGCGGTAATCCGCCGGACGTTCGGCGTGGAGCCGCGCGCGTTCCGCAACACCGAGTTGATCTACAACAACGACGTGGCCCGAGAGGCGCGCGCCCTCGGATACGCAGCCGTGCTCGCCGAAGGCGTGCCGAGCGCTCTGGGGGGCCGAACACCCGACCGGGTCTTCGCCTCGCCGGGTCCGCGCGGGGCTCGCGTGATCACCCGGAACGCCCGCCTTTCGGACGATATCGCATTCCGCTTCTCGCGCACGGACTGGGAAGAGCACCCCCTCAGCGCGGAGAAGTTCGCGGGATGGATCACCGCGCTGCGCGGCCAGGCGGACGTGGTCAATCTCTTCATGGACATGGAGACCTTCGGCGAGCACCAGCCGGCCGAGACGGGCATTTTCGACTTCCTTTCGGCCCTCCCAGGCGAGATCCTGAAGGAAGCGGGAAATGAGTTCCTCACGCCGTCCGAGGCGGCGAGGCGCCATCGCCCCGTCGCGACGCTCGACCTGCCCACGTACTCCTCCTGGGCCGACGAGGAACGCGACCTATCCGCGTGGATGGGGAATCCCCTCCAGGAAGAAGCCCTACGTAAGCTCTACGCCCTCGAAGGGCCGGTGTTGAAGAGCAAGGACGCAGACCTCACACGGGACTGGCGGCGACTCCAGACCTCCGACCACTTGTACTACATGAGCACGAAGTTCCTGAACGACGGCGAGGTCCACCGCCACTTCACGCCCTATCCCTCGCCGTACGACGCCTTCATCAACTTCATGAACGTCGTCTCCGATCTTCAGGCGCGGGCCGGCGTGGCCGCCGAGGGAGCCGCCGCTGTTGAGGCCCCAGCCCCTTCACGCGCCGGGCGGAAACCGAGGCGGGTCATTACGAGGCCGCGGTCAACCGCCCGCCGGAAGGCCTGAGCTGCGGAGCTGGGGGGGTCACTCCGCGTTGATCGCTACGGGCTGACCCTTCGGGTGCACGCGGAAGACAAGCACCTTCGCGGGTGTCTTCCCCGTCTTGGCCGTGTGCACTTGGCCCGGCGTGATCGTGAAGAGGTCGCCTGCCTTGAGGCTTCGCTCAGGTTGCTTTTCCATCCACAGGGTCGCCTCGCCTTCGAGCAGATAGCCGAACTCGCGGCCGGGGTGATAGTGCTTCGGCAACGCGCCGCCGGGCGGCATTTCGACCGACTGCACGATGGCTTCCATACCCGCGGCGCCCTCCAGGTCCACTCGGAGGAGTTCGGTCGCCTTGGGCTTGGGCTCTCCCTCCGCCTTCATCCCGGTCGCCCCAATCAGAATCCCGACCCATCCAGCCGCGAGGGCCGTGAGAAGATAGCCTCTGAATCGGTTCATTGTCGTGCCTCCTTTGACTTGGTGTAGTTGGAGGATGATTCCTGGCTGGGTATCCAGCCCACAAGACGGTACTAGAGCTCTCTGGTCAGCAGCACCAGCCCCGCGAACACGAGCGGCAGGTGAACGAGCCACGCGGAGACCTCGGCCGGCAGCAGTCCATGGCGGCCGAGGATGATGGTCAGGCCGAAGAGGACCCAGGCGAAGAACGACGCCAGCACCGCGAGGAAGAGGTTCCCACCCATCGTCTTCTTACGCCCGCCCATGTGCGCGAGGGCAAAGCCCAGGAGTGAAAGCGGCGCCGCCAGCGCCGGGAACGAGAGCCTCGAGTGGAGCGCGACCTGATACTCCGTGGCGTCATATCCCTCCGCCGCCAGCTTCCGCGTGAGCGTCCACAGATTCCCGAAGCTCATCGCGTCCGGATCCTGTCGGAAGATCTCGAAGTCCGCAAACGCCTCGGGAAGCCGGATCTCCTCGCTCTCGAAGGCCCGGGGTTGCACTTCCTGTCCCGGCTCGAAATCGAAGGCCCTCCCCTTCTCCAACGTCCAGCCGGACGCGCCGTAGCGTGCCTTCTCGGCCTCGAAGTAGCTGCGTAGCCGGTACTGCTCGTCGAGCTTGTACACGCGTGCGCCGTCAAGCACCTGCTCCTCCTGGCTGAGGCGGTCCGCCCGGAAGATGGAACTGATGCCCGGAATCCACGTGCCACTCTCCGTCTGGACGGCCGCCCGCTCGACCTTTCGAATCTCCTGAATGACGATCCGGTTTCGAGCCTCGACGGCTCGGGGTACCACTCGGTCACCCATCCAGAAATCGAGGGCCGCCATCCCGGTACACGGGATCAGGATCATCGAGAACAGGCGGGCGTAGGTGAAGCCGCAGATGCGCAGGACGATCAGCTCGTTGTTCTTGAGGAGAAGCCCCGTCGCGATGAGAGTGCCCATGAGGGCCGCCGCGGGGATCATCTGGTAGGCGATGAGCGGCATCTTGAGCACGAAGAGGCTCGGGAGGTACTTGAGGTCGGCGCGGTAGCGATACAGCAGGCGCCCGATCTCGAAAAGCTCCACGATCCCATACAGCACCATGAGCCCGGCCAGCGTCAGGAGCATGTACTTCCCGTATTCCGAGATGATGTAGCGCGAGGCGGTGGGGCGCAGGAGGACCTGGATGCGGCGGGCCAGTCGTTCCATGCCGGCCGAGCGCTCGGTCATCGCCGCGTCCCCCGAGCCTTGCATCCTACACCCCCTGCCGCTCGCGCCGCGCGAACAGCACGGCTCCCGTTGCAAGCAAGAGCGCATTCGGGACCCACGCCACCATCACCGGCGTGATGAGCCCGCGCTCCCCCATGCGTGTCGCCGCCGTCAAGAGCAGGTAGTACACGAACGCCAGCGCGAGACACACCCAGTACCCTCGAAGCGCGCCCGAGCCGCGCGGGACCGAAACGAGAGCGGGGCCCACGAGGAGAAACACCAGGCACGAAAACGGCAGCGCCCACTTTCTGTGAAACTCGATCTGATACGCGAAGAGGTCCTTGGACTCCCCCGCTTCCGCCTCCCGGCGCTCGATCTCGCTGCGGAGCTCCCGATAGGTGAGGTCCCGCGGATCGGGGAGCGGGCGGACGAACGACTTCTTCACGTATCTGAGCGGCAGCTCGTAGCGTTCGAAGTTCACGACCGTGAGCCGATCCCCCCCCTTGTCGCGCGCCAACGAGACGCCGTCGAGGAGGACAAGTTTGCGCGCTTCCTGCTCGCCTTCCCCTGCCTCTTGAGTGGGGTCCGACATCACTCCGCTTCGCGCAACGACGGTGATGTCGCGTCCCTCACCCCGGTCCCCCACGAAGACGCCTTCGAATGTCCGGCGGTCCTTGGACACCTTCTGCACATAGACGAGCAGATTCTCGAAGTCGTCGAAGAAAACGCGCTCCTTGAGCGCCGCTTCGATCTGGCGCTCCGCCGTTTCGCGCAGCAGGTCCTTGAAGGCGGAACTGGCCTGGGGTTGGGCGTAAAGCGAGATGTAGAGCGTGAGGAGGTAGAAGGCGACGGCAAACACGGCCGGAGCGAGCAGCAGGGAACGATAGGGCCGCCCGGAAACGCGCATCGCCATGTACTCGCCGTCCGCCGAGAACCGCGCGAATCCCACCGTCAGCCCCACGAGAAACGAGAGGGGAATCGTGATCGGCAGGAAAGATGGCAGCGAGAGCACGTAGAGCTTGGCGATCGTGTGGAAGGGAACCCCCTGCGTAAGGAGGAGATCCAGGAGGCGCAGGATCTTGTCCGAGAGAAAGACGCTCGTGAACAGAAGGAAGCCGATGAACGAAGGTGTAAGGAACTCGCGCGCGATATAGGCGTGAAGGACCACGCGCCCATTCTATCCGGAAATCCCCCGGCGCACCCGCCCGATGCGTTGACATACGTGGAGCCGGTGGGCTAACGTCGCGTGCTGCTATCCCCATGCTCGTTCACCGTTCGCTCGCCTCGGTCCGACGGACCCTCGCGGGGCGGCGACCGGTCGTGACGATCGGGAACTTCGACGGCATCCACCTCGGCCACCAGGAGCTGTTCCGGCGCGTCATTGGGGAATCGCAACGGTGCAAAGCGCCCTCGCTTGTCATGACGTTCACCCCCCACCCCGCCGAGGTGCTCGGGAGGGTGCCCCGCCTCCCCCGGATCACTCCCGTAGCCGAGAAGGTCCGACAGGTCGAACGGCAAGGGATCGACCACCTTTTCCTCCTTCGTTTCAGCCGTACGGTGGCGAGCCTCGCCCCGCGCGCATTCGTCGATCGCTACCTTGCCGGTGGACTCCACGCGCAAGCCGTCATTGTGGGGTACGACTTCTTTTTTGGCCGTGGCCGACGCGGAAACATCGACCTGCTTCGCCGCTGGGCCAAACCGTTGGGGTTCCGGCTCGACGTGGTCAGCCCTCTGCGAACGCACCGTCATGTCGTCAAGAGCACCATGGTCCGAGGTCTTCTGCTTGAGGGGAAGGTGCGCGAGGCCGGCAGCCTGCTGGGGCGCCCTTACACGTTCGAGGGAGTCGTGCGTCCCGGGCGCGGCCTCGGCCGCCGGATCGGATTCGCGACCGCGAATCTCTCGGTGGACGAGTACGTGGTTCCGGCGGACGGCGTGTATGCCGTGTGGGCCATCTTTCCGAACGCCACGGGCGCCGCCGGACGACGCCGGCCGGGCGTGATGAACATCGGGACAAACCCGACGGTGGGGGGGCGGTCGCGCCGCATCGAGGTGCACATCCTCGGCTGGAAACGCTTGCTGCGAGGGAGACGGCTCCGAGTGGAATTTCTGGAGCGCCTCCGAGGAGAAAAGAAATTCCCTTCGCTGAAGGCCCTGTCGGCGCAGATCCAACGCGACATCCGATCGGCCCGAAGAGTGTTTCCGCGCTATGCCTGAGCGGCCGGTACGCGGCACGGTGTGGCTCGTCGGCCATCCCGTGGCGCATTCGCTCTCGCCCCTGATTCAAAACACCGCCTTTCGCCATGACACGATCCCGTGGATCTACCTCAAGATCGACCTCCCGCAGAGGCTGGTGCGCCCCTTCCTGCGGATCCTGCCGTCCACGGGGGCGGTGGGGCTGAACGTGACCGTCCCCCACAAAGAGACCGTCGTCCCCCTTCTCGCGCGCGCATCGAGGGACGTGGAGGTGACGCGAGCGGCGAACTGCCTGCGCGTCAGTCGCGCCGGTCTCGAGGGCCACAACACGGACGGCGCGGGCTTTGTGGACGCCTTGCGCGCGGAGTCACGATGGGATCCGCGCGGGCGGACGATCTTGATCCTTGGGGCGGGCGGCGCGGCTCTGGGGATCGCCCATGCCCTCGCTCAAGCGGGGGCGGGCCGAAGCGTGGTCCTCAATCGGACACCCTCGCGCGCTCACCGCCTCGTGCGGAGACTCCGCGCAGCCCATCCCGACACGGCGTGGGAGAGCGATGCCCTGGTCGCGGAGCACCTCGGCCGATACGCACACGAGTCCGATCTGGTTGTGCAGACGACCTCCGTGGGACTGGACGGACGGTCGCGCCTCCCCTTCCCCTTCGATCTCCTCCCTCCCCGCGCCCTTGTCACGGACATCGTCTACCGCCCTTTCGAGACACCTTTCCTGCGCGCCGCGCGCCGCGCCGGGCGCGCCACGCTCGGCGGCTGGGCCATGTTCCTCCACCAGGCCGCACGGTCCTACCGCATCTGGACGCGCCGTCCGCCCCCCCTGGGAGTGATGAGGCGCGTACTCCTGCGAGCACTGAACGCTCCCCGCTGACCGCGCATCGCGGAAGGAATCCCCCGAGGCGAGATCGCCATCCGCCAGTGGGCGGATAGGCTGCCCCTTTCCGCCTGTGGCGGACTCGCGATGACAAGAGAAAGCCGTCATGGCGATCCGCCGGCCGGCGGAGAAGCCATCTCGAAAGGGACCCTCCAACGCAAGTCGGGGAATCCGTGCCCCGGCGCCGGGGGCTTGACAACCTGGCAGCGCTGAGATATTCAAATAGATGTTTGATTACTTGAATACAGGACAAACATGACGAATCGCAGCCTGACCCAACGTGTCCACGAGCATTGCGCCCGGATCGGCAAGGCCCTCTCCAGCCCGCCCCGCCTCGAATTGATCGACCTCCTGGCCCAGGGGGAGCGGCCGGTGGAGGCCCTGGCGGCCGAATCGGGCATGTCCGTCGCCAATACCTCCCACCACCTCCGGGCTCTGCACGACGCGCGGCTCGTGGAAACGCGACGGGACGGCCTCCACGTCCGCTACCGTCTGGCCGGCGCCGATATCTACGAGCTTTCCCGAGCGATTCGTGCCCTTGCCCAAAGGAGGATCGCCGACGTGGACCGCCTCGTGCAATCCTACCTCCACGAGCGCGATTCACTCGAACCGGTCACGCAACGCGACCTGCTCCGCCGCGTCCGCCTCGGCGAGGTCGTTGTGCTCGACGTGCGGCCGGTGGACGAGTTTGCTGCAGGGCACATCCGTGGAGCGGTCTCCATCCCCCTCTCCGAACTGGCGCGGCGTCTGGCAGGACTTCCGCGCAGAAAGGAAATCGTCGCGTACTGTCGCGGCCCCTACTGCCTCCTCGCCCTCCGCGCGGTTGAAACCCTCCGCAAACGCGGATTCAGGGCCCGGCGCCTCGAAGACGGGTTCCCCGAGTGGCGCGCGGCGGGGCTCCCGGTCGCGGTCGGGCTGGAAGGAGGGGGCACTTGAAGGTTCTCATGACCCTGAACGACGCCCCCTACGGCACCGAGCGATCCTACAACGGCCTCCGCCTCGCCGGATCCTTGGCGAAACGCGAAGGGGTGGAAGTGAAGGTCTTTCTTGTCGGCGATGCCGCCGCGTGCGCCAAGGCCGGGCAAAAGGTTCCTCAGGGCTACTACAATATCCAGAGCATGCTCTCTTCAGTCGCGCGGCGCGGCGGATCGATCGGCGTCTGCGGCACCTGCATGGATGCGCGCGGCATCTCGGAAAGCGAACTGGTCGAGGGCGCGCGACGCAGCTCGCTCGACGAGTGGACCACGTGGTCGCTCGATGCCGACAAGGTCTTCACGTTTTGAGGGGCCGGCGCGTGGGGCAGACCGTCCTCATCCTCGGTGCCGGCGTCGGCGGACTGGTGGCCGCGAACGAAGTTCGGAAACGACTCCCGAGGGAAAACCGCGTCGTGGTGGTGGACCGCGAATCTTCCTACCTGTTCGCGCCCTCGCTCCTCTGGCTCATGACGGGTGCTCGGACTCCGGAGAAGATCTCTCGACCGCTGTCCCGCCTCGGAAGGAAGGGAATCGAAGTCGTCGTGGGCGAGATCGAGAGCCTCGATCCTGCCCGCCGGACAGCCACGGTGGGCGGTCGGCTCCTGTCGGGCGACTTTCTCATCGTGGCCCTCGGCGCCGAGCTCGCGCCGGAGCTTGTGCCGGGCCTGACCGCGGCGGGCCACAATTTCTACACCCTGCCGGGCGCAACAACGCTCCGCGACGCCCTCGCCTCCTTCACCGGCGGGCGGCTGGTGATCCTCACGGCCGGCCAACCGTACAAATGCCCGGCCGCCCCCTACGAGGCGGCGATGCTGATCGAGGCGTACTGCCGGAAGCGCCGGATCCGCGAGCGCACTCAACTCGACCTCTACGCAGCCGAACCGGCACCGATGGGCGTGGCCGGTCCCGAGATCTCAAGAGCGGTGCGACAGATGGTCGAGGCCAAGGGGATCACCTACCACCCGGAGCACCAAATGAGCGAAGTCGATACGGCATCCCGAAAACTCAGGTTCAAGAACGGCGCCGAGGTCCCGTTCGATCTTCTCGCCTACGTCCCGCCCCACCGGGCGCCGCGCGTGATCCGCGAAGCGGGACTTGCCGCCGAGGGCAAGTACGTGGACGTGGACCGGAACAGCATGGCCACACGCTTCGACCGCGTTTTCGCCATCGGCGACGTGACCGGCATCCCGCTCAAGATGGGAAAGCCTCTCCCCAAGGCCGGAGTCTTTGCGCACACCCAGGCCGAAGCGGTCGCCTGCAACATCGCCCTCGCGATCACGGGCAAGGGCCGATCGGCCTCATTCGACGGTCACGGCGAGTGCTTCATCGAAACAGGCGATGGGAAAGCGGGCTACGGGGCGGGGAATTTCTACGCCGAACCGGCCCCCGATGTGAGAATGCGTCCCCCGAGTTGGCGCTGGCACGTTTCGAAGGTCCTTTTCGAAAAGAACTGGCTCCGCCGCTGGTTCTAGCCCCTCTCTGAGAGGGACCTATGATGGGATCCACCATGGCCAGGGCGGTTCTTCGTACCTTGGCCCAGGAAGGCCAGGTACCACGCAATGTGGCCCTGCCAGGATGGCAGGGCAATGACCGTGGTAGGGGCGGGTCCTTCCGCCACGGCGGACAGGTGGACCCGCCCTATGGGAGGGAGGGTGCAAGCACCCTCCCCTGCAAAAATTGTGGTGGTCGGCGAAGGGTTTTCAAACACAGCCCAGCGCACTCGCGCAGCGAGATACCTCTCCCAAACCGAAGACTCCCGAACCGGCGTTCCTACCTCAGCAGCAGTCCCGGTCTGTCCCAGAGGGCGAAGACAACGGCCGCAACGATGAGCCCGAACGAGACGAGGTAGTTCCAGCGGATCGGTTCGCGCAGGTAGGTCAGGCAGAAGACGATGAAAACCGAGATGGACACGACCTCCTGGATGATCTTGAGCTGAGGCGCGGTGAAGGTGCCGTGGCCGATCCGGTTGGCCGGCACTTGGAGGGCGTACTCGGGCAGCGCGATCAGCCAGCTTATGAGGACCACGCTCCACAGCGCGGCCGACTTGAAACGAAGGTGGCCGTACCATGCCGTGGTCATGAACACGTTCGAGGCCACCAAGAGCAGCACCGTTTTCATCGCTCACCCCCTGTCGTCGAGCCGGACGGCATTCGTCCGGCCGTTGTCGAGCGCCCTTTTACACCCTTGGAGCGACGCAATCCAGAAGCCTCAGCACCTCCGTCCGATCGACGACACTCTCCCGGCGAAAAACCGTCCGACCGGCCAAGATCGTCTCGACCACGCGCAGACAATCCCAGTCAGTAGAACCTGCGCGACAGGGGTCGTCCGAGAGCACGACCAGGTCCGCCCGTTTCCCGGCTTCGAGACTGCCGGTCACATCCCAACACCCGCAGGCCCGAGCCGAGCCTCGCGTGTACATTCGCAGGACATCCTCCGGCTCGATGGCTTCCTCCGGTGAGATCGGCGTCCCGTCGGCTGCCCTGCGCGTGACGGCCGCTCGAAGGGCGGCGATCGGGTCGAATCCGGCCGGGCCATCCGAGCTCCCAGCTAATTCGACGCCTTCCTCGACCAGAGTGCGAAGGGGGAACAGCTTGAGCCTTGGCGGGAGGGGAACGTGCGACAGGGCGTCTCCGAGCTGCACCAGAAAGTAGGGCTGCGGAACGAACATGATTCCCTGATCGGCCGCCCGCCGGGCCTCGGCCCGCCCCAGGATCATCCCATGTTCAATTCTGGGAGGAGGCTGTCGCACGTGAGCCGCTCGCGCCGCGCCCAAGACATCGATCGCCCACCCCACCGCCTCATTGCCGATCGCATGAATCGCGGTCGCAAAACCCCGCTCGACCGCACGTCGCACGAAGTCCCGCCCCTGACGCACGTCGTAGTAACGCACGCCCGATCGAATCCGCAGATCCCGCCCGAGTGAGGGCCTGACCTGCCGAAGCAGATCCAAACCCGACGAAAGACCACGAGTCGCAACCAGGCGCAGAACGGGGCCAAGGCTCAGGGCGAGATCGGAGAAACTCAAGCAGAGCGCACACTGCGTGCCCCCATCGAAGAAGAGTTTCATCGGCCCGAAGCGAAGCTCCTCGGGCCCCTCCCCCGTTGGTGGCCCTTCCAGGCGATCCTCGGGATGAGCGAACAGCCCCCTCTCGCCGATCGGCATCATGACCACGGGGATTCGGAGTTTCCCCTCACAGCGCGCGCCGGCGTAGAGTTCAGCGATCGAAGGTGGAACGGTCGCATCGCAGATCCGGGTGATCCCGAGCGAGAAGAGCACGTCCTCGTAGGCGCCGAGCCGGTTCGCAAGGCCATGCGGATCGCGGGCGATCGCATCCGCGCGCGCAAGCGGCTCGACGAGGGTGCCGGCCATCTCGGCGAGATGCCCGTTCAGCCGGCCGCGGCGATCGCGGCTGAACACCCCGGACGGAGGCTCCGGCGTTCGCTCATCGATCCCCGCCGCCGCCAGCGCCGCGGAGTTCGCCACCACCTCGTGCCACGTCCCGTGGATGAGGAGAATCGGTCGCCGGGCGGACACCGAATCCAGCTCGTCTCGGGTGGGGTGACACCGTTCCCGAATCTTCCATTCGTCGTGTCCCGTCCCCACAAGCCACGCGCCCGGTGGCAGGCGTTTCTCCGCCTCGGCGAGTCGGGTGAGGAGGACGTCGATCGACGGCGCGGCCTCGGGACGGCAATCCACCCCGCCTCCGTAGATCAAGGCAATGGAAAGGTGATGGTGCGAATCGATGAACCCGGGCACCACGGTGCGGCCTGCGAGGTCACGCACCTCGGCTCCGGGCCCAGCAAGTCGACGCACCTCCTGCGTCGGGCCGACGGCCACGAGCCGAGGCCCATCGTAGGCCACCGCAGAAGCCACTCGATTGGAGTCGTCCATCGTACGGACGACGGCATTCGTCAGGACTTTCACGTGGGCTATCTCTACCCCACCCGGCCTTTCCACACAAAGGGGAGGAGTTTCGTGCGACCTCCGCTGCGAGAGGAACTCAGCAAACTCCAGAGGCGACCTGCGCTTGACAGGGGGACGGTCGCGGGTATAAAGAGGACCGCTCGGAACAAATGATCCTATGAGCATATGACCAAGAGGAGACACCTCGGAGCCAACCTCGTGTTCAAGA
Source organism: Nitrospirota bacterium (assembly GCA_016190245.1). Lineage (GTDB taxonomy): Bacteria > JACPQY01 > JACPQY01 > JACPQY01 > JACPQY01 > JACPQY01. The sequence continues at coordinate 20,982 of JACPQY010000078.1, read as the reverse complement.
TCAAGGCCAATTTCCTCGGGGCGCTGGCGCATCCCGTCCGCTTGGCGGTCATCGAGCATCTGAAACAGAGGGAGGCCTCCGTCGGCCGGATGGTCGAGGTCCTGGGCGTGGAGCAATCCGGCCTGTCCAAGCACCTGGCGGTGCTCCGCCAGGCCGGCATCCTGACCTCGCGCCAGGCCAAGGCCAACGTCTTCTACGCCATCAAGGATCGGGACATCTTCAGAGTCCTGCGGCCGATCGCCGAGATCCTGCGCAAGAAGCTCCGCGAGAGCGAGAGCCTCCTCAGGGATCTCGGGCGCGTCTGATCCCACTCGACTTCAAGGAAGAGACACGCCACCCATGCCGGAAATCCTCCTTCTCTTTCTCCTCCTCGCGGGGATGTTCGTGATCCTTTCGGGCGGCGCGGCTTGCCTGCTCGTCCGCACGCCCGGCGCCGCACGGCGCCTTGGAGCGGCGAGCGTCGTGGCTGGGAGCCTCCTCGGCATCCTGCCGGCCATCGCGATTCTTCTCGGGGGGGGGCCGATCTCCGCCGAGACGGACTGGGCCATGCCGTTCGGACGGTTATCGATCGGACTGGACGCCCTCTCGGCGTGGTTCCTGCTCGGGATCCTGGGTTTGAGCGCGGTCTCCGCCCTCTACAGTCTCGACTACAGCCGGCGGGAACACACCCACGGGAGAACCGGCGCACGCGAATTCCTTTTCAGCGCGTTGGTCCTGAGCATGGCCCTCGTGGTCGTGGCGCAAAATGCACTGCTCTTCCTGCTGGCGTGGGAGGTCATGGCGCTCACCTCCTTCTTCCTGGTCACGTCGGAGAGCGAGAAGGAATCCGTGCGTCGCGCGGGATGGATCTACCTCGTAGCCAGCCAGGCCGGGGCGGCGTTCGTCCTCGTCCTCTTCCTTCTCATGGGGAGGGAATCCGGCTCCACCGATTTCGACGCCTGGATCGGCCTCGCCGGGCGATGGGCACATCCTTCCGCACTCTTCGTGCTGGCCCTGGTCGGGTTCGGAGCGAAGGCGGGGTTCATGCCCCTGCATGTGTGGCTCCCGGAAGCGCATCCGGCCGCGCCGAGTCACGTCTCCGCGCTGATGTCCGGCGTGATGATCAAGACGGGACTGTACGGGTTGCTCCGCGTCATGCTTTTCCTCGGTCCTCCCGATCCGTCCTGGGCCTGGGCGCTCCTCGCGCTCGGCGCCACGTCCGGCGTGCTCGGGGTTCTATTTGCCCTGGCGCAGCACGATCTGAAAAGGCTCCTCGCCTACCACAGCATCGAGAACATCGGCATCATCGCGCTCGGATTGGGGCTGGGCCTGATGGGGATCGCGACGGAGCGGCCGCTCCTGGCCGCCGCCGGCTTCGCGGGCGGGCTCCTGCACATTCTCAACCACGCGATCTTCAAAGGGCTCCTCTTCCTCGCGGCGGGCGCCGCGGTCCAATCCACCGCCACCCGCGACATCGATCGTCTGGGAGGGCTTCTCAAGCCGATGCCGCGGACAGGTTTCTCGTTTCTCGTGGGAAGCATCGCGATCTGCGGCCTGCCACCGCTCAACGGTTTCGTGAGCGAAGCGTTGATCTACTACGGCGCCTTGCGCGGCATGGTGGACGGCCTCCCTTGGCCGGTCGCCTCGGCCGTGGTGCTCGCGAGTCTCGGGATCATCGGCGGCCTCGCCTGCGCATGCTTCGCCAAGGCGTTCGGCGTCGTCTTTCTCGGCTCCCCGCGTTCTGCAGCCGCCGAGCCTCCGAAAGAAGCGGGGACGTGGATGCAGGCTCCGATGTTCATCCTATCGGGGGCGTGCCTCGCCATCGGGCTCGCCGCGCCGGTCGCGGTCGGGCTTGTGGCCCCGGTGGTGGAGCAGATCACCTCTACTTTCGCTCAGCCCTCCTCGGCAGTGTCCGGCTTGGAGGGCATTGCGCGCTCCATCTCCGTGGCTTCCTTCATCCTACTTGGGCTGCTGCTCCTGCTCGCCGGTGTGCGATTCCTCGTCCTCAGGGGACGACCCGTGCGCGGCGCCGTCACGTGGGATTGCGGCTACGCCAAGCCCACCCCGCGGATGCAATACACCGCTTCCTCGTTCGCTCAACCCTTGACGCACTTTTTCGGGGGTTTCCTCCGGACCCGGGCGCACGGTGGCCGTCCGGAGGGCCTCTTCCCCCGACCCACCGCCGCGTTTTCGAGTCACACGCCCGATGTCTGCACCGAAGAGGCCTACGCCCCGCTCTTTCAAGGCGCCCTGGCACTCTTCAGCCGCTTGAAAGGCTTTCAGCACGGCCGGCTGCAGCTCTACGTTCTCTACGTGTCGGTGACGCTCCTCGGGCTTCTCATCCTCAAACTGCGCTAGGCACGAAATGGTCGTCTTCCACGCAGTCCTTCCCTTCGTCCTCGCCCCGCTCCTCGCGGGTTTGATCAACAAAACGAAGGCCGTCTTCGCGGGGCGGCGCGGCGCGCCTCTGCTCCAGCCCTACTACGACCTCGGGAAGCTCCTCGGCAAGGGCGCCGTCTACAGTGCCACCACGACGTGGATCTTCCGCGCGGGGCCGCTCATCGGCCTCGCCGCGACCGTCGCGGCCTGCCTCGTGGCACCCTTGGGCGGACGGCCCGGGCCCCTGTCGTTCGAGGGGGATGTGATCCTCTTCGCCTACGTCCTCGGCCTCTCCCGCTTCTTCACGGTCATCGCCGCGCTGGACACAGGTTCAAGCTTCGAGGGAATGGGGGCCAGCCGCGAAGTCCACTTCTCCACCCTCGTGGAGCCCGCGCTGTGGCTCGGCCTGGCGGCGCTCGTGAGGATCACCGGCCAGTTCTCGCTTCACGGCGTATTCTCCACCCTGTCGCCCGACGTGTGGACCGCCCACGCGCCGGCCCTGGCGCTGGTCGCGACCGCGTTCGGGATCGTCTTCCTCGCGGAGAACGCACGCATCCCGGTGGACGACCCCAACACCCATCTCGAGCTCACGATGATTCACGAGGTGATGGTGCTCGATCACGGGGGGCCCGATCTGGCTCTGATCGAGTATGCCTCCGCGCTCCGACTTTGGATTCTCGGTTCCCTCGTCGTCGGCCCGCTCCTGCCACAAAGCGGGGAGGGGTGGGAGGCCGTCTCATTCGTCGCCGCCCTGGCGGCTCTGGCGGTCGCCACGGGCGTGGTCGAATCCACTCTTCCCAGGCTGAGGCTCCTGGGAGTTCCGAAGTTGCTGGTCGGCGCAGGGGTGATGTCCTCCCTTGCGCTCGTCCTCGCGCTGGTCTGAGGCGATGCCCGTACTCGTCAACGGCATCCTGATCGCTTTGATCCTGGTGGGGCTGCTCATCCTCGGCGCCAGCCGGATGATCCGTCTCGTCGCCCTCCAAGGCGCCCTCCTTTCGCTCATGCCGCTGCTGATCACCCCACACGGTCTCACGTGGCGCGTCGCGGCCCTGTCCCTCGGAAGCATGATCCTCAAGGGGATCGTCTTCCCGCGCCTCCTCTTTCGCGCGGTGAAGCACGCGCAGGTCCGGCGCGAGCTGCAACCCTACGTCGGCTACTCCAGCTCGATGGTGATCGGCATGGCCACGCTTGCGGCCTCCTTCTGGCTGGGGGGACAACTGCCCCTGCCGGGCGAGGCCGTCTCGGATCTCGTCCTGCCCGCGGCCCTTTTCACGATCCTCTCAGGGCTGTTTCTCGTCGTCGCGAGACGGAAGGCCCTGACGCAGGTGCTCGGTTTTCTGGTCCTGGAAAACGGCATCTTCACGTTCGGAGTGGCTGTGGTCGGCGGTATTCCGTTCCTGATTGAGCTCGGCGTCCTCATGGACGTCTTTGTCGCGGTGTTCGTGATGGGCATCGCGCTCCAGCAGATCAACCAGGCGTTCGAGCACATCGATGCCGACCAGATGAACTCGCTCAAAGGGTGACGGTGAACAGCCTGCAGATCCCCTCGCTTCTTCTGATCCCGCTGGTCGGGGCGGTGGTATGTCTCGCCCTTGCCTCGCCTGGGCGGATCCTCGGCTGGGTGATCGGCATCGCGGCGGCCTACTCGATCGTGGCGGCCGCGGTGGCGGCTCGCGTCCTCTCTGCGGGAGCGGTGACGTCCGCCGGCGGCTGGCTGAGAATCGACGCCCTCTCGGCGTACCACCTCGCCGTCCTATCGGCGGTGTTTCTGCTGAGCTCCGTCTTTGCCCGCGTCTACTTTCAGGTCGAGGCCGAGCGGGGCGAGTTTCCCCCCGCCCGCGCGCGGCAGTTCGGGGCCTTGTGGCTGGGGGCGCTCGGGGCGATCACGCTCGTCCTCGTCTCCAACAACCTCGGCTTCATGTGGGTGGGACTCGAGGCCACCACGCTGACCACAGCCTTTCTGATCAGCCTCCACCGGACCCCGGCCTCGCTGGAGGCGATGTGGAAGTATCTCGTGATGTGCTCCGTGGGCGTCGCGTTCGCCTTCATGGGCACCCTCCTCGTGGCCGCGTCGGCACGCGGATCCGCTCAGGACGCAACGGACACCCTGCTCTGGACGAGCCTGATCGAGCACGCGACCTCGCTCAGCCCTGCTCCCGTGAAGGCGGCTTTCATTTTTCTGCTCGTGGGCTACGGCACGAAGGCCGGGCTGGCACCCTTGCACAGTTGGCTGCCCGATGCGCACAGCCAGGCGCCCGCCCCGGTTTCCGCGATGTTCTCGGGTTTCCTTCTCAATGCAGCCCTGTATTGCATCCTGCGCTACGTTCCGCTCGTCGAGGCCGCGACAGGCGCTTCCGGATGGGCCCACACGATCCTGATGCAATTCGGCGTTCTCTCCATCCTCGTGGCGGCCGTCTTCATCGTCCTCCAGGGCGACCTGAAGCGGCTGCTCGCGTATCACAGCGTCGAGCACCTCGGCATCATCTCCCTTGGACTCGGCGTCGGAGGGATCGGGACGTTCGCCGCCCTGTTTCACGTTCTGAACCATTCCCTGTGCAAGACGCTCGGGTTCTTCTGTGCCGGCCGCCTCGGCCAGATTTTCGGGACGCACGAGATGGAGAAAATGTCCGGCACGGTCCGCCGCGCGCCCGTGTGGGGGGTAGGGCTCTTCGGCAGCTTCCTGGCCCTCATCGGCATGGCGCCCTTCTCGCTCTTCATGAGCGAGTTCCAAATCCTGAAAGGCGCGATGGACCGCCATTTCTACATCTCGGCCGGACTCTTCCTCCTGGGGGCTACCATCGTGTTCACGGGGGCGCTTCGCCACGCGATTTCGATGGCCTGGGGCGGCAATTCGACGGCACCGGGAGAACAGAAACAGGGCGCGTGGAACAACATCCTCGTCTACGGACCGCTCGCCGTCCTCCTCGCGCTGGGCCTTTGGATGCCCGAGCCGCTGAGAGACTGGCTCGATCAGGCCGCCCGCCTGGTTGAAGGCGTGCCGTGAGCCAAACGATCCCGACCATCACTCCCAACGGGGGGGTCCTCCCGCTGGATGAGATCCCACGACTCCCCGTCCAGGACTTCCGTGAGTTCCTGATTCGGCGCGTGCGCTCGGGGGGCCGAGTTGTCGCGCTGTTCGCGGCCCCGTATGCAGTCCCGAATCGCATTCGGGACCATGCATGGGGCGCGGCCCCTCACGAGAACGACCAGGCGCGCCTGTTCGCCGTTCTAGCGGACGGCAAGCCACCCACCCTCCTCGTTGCGTCCTCCGTCGTCGGAGGGGAGTACTCCTCGATCACGCCGGAGTGCCCTCAAGTCCACATGTTCGAGCGCGAGATCGCGGAGCAGTTCGGGATCACGCCGCTCGGTCACCCGTGGCTGAAGCCCGTTCGCTTCCAGCCGCCATGTCCTGGTCGCGAGGGCCTCTCGCGACATGAGAGCGGGGGCAAGGCCCTCCCAGCGGCAAGTTCCTTTTTCAGTGTGGAGGGCGAGGAAGTGCATGAAGTCGCCGTCGGGCCGGTCCACGCCGGCATCATCGAACCGGGCCACTTCCGATTCCAATGCCACGGCGAGACCGTCTTTCATCTCGAGATCGCCCTCGGCTTCCAACACCGAGGCGTGGAGCGCGCCGTGATCGGGGGGCCAAACAATCGCACCCCACTCCTGATGGAAACCCTCGCCGGCGACACGACGATCGGCCACGCCACTGCCTATGCCCAGGCCATCGAAGCCCTTTGCGGCTGCACGCCCTCGCCACGCGCTCGCATGATCCGCGCCATCGCTCTGGAGCTTGAGCGGATCGCCAACCATGTGGGCGATCTGGGGGCCTTGGCCAACGACATCGGTTTTCTCCCGCCCGCCGCCTACTTCGGCCGCCTCCGCGGTGACTTTCTCAATCTCACCGCGGCCCTCTGCGGCAATCGCTTTGGCCGCGGCTTGGTCAGGCCCGGCGGCGTGCGGTTCGACCTTGAGCCCGACCGCGTGTCGTCCATGCTGGGCGCCTTCCGGCTCGCCATGGAGGATGTCCACCAGGTGGGTCCGCTCCTTTGGAAGTCCCATCTCGTGACGGACCGGTTCAACGGGACCGGCGTCGTGTCCCGTGAACAGGCCGTTGAGCTCGGCCTGGTGGGCCTGGCCGCGCGAGCCTGCGGACTCGAGCGGGACGTGCGCCGCGAGTTCGCGTCCGGCTTCTATGCGGATGCCCAAGCCCCGTGCCACACGTGGCCCACAGGCGACGTGTTCGCACGCGCGCATGTTCGGTGGTTGGAGATCGAGCAATCCGCCCAGTTCATCGAAAACCATCTCCAGCGGCTGTCGGACGGGGCGACCCCGGTCCCCCTCGGTGCACTTGCCCCAAGCTCGTGCGCCATTTCCCTCGTGGAAGGCTGGCGGGGAGAGATCTGCCACGTCGCGATCACGGACACCCAAAGCCGCCTCAGCCGATACAAAATCGTGGACCCCTCGTTTCACAACTGGACCGGCCTTGCCCTTGCCCTCCGCGGGCAGCAGATTTCCGACTTCCCGCTCTGCAACAAGAGCTTCAACCTGTCCTACTGCGGGCACGACCTGTGAACCCGTCATGATTCGGGTGCTGCGAACGAGGCTTGGGCAAGGTCGCCGGACCGTGGCCTACCCCGCTGAAGCGCCGGCACTGCCCGACCGGTTCGTGGGCCGTCTTGCGGTCGACAGCGCCCGGTGCCTGCCCGGCTGCCGGGACTGCGCCGAGGTCTGCCCGACGGATGCCATCTCGCCCCGAAGCGAGGAGATTCAAACCCGGGTGGATCTCGGTCGCTGCGTGTTTTGCGCGGAATGCATTCGCGCGTGTCCGGAGGCCGCCGTCACCGCTACTCGGGACCACCGGATGGCCGCCCGCCGGAGAGAGGACCTTCTCGTCGGCGACGAATCCCTCCGTCTCGCGGAGGCTCTCGATGCGCGCTTGAAAAAACTCCTGGGCCGATCTCTCAAGCTCCGTCAGGTGAGCGCGGGCGGGTGCAACGCCTGCGAGGCGGATGTGAACGTCCTCAACACCGTCGTCTTCGATCTGGGCCGCTTCGGGATCCAGTTCGTGGCGTCGCCACGCCATGCGGACGGCCTCTTGATCACGGGACCCGTCACGCACAACATGGATCTCGCGCTTCGCAAGACCTACGAGGCCGTGCCGGAACCGCGCATCGTCATCGCGGTCGGCGCCTGCGCGATTTCAGGGGGACCGTACGAGGGCCATCCCGAAGTCCTCAACGGGGCAACAGCAGTCGTCCCGGTGGATCTGTACGTCCCCGGATGCCCGCCGCATCCCTACACGATCCTGGACGGTTTACTTCGGTTGATCGGCCGGATCGACACTCCCCGCCGGTAACGCGGCATCCGCGGCCTGCGAGGGTAGCCCTTCAGCAAGGGGCGGTTCGAGTCTGTCCTGTCGAAGGGCTCTACGCCAGGATGTCCACCCTCAGACCGCGGCCCCGATCGCGCTCCACCTCGGCGATGGTCGGCGCCTCGCGGTCCCCACGCCGACGCTCCGCCGCCGCCTGACTGGCGCGGTCGACATCGGCCGGTGGCTCCGCAACGCGCTCCCGCTCTCTCTCCGCGCGCGGCGTCTCCCTCCCGTCGAACCCGCTCGGCGGAGCGAGCTGCCGCGATGCAGCATCTGAAATACGCTCAGCCATGGGATCCTCCCCCTTCGGTCGTGTCTGCTTTGGTCCCGCACACGACCTCGATCAATCGCCGGGCCACATCATCCTTCGTGAGCTTGGGCCAGTCCTCCCGCCGGCCGTCTCTCCGAAAGAGCGACACCCGGTTCTCGTCCGCCGCGAAGGCGCGATCCGGCCCATCGATCGGGTTGGCCACGAGGAAATCCACGTTCTTCTCGCGCAGCTTGGCCCCTGCCGATTCGAAGGCGCCTGCCGGCTCCGCCGCGAACCCTACCAACAGTTTTCCGTTCTTCCTCTCCCCCAGCGCCCTGAGAATATCGCGATTGAGGCGCAGAGGAATTGAGATTTCCCCCTCGGCCGCATCTCGCTTGCGCACCTTTCCCGGCCGGCGCGCTTCGGGCACAAAATCCCCTACCGCCGCCGCCATGAAAACGACCTCCGCTCGGGCATACGCCGTCATCGTCCGCTCCCACATCTGATCGGCCGTCTCCACACGCTCTGTGCGCACACCCACCGGATCGGGCAAGCCCACAGGCCCGGTGACCAACGTGACATCGGCGCCGCGGCGCCAGGCCTCACGGGCAAGTGCAAACCCCATTTTCCCCGTGGACGGATTTGAGATGAACCGCGCATCATCCCAGTACTCCCGCGTCGGGCCAGCCGTCACCAGCACGTGCTTGCCCGCGAGCGACTGAGGGGCAAGGACCCGCTCCACATGCTCACGAATCGTCTCCGGCTCCGCCATGCGGCCCTTGCCCACGACCCCACAGGCCAGAAATCCCTCACCCGGCTCGACCATGACATGACCGAAGCTTCGGATTCGCGCTTCGTTCTCCCGATACGCGGGGTGCTCATACATCGCTGTGTTCATCGCGGGGGCCACCACCACGCGGGCTCGGGTGGCCATGAGAAACGTGGTGACGGGATCGTCGGCGATCCCGTGGGCGATCTTGCCCACGATGTTCGCCGTCGCGGGCGCGATCACTGCGGCGTCCGCGCGGCCCGGCAGGTCCACGTGCCAGATCTTCGATTCGCTCAGCGCGAACACTTCCGTCATCACGGGGTGCCCCGTCAGCGTCTCGAACGTGAGCGGCGTGACAAACTTCTGCCCGCCGTGCGTCATCACCACGTGAACGTCCGCCCCGGCTTCGATGAGGAGCCGCGCCAACTCGCACGACTTGTACGCAGCAATCCCCCCGCTGACGCCAAGGACTACCGTCCGACCGCTCAAGTATCCCATACGACCCGCTTCCTCAGGGGCATTATACCACGGCGGCCGCAACCCCCAACACCCTCCCCACCCCCCGCCGCGGGGAACCCGCAGGACCCCCGGCCCAGCGCCCGCGTGGAGAACCGCCAGCCCCGGGGCGCGATTCTCGCGAGACCCCGTTGGTCATCCCTACCGGCATCCGGTAAGATGATCAGCATGAGGGTAGATGAGCGGATCAGGCACGCCGTCGAGGATCTGGCTGCCACGGGCGCTGAAAAAATCATTCTGTTCGGCTCGGCGGCACGGGGGGAAACCGACGACGAGAGCGACCTGGATTTCGTCGTCATTCGTCGGACCCATGAGCGGTTCGTCGAGCGGCTCGAGGGGGCCGCGCGCGCCTTGCGCACGGCCGAACCGATCGACGTGTTCGTCTATACCCCGGAAGAATTCGAGCGGATGGCGAGAGAGGAAAACCCTTTCATCCTGAACGTCTTGTCGGACGGCCGGGTCGTCTTTGAAAAACCCGCCTGAGCTGGCTCGCGCAGGCCGAGCACAGTCTGGAGGTCACGGGGAGTCCCTGTTCCAGAAGGAGTACCATTCGGACGTGTGTTTCATGGCCGAGCAAACCGCTCAGATCGCGCTCAAGGCCTTCCTGTATGGCACGGGACGTCGTCAGGTATGGATTCATTCGGTGGCGAAGCTCGCGCAGGAGTGCGCCGAAGCTGACCCTGCCTTCCAAGAATGCGTGGACCCGGGGAAGATCCTGGACAAGTACTACCTGTCTCCGCGATATCCCGACGCCCTGCCCCCACCCAGCGTCCCGTTCGAGAGCTTCACCGGGTCCGAGGCCGTGAAGGCCCTCGAGTACGCGCGGGCGATCGTCGCCCTCGTCGCCTCCCGGCTCCGACGCGCCCACCGCCCGGAATCTGGCGGCTGAGAAAGCAGTCAGCGCCCGCCCGACCGCCCGCATTGTCCCATCCAGTACACGGTGTTACGATGACCCGATGTACGACGAGCGGATCGCAGATGCGCTGGCCCGCGAGCCCGACGTGCTCTTCGCTTACGTCTATGGAAGCGAGAATCCGGAAACGGATCTCGACATCGCGCTCTATCTCCGGGAGACCCCTTCCGACCTGCTGCACGCGACCGTGAAGTGGGCGGACCGGCTCCAGGAGGTTGTGGATCCCCCGGTGGACCCGTTCATCCTGAACGACGGGCCGCTGGAGTGGACGTATGCCGCTCAGAAGGGGAGGCTCGTCTTCGAGCGCGACCCCGCGGCCCGGATCGAATTCGAAGTGCGAACGCAGAGGGAGTACTGGGATTGGGTGCCGAAGCTGCGTATCCTGCTCGACGCGGCGCTCCGTTCCCTCCGGACGATGGCGCATGGCTCCGGGCGTGGTTGATCGCCTGCTGGTCTTCCGGGAGGCCCTTGCTGCGCTCGGTCGCTACCAATCGACTCCACCATCGAGCTGGGAATCGGACCTCGTTCAGCGTTCCGCCCTGGAGCGCCTGCTCCAGAAAGGCACCAAGGCGCTGATTGACCTCGGAACTCATCTTGTCGCGGAGAAGCTTCTTCCCAAACCCCGCCGGGCCGCGGAGGTGTTCGAAGTCCTCCGTGAAGCGGAGATCCTGGAACCCGCACTTGCGGACAAGATGAAGAAACGCGTCCAGTTCCGGAACATCATCATCCACGAATACGCCACGGTGACCGCCGCTCAACTTCGGGAGGCCCTCACCGACCTGACCGATCTGGCCCAGGTGGCGACGATTCTCGCCGGCCGCCTCGACCTCTCGACGGAGATTTGACCTCGCGGCGGCGGCTTGCGGATCCGCCCCTCCCCGCTCACCTCTCCAAGGCGAGGTAGTCCGCCAGATTTCGGCCGGGATCGGCCTGCCAGCCCCGGCTCACGCAGGTCTGGCGCATGTACTGGAGGGCCCCCGAGAGGCTGTCGAACTGGAGCGAGAGGTCCTCGAAAAGCCTCGATCCCTCGTGACCGGTGTAGCGGATCTCGTCCGAAGCCCGCCGGTACGCCTTCATGCCTTCCACGCGGTAGAAGTCCACGAAGCCTCCGCGTCGCAGGAACTCGATGAAGAAACCGGACATGAAGAGCGAGTAGTCGCCGATATGCTGGTCGAGCTCCAACCTTTGCAGACCCGGCGCCTTCTCCCCCAGGACTTTCTCTCGGACCTCGAGGAGCTCCACGATCGTGCGCAAGGCGCGGCCGCGGGCATCGCGGACCTTGAAGACGCGGTCCGACCGGGCGAACTCGGCCAGGAGATCAGCCAGGTAGCGCGAGATCTCGACGTTTCGGATGTCGAGATCGTGAAACGCCTTGCGAACGAACCACGAGAAAAACTGTTGGAGCTTGGGGTGGACAATGTGGCGTTTCGTAATCATGCAACCTCCTTTTCGACATGATCCTCCGACTCCAACGGCGTGCCGTCCGCCCGCACGAGGCGGAATCGGCCGTCTGAAAACTCCACCACGGTGAAGTTCGTCAACCAATCCCCCGTGTTGACGAAAAGGCCCTTGCGCGCGCCCGCCTCGAGCGGGAAAAGCCCCGGCGTATGCGCGTGGCCCATGACGACCACGTCGAACCCCTCCGCAATCTTCGAACGCGCGAATTCTTTCTGCGCCTCGAATTGAGGCCGATCCCGCCCCAGGTACCCGCGGCTGGCGGACGAGAACCGCGTGCCGAGCCACCACGCAAGCGAGCCCGGCATCAGCGCCGTGACGCGACGGAAGGCCGGCGACCGCACGATCCGCTTCAGCACGCGGTATTTCACATCGCCCGCGTCGAGCCCGTCGCCATGATACAGATAGGTCCGCCGTCCGCCGAACGTCCACTCCATCGCGGAATGAACCTCCGCCCCTACAGCGTCCTCCACGTAGGGCCGGAGATGGAAGTCATGGTTCCCCTCGAGGTAGCGCACGCCGATGCCCGCACGAGAGAAGCGCCGGAGTTGGCGAAGCAGCGGGAGGTACTGCCGCACGAGCACCGGCTTCATGCCAAACCACAGGTCCATGAGGTCACCCACGACAAAGAGATTCTGAACTTCGTCCGCGCGGCGCTCGAGGAAACGGATGAAGTCGGTTTGCCGAGGATCGTCCACTCCCCTCAGGTGGACATCGGAGACGAGTAAGTCGGTCACCCCAGTTAATTTTATCAATCTCGCCGGGCGTTGGGAAGTGAACGCAGGCATCGTGCGCGGGAGACGACTCGTCCCTCGCACCGCGCGTCAGTTTCCCGTTCGAAGGTGGATCACGTCCCCATCCTGAACGACGTACTCCCGGCCCTCGGTGCGCGCGGAGCCGCGCTTGGTCGCCTCGGGCCAGCCGCCGCACTCCAGCATCACGGCGGCCGTCGCCACTTCCGCGCGGATGAACTTCCGCTCGAAGTCGGTGTGGATCCTCCCCCCGGCCTCGGCGACCTTTGTCCCGCGGGGCACGGGCCACGCGCGCGTCTCACCACCGTCAATGGTGTAGAAGGTGATGAGATCGAGCGTTCGGAAAAGCGCCCGAACGAGTCGCGCCGTACCCAACCCCCGGGGAAAATACTCTGCCAGAAACGCTCCTCGCTCGTCCTCGGGAAGCTCGCGCAATTCCTCCTCCAGGCGGGCCGCCACCGCCACAAGCGGCACGGCCTGCCCGTCCGACCACGAACGCAGAGGCGCGGCGAGCGCATTCTCGCTTGTCTCCTCCGCTGTGTTGGCCACCGCAACGCGCCGCTTGAGGCACAAGAGGCCCATGCCCCGCACCACATCGGTGGCCACCGCCTCGGTGGGCGCCCGCGTTCCCGCCCGAAGGGCGTCGCGAATCGGTGAGAGGGCGAGAAACTCCCGCTCGGCCTCCTTCACTCTCATCTGGGCCGGCTTCTCGATCTTCTCGATGCGGCGATCTAAAACATCCAGGTCCGCCAGGGACAGCTCCAACTCGACGATCTCGAGATCGCGGACAGGGTCCACCGTGCCGTACACGTGGCCCACCTTGTCGCTCTCGAAGAGACGAACGACGTGAACGATGGCGTCAAGCGGACGGAGATGTCCCAGGAATTGGTTCCCAAGGCCCTCCCCCTCGCTGGCGCCCTTCACGAGTCCCGCTACGTCCGTCACCTCGAGCGAGGCGGGGACGATCCGGTCGGCGCCCACCTCCCGCCCGAGGCTGACCAGCCGCGGGTCCGGGAGGGACACCACACCCTTCTTCGGCTCCAGCGTGGAAAACGGGCGAGGCGCGGTCTCGGCCCCCCCCCCGGTGAGGGCGTTGAAGAGCGTGGACTTGCCCGCGTTGGGCAGGCCCACCAGGCCGCAGGTGAAGGACATGTGTTAGAGTGCGTCCGAAAATTGAATGTTCTCGATCCGCCGCGGCGGACTCGAAGCATAGACATGGTTGTTGTTCGAGCGAAGTCGAGAACTCGACCTCGCGAGTCTGTCCACCGGTACGCACACGTCCGGACGCACTCTCAGGGCTCCGCGGGCGTAGCCCGGCGGTTGAAGTCGTTCATCGCCGCCGCCAGCCCGCGCGCGAGGAGCACACGCAGGCACTCCACGGCCCGTGCCACGGCCTGCCCGATCGCTTCGCTCTCGCCTCGATCGAACGACCGCAGAACAAACTCCGCGGCTTCCTCGCCCTCGGGCGGGCGGCCGAGGCCGACCCGCAGGCGGATGAAACGATCCGACCCCAGGGTTTCGATGATCGAACGGAGCCCCTTGTGGCCGCCGTCGCTTCCCCCCTCGCGCAGGCGCACGTTCCCCAGCGGCAGATTGAGGTCGTCACAGACCACGACCAGCCGCTCCGATTCGGGCGGCGCGGCCCGCGCGACGGCCGGTCCGCTCAGGTTCATGAAGGTCTGGGGTTTGACCAGCAGGATTCTCTCGCCTTCCCACTCGACGCGCGCCGTCAGGTCCCCGTGTGTGTCGCGACGGAACCGGCCCCCCGCCCCCGTTGCGATGCTATCCGCCACGCCGAACCCGACGTTGTGGCGCGTGCGCTCGTACTTCCGGCCGGGATTGCCGAGGCCGACGATCACCCACATGGCGGGAGGACTATACCACCAGAAGCAGCACGATCAGGCTCCGGGCCGCGCGCGGGATCGCAGGCGGTTTTTCATGCGGGCCACGGCCTCCCTCGCCGGATCCACATGCAGCGCGTGCGCCGCCACCATGTACACGCCGGCTCCCACGATCACTTGGAGCAGCAGCCGCCCCCAGGCGAACAGGACATGCCCACCGTCCGGGACTCGGCCCAGAGCCAGCAGCGTGGCGGCCATGAAACCCGACGCGGCCAGAATCCTCGCCCCCCCCCCGAGAAGCGATGCCACGGCGGCCCCCTCACCTTGAAATCTTCGCCACGCCCGCCGAAGGAGAACGACCTGAACGAGCGCCCCCGCCAGCGTTCCGGAGGCAATTCCCGAGACCCCCCATCGGTTCATCGCAAAGACCCCCACACCGGCGGTCACGAAGAGGGCCACCGCCGCCACCAGCACGGGCAGGCGGGGACGCTGAAGCGCGTAGAACCCCTGCGAGAGGATCCGCGTGAGTCCGAACGCCCACAGGCCCGCGGCATATACGCCAAGCACCGCCGCGGTTTCGTGGGCGAGCCCCGCGCCGAACTCACGGCGCTGGAACACCAGCCGAACGGCCTCCTCTCTCAAGAGGAACAGGCCCACCGCGGCGGGGATCATGAGGAAGAGGCAGATGACCGCGCTGCGATCGAGCTCCTCCACCATCCTCCTCTTCTCCCCGGCAGCGGCGAGGGTGGAGAGTCGGGGCAGCGTCACGGTCGCCAGGGCCGTGGGAACGAGCGCGAGCGGAAACTGGATCAGGCGATCGGCATAGTAGAGCGCGGAGATGGATCCCGTTTCCAGGAACGAGGCGAGCTGCGTGTTCACGACTACCTGGAGTTGGTACACGGCCGTGCCCACCACGGTGGCGGACATGAGCCCCGCCACGCGCCGAACGCCCTCGTTCCCCGGTTCCCAAACGGCCTTGAATGGGGGGGCCAGTCGGACGGAGGCCGCCACCATGAGGGCGATCTGCATCCCCCCACCGAGGAGAACCCCCCAAGCGAGGCCATCGATCGGCCGCGCGAAGAACTGCGACAGCCCGACCGCCCCGGCTATGAGGCCGATGTTCAGGACGGCCGGCGTGAGCGCCGGAAGGAAGAAACGGCCATAGCTTTGGAAGATACTCATGAGGATCGAAACGATCGAAATGATCGCGATGAACGGGAACACCACGCGCGTGAGATGGACGGCCAGGTCGAAGCGCCCGGGGTCGGTCTTGAGACCGAAGGCCAGGAGTTTCACCAGTTGGGGCGAAAAGACCACCCCTGCCACGGCGAGGAGGACCACCAGCGGCACGGCGGCGGACAAGAGCGCGCCAAGGAAACGGGCCACCACTTCGTCGGATCGGCGGCGAACTTCATTGAGGACCGGGACAACGGCCGACTGGGCGGCGCCCTCGGCCAGAACCGCGCGGAACATGTTGGGGATCCGCCACGCCACGAAAAACGCGTCCGTCGCGCCGGCAGGGAAAACGGCCGCCACGATGGCGTCTCGCGCGAGACCGAGGATCCGGCTGATGAGTGTGGCGAGGCTGACGGCTGCGGTGGACTTCAGCACGCCGGGATTATATCGGTTGGCCCTCGCGCGGCCACCTGTATCGTTGACTTCCCCGGGATCGTTTGGTACCCCCCTCTTTTGCCATGACCCCCCTTATCCGGCTCCTGACCGTCTCGGCCTTGGCCTCCTGCGTCCTCGGCCATCCCGACCGCCTTCTCGCCCAAACCGAACCGCCTCCCACGCCCGCCGCGTCCCCCCCTGCTGCGACAACTCGGGCAGCGGCGCAGGCAGGGGCGACGCCCGGCTTCCATGAGGTCGTCCGCAAAGCCCTGGAGTACAGCCCGTTCATGGTGGAGGCCCGGCACAAGCTGGGCTTCCGGCAGGCCCAACTCGCCGAGGCGCGCCACGCGCACGTGCTCCCCAAGTTCGAGGCCAACTACCTGCTCGCCCCCGCGCCGGACTTGAAAGTGCCCGCGGATCTGGAGGTCCCCGCCGGCCTCGAACCCATCGAAGAGGAGTTGGAGGCGCTCGCGGCCAAGACGGGGCGATTCGAAGACCTGGAGTTCGGTCCCTCCCACATTGTGGAGGTGACGGCCACGCAGCCGCTGTTCACCTTCGGCCGCCTCAAGGGGCTTCGGGACCAGGCTGAGGCGGGCACCCGCGCCGCCGAGGCGGAGATCCGAGACGTGGAACGCGAGATCCGCTGGCGCGTCGCCCAGATCTACTTCGGCCTCCTCCTCGCCCGTCAGTCCACTTTCATCGTGGAGGAAACCGCGCTCGAGCTGGAACGCGTGCGATCGAGAGTGGAGAAACTCGCCGAACGCGGAGAGATCTCGCAAGAGGACCGGCAGCGCCTCCGCCTCTTCGAGGTGGAGCTCGAGAACCGGCGTGCCGAGGCGGGGCTGAACGTCAGCCTCGCGCTTCGCGCGCTCAAGATCGCGGCCGGAGAGGACTTGGACATCGGCTCGGATTTCCCGGAAACCGAGATCGCGGTTCCCGCCATGGAGACGCTCGTCGCGTCGGCCCGTCAAGGGCGGCCGGACCTGCAGCGCGTGGACTACGGCATTCGGGCGCGCGCCGGCGAGCTCGCCGAGGCCCGCAGCGCGTTCTTTCCCCAGCTCTTCGTCTTCGCCCGATTCAACTTCGCCTCCTCTCCCGGCCGCGTGCTCGCCCTCGAGAACCCCTTCATCGGCGACCCCCTGAACACCCAGCGCTTCACCGGGGCGGTCGGTGTGAACCAGAACCTCAACTTTCTCATCACGCATGATCGCGTCTCGCAGGCGGGCGCCGAGAGGGCGGGGCTCGAAGCGAAGCGCAGCGGCCTGCAGGATCTGGTGGAGGGTGAAGTCATCCGAGCGTATTTCGAATACGAGGAGGCCCGCACCAAGAAGACCAACAACGCCCAGGCCGTTCGGATCGCGCGGGGATGGCTCTCCACCGCCGTGAGCAACTACACCCTCGGGCTCATCAGCATGAGAGATGTGCTAGACTCGTTCCAGGCCTACCTCGAGGCGAAGAAGGACTTCGCGGAGAGCCTCCACGCGTACTACACGTCCCTTGCGGGACTCGACCATGTCGCACAAACGTCGCTTCTTTCAGCTCTGTAGAACGCTGCCAGCGTCCGCAGGTCTGCTGCTGCTCCTCGCCGGGCCGGGTCTCCCTGCCGACACCCTGGCCGCGGCCGGGACCGGTTCAAACGGATCCTTCGCCGATGACCCGCTCGGCGTCATCCGATATTGGGAGGGCAGGATCAAGGAGATCGTCAACGCCCCCACGTACAAGGGCACCGCCGAGGAGAAGGAAACCCTCCTCGCGCAGATCCGCACGATCCTCGACACGGAGCGGATGGGCCGCCTCTCCCTTGCGCAGCATTGGAGCCGTCTCACAGGCGAGCAACGGGGCGAGTTCACACGGCTGTTCACCACGCTCGTGGAGCGCGCCTCGGTGACCGACCGGAAAGTGGACCTCTTCAAGCTGGACGGGGTCAAGTACAAACCACCCAAGACCAACGGGGGCGACGCCGAGGTGCGGGCCTACGTGAGGCCGAAGAACGAACAGGTGGACGTCGAGATCACCTACCGTCTCCATCGCGCCTCAAACGGGTGGCGGATCTACGATCTGGCGATCGACGAGGCCAGCATGATCGAGGGGTTCCGCGCCCAGTTCCACAAGATCATCACCGAGCAGTCGGCAGCCGAGTTGCTGAATCGCCTGAGGTCCAAGGTCAACCAGGACCTGTAGCGCCCGGCGCGAGAGGCCGCGAACCGAGAGCCGGGAGCCAGGAGCCGAGAACAGACGAGGTCGGGCGCGCCCGCGGCACCTCGTTTGCATAGTCCATAACAGACCATACCAACACACCACGGGGATTGACAAGTTGTGAACGAACCGCTACGGTGATCTCGCAAGTATCACAAATGAGAATATGTAAGGCATTATAATTACTGAAAGATTTCGGAGGTAACCATGAGCGGACACCTGCTTTCCGACATCGTTCTCAGATGGATCCACTATCTTGCAGGGGTGGTCTGGATCGGACACCTCTACTTCTTCAACCTTGTCAACATTCACGTGGCCAAGGCCTACGATGCGCCCTCCAAGAAACGCATCCTGCCCGAGCTCATGCCGCGCGCGCTCTTCTGGTTCCGGTGGGGAGCGATGTTCACGTTCCTCTCGGGCTGGCTGCTGATCCTGCTCCACTGGAATCGGTTCGTGGTGGCGTATCCTGAGGGCGGGCACGGTGTCACGATCGCGGGCCTGTGGATCTTTTTGGGCGCACTGCTCGGCTCGATCATGTGGTTCAATGTGTGGTTCGTGATCTGGCCGCGGCAGAGGCAGATCATACGGGGCGTCCGGAACGATCAACCCGCTGATCCGAAGCTCGGCGCGGTGGCCGTCAAGGCATCCAAGCTGAACACGTTCCTGTCCGTGCCTCTCCTCTTCACCATGGCCGCGGCGACGCATTTCCCTCAGACGTTCGGCACGCGTTGGATTGTGAGCGCCGTGATCCTTCTGGGCCTCGGCTTCCTGATCGCCTGGTACGCGATCAAGGAGTCCGGGAAGGTGAAGACGGAAGTGTGATCCGAAGCGGTCGGCGATCGGCTCTGAAGCGCCTGCGGCTCGCCGGTCAGACTCGGCGGTCCGTCAGACGAGAGAAGTTGGCCCGATCGATGCTGCACCCGCTTTCCCGGGCCTGACCTCCTCCCCCATAGGGCAGCGCCCCGGACTCGGGCGACTTCTCAGCCCACCTCAGGGCTGCGGCATCAGACCCAGTGAATCGTGATCTCGTCGGCCACCCGCTTGAATTCCTTATCGCCGGTGACCAGGACGGAATGTTTCTTCATCTTCGCCAGGCCCGCCGCGAAGCAATCCGCATAGGATAGCCCGCCTCGCGCCTTCAGTCTCGCGGCATGCAAGGCCAGTTCTTGTGTGGCGTCAACGATTTCGACAGGCATGTGAGAGAGGGTCTGCGCTACCTTCCGGGCGTACTCTTCCCCGTACTCTCGCAGCGTGATGTAGTACACCTCACCCCAGTTGATCGCGCTGAGGACGAGGTGGCATCTCTCTTCCGAGGCTTCCTGAAGTAGCTGCGACACGGCCTCCCAGCCCGCGTCCTTCTCGAAATAGGCCAGGAGCGCATGGCTATCGAGCACGAGCGTCTTCATCGTCTCGATCTCCTCTCCGTTCCTCCAAGAGGGCTTTGGTGGCCTTGCCCCTCCCCGGGAGGATGCCGGCGTATTGGTCGAAATACGTCCTGTTCAGGGGTCTGACCAGGAATCCATGTTCGTCCTCGATGATGGCCACCTTGGCGCCCTTCTTCAGCCCCAGCTTCTTGCGCAGCTTCGCCGGCACCACGATCTGCCCCTTGACCGTCATAACCGAAGTTTCCATGGTCACCTCCATCATGTCTTTGGGTACCCTACAAACATAACGTGTATACGCATTCGATGTCGTATTGTCAAGTCGTTCCATGTGGTGCTGCCTAGCCGGCTTAGGCGTACATTTCGTGCAATGGGCACATGGCTTGGGGAGTAGGGTGATGACCTCCCGCCCCGCCTCGCGGGGGTGGCCGGCCGCAAGTCCGTGGGGGAGTCAGTCCGCGCGGCCCGTGAGGATGCGGTAGGCCTCGAGGTACTTCTCGCGCGTCTTTTCGACGATCTCGGCCGGTAGGACCGGTCCGGGAGGACGCTTGTCCCACGTGAGCGTGTTCAGGTAGTCGCGCACGAACTGCTTGTCGAAGCTTCTCTGGGCGCGCCCGGGTTCGTACTCGGCTTTCGGCCAGAACCGCGAGGAATCCGGTGTGAGGATCTCGTCGATGAGCACCACCTCGCCGTTCAGGAGGCCGAACTCGAACTTCGTATCGGAGATGATGAGCCCCGAGACCTCCGCCATGCGGCAGGCCGACTCGTAGATCCGGATGCTAGTGGCGCGCACCCTTTCGGCCAACCGCCGATCCCCCAGGATCCGTACGGCCTCCTCGAACGGGATGTTGATGTCGTGGCCCTCATCTGCCTTCGTGGAAGGCGTGAAAATGGGCTCAGGCAGCTTCTGCGATTCCACCAGGCCCTTCGGGAGGGCGATCCCACAGACGGCACCCGTCTTCTGGTAGTCCGCCCAGCCCGAACCGGACAGGTAGCCGCGCACGATGCACTCGACCGGGAGCGGCGTTGCCCTTCGGACGAGCATGCTTCGCCGCGCCAGAGCGGACTGGTGGGTTTTGAACGCGGCGGGGAAATCCTTCGGCTCCGTGCTCACGAGATGGTTGGGCACGATCGAGCGCGTCTTCTCGAACCAAAAGGCGGAGATCTGGGTGAGCACCCTCCCTTTGTCGGGGATTCCGTTGGGCATGACGACATCGAAGGCCGAGATCCGGTCCGTGGCCACGAGGAGGAGATGCTCGCCCGCATCGTAGATGTCCCGCACCTTCCCGCGGCGGACCATGCGCCCACCCGGGATATCCGTGTATAGGACGGCGCTCCCGTTGAGGTTCGATGCCGGAGCGCGCGCCGCGTCCATCCGGGCGGGGAATTTAGCCCCGATTGTTCATGAATTCAAGGAGGCTAGGCTCTGTTTGAAAACGACCTTAAGGGGATCGACCATGGGCAGGACGGTTCTTCGTAATTGTATGAAAGCGGCTGCCTCCCGTGGGATGATCGTGGAAAAAGGATTGTCCCAACTGAAAGGAGGCAGCGATGCAAGGGGATTATAT
>JACPQY010000009.1 GCA_016190245.1 Nitrospirota bacterium | reverse complement strand
GGCGCCAGAAGCACCGGCCGCCCGCGCAGATGGGGCTCGATCACCCGCTCGACGGCGATCGGGAAGGCGGCGATGTCAACGTTGAGGACGCTGCGGTCCATGGGGCGACGCCATTACGCCGCGAGTTCAGGTTGATGGACACGAGCCTGGATTGGCGTACCTCCGAAGGTCAACGCACCTCCCTCGCGGGTACAGGGCGAACCGCGCTCCCTGGCCGCAGCGCGATCCGGGCGCCTGGATCCACTTCCTGGCGATTGAGCTTCAGCAGGGTCGAGATGCGCACCGAGTGCAGGTTCGTTTTCGTGGGCCTGCGCTTCTGCACGGCCCGGTGTGCGACGATTCCCGGCCCATTGAAGATCTCGGAGAAGGTTCCATCAGGATGAACGAGGATGCCGAGATAGCACTCCGGAATGTGATCGACCGGGAAAGTGAGGGACCGTTGCATCGTCGCCTTGATCTGGACGAGCCGGCCATCCGCGGTCCGCGCGTCGTGATGCTTCTGAAGATCCTCGAACAGCTTCAGTTGGTAAGCCGCTTCAGCCAGGATTTCGCCAATGTCTCCCACCAAGCGACCATCGAGAGTGAAGCGCTTCTTCGGATGGGCCTGCCTCAAGCGCCCGACGATCGCGAGCATCTGTCGCACGGCCTCCGGAATAGAGATGTCCACCTTTCGACTGCTCTGGCCCGCTCGGCGGCGCATGGGCATATCTTTCATGCCTCACCGAACAGTTCGCGGAGGCTTCCCGCCTTCGCGGCCTCGAACTCAACTTGATCCACGCGTCTGTACCGCCAGACGCGCCCGGTTGCCGCACTGACCCGATCGCACCAGTCCCGCATGGCGTCGTCCTTCGCCGTGGTTCCCTCCCACACGCGACCCTTGGTTTCGATGATCCAGTTCACCTCGCTGGCGGCGGTTTTCTGCACGACGACCCAGTCCGGGTGGTAGAAGTCGATCGCCCCGCTCGGCTTGAGGTAGTCCACGCGGAACTGGGTGCCGGATTCTCCCTGCTCCGTTGTGCCGAGCGAGGCGAAACGGAGAACGTCCGTCGCCTTGTCAAGAAACTGCGCGAAGCGCCTCTCGAAATCGTTGTAGGTCGCCACATAGTTGAAGATCGTTTTTTGGGCTTCCAACGGCCCCGGCTGCAAGTTGCGGCGCCAGCCGAAGGGCTTGGTCTGCGAGAGCCACGCGCGTGGCGCGGCTCTCGTTGACAGTCTCGATGACCTGGAAGGGCAGGCTCACTCGGGGCACCTCCTTGAGCGTGCCATCCTCGTTGTATTTGCCGGGCCAGACCAGCTCAGTTTTCGTGATCTCAATCTTCGCCATCTATGACTCCTGGCGTCCCTTCGTGAGTGCTGCCCGGCCGAGCGGGGTAGTGCGGTAGCGCTGCCTGGAGCTGCGAGGCTTTCCAGGGATGGTCATCTCCAGCAGGCCGGCCTTGAGAAGTGGGCCGAGGACTTGGTGCCTGAACTTGGTGCGATCGCTTCTGCCCGTGACGGTTATGAGTTCCACAAGCGATTGTTCCGTCAGGCACTTATGAAGAATCTCGACTTGGTGCCGAGCGGCGATAGTCGTCCATTCGACCTGCATTCCATAGGGATCCAGGAAGATCACCGCGCGTGTCTTGTTCCAGTCGGTGGCTGCGCACCACTTCCTGAGATACGTGTTCGCGTCCTCCCCGACAATCCCTATCCTCTGCGACAGCAAGGGGTAGAGACCGCGTAGTCGGTCGAGCTCCTGCGCATGGTCCGGAGCATGCTCGATGAACACATACTCCGCAAACGGCGGCGCCGTCTCCAGAGCAACATGGGCGCTCCCCTTCCGCCAAGCATCGGCGTCGGCGTCCGAGGCGACCTCATCAAAGAGCGTGTCCGCAACTTCATCTTTCAACGACGGATCCTTCCTGAATCCCGTGCCCGCGAAGGCATCGACATAGACGGCCCGGAAACCAGCGCCCGCTTTCCGATCGGGTGAAAGGGCGCTGCCCCTACGCCACCCGGATCGTCTGCACCCCCACGAACTCGGATTCGAGCTTCGGGTCGCCCTCTTCGAGCAGCATCTCGACGACGTCGCGCAGGTTTCTTTCCAGTTCGTCGAGGCTGGCGCCCAGGCTGTGGGCTCCCGGCCAGCCCGGCACGCGCCCGACGTACAGGCCCGATTCGGGATCCCGTTCGATGATCGCGTTGAACGTTCGCATGCTCCCTCCCCCCTCACCGGTGAAACTTCCGGATCAGCCCCACCACGATCCCCTGCACTTGCAGATCGCCTTCGTCCACCATCATCGCCGACAGGCGCGGGTTGGCGGGGCGCAGCTCGACGCGGG
>JACPQY010000076.1 GCA_016190245.1 Nitrospirota bacterium | reverse complement strand
TATATTCTGGCGCGCTTCCTCGAGGATCGCGGCGAGCGCCTGCCGCTTCGCCACGTGGTGACCTCCTCCGAGACCCTCCTGCCCATCCAGCGCGAGCTCATGGAGAAGGTCTTCGGCGCTCGGGTGCTGGACTACTACGGCATGTCGGAGGCGGTCCTGTTCGCCGGGGAGTGCGGCAGGAGCAACGGCTACCACCTGCATGCAGAGATCGGCATCGCGGAAATAGTCGATGAGGGGGGAGAGCCCCTGCCCGCCGGCCGCCACGGCCGGCTGCTGGGCACCGGCCTCGTGAACCGCGCCATGCCCCTCCTGCGCTATGAGGTTGGAGACGTCTCCGCCCTCCGTTCGGAGGGTTGCCCCTGCGGACGGACGCTCCCGCGGCTCGATCCCGTGACCACCAAGGCCGAGGACATCGTCATCGCGCCCGACGGGCGCCTGATATCCTCCTCGACCCTCACGCATCCGTTCAAACCGCTTCACCGCGTGGAGAAGAGTCAGATCGTGCAGGAGGCGCCGGACCGTCTGCTCATCCGCATCGTGCCGAGATCCGGATACGGCGACGAGGATACACGGCACCTGCTGCGCGAGATGCAGCGCCGCGTGGGGCAGGGCATGCGGATTCGGGTGGAGCTGGTGGGGGACATTCCGATCGGGGCGTCCGGGAAGTACCGCTGGGTGATCTCGAAGCTGCCTCTTAATTTTCGCCGGGGTGCGGTGGAGAACCTGTTCGGGAAAGAGGCGGAGGGATAGGACGTGGCGCGCGCTTCCGGGCATATCCCGTTCTGCCTGCCGTGGACGGACGGTCAGGAGATCCGGGAGGTGACCGACGCGGTCCGATCGGGGTGGCTGACGACGGGGCCTAAGGTCGCGCGGTTCGAAGAGCGCATCCGTCGCCTCGTGCGCGCCCGCCATGCCGTGGCGGTCAACTCGTGCACCGCGGCCCTGCACCTGTCCCTGGCCGCGGCGGGCGTCGGCCGTGGTGACGAGGTGATCACCAGCCCGTACACCTTTGCGGCCACGGGCGAGGCGATACTGTATCTCGGCGCACGTCCCGTGCTGGCCGATATCGACCCCGTCACCCTGAACGTCAATCCCGAGGCCGTCGTGGCAGCGGTGACGCGCCGCAGCCGGGCGATCGTCCCGGTGCACATCGCGGGGCTCCCCTGCGACATGAAGGCGCTGATCGGCCTCGCCCGCCGGCGCAGGCTCACGGTTGTCGAGGATGCGGCGCACGCCATGGGGGCCCGCGTGGAGGGTCGCCCGATCGGATCCCTGTCCGACCTCACCTGTTTCAGCTTCTATGCCACCAAGAACCTGACGACCGGGGAGGGGGGCATGGTCACGACGGATGACCGGGAGATGGCCGCGCGCGTACGCCGGCTCAGCCTCCACGGCCTGTCGCGCGACGCCTGGAAGCGATACACGCGCGCGGGCTCCTGGAGATACGATGTGGTCGAGGTCGGGTTCAAGTACAACATGACTGACCTGGCGGCGGGACTGGGGCTGGCTCAGGCCGGCAAGTTCTCAGCCATCCAGGCCCGCCGGCGATGGCTGGCCCGGCGCTACAGCACTCTTCTGGCCGGCTGCGACGCCTTCGACCTGCCGGTCGAGCAGTCCGGTTTGACCCACGCCTGGCATCTTTACATCCTGCGGCTTCGCCCCGGCGTGCTGCGGGTCAGCCGTGATCGCATCATCGATCTCTTGAAGGAGCAGGGCATCGGCACGAGCGTGCACTTCCTGCCCCTGCATCTCCACTCGTTCTACCGCAGGGCTTTCGGGTACCGCCCGGGCGATTTCCCGCACACCGAACGGGAATCGGCGCGGGCCATCTCGTTGCCACTCTACCCGGGCCTGAATCGGGCGGCCCAGGACAGAGTCGTCGGGACGCTCCTGGATCTGGTCCGGCAGCACCGGAGATGAGCCCGGGGCGCGCCTACTGCCGGGGGTCGTTGAAGAGAGGGCTGGACATCGCGCTGTCGCTACCCGCCCTCCTGATCCTGGCCCCTATCCTCCTTCTGCTCGCAGCCGTAATCCTAGTGACTTCAGGGTCTCCCGTGCTCTTCGCCCAGGAGCGGATCGGCATGGACGGACGCCCGTTCAGACTCTTGAAGCTCAGGACCATGTGCAAGGACGCCTCGAAGGGCCTCCCCCTCACCGGCGCCGGCGACCGGCGGGTGACCCGGGTCGGGAAATTCTTTCGCTCCCTGAAGCTGGACGAGCTGCCGCAGCTTGTCAATGTCCTCGCGGGAGACATGTCCCTGGTAGGGCCGCGCCCGGAGGTTCCTCGCTACGTCGCACGCTATACTCCCGAGCAACGGAGAGTCCTGGACGCCCGCCCGGGGCTCACCGACCCGGCGAGCGTCCTGTTTCGGGACGAGGAGGCGCTCCTGGGTTCCGTTCCCGCTCCGTCCAGGGAGCGGTACTACCTGGAAGCCATCCTGCCCAAGAAGCTGGGGATGAACCTGGCCTACATTGACCGGGCGAGCCTGGCCTACGATCTGCTCCTGGTCCTGCAAACAATCAAAGTCCTATTCTGTCCGGACAAGCCCTGAACCGGCCATTACAGTCCTGAACCGCCCGGCTTCGATCTTCCGATTCTCCTTGCCCGCCGCGGGTTTTTTTGTTGACAAGGCATTGATACGACGGTATATAAAGCCTGCCCTCCAAACACGATGAAGCAATGGGATCGAGCGCGCCGCCGACACCTTCCCCGGCGAGGCTCAACGGTAGAATGAGGCTGAACCGGCACCGAACGAAGCTGCTCTTCGTGGCGGGCGATGTGCTTGCCGTCCTGCTCGCCAACGTCCTGGCCCTCGCCCTGCGGTTCGACTTCAAGTGGGCGAGCATCACCGATCCCGCCTTCCGCGCCAGCGAGCTGCTCCTGATCGACCTGATCCTGACGCCCGTCGTGTTCTATGTCATGGGTCTGTACCAGAGCTACTGGAAGTACACCGGTCTCGATGACCTGCTCCGCCTGGTGCGGGCTGTCGCCTATAGAACCGCGAGCCTGATCATCCTGTTCTACGCACTCGGCTTCGTCGGGTTGTCGCGGGCCGTGGTGATCATCAACACGGTTCTCCTTCTGATGCTGACGGGCTCGCTCAGGCTGGGCCCCCGATTCCATTTCGAGTTCTTCTCGGCGCGCCGGCGGAGCTCCGGACGCAGGACGCTAATCGTCGGAGCCGGCGACACCGGGGAATCGCTGCTCAGGGAACTGAAGAAGACGCCTCACCTCGACTACAATCCGATCGGCTTCGTCGATGACGACGTCGAGAAGATCGGCATCAAGATTCACGGTGTGCCGGTCCTGGGAGACACCCGGTCCCTTGAGAAGACGATCGAGGAGTACGGCGCCCGCGAAGTGATCATCGCCATTCCGGAGGCTTCGGGGAACGCCATGCGGGAAATCTTCGACGTGTGCCGGCGCACGGGGGCGCGTTTCCGCACGGTCCCGACCCGTGGCGAGCTGCAGCGCGGTGCGGCGCGGGTCAGCCAGATCCGGCTTGTCGACCTGGAGGATC
>JACPQY010000075.1 GCA_016190245.1 Nitrospirota bacterium | reverse complement strand
GGGAGGGTCTGAAGACCCTCCCCTACGCATCATGACCAACATAAACCTTTCAAAAAATGGCAAAAGTCGAGCTTAGGACCCGGATCGGGGCATTGCTGCTGCGATAGTGCATCACTCATTCCATCCATCTCGATGCCTGGACAGATCCAGTGATGAGTATCGATAGCATGATCAAGTGATAAAGACAGGTTATGTGAAGTTCTCAACGTTGATCCATGGCTGATGCTGTATTGCAGCAGTTCTGAAGTAACGCATCTGATTCACTTGAAGTTTCAGGCATCTCATTGACCGGCGTCATTCTCGCCTGCTGCGTGTCGGTTACACTCCCCGCGTGATTTCAGGAATCATTGGAAACATCGACACGGCACCGGTACGAAGCCGGGCCCAATCGTGCGCTGATGAAGGAGGCGTGACTATGAGTATGCTTGCTCGAAATGCCCTGCGCGGGATGACCCCGTTGTTCATCGCGGCCATGCTCGCCGCGACCGGATGCGACGGGGGGGACAAGGAAACAACCACCACGACGACCACCACCACAACGAAGAAGCTCGAATTCTTCGTGAAGAACGCCGCGGGCAAGGGCATCGAAGGCGCCGCGGTGACGGTTGAGGGTCAGGCGGCTTCCGCGATCACCGACGCCAATGGCGCGTTCGCTCTTGAAGGCGTGGGCGCAGGGAAAGCCTTTCTGAAAGTCGCCGCGCCAAGCGCCTCCTACCTCGCCGGTGAAACCCGCCATGCGATTGAAATTGGAGAGGACGGCAAACCCTCCGAGTCGGTGACGATCACGCTTTCCTCCCGGCCTTCCGATTCGGCCAAATACGTCGGCGGGACCCAGTGCGCCGCCTGCCATCAAACTCAGGACGCCGAGGAACGCGGGGCCCCTCACGCCGTCTCGATCACGACCGACAAATCGCGCATGATCAGCCTCGAGAAATGGCCCACGGTGGGCGCCACCATCGACTCCAAAATCAAAGCCATGGATCCGACCGGAGCCAAGGATACGGCTGATCCGACCAAGGCGGCCCAAGTTGCCGTGGTCCTCTGTCAGCCCACGGCCGGCGACTACCAGATGAAGTTCGGAGGAACGGCGGATTGCACGGTCACGACCGACGGCACGTTCATAGCGGTTTCGGGAACCTACGGCGGCGAGGGCGATGGCGGTATCGCGAACAAGCCCAATTTCGGAAAGTACAAACAGCGATTCCTCGCCAAACTCTCTGACGTTCCTCTCGCGTCCTCATGGACATACACTTCCGGAAAGGACAAGGATTATCTCATCCTGCCGGTGCAAATCACCCAGTCCGGAGACGGTGCGCCGAAGACCGGCGCCTACAAGGAAACCGAATGGGCCGATCGAGGCCGCACGTTTTCCCGTCAGTGTGCGGGCTGCCATAACACCGGCATGGAGCTCACGCGAGAAGCGGCCTCCGGCAAGAACTACACGGAAGCGTACAGCTACAAGGACATGAACATCACCTGCGAGGTGTGCCACGGTCCCGGCTCGGAACACCTGGCCGCGACGACTGAGAACAGGAAACTCACCATCATCACACCCCGCAACTTGACGGCTCTGGGAGAGAACCAAGTCTGTGGAATGTGCCACTCAGGCGACGATGGAAAGAGCAAAGACCCGTCGGGAGTCCATGGATACGCCTACAACCTGGCGAATGCGTCCAAGTTGGGCAATGGCGCCTTCGTGGCGGGCGTCTACGATCTCAAGGACTACATCAAAGGCTTCGGCGTGACGTCTGCTGAGGGCGGCGCCTTCAATGCGTGGCCGGACGGCAAACACGGGTTGGCCCACCGCCAGCAATACACGATGCTGAGCTACTCCAAGCACTGGGCCAACTCGAAGGAGAAGCTGACCTGCGCGAGCTGCCACAACGTCCACTCGCTCTATCAAGGTCCGAAGGAGCTTGAGGAGGAGGTCGGGAAGGACGAGTACGCCCTATTGAGTCCGAGCCACAAGAACAATACCCTGTGCCTGACATGCCACGCCGGTGAAGCTCCGTATGCCTCGCTTACGAAAGAAGACGTGGCCGAGGTCCACATCGCCGCGGGAGGCAAGGCGGAAAAGAATCACACGGCACTGGCTGCCGGCGGGGGATCGAGCTCGGCCGTGGCGGATGCGGTGAAAGCGCACATGAAGGACAAGGTTCCGGGCATGGGCTCCACGTATGATCCGACGAATGACGCGAAACCTGTGGGCCGTTGTTCCTCGTGCCACATGGCCAAGACGGCCAAGTCCGGCGGCTACACCACCGGCAAGGATGCGGCGGGCAACACGGCCCTCGTTTCGGGTGACCAAGCCTCCCACGTGTTCGACGTGATCAAGTACGAAACCTCCAGCGCCCTCAAGAAAGCATCGGGCGGGAAGGATACGGACATCATGCCGAACGCCTGCGGCGCCTGCCACGAGAATAAGAGATTGAGCGGAGACTGAGAAGTAGCGAGCGCAACGTAACCCTATGCGGCAGGCGGGCTTCCCCGCCTGCCGCTTCTTTTTCCGGCTGCCGCTCCGCCCTTCCCTGCGGCGCCAAATATGACTTCCGTCATGTTCCTGAGCATCCCCGACACGTAGCTTTGAAGGCATGGGAACGAGGCGGCGGTGCGAATCCCGGTGATTCCTTCATTCACCGTCCTTGCAGCGAAATGGAGCGGGCTCCGGCGCCGGCATCTTGTCCTCGCTCTCTCGGTCGTGGGATTGGGTATCCTTCTGGCCGTCGCGCCTCTCGCAAATCTCGGAGAGCGGGCGATCGAAGTTCGGCTGGATTCCTCCGCCATGGTCCCCAACGGGGCGGAAACCCCTCCCTACCGAGTTGCGATCGGTCCCATTCTTTCCCCCAACAGGACGGCGCAGAACTATGAGCTTCTGACCGCCTACCTCGAAAACCGGCTCTCTCACCCGGTTCGATTGATCCAGCAGAAGACGCACGGCGAGGTGAACGAGCTGCTGAGAAACGGCGCCGTGCAGGCGGCTTTGCTCTGCCCGGGCGCCTACATTCGCGCCGAGGAGGTCGATCTGCCCATCGAGAATATCGCGGTCCCTGTCTATGAAGAAGGGCCCGTCTATCACGCCCTCATCATCGTCCGCGCCGACCGGCCCGCCCGAACGGTCGAGGATCTCAAAGGCTATTCCTTCGCCTACACCGATACGCTCTCCATGGCCGGCTACTATTACCCGTTGTTCCGTCTGCTGGGTCTTGGCATCGAACCTCGGGGCTTTTTTTCACGAACCACGTTCACAAACAGCAGCGATGGGAGTCTGGAGGCCGTGGCGAGCGGGATGGCCGATGCCGCCGCCGTTCACAGCCGCGCATACCAGCGCGAAATTCAACGCAATCCTTCCCTGCGGGCCGAGGTCCGCGTCCTCGACACGTCTCCCCCTCTTGGCGCACCGCCTGTGGTCGTTCCGACAAGTATGAATCCGTACCTTCGGGGCCGGCTCCAGAAAGCCTTTCTGATCATGGACCAGGTTCCCAGAGGCCGGAAAGCCTTGGAGGCGATGGGGGTCCTGAGATTCGAAGCTCCCGCACCGGGCCTCTACGATTCCGCGAGAGAGATTCATCAGAGGGTGGATGCCTATCTTAAAGGCGGGAAATAGTGCGGGACCCCGTCCGGCTCCGGACTCGGATCTCCTTCACATTCGTTGTATACGCGATGATGTGGGGGACCGTCATCTCCGCAACGGTGGGCCTCCTCCTTTATGCCTCCGCCCGGAATTTCTTCCGGGATCGGGGCCTCCACCTCACGCGGGCCGTCGCGGCTGAATGCGCCCGGCTGGTCTACTATGACGACCTCGCGGGTCTCTCGGATTTGTTCAAGCGCCAGATGAGATCCATGCCGGATACCCGCTATATCGCGGTCATGGACTCCAACAACCGGCCGCTTTGGAGCACGTTCCCCAAGGGGATTCCGGGGGACCTTGCCTCCGTGCCGCACGAAGCCGTGAAAGGGGAAGACGTGTCCGTGCGCCTCATCCGAATGGACGGCGAATACGTCTATGACTACGAATCGATCGGCCGAGGCTATCGCGTTCGCCTCGGCCTCAGTCAGGCACCGCTCCGGAAGCTGATCGGTCGGGTGGGCAGATACCTCCTCGGGATTGGGACGGCAGGACTCATCGCGGGCATCCTGACCGCCATCTACGTTTCCCGGCCGATCGAGGAGCTCAATCGGGCCATCGAGCGGGCGGTTTTTCTCGACGAAAAGACAGGGGGGAAGAACTCGCTTGAGGAGACACACGAGACTTCGCAGATCGCGATGCGCTTCCAGGAACTGATGGATCGCCTGGATGAACGCACCCGTCAGCTCGACGCGGCCAGGAAACTGGCCTACCTCGGAGAAATCTCCGCCACCATCGCCCATGAAATCAACAACCCATTGGGTGTGATGAGCATGAATGCCTCGTTCCTCGATTCGAGAGTCAGGGCGGGGGAATTCAACTCAGGCGCCGCGGAAGAAATTCGACGCCTTCGCACGGCCTCGAAACGGGCCACGTTGGCCACCCAAAAACTTCTTCAATTTGCGCGCTACACGATGAAGAGCGACGGCCTCCGGCCCCGCCCGGTCAAGGTCGCCGGCATGGTGGGTGAATGTCTGGAACTTCTGGACGATCGGATCCGTCTCGCGGGAATTCAAGTCCGAGCCGATCTCCCGCCGGACTTGCCCGAGGTGGTGATGGATGAGCAGGGCATCCAGCAGGTCCTGTTCAATCTGCTGACGAATGCCATCGATGCGAGTCCGGAGGGCGGCGAGGTGGTCGTTCGGGCAGCCGCCGAACGGGAGGGTTTGGTATTGAGCGTCTCGGACGCAGGACAAGGCATGAGCGAGGAGTCCCTGCGGCATGCCACGGAGCCGTTCTACTCCACGAAGGAACTTGGGTTGGGACTCGGCCTCTCGATCTCCAATTCCATTGTGAACGCCCACGGTGGATCTCTGGGGATTAAGAGCCGGTCCGGCTCCGGCACCACCGTAACCGTGCGAATCCCCTTGGGAGGTGCCTGATGAGGTTTCTATCGAGGCTAAGCCTCTATGGCGACTATAGAGGCTTAGCCTCGATAGGGAGAACGGATGCCTGAACGCATCCTCATCGTCGAAGACGACCGGGACATGCTGGCGAGTTGCCGGCAGGCGCTCGAAGGGGCGAAGTTTGCGGTCTTCCTCGCCCTTTCTCCAAAGGAAGCCGCACCGATCCTCCAGCGTGAGGAACTGGATCTTGTGCTGACCGATCTCCGTATGCCGAACGGGGGAGGTCAGGCCGTCATCCAGGCGGCCCACCGAGTCGCGCCCGACCTTCCCGTGATCCTCATCACGGCGTATCCCTCCGTGGAGTCCGCCATTCAAGCGTTTAAGGGCGGCGTTGTGGATTACCTCACCAAACCCTTTACGGGCGATCAGTTGGTCGATGCAGTGAGATCGGCCCTCCTCGCTCGCCAGGCAAAGGAGCACGCGGATCTCCTTCGCCGCATGGAGCCCGCGCCGGCCTTGAGCGAAAAACCGGAGATCATCCCACACCTCGCCGTCCGTTTTCTGGATGCACTACTAAAGGAAAACCCCAAACTGCGCGTGAAGGGTTTTTCGGACGAGGCGTTAGATCTCCTGGCCGACCAGGATTGGCCCGGTAACTCGGCCGAACTTCGCGCCGCCGTCCAAAAGGCGGTCTCGAAGGCCACGGGAGCCGTCATAACGGTGGAGGATCTCCGGAAGGGGGGAGCGATCCCACGTCCGATGGAGAGGACGACCGACGGTGTCTCTGCGCGGCGCGCCGTCCTCAGAGACTACGAGAGGAATTATCTCGTCGATATGCTCGCGAGGCACGGCGGAAACGTTACCTATACCGCCGAAGCACTCGGCATTCACCGTGTTACGCTCCAGCGCCTCATCAAGAAACTCGGCATCATCAAATCTTCCCGTCCAGCCTCGTAGTCTAAGAGCGTCCAACAGAATGCGTAGGGGAGGGTCTTCAGACCCTCCCGACAAGAGGGAGCATCTGAAGATGCTCCCCTACGAATCAGCAGTCTGTTAGAGGCTCCAAGAACCGCTCCAAATAGAGGCGAGGATGAAAGCGTTTTGCGCAGCCGTGGTGCTCTTGACGGGGATCTGTTGCCTGGGCGGTCCCGCGTGGGGTGAAGCCGGAGCGGACAACGCGGTTCTGCGCCTGGTCCAAGGCCGGGATGTCTACCGCAAGGCCTGCGCCGCCTGCCACGGTGCGGAGGGGGACGGCGAAGGCGATGTTTCTTCGTACCTGAATCCGCGCCCGCGCGACTTCCGGAAAGGGGTTCTCAAATTCCAGACCACGCCATGCGGCTCGCTTCCACGGCGGGAGGACATCGAGCGCATCGTCAGGGACGGCCTCCCCGGCACGAAAATGCCCGGATGGGTGGGCGTGCTGAGCGGTGAAGAGATTTCCTCCGTGGCGGCTTTCGTCCTGCAACTCATTAAGACATCCCCCAGGCTCGCCGGGGCCTCCGGCGTCCCGCCTGAAACGGCGGCGGACGCCTCAGGGATCGAACGAGGCCGAAAAGTCTTTGAGGACTTGGAGTGCGTGAAATGTCACGGCCCCTCGGGGCGCGGGGACGGCCCCTCGGCCGGTACTCTGAAAGATGATTGGGGTGGATCCGTCCGCCCGCGTGACTTCACAAAGGCGCGGTTCAAGAGCGGCGGAACGAACGCGGATCTCTACCGCGTCATCGTCCAGGGCATCTGCGGCACTCCCATGCCCTCCCACCAGGATTTGGTGAGCCCGGAGGAACTGTGGGACGTCGTTCACTACGTTCGTTCGCTCGGAAAGGAGAAGGGACTGTGGGAAAGATTCTTCGGCTTGGAATAGGGATGGCGCTCGTCTGCCTGCTCGCACGTTGCGGCGGGCAGGTAGGGGGCGGGGAAGGCTCCCTCGACGTCGTCATCGACTACCACGGAAAAACGGCGCGGGCGGGGCAGCCCCTGGCCGTAGCCGTCTACGAGTCATACCCTCCAAAGGGCGCCCCGCTCACGTACAAGCTCATCGAAGATTACTCGTTCCCCACCACGGTCCGGTTTGATGGCCTCCCGCCGGGGGACTACGTGGTCGGCGCGTCCGTCGATCTGGATCCTTCGGACACGCCGTACGCCGGGATGCTGAAAGCGGGAGTCGATCCGTTCGGATATGCCGGCGCGGCGGATAGGATCCGAATCCATCCGCTCTCCAAGGCGCCACGCGCCGAAATCCGCTTGGAGAGGCCCAGATGATTCAAAGGGTTTCGCTCGTCCTGGGCCTGTGGCTGCTGGGCTCCGCCCCGGCGGTGGCTCTGCCGCGTTTTGCCGTGCGTGAGGGCATGACGTGTGGCGCCTGCCACGTGAACCCCTCCGGCGGCGGCATGCGTAACGCCTACGCGAGCCAGGTATTCGAATGGTTGGATCTCCCGTGGGAACACGGGGCAAGGGTCTGGGGCCCGCCGGAGATCGGTCCCCTGCGCTTTGGGGCCGACTCGCGATCCGCATATATCTATATCCCATCGCAGGAGGAAGGTATCACCAGCACGAGCTCCTTCTTCCAGATGCAGGCGGATCTGTACGCCTCCGCGAAACTGCACGAACGACTGAACCTCTACTACGATCAAGGTTTCAATGGGACCTACGAGGCCATGGGAATCATATCCATCCCTTGGTCGGATAGCTTCGTGAAGGTCGGCCGGTTCATCCCAACCTACGGGTGGCGTCTCGACAACCACCGCACGTTCGTCCGGGAGGACATCGGCTTTGCACCGCGTGAGAAGGAGACGGGCATCGAATTCGGAGTCCGACCCGGCCCGTTCCTCATCCAGTTGGACGTGTTCAACGGGGTTGGGGGTAAAGTCAACCAGGACAACAATACGGAAAAGGCCGCAACCACCCGTGTCGAATACGCCGCCCGGCTCGGTCCGGTTCCAATCATGCTCGGCCTGTCCAGTCTGTACAATCTCACGGGCAGCCGCGAGACAGCCGAAGAGTCGCCCCGCAGGATCGCCATGCGGGACGGCATCATCTGGGGAGCGTCATACGGGCGTCTTGGATACCTCGGCGAGACCGACTGGTTCTCGAACCGCGATCTGGGCGCAAAGAAAACCGTTCGGGGATTGGCCGTCTATGAGGAGGCCAACGTCATCGTCACCCGGGGTCTCGAAATCCAGGGACTCTATGAATACACCAACCCGGACTTCGACTTGGAGGGAGACCTCGTCCATCGCATCGGCGGCGGATTCGAGATTTTCCCGATTCCGTATCTCGAGTTCAAAATGCTGTACCGACGTTCGGTGGCCCGGTCGGACAATCCCGTGGGCGGCATCAACGAGGTCGTCGGTATGGTCCATGTGTTCTTCTGATTCGGCCGGGTTCGTGATGGCACGGGAAGCCGGAAGTGCGCCGGAAAATCGGGAATCTCCCGGACGATCGGTCCCGACGCCGACCCTCCCCATCAAGTGTCTGCCGAATCCCGCTCTTGTCTTCTCGCTCAAGTGTCGAGGGACGGAGCAGCGTTTCCGACCCGGCCAGACGATCTCCTACGAGGATCATCACCCTGTAGGAATCTACCTGCACGAGGCGGGCCGGCTCTCCTTCTTGAGAGGCCGCGCCGTCGTGGGATGTTGCTGCGAGCCGTGCCTTCTCGGCCTTCAAGCCCTGGCCGCCGAGGGCCGTTTTTCCGTGTCGATTTGTGCGGGAAGCAACGTCCGAGTCACGTTCTTCAGCCGCTGGGGTTGGGAGCGAATCCAGAACGAAAATCCCGACCTCCGCCAGTTTCTCAACGAAGCCATCAGGACTTGATATGAGGGCGGGTGGACGCCCCCGCGCAACTCGGCACAAGCGTCTTGCCGGCTACGCGCCCCTTTTCGTTCTTGCCACGATTGCCTGGGGTGTGGTTCCGCCCCCGGCTGAGGCCATTCCGGCTTTCGCCCGCCGCGAACAGATGCCATGCCATCGTTGCCACGATTCCTGGCCCCGGCTGAACAAATTCGGGTTCATGTTTCGCGCGATGGGCTATCGCACGCCCAGGGATCCCGAAGCTGAGAACGGCCCCGAACTCAAACGGCTGCTCGATGCCTTCTCCATGAAGGGCGGCCTGTCATTCAACGTGACTCGTAGCTCCCGGTGCGTGGACAAGGAGGTGTCCGTGGAGAGTGTGGATGCCCCCGGTCACAGCCACGGAGGGAGCACGGGGATCACGATCTTCTGCAACAAAGAAGACGCCGTCCAGGCAGCAGAGGTCAACATCGGCTCCATTCCGATCGGGGTTGCTCCAATCCGCCGAGAGAAATCTCCCAAGCGACACGTGGAAACGGTCGGGGATTTCGGTGCTGATTCTTCCAAGACGAGGATCGGTTTTTCTGCGCCTGAAGTCGACATTTTCTCCACTGCGCCGTTCGGGCGATACTACTCCACCTTTTTCGACGTTCGGTTCGATGCGGATGAGGGGAAAGCGGATATCCACATGGCCAACGTGCGCGGCGTATTCGGTGAGGAGGTCCGATTCCTCCAGGTCAAGGCGGGGGTGATGCATCCGGTCGAGGGACTTGGAGGCCTCGATAATCCTGTAGGCTTCTCGGCGCCTCTGGTAACTTCCGCCCATTCGGAAGGCAACGCCTTCTCCTTCATCCATCCCAGCCAGATCGGCGTCATGCTCGGCGGCGGGATCAGCGACTCTCTGGCGTCGATCTCCCTCTTCAACGGGCTCGATCCGGATGGAAACGGGGTCTCCGGCTTCTCGGCTCAGAACAACAGCTTCGATACGGAGATCCACTTCATCCGGTTCATCGGGGATGCGGGCGGGGCCGTTCAAACCGTAGGATACTTGGGGAACCGCGATCAGCCCAAGGACAAAACCAATCCGGATGCGGGGACCTTTCGGAATACTTTTTGGCGCGGACTTCTCGCCGCCAATTACGCGCCCCTTGACGCCTTCAACCTGCTGGGCGGTGTTGGCGGCGGCGTGGGAAAAGGGGTCTTGGCCGGGAGCGTCGAGCCATTTAACAGTTGGGGATTCTATGGAGAGGCCGACCTCGCCGTGTGGGATCATTTCATTCCCTGGGTTCGCTACGACTTCTATGACCCCGCAGACGACGAAGTAGCCGGTACTCACGCACTCACGGTCGGTTTCTCCTCGCCGCACGACTTCCAGCGACTCGTCGTGGAATACCAGTATATGAGAACTACCGGCGATGACGCCCTCCGAATGCATGTCGCGAGCGCGGGCTGGGACTTCGCCTTCTGAGCAGAACCGGGGGTAGAGTAGAGCTGCAGCACGGTCGCCTTGAGGCAAGTCCGCACTTGACCGAACCCGCCCTCCGGCTACAATGGATGTGTGGATTTCCAGTTGGCCGAAGAGCAGCTTGCGCTGATCGAGACGGCGCGGCGCTTCGCGAGGCAGGAGATCGCCCCCAAGGCCCAAGACTTCGACCGCAGCGGCGAGTTTCCCCGGGACCTGATCCGGCGGGCGTGGGAGATCGGCCTGATGAACGAGATGATCCCTCAAGCCTATGGCGGACTCGGCCTGGGGCTCCTCGAGTCCTGTCTCATCACGGAGGAGTTGAGTTGGGGCTGCGCCGGCATGACCACCTCAATCATGGTGACCAACCTCGGCCTGATGCCCGTCATGGTGGCCGGCACGGAGGAGCAGAAACGGAGGTGGCTGACCCCTTTCACGATGGAGTTTCGGATCGCCGCGTTCTGCCTCACCGAGCCCGGCTCCGGGTCCGATGTGGCCGGGATGCAGCTCCAGGTGTCGAAGCACAACGGGAGCTACATCCTGAACGGGACCAAGCGCTTCATCACCAACGGCGGCGTGGCCGACGTGCACACGGTCTTCGGAACGCTTGACCGCACCCGACAGCACCGCGGCATCTGCGCGTTCGTCGTGGACGCCCACTCAAAGGGCGTTCGCCCCGGCAAGAAAGAAGACAAGATGGGCCAGCGCGCCTCGAACACGGCCGAGGTGGTCTTCGAGGACTGCGAGGTGCCCGCCGACCAGATGTTGGGGCGCGAGGGCGAGGGATTCAAGGTGGCCATGCAGACGCTCGATCGCAGCCGCCCCTCCATCGCCGCCCTGGCCGTCGGCCTCGGCCAGCGGGCACTCGACGAAGCGGTGGCCTACTCGAAGGAACGAAAGCAATTCAACACGCCGATTTCCGAGTTCGAGGGCATCCAGTTCATGCTGGCGGACATGGGCAAGGACCTCCACGCCGCCCGCCTCCTCACGTGGCATGCCGCGCAGCTCATCGACCGCGGCCAGGAGGCCGGCCTCTACTCCTCCTATGCCAAGTGCTTCGCCACGGACGCCGCCATGCGCGCGACCACGGATGCCGTCCAGATCTTCGGCGGCTACGGCTACATGAAGGACTATCCCGTCGAGAAGCTCATGCGCGACGCCAAACTCATGCAAATCTACGAGGGTACGAACCAGATCCAGCGGGTCGTCATCGCCCGCCGTCTCCTCGGCCGATGACGCGACCCGGAACCTCTCAGGATGGGGGCGGTCGGCGCCCCCCCCGCTCCGGTTCACCGAGCGGCTGAGCCGTGGCGCAGCGCAGGCTCGACAGTTACTACCCCAAAGACGACTACCTCGAGTACATCCAGCACATCCCCGCGTACTCACCGCGGGAGATGTACGTCCTCCTGACGGAGCGAGGCTACCGGGGCCAGGAGGTCGCGCGCAAAAGCGTCACACTCTTCGCCTACCGGCACATCCGGCGCATCAAGCAGATTTTCACCGAGCGCGTCCGCCGCTCGCAGCTCCCCGGCAAGACCAACACGCTCCTCATGGGCCCCACCGGATGCGGCAAGACCTTCATGATCGAGCTGCTCTTCCGCGACATCCTCAAGCTCCCCTGCGTCATCGTGGACATCACCGGATTCTCCGAAACCGGCTACGTCGGGCGCGACCCCATCACCGTTCTCACCTCGCTCATCTACTCCGCGGGCGGCGATCAGAAAAAGGCCTCGGTGGGGATCGTGGCCCTCGATGAATTCGACAAGCTGGCCACCACGCAGAACTCGGCGATGTTCGACGGCCAGGGCACCACGAAGGACGTCGCCGGCTACGGCGTCCAGAAGGAGTTGCTGAAACTCTTCAGCGCCACCGTCGTGGATGTCCCCCTCGAACACAACAACACCGCCTACAGCCCCCATTTACGAATGTCCACGCAGGACATTTCCTTTATCGCCTGCGGGGCCTTCTCGGGCTTCAAGGGCCTGGCCCGCATGTCGGGCTCAACCCCGAAGATGGGCTTTCACGCCAGCGTGGCCCCCCGCGAGAAGATGCACAAGATCGCGTTCCGCCTGGACGACCGGGAGGTCAACGAGATCCAGAACTTCGCGAACTACGGGTTCCTCCCGGAACTGATGGCCCGTTTCACGCGGATCGTGCCGCTCGATCCCCTGGAGGAGACCACGCTCCGCGCGATCCTGAACGACAACGTGATCCAGCGGTTCGTCAACGAATTCAAGGGCGAGGGCCTGGACCTGCACGTGGACGAAGCGGTCGTCGATTACATCGTTCAACGGGCCTTGCGTCGCCAGACGGGAGCGCGCGGGCTGGAAGCCGAGTTCACGCGCGTTATCGAGGACATCGCGTTCCATCACTTCGGCACCGCCCAGGGAGACGTCGTCCTCCGCCTCCACGGCGACGAGATCACCGCCGAGTTGGGCTGAGAGCCGCGGGGATCAGGCGCCGCGGACGGAGGCGTCCAGGGCACGGACGACGCGGCGGATCTGGCTCGGGCGCAGCTCGGGGTAGAGAGGGAGAGAAAGGCAGGTGCGTGCCAGCAGCTCGGACACCGGGAAATCCCCCTTGCGGTGCCCGAGAAACCGCATGGACGGTTGCATGTGCAACGGGATTGGGTAGTGAACGTCCGCACTCACCCCCTCCGCGCGCAATCGCTCCAACACTTTGTCCCGATGCCGCACGTGCACCGCGTAGATGTGAAACACATGCTGGGAATGCGGCGCGATGGAAGGCACCCGGATTCGTTCGTGGCCTTCGAGAAGGCGCGTGTAGAGCGAGGCGGCGGTTCGGCGACGTTCATTCCATTCGTCGAGATGCGCCAGCTTCACGTTGAGGATCGCCGCTTGAAGGCCGTCCAGGCGGTGGTTGCCTCCCACCCCCGGGTGGAGATACTTCGATCGGCCTTCACGGGGCCGCCCCTGGTCACGAAGCCGCACAACCTTGTCGGCCACGCGCGCATCGTTCGTCACCAGGATGCCGCCGTCGCCGTAGGCGCCCAGGTTTTTTGAAGGGTAGAAACTGAAGGCCGCGGCTGCGCCGAACGACCCTGCCCTCCGGCCACGGAAGCGGGCGCCGTGCGCCTGGGCCGCATCCTCGAAGATGGTCAGCTTGTACCGCCGCGCGAGGGCCGACACCGCGTCCATGTCCGCCATCTGCCCGTAGAGGTGCACGGGGATGATGAAGCGGATCCCCTTCTCCCGTTTGAGGGCCCGCTCGCACGCTTCGGGATCGAGGGTAAAGCGGAAAGGGTCCACGTCCACAAAGACCGGACGACCGCCGGCTTCGATGACGGAGTGCGCCGTGGCCACGAAGGTGAAGGAGGGGACGAGGACGCCCTCTCCCGGCCGCAGGCCGAGGGCTTTGAGGCCCAGCGTCAGGGCCGCGGTGCCGCTGCCGACGCCCACGCCGTGCTTCACTCCACAGTAGGCCGCGAACGCCTCCTCGAACCTCCGCACCGCAGCGCCCCCGATGTAGGCGGAGGCCCGGATGATTCCCGCCATGGCCGAATCCAGTTCGGCCTTGTGGGCGCGATACTGCGCGTGAAGGTCTACCAGTGGGACATGGGCCGCCACTTTCAGAGCCTCGATCGCGACGACGCGGGCTGCCTGCCCGCCGAAGTCCGTCCGCCGTGGCGGACTTGACAGGCGGGAAGCCCGCGGCTACGCGGCCGGAACTCCGGGGTAGGCGCAGGCCATGTTGCATGCCGCGCCATCCTGGGCGCGGCGACCTTGCATGGCCCCATGCCGTCCATGGCAAGGGGCTTTGAGCCTGCGTGCCTCCTGCGCCAGAGGTCCATTTTCCCTACCCCCACCTTAGCACGGGGAACCGGTTCGCCACCACTTCGTTGATGCGGCCACAGGGGGTCGAATGGGGCGCCTCCTGAACGCGGCGCGGGTCTTCCTGGATCTCGTCCGCAATCTGTCTCATGGCGTCCGCGAAGCGGTCCAGCGTCGCCTTGCTCTCGGTTTCCGTCGGCTCGACCATCATCGCCCCATGCACCACGAGCGGGAAGTAGATCGTCGGCGGGTGGAACCCGAAATCAATAAGCCGTTTTGCGATATCCAGGGTGGAAACGCCCTGCTTCTTCTGGAACTTGTCCGTTGCAATGAACTCGTGCATGCACGGGCCGTCAAACGGCACGTGATAGCGTTCCTTCATGCGTTCCTTCAGATAGTTCGCGCAGACTACCGCCCTTTCGCTTATTTCTTTCATACCATCGCCACCGTGGCTCAGGATGTAGACATAGGCACGAACCAGAACAAGGAAGTTGCCGTAGAACGCGCGAACACGACCGACCGAATCCGGTAGGTTGTCCTCAAGGAGGTACCGTCCTTCACTCAGCCGGATCCGCGGCACGGGCAGATACGGAACGAGCTTCTGCTTCACGCCAACAGGCCCCGCCCCTGGTCCGCCGCCACCGTGAGGCGTGGAGAACGTCTTGTGCAGATTGAACTGGACAACATCGAAACCCATGTCGCCCGGCCGGGCGCGCCCGAGGATGGCATTCAGATTCGCGCCGTCCCCATACACGAACCCTCCCTTCTCATGCACGGCCTCCGCCACCTTGGCGATCTGACTCTCGAAGAGGCCCAGCGTGTTGGGATTGGTGATCATGATCGCGGCCGTCTCCTCGTCCACCGCCTTTCGGACGACGCGGGGGTCGAGGATTCCCTTCTCCCCGCTCTTGATCTCCTGCACTTCGAAACCGGCCAGCGCCGAACTGGCGGGATTCGTGCCGTGCGCCGTATCCGGCAGGAGCACTTTACGCCGTCGCTCGCCCTTCTTTTCAAAGTATTTTGCGATCAACTTGAGCCCGAGAAACTCTCCCTGGGCCCCGGCGCTGGGCTGAAGACTGACGGCGTCCATCCCGCTCACTTCCTGGAGGTACTGCTCGAGATCGAACATCAGTTTGAGGACGCCCTGGACCCGCGAGGCGGGAAGATACGGATGGAGGGATTGCAGGCTTCGCCGTCCGGCGACCGACTCGCAAATCTTGGGGTTGTATTTCATCGTACACGACCCCAAAGGGTACATACCGATGTCAATACTGAAGTTCAGCCGCGACAGGCGGGTGAAGTGGCGGACGACTTCCGGCTCCGCCAACTCCGGAAGTGGGGGGGCATCTTGGCGGAGGAGTTCACCGGGGATAGGGTCCGCTCCTTCCGGCAAGGGGGGCCGCGGAAGGCTGTACCCGCCGTGCCCGGGGCGGCCGATCTCGAAGAGGGTGGGCTCGATGCCCGCCCTCGAGAGGCTGTCGTTCCGGCCGGGGCGTTCCTCGTTCATGTCACGCGCGGAAGAGAGGCGCCAAGTCGGCGAAGCGCGACGGGTCCGATTTCTCCGTCGCACACATCAACAGGCAATCCTCGAGCTCAGGATAGTACCGGCCGAGGGGAAGACCCAGCACGATGTTGCGCGCCTCGGCCTCTTCCAGCACACGCGCAACAGGCCGCCGCAGGCGGACGGCGAATTCATTAAAGTACGGACCGGAGAAGGCCGGCGCCGCCCCCCCCCCGCCGACCGCCACGCCCCGCAGGGCCGAGGCCGCGCGGTGATTGAGATCCGCCAGTTCGCCGAGACCCTTCGGCCCCAGGAGGGCCAGGTTCACCGTCACCGCCAGCGCGCACAGGGCCTGGTTGGTGCAGATGTTTGAGGTGGCGCGCTCGCGGCGAATGTGCTGCTCGCGCGTGGCCAGCGCGATGACGAAGGCCCGCTTGCCGTGCTTGTCGATCGATGCCCCGATCAGCCGACCCGGCATGTCACGCATGAACTCCGCGCGCGCCCCAAGAACCCCGACGTAGGGTCCGCCGAACGAGAGCGGCACGCCGAGCCCCTGCGCCTCTGCGGCCACGATATCCGCCCCCAACCGCGCCGGCGCCTCGATCAGGCCCAGGCTGACCGGCTCGTTCACGACGCAAACGAGCAAGGGGCCCTTCGCCCCCCACAGCGTGCGCATGTCACGGAGACGCTCGATCACGCCGAAAACATTCGGGCTCTGCACTACAACTGCGGCAACCTCGGGCCCCAGGCGCGAGGCCAGCACTCCGGTATCCACCCCGCCGTCCGCCCGCCAGCCGATTTCCTCCAGCCTATCCGCACCGGCGTACGTCCGCATCACCTGCCGGTACTCCGGATGCACGGAGCGCGCCACCAGCACGCGGCCCTTCTTGGCCACGCGGAGTGCCATCATCACGGCCTCTGCCGAGGCGGACGCCCCGTCGTAGAGAGACGCGTTCGCGAGATCCGTCCCCATCAGTCCGGCCATGACGGACTGAAACTCGAACAAGGCCTGGAGCGTGCCCTGGCTCACCTCCGGCTGGTAGGGTGTATAGGCCGTGGAGAATTCCGACCGGCCCACGAGGGCCCCCACGGCCGAGGGGATGAAGTGATCGTAGGCGCCCGCCCCCAGGAAATGCCGCTCCGGGGTCTTGAGCGCCCCTTCGAGGGCGTCGGCATGGGCCTCGATCTCCTGCTCGGACATCGGGCCGGGGATCAACAGGCGTTTCTGGAGCCGGACATCGCGCGGAATGACCTCGAACAGCTCGTCCACCGAGCGGACCCCGATCTTGGAGAGCATCTCCTGTATCTCGGTGGCGCTGCTGGGGAAGAATCTCATGGGCTGATCGTTCGAGGCGTGGGCCTTCTTGCTCGGGCAACCGGGCGACATCGCCCGACCTGCTCGGTGGGCCGATGGAAGCCTCTACTCCTCGTCCTTCTCCAGCTCCTCCTCGACGTACTTCTTGTACTGCTCCGCGTTCATCAGATC
Organism: Nitrospirota bacterium; assembly: GCA_016190245.1. Classification (GTDB taxonomy): domain Bacteria; phylum JACPQY01; class JACPQY01; order JACPQY01; family JACPQY01; genus JACPQY01. The sequence goes on along the minus strand of JACPQY010000075.1, from coordinate 12,180 downwards.
GTCCAGTTCGGAGGTATCCGACATCGCGATCTTCACCAGCCAGCCGTCCGCGTACGCGTCCTGGTTCACGAGGTCGGGGGTCTCTTTCACGTCCAGGTTGATCTCGACCACCTTCCCGCTGACCGGCGAGTAGATGTCCGAGACTGACTTCACACTTTCTACGAAGCCGAATGACTCATCCTTCAGGACTTCCTCCCCCTCTTCCGGCAGCTCGACGTACACGATATCCCCGAGCGCGTCCTGCGCGTAGTCGGTGATCCCCACGATCATGATCGACTCATCTTCGCGCCGGGCCCACTCGTGTTCCCGCGTGTAGAGCAGATCCGGGGGGTATTCGTGGCTTGTCTTTTTCTTCTTCATAGGCTGCCTCCTTTGCGGCGGGTCTCCCGGCGGACCCCCGGGGCGAGACGTCATGGCCCGGTCCTGCGCGTGCCCGGCTGCACGAAGGGCACCGACGACACGTGCGCGGGAACCAAGCGATCGCGTATCTCCACGTTCAGGTCCTTTCCCTGGAACTGGGTGGTGATCAAGGCGAGGCCGATCGACTTCTTGAGCGTGGGCGAGTAGCCCCCGCTCGTCACCCGGCCCAGGGGGGCCCGGGATCCGCCGTCCATGATGCGGCAGCCGTCCCGGATCACACCCGCCCCTTTGAGCGCCACTCCTCTGACTTGGGCATTCGAATTCTGGGCCTTCATGCGAATCGCATCCTTACCGATGAAGGCTTCTTTTTGCAAGTCAACAAAGCGCATGAGCCCGGCCTCCACGGGCCCGATCTCCCGCGAGATCTCCTTGCCGTAGAGCGGGTACCCCATCTCGAGGCGGAGGCCGTCGCGGGCGCCCAGCCCGCAGGGCACAAGCCCTTGCTTCCGACCAGCCAGAAGGAGTTTCTGCCAGAGGTCCACAAGCCGCCAGGCGGGCAGGTAGATCTCGAATCCGTCCTCGCCGGTGTACCCCGTACGCGCCACAACAAGAGGTTCCCCCTCCCACGGGCTCCTGAGGCAGCCGAAGAAACGAAGACCGCCCACCGCCGGTCCGAGAACCGCCGCGAGGATCTCCGCCGAGATCGGCCCCTGGATCGCCACCTGCGCCGTCTCGTCGCTTCGGTCCACGATCTCGAGATTCCCCTCGGCATGGGCCCTCATCCATTCGACGTCTGCCACCCGATTCACCGCGTTGACGCAGATGAGGTACTCCTCGGGCGCGAGTTGGTACACGATCACATCGTCCACCACCCCCCCCGCCGGATCGCACATCAGGGTGTACAACGCCCTCCCCGGGACCAGTTTGCCCACGTTGTTCGTCACCAGCCGGGAGATCGCGTCCCGCGCACCCGGCCCGCGCACCTCCACGCGCCCCATGTGGCTGATATCGAACAGTCCCGCCTGTTTGCGCACCGCCAAGTGCTCCTCGATGATGCTCTCGTAGAAGACAGGCATGTCCCAGCCCGCGAAGTCGATCATCCTCGCGCCAGCGTCCGCGTGCCAGCCGTTCAGAGGCGTGCGCTTTCGGTCTTTCATGGCGGTCATTACGTACCCGGACCATGGGGATGTCAAGCTCATGGGGAAAACAGCTCATAGGGAGAACCACGATCCGTCGCCAGGCCATTGTCCATGTAGGGGCCGCCTCGGCGGCCCAAGGGAAGGGTCGGCATCCGGCCTTCGCAGCCGCTTCCCGTAGCAGTCCGCCTGAGGCGGACGGAGGACGGCTCGGCGGAGTAGGCAGCCGCCCCCTACGCGTCCAACACGCTTGATGAAAACCTCCGCGGCACGACTGGCGAGCGCGGCGCGAAGACGATATGATCCGGACCACTCGTGAGCACAAAGTTCCCTGACGACGCGTTCGACCGTGAGGACGAGAAAACCACCCTCCACGAGGGCGAGGGTCCTGTCGATGACGCAACCCGCCGGCTGACCGGTGCCCCCAAGATGGCCTGCCTCGTGGCACTCAACGGCGAGCTCCGGGGCACCCGATTCGATGTCGATCGCCCCCTCCTTTCGATCGGCCGGGCCAGGGGCATGGACATCCGCTTGGCCGGCGACGATTTCGTCTCCCGACACCATGCCGACATCGTCGCCACCGACGGCCGATACGAACTGAGGGACCTCGAGAGCACGAACGGCACGTACGTTAACTCCAAGCGCGTGGAGCTCTCGGCGCTCTCCGACGGGGACCGCCTCCACATCGGCACCAACGTCTTCAAGTTCCTCCACACCAGCGATCTGGAGAATGCCTGGCTTGACGAGATGTACCGCCTGGCCACGCGCGACCCGCTCACCGACCTCTTCAACAAGCACTATCTGCTCGAGCAGCTCGACGCGAAACTCAGCGCCGTTTCGCGCTACGAGGAGCCCCTCGCCGTGCTCATGGTGGATGTCGATCATTTCAAGAAGGTGAACGACACCCACGGCCACGTGGCCGGCGATGCCGTGCTGCGCGGGATCGCGCACCGCCTTATGCAGGCGGTTCGCCAAGAGGACCTGGTGTGTCGCTTCGGCGGCGAGGAGTTCGTTCTGGTGGCCCTCAAGGCCAATGCCGAGGCCGCCTCCGTCCTCGCCGAGCGTGTCCGTTCCGACATCGAGCGCCGACCCTTCGAGTTCCGCACCACGACCGTACAGGTCACCGTCAGCGTGGGCGTCTGCGTCCTGGATCCCGCCGAGCGCCTGACCACCGAGACCGTACTGCGACGTGCGGACGAGGCGATGTACCACGCGAAGGAAGCCGGCCGGAACCGCGTGGCGAGGTGGTCGCCGGCGCCCTCGCCACAGCCGTAGTCGCCCGCTCGCCTACGTCCGCAGCGGGCCTTTCCCCTCTTCCTTCCCGATCCGCTCCATCGCCGCCATGACCTCGCCGACCTTCTCCGGGTTCTTCAACGCCTTCCATTGGCGCAACGCCAGGCGGTAGGCGAGAAGCGCTCGCCGGGTGTCGCCGCCCTTTGCCGCGACATCGCCGGCAAGCTGGGCCGGCCAGGCCACGTCCACGTCCACTTCGCCCGTCTCGGCCAGAATCGCGCTCGCCGCGGCATAGTGGCGGTCCCACGCCACCCAGTCGCCCAGCGCCGCCGTGCTCGGAAGGAGTTCGGCATGGACGCACCCCAGCAGCCCCCGCCGCCCGGAGCGCTCCAAGATCCGCGCGCCGGCCTGAAGGACCTCGCGTGCCTCTGAATGGTTCCCCCTGGCCACCAGCACAAGGCCAAGGTTCAACCTCGGGAAAAGCGCGACCTCCGAGCCGATCGCCTCGTAAATCAGGAGAGCCCGGCGGTATCCCGCCTCCGCCTCTTCCAGGTTGCCGAGGAAGCGATCCACCTCCGCCAGACCGTTGACGCACTGTCCCACCCCGAACTGATTGCCGATGGATTCGTTCAACGGGAGCGAGCGCCGGAAGTAGTCCCCCGCTTCCCGAAGTTGCCCGAGCTGCTGGGCCACGTTGCCCATCCCGAACAGGCACTGCGCCATGCCGTAGACATCGCTCAGTTTTTCCCGGAGGCTCAGCGCGTTGCGGAGCAGCTCGAGCGAGCGGTCGTGATGTCCGTGCCGCAGCGCGGCCTGCGCCAGCCCCTGCAGACAGTCCGCTGAGCCGGCCTCGTTCGCGGACGCCTGATGGAGCCGCAGCGCCTGGGTGAAGAGCGACACGGCCGTCGTCAGGTCACCCTTGCGCTGAGCCACCTCGCCCAGTTCCCTCAGGGAACGAGGCAGAATGGAAGCCCACCCGCTCTGCTCGGCCTCCGTCCGCGCCCGCTCCGCCCAGCGCTGGGCGGCATCGTACTGCCCCTGCAGCCGGCTGATCTGACACCGGAGAATCCACCCGGCGCCCCAACGCTCATCCGTCGGGGGAATCATCAAGGTCTCGAGCAGATGGTCTCGCTCCGAGAGGAGGGCGTGGGCCTGCCGGTAGTCGCTCGCGGCACGCCGATCCTCCGCGCCGTCCCACAGGGGCTGCAACGCCTCCTCGAAGCGCCCTGCCTCGGTCAGGTGGCGTCCCAATCGCTCCGGAATCCCCCGCTGGCGTCCCGGGAACCTGCGGCGCAACATCGCCGCACAGGCGAGGTTGTGCTTCTCCCAGCGCCCCGCCTCGCGGGCCATCCGTTCCAAGCTCTCGCGCAGCATCCCGTGCGCAAACGCCCAGCCCGCCTCGGTGCGTCCAGCCAACCTCGCACCCACGAGCGCCGGGACAAGACCGTCCGGTGGCGCAACACCCGCCTGCGTGCACGCCTCAGCCCACTCGTGCGCATCCACTTCCAGCGCCACCGCGGCCGCGATCTCAAGCGCCTCCTCGCCCCCGCCCCCCTGCCCTTCCAGAAGCTTCCGCACGCGGGCACGCCACACCTCGTGGATCGTATCCGGAAGGATCGCCTTCTCACCGGGACGGAGGATGAACCCCGTGGGGCCCACTTCCAGAACTCCGCGCTCGACCCAATCCCCCACGAGCTGGACGGCAAAGAGGGGATTGCCTGCCGAACGCTCCTCCACGTGGGCGGCCAATTCGCCCTCGAGGCCCAAGAGTTGCTCGACCAACTGGGCCCGCTCGGCGCGCGACAGCGCTGGGACGCTCAGGGCGCTCACGGCCGGCAACCGAAGCAACTCCCCGAGCTGCGCGGCCTCCACCGGCCGCTCGGCCAACGCCTCTTCCTGGAGGGTCAGGAGAACCAGAACGGGGGTCGGCGTCAGATCCTGCGCGGCGACAAGGTGCTCCACAAAAGCAACGGCATCACTGCCCCATTGCACGTCGTCGAGCCACAGGATCACCGGCCTGTGGCGCGCCTCGCGTTCGAGCAGACGGCGCACGAGGACGTAGCGCTCCGTCGGGCTGGCGAAACGCACGATGGCTCCTCCGCCGGAGGCGTCCTCCGGCGCGGGGGCCACGAGCTCCGCCAAGGCGTTCCATTCGTAGGGGCTCGTCACGCCCTGCCCGCGCAGGATCCGCTCCGCGCGCTCAGCGACCTCGGCCCGGTTCAGTCCGATGCAACCCAGCAGGCGCGCCACCATCCTCGGGAGGCCTTCGGCGGGGCCCCCGATAGGGCTGTGTGTGCCGCGCACCACCTGGGCGCTCCCGACCTCGTGCGCACGCTGCGTCATCCACTCCACCAGTCGGCTCTTCCCGTTCCCGGCGGCGCCCCTGAGGACCACCACCCGCGCGGTGCCGGTCGTCCGGACCGCCGCCAGGGCCTGCCACATCGCGTCACGCTCCCGCGCGCGCCCCACAACGGGAATCGCCCGCAAACCGTAGAGCCCGAGACCCGCCCCCACGAACCGCATGGATCTGGCGCGCGATGGCGGTTCGTGCCATTCGTGCGGCAGCGGCGGGACGGCCCGCGCACACAACCGAGTGCCCCCAGGAGAGACTTCCCCCGTCTCCGGCGCCGGCACCTCCGGGCCGTCCAGGGTCGCCGTGTGCTCCTCGGTCACGAGAGACGTTGATTCCTCGTCTGCCGCCTCCGCCTCGGCGCCCCGAACCTGGCGACCCGCCTCGCTCCCACCCGTCCCCTTTGCTTCTGCATCCCCGAGCCTCTCCAATGCGTAGGCCGCATCCGCCGCCCGCTGGAATCGGGCGCCGGGATCTTTCTCGACCAATCGCAACAACCAGCCCTCAAAACCCGCCGGGAGCGGCATCCGCGCAACCAGCGGCGGAGGGCTCTCATGGAGCTGCGCCTCCATCACCGCCTTCGGGTTCCGCCTTTTGAACGGGGGCGCCCCGGAGGCGAGCGCATAGGCCACGCATCCCAGCGAGAAAAGGTCCGTCCACGGGCCATAGTCGCGCCAGTGGCCGCGAACCTGCTCCGGCGCCATGTAGTACGGAGTGCCCATCACGCGCTCACGACTTCCTTCCCTTTCCTGCCGCTCAACGGCGTGGGCGAGTCCGAAATCCGAAAGCTTGAGGCCCGGTCTGGGGTCACCGTCTCCGCAGACAAGGATGTTGCCCGGCTTCAGGTCCCGATGGATCACACCGCGTGCATGAGCATGAGCCAGGGCTTCCAACAGCACCTGAAGCGTCCGCCGCAGATCGTCCCAAGACAGAACCGTCCGCTCGTTAAGGGATCCCAGGCTGGCCAATTCCATGGCAAGGACCGGACTGCCCGTCACAAGCTGCCCCTGGGACTTCTCTTCCGCCTCGGGCGTGACGCGGTTCACGTCGAACACGGTCACAATCCCCGGATGATCGAGAGTTGCCACGGCCTGCACCTCGTTCTGAAATGCATCCAAATATTTGCGATCTCGCGCGGCCTTGGCTGTAATAACCTTAAGCGCCACAGGAACTTCTTGAACGCGATGAATCCCCCGCCAAACTTGCCCCATGCCACCCTGGCCGATGGGATGATCAAGGACAAAAGGCCCGAGCGGAATACCGGAAGGCGGCGCACCTTTTCGATCCTCCAACTCGTCCCTCACCACGTAGGCCTGTTCTACCCAGTCTATCCCTTTCGACACAAATCGACAACGACCCGCAACACAAGTACAGTTTTCATTCTAGGGGTGTGCGCGCCAATGAATTCCATACTCGTTTCAGGTGGATTTTGGCAGGTGTAAGTCTTTTTGACGATAGAATGAAATTATTGTATCTATGTGAGGCAAAAACAGTTTATTAGTCTACACTGCATAACTTTATATCATCGTTAACATATCTTACCAACGCCTATTGGCATCTTGATTGCTGAAGATTCCTATAGATGATAGAGCTATCCCGCATTGACTATTGCGATTGTGAGAGTAAACTAGTCCAGATGCTAGCACCTTTGCTCTCGCCCTTCGCCCTCTTGCGCCGTGCAAGTGCCCAATATTTCTGCATTATTGCTCTTCTAGCCGGCGGGCTCTTCATCGGGTGTAGCAGGGACCGGGACCATACGGCCGCTCGTGCGGAAGACCGTTCGGAGGAATTCGCTCAACTCTGGATCCCTGTCACAGCGGCCGACGCGGGCACGATCCTCGCCGCGGGCGGAACAGCCGTGCTCACCGTCACAATCGACGACCAGACGTACGTTCTTGGCACCAATCTCGCCGTCACCCTGGAACAGGAGCCGGGCGACGACCGGCAGGCCAAGCTTGGCCTCCAAGTGCCCATGGAGACCATGCGCTCCATCGCGATCCCCATGGAAGCCTCTCGCCAGTCGGACACCCGTCGCGGTCTTTCGATCCCCATGGAGGCCCCTGGGAGGAAGGCTAGGCGCGCGGCTTCTGCCTCGCCCCTGCCAACGATGACCGTCGAAATCATCGCCCTCTCCGGCCAAGGCCCCACGATCCTGAGCGCAACCGCCTGGCTGGACCCCGAGACGGTCGGCACTGTGGCCCTCCTCCAGCTCACCGACATCGCCTACCCCGATGCGGACGACGACGGCTCGCCCAATGTCCAGGAAATTCAAGTTCAACTCACCGAGGCTCCCCTCGATCCCTCTCAACCCGTGGATTTCCAAGTCGTGTTCGACCCCACGAGCACGCCAAGCGCCGAACAGATCGCACAGGCCGAAGCCGCCGTGGCGCACGCGTTCGAAGCGGCCGTCCAGCAAGCCGCAGAGCAAGGAACCCCGGTCGTGACCGCTGGCGAGGTCCTGACCCCGGAGAGTCCCGTCGTTGCCCCCTCTCCTCAACCGGACACCACCCCGCCGGACACGGCGATCGTCGAGTCACCCCCTTCCAAGGCTCGCGAACGCAAGGCGCACTTCACCTTCGTCTCCACCGAGCCCGGTTCGGCCTTCGAGTGCCGGGGATCGAAAGATGACTTCCGCCCGTGCGCCCCGCGCCTTGAAGTCTCAGACCTCACAGACGGCTCCTACGGCCTCGAGGTTCGCGCCGTGGACCCCGCCGGCAACCCGGACCCCACACCCGCACTTTTCGTCTGGCAGGTTGACGGCACGCCGCCGGAGACGACGATCAGCATTCGGCCATCGGCTTTCAGCAACCGGCTTCCGGCGACGTTCGAATTCTCCTGCGCCGACCCGACCCCCGACGGCGCATCGCCGACAGCCGGGACCCCGTGCGCCTTCGAGTGCTCCCTCGACTCCGCCGCCTATGCCTCCTGCACCTCGCCCCATGCCCTCAGCAGCCTTTCCGAAGGCCCGCATGCCCTCGCCGTTCGCGCGATCGATCCAGCGGGCAACGCGGATGAAACCCCTGCTTCGTTCACCTGGACCTTCGACGTCACCCCGCCGCCGACGCCCACACTGAACCTCGCAACGACCGGCGCGGTGCGCCCGGGGCAATCCAACCGCAAGGATTTCGCACTGACCATCGCCGGAGACTCCGAAGCCGCGTCCTGGCTCGTGGGCGAGGGACTTGCCCTGGCGCCCGCAGACGGCGCGGCGTGGGTCGCCGCTCGGCCGACGGCCTACACATTCAGCGCCGAGGGTTTGCGGTCCCTCTACCTGTGGACTCGCGACGACGCGGGCAATCTCTGCGCGAAACCCGCGCGCACCGATGTCCTAATCGACCTCACCCCCCCCTCCGCTCCCACGGGGCTCGCGGCCGAAGCCGGAAACCGCACGGTCACGCTAACCTGGTCGCCCTCCTCGGATGCGACAAGCGGACTGTCCCACTACCTCGTCCATTGGGGCACCGCCTCCGGGCAGTACACAAACGAACTCAAGGTCACGTCCACCACCGCTGTCCTGACGGGGCTGGTCAACTGCCAGGGCTACTTCCTCAACGTGGAGGCCGTTGACGCCCTGGGGAACTCGGTCTGGGGCCCGACCGAACTGAAGGTCTTCCCGGAGCTGCCCGCCCCCAAGGGAGTTGTTGCCATCCCCTACCCCGGTGCGGCCGAGTTTGTCTGGGATCCGGTGCCGAACGCGACCACCTACGAAGTCTGCGCCTCCTCGGCTTCCAACGCCTGTGTCACGGGGCAACGCACCAACACCAACGGTTCGAGAGCCCTAAGGCTGGCCGCGCTCAGATTCGACACCCAGTTCTTTGCCGTGCGAGCCCTCAGCCCGGCCTGCATCGGGAATACCACGGGCGACTTCTTCCGGCCGCTCCCGCGCACCTCCACGCCCTCCAACCTGACGGTCTCCGGCTCGGCCCCCGGCCAGCACCTAGGCGCCGCGGTGGCGCTCTTGGGAGACCTGGACGGCGATGGTAGAGGCGATTTTGCGGTCGGCGCCCCTCTGGCTGATTCGGACCTCGTCGCTTGCCCTGTCGTCATGGCCCAACGCGGCGTCGTCAGGGTCATCTCCGGCCTCAACGGTTCGATTCTCCAGCGACTGTGCGGCGGGGCCGCCGGAGACCAGTTTGGCGCGACCCTGGCCGCCGTGGGCGATCTGAACGCCGACGGGAAAATTGACTTCGCCGTGGGCGCCCCCATGGCCGACTCCGAACCCGTCGCCTGCGCCGTGGCCGCGGTCGATCGTGGCACGGCCTACGTCTTTTCCGGTTCCGACGGCGCCATCCTCAGCCGCGCCTGCGGCGCAAGCGCCGGCGATCACTTCGGCGCCGCTGTGGGTGCCGTCGCCGACACGAACGGAGGCGGGAAGCCCGATATCCTGGTCGGCGCGCCCCTTAGCGTCTCTGCGGCCGGAGCGGTGGGCAAGGCGTATGTCTACGCTGGTGAAAACGGTGCGCTCCTGGTCACCCTGAACGGTACCACCGCGGGCGACAAGTTCGGGTCCGCCCTCGCGGGTCTCGGAGACATGAATGACGATGGCAGCGGTGATTACGCGGTGGGCGCGCCAGGAGCCGACAGCGATGCCGCCGCCTGCGCCTCCAGCGCGGCCGACAGAGGCGTCGTCCATGTGGTCTCCGGCGCCAACCCCGCCACCCGCCTCGCCCGGCTCTGCGGAGATTCAGCCGGGGACAACTTCGGATTCAGCCTGACCGCGTCCGGTGACGTGGACGCGGATGCGACCCCGGATCTGATCGTGGGCGCGCCCAATGCCGACCCCGGCGGGCTTTCCGACGCAGGCCATGCCTTCGTGTACTCCGGAGCCACATGGGCTCTGGTCTACACACTCAAGGGAGACGCAAGTGCCGCGCAATTCGGCTACGCCGTGAGCACGGCCGGCGACATGGACGGCGATGGGCGCGCGGACTTCGCGGTCGGAGCGCCTTTCGCGGGTGCGCATCCAATCGCCTGCCCGGCGACCACCGCCACAGGGGATGGAACGCTGCCCCCCCTCCCCAACCGGGGCTTTATCGCCTTCTTCTCCGGGGAAACGGGAGCGGCGATGGATGCCGTCTGCGGCGATTTCGCAGGCGACCGCGTGGGGTACGTCCTCGCATGGGGCGGCGACGTGAACAACGATGGCCACGGCGACCTACTGGCGGGCGCGCCTTTCGCGGGGCCAACCACACTGGCTGAAGGCGGTCGCGCCCGTGTCATCCTCGCCCCACCGGCCTTGGGCCTCACCCCCAGCGAGAATCGCCCCATCGCGCTGGGTGTCGGACCTTCCCTCCCACGACTCGTGCCCGGCGGATCCGCCACGTTTGCCGGCAGCGGAGGCGAGCCGGGCTACTCCTTCACGCTCGTGCGCGGTCTCTCGGGGGGCAGCCTCTCGTCCACGGGCCTCTTCACTGCGGGACCCACTTCGGGTGTTCTCGATACGGTCCGGGTGAGCGACTCTTGGGGCCGGTCGTGGGACACGCGAATCCTCGTGACCGTCCCACTGGGCGCCGACGGTTCTCCACGCCACCCCTCGAGCCTCCGGGCCGTCAGCGTCGAGTCCACACATGTCCTCCTCCAGTGGACGGATCGCGCCAACAACGAGAACGGCTTCCGCGTCGAGTTCCGAACCCCTGGAGAACCGTGGCTGACGGCCAATACCGTTGCGCCGGACGTCACGTCTCTCCTCGTCACCGGCCTCTCGCCCAAAACAACCTATCAGTTCCGCGTCCGCGCCTACAAGCCCCTTGGCGATTCTCCCTTGTCGGCCGACCTCACGGTGACCACTCCATAGACCCCGCGGGCGTGTGGGGTCAAGGCTTTACTTGCCACATTATGTCCCATCCCGCAGCCTGGAGAGGGTGCGGAAGAAGGACTGATCCTCTTTCATCATCGCCTCCGCCGCCACACAGGCCCGGGTGACCGCGCTGTCGCTGCCCAGACCGAAATAAGCCTTGATCTCCTCGTGTGGAAAACCCGCCACCCGACAGGCGACGTAGATCGACGCGTTGCGAGCCGGATTCAATCGGCCACGCCGACTGTTCATGAGTACCTCGCGCCGGACCCCCAGGGCCCGCGCCACGGCGTCCGATACCGCCCCCAGGTTGGAAAACTGAGGGGTTCGCTCCGAACGGGGGTGCCGGTCGGATGGCCGAATGCCGCTTCGGACCTGAGCCTCAAACCCCTCCCTCCCCAAGAAGGGGCTGTAGCGTCTGCGCCGGTAAAACTCATGCAGGCTCTTCTCATTCCCTTCCGCCACAAACCGCTCAAAAGCCGGCAGGCTCGAAAAGCGTGAAAGCACTTCCTCTCTGGCCAACCAGGAAGCTCCCGAGCGCATACGATACAGCCGACAGCTGCTCCAAGCATAGTCCACCGGGGACCGAACCACACCCGCCTCAACCGGATTCAGATGGATGTAACGGACAAGCTGAAGCAGGTACACCTCCGCGTCCACCACAATCGCCTTGTACCGCCCGCGAAACAACGGACCGTCCCTCCCCCGCTCCCGGTTGAAACGCTGCGTGTATACACCATCCACGTGCCGCATCACCCGCGAAAGATTCCCGCGTGGAGTCCGAAGGAAAACATGGTAATGGTTGGACATCAAACAGTAGGCATAGGTCGTCACTCCCCACCGCCTAAAGACGTCCTCCAGCAACTCGGTGAATCGCGCAGCATCCTCGTCCGTCACAAAAGTCTGCATCCTCCCCAGACCCCGGTTCATCACGTGGTAATAGGCACCCGGAAACTCGATCCGCAACGGACGCGACATGTGCCCACTCTACCCAGCCCACCAAGTTATGTCAAGTAAAGCCTTGACCCCAATTCATACGTGTAGTCGAAGTGGGAAAGGGGTCCCGAGGTCGAGTGGTCGTTGTGAAGAGCCAACCTGCCGTTCCTTGCAATAATTGGCAACGTCCCCCCAACCCTGAATGAATGCAAGACCTGACACCACACCTCGATCACAGCGATCACAAGCCAGGACGCGCGGGCGCGCGGCCGGGTCTTCCCTCTCGATCCCTCGACCGTGACCGCCCAGATCGAGGCGGCTTGGCCCCGAACTCCACCCGTGGTGAAAGTCGGGATGGTCTACAGCCGCGC
>JACPQY010000074.1 GCA_016190245.1 Nitrospirota bacterium | reverse complement strand
GCCGCGCTCCGCGCGCGAATCCTTCGTCTGGATGGGTCCATCATGGTGTCCGGCACCTCCGTCGGCACCGGACCCGGTTCCTTCGAGCAATACGCCTCCATCCCGCAGAAGGACGACATCCACTACGGCGTCGGTGCCGTCCTCCTCGCTCTCACCAGCCCCGCCCCGTAGCACCCTTTCCCGTCGATCCGCTCTGACCAGGCTGACGCCAACCCTAGTCGGCCGCGTCGTACTCGCAGCTATTCTCTTCGGATTCACTCATCGCCTTGATCTCTTTGAGGTCGGTCTTGGCCCGCACGTCGGCAATCGTCTCGCCGATCACGATCCAACCGTTGTCTGCATGGTGGTACTCGGTGTCTGCTCCTCCATCCACCATCATACTGTAGAACAGGATCTCTACGGGGAGTTCCTCCCCGCGCTGCTTCTCGACCGCGTTGCGGTAGTAGCCGTCGAAGGGCGGGATCACGTAGTTGGCGGATGCCTCCAGCGCCCGACCGAGCGCGGGCAGCGCAAGGCAGCGCAACATGTTGGCCACCGGCTGAACAAGGTCCTGCTCGACGGCCTTTTCAAGGTTCGCCACGTCCACCTGCGACGAGGCCAGGCGAGACAGCGACGCCACCTCCAGGCTCACGTCAATACCCAGGCCAAGGCTCTCCGGATTGGCCATGCAACTGAGCAGATACTCGGTGGTGAGTTCCCAAGGCGCGGGGACGGAATCAGGCACCAGCTTGAATCGGAACTCGCCCGTGGGCCGGTCGAGGTACATACTCAACGGTTTCATCCCCATGGTCAGGTTGAGTGTGAGTGCCTCTCCCGCCATGGTTTCGACTCCGATTTGAACTCCCGAGAATTCAAAACAAGGGTATGCGTAGCTCCATCCATAGGAGTTCGTCTCGCGGGTCTGGTAGGTGCAATCATCGGTCAACACCACGGGCGGTTGCGTGATCTTGAGCGAGGCGACACGACTGATGATCTGTGACAAAACATCCGACTTCAGGGCCTCGATCGCGTAGTAGCGGAGGTAGTCCCACGCCAGGGCCTCCGCCTTTCCCTTTTCCCAAAGCTCGTAGAAAGCCTTGTTGATGAAGTCCTGGCTTACGAAGAACTGGAGGTGCGAATCGGGGGTCCAGTAGGGTTCGTCGACAGAGTAGCTCGACTTGCATGTGGAACTGTCCTCAAGGCCGGCCACACAATCCATAGTCCCTCGCAAGTGATCGAATGTGGTCGGCTGCTTTCCATAGCGCACCGACCCCAACGTGCTCATCCTCGGCAGACCCGATTCCCCGTAGGTGCTCACCTCCTCAACACCCGCATCCGCAGTCAACGCGATACCCTTGGGGTCATCCCCTACGATGTGAGGGTTGTCCTCGGGCACCTCCACGCCGAGCTCCAGGTCAATGGACACGCTCAGAGGAACCTCGTCGTCGATATCCTCAGGCCTGAATTCCCTGACGTAGTCGTACTCCAGCGGAACCTTGGCCAGGGCCTCGTTCACGGCAGTGTTCCCCAACTGCGCCGCCCCGCTCAGAAGGGCCGGGACCTTGCCGAGCAACGCCTCTTCCAGCGCCCGATCAATGATATTCACGATTTTCTTCTGGATCTTCCGGCGGATCACTTGCCACCACTTGCTCGTATAGGTGGGGTCCACGTAGATACCGTTGCCCTCGCCGTCGCCGGCGGAGAAACAGGACTCAAGCCTCATGAGGTTCCATGCCAGTCGATTCTTGGCACGATCGACACCCCACGTCGATTGCGCGAGGATGTCGTAGTTCTCGTAGCCCACGGCGATCGGGAAGCTGGCGAAGTAGTTCACCAGCGGGGCCTGGGGCATCGAGGCACGGAAGCGGACCCGCCCATTGTTCGCGCTTAGCCTGCTCTCGAGCGTCCCCTCGTCCGTGATCGAGAAGCGGTACTCGGGGTAAGGGATATCGAGTCCTGTCAGCTCGATCGCGAGGAGCTCGTCCACGTTGTCCTCGGGCCCGGACTGGCACACGAGCGGTATTCCCTTCCCCTTCTCGTCCTCACCGCCCGATGAGTCTTTAGTGATTCCAAAGCACAGTTCCTTCTCCGACGCCTCATTGTTCTGTGAGCTGTCGGCACAGCCGCCATCCAGGGTCGAGAACTTGGCCTTGAGGTCCTGAATCGCCTTTTCGGCCGGCATGTCCACGATGTCCCGGCAGTTGTACAGCTCGCAGCGGTTCTCGACACAGTCACGATGCCACGCTCCCCAGTCTTCCACCGCCATCAGGCTGCTGGGGGGATGAAAGATCTCTTGCAGACGGTATGCCTCCAACTGACTGATCTCCAGGCCATTCCTGTCGGCAACCCACTCCACATACGTCTTGCACTCGTTCCCGACCATGCACCCGTAGGGACCGGGGCCGATGGCCGAGATCTTGTCGCTCACAATGTCCTTCCCGCAGAGGCCCAGGGCGAGGGACGGGACCGACAGAAGTACCAATGTGGCCGCCGGATTCAGGATGAGCCCGGTGATCACACCTGTCCGGACGGCCTCGAGAGCGTCCTCCGCTCCCTCATTCATGTAGACGAGCGGAGCGCCCGCGAAGAGGCACTCGGAAAAGGGCGAGGCGTGCACTCGCGAAAGAATTCGACGATATCCTTCTTTGAGCGCACGGTTCACCAAGCCTTCCATGTAGGGGAACATCGGCTTGTTCAGGAAGACCCCGAAACTGTTGGGGACGCGCCCGCCATCCGCGGGGAACGTCAACGGAGTCCCATCGGTGTGCGCCTCGGTCACGATCACGGGCTCGACCATCAGCCCTCCCGAGTAGGCATAGTCCTCGTAGTAAACCTTGATCCGCCCTGCCCGCGACGCTCTCGCGCTCGAGCCCATGGCAGGAAATTCGGGCAGTACGCTCGTCGGATCCAGCTTGTAGTCGAATTCATACTCGTAGTGGTCGTCTGCGTACCACGATTCGCCTCTCACGAAGGTCCCAGGAGACAGTTTGAGTTCTACGCCGCCGGCACCGTACAGCCGCTTGAGGGGATAGGGGTTGGAGATGGTCCCATGGATGGGGGGGGCATCAGGCAAGAGGCCTTCTTTGGAGAGATACGAACCCGGATGGGAAGAGGGGCCATCATGATCCACCAAGTAGGCGTTCCCCTTCAAGACGATCTCCTCGGGCAAGACCCTCCTCGAATCGGCCACGAACCCCGGTAGGTGCACGGTGCGGCTTCCGGTCTCATCACTGAGAAGCTTGTAGCGGGCCGAGAGATCAAGCACCTTGTCCACCTGAAGCTGGTCCCTGTACACCACCCACGCCTGATTGGACAGACACTCGCCTGTTGCCGACGCGGCCACGATCGAAACCGGTGCAGGTGTCTCGGGCTGGTGTGACTCCAGATTGATATCCCAAGCCGAAAGAGCGGGCGCGATCGACGCAGGGGCCACCTCGGTCCCGTAGTCCAAGGCCACGAGCATGTGACGATTGAGATCGGCAACGAAGTACGTGCCGGCCCGCTTCTGCGTCGCGCCCAGGACGCGAAGATCCAGGCGATCCTCGACGGGAGAGACTCTGAAAGGGACAAACGTCGTCTTGGTGGAGACGGTGCCGTCCGCGTTGTAGCCGCTCGCCGAGACCTCGAGCACGTAGGGATCCTCTCCAAGCTTCGAGGGGGCCAAGTCGGACAGAACGGCATACCAGTAGGCGTGTGTCATCCGACCCGTGTCCGGCCTCACGGCGTAGTCCCAGACGTGGGGCGACGCGCACGCAGACGAGGAAGGAGGCTGCGACTGGAGACTGACCTTGAGCGAGTCCGCAACGATCCCGTCCGGATCGTAGACCGTTCCCGAGGCCACGAAATGGCTCAAGACACGCTCTCTGGGCCGAGGATTGAGGATCGCCACTTCGGTCTCGCCCGGGCCGCCGATGTCGGCATTGATCACCAGGATCGATACCTCGTCACGGTCGTACCGGTTCGCGCCGTAGTCGATGGTCGCCGTGACCGTGCCTGGGATCGTCTCCGAGACCCAGGGAATGGCTAGGCTGCAGGCCCACATGTTGGATACGCTGGGCCGGTCGAGCATCGGGACCGCGGCCTGGGTGTCGCCAATCTCGGCGCTGCAATACGAAACCTTGTCACCTCCTCGGTACGTGACCTCAACCGTCTTGTTGTCCAGAATCGTCTTCACGTGGCCGCGGACGACAAGACGCTGGTTGCCGGAGTGTACGTAGTTCCGCTGCGGGGTAAGAATCCGGAGTCCCCCGAGTTCCTCGTACTCGGGAATCATCGTGAAGTAGCGCACATCACTCGACCCCCGGTACTCGTTCCCAAACAGAAAATCCTTCGCGGCCGGGTACACGCATTCCGCCACCCGTTGTGGAACGTTGGTCACCCGCTTGAATCCTTCATAGAGGAACCGCCACCGCCCGCCGCCAAGGCTCTGCACCTCGCTCAACGTGTACTCGTGGAGGCGGCCCAGATCGCTCGTGCTCTCTACACACTGGCCCGACCCCGTGGGTGCCTTCACCACCAAGTACGGCAGCCCGAAGCCGCTGCCCCGATCAACATCAACTTGGATGACCCCCGGATGTCCGGAGACCGCCTTGATGAGTTGGGTCGCCGCGTCCGCGTACTTCGTTGGGAAGAAGCCACCAAAACCCGCCATTTTCGGCGGGGTCGAACCCGGGCTCCCCCGCTCGAGTTCAACGTCCAACCTCGTTGAGGGGTTTCGACCATCGTAGCCGTAGAAGGTGAATGTCCCTCTGCACAACGGTCCGATCGCGTAGGAAAAGACGCGCACGACGTGATCCTGCTGGCCGGCAAGTTCAAGCGTCTCTTGGTGCACCGCGCAGTCGGGCTTTATCCGAACCTCCAGCGGATACGTCGCGTCGAGAGCTACGTTGTCGTGGGCCTGAGCGATGAAATCGAGGCGACGGGCGCCGGCACCGGCGTACACAACCCTGGAAGACGACCCTGAACATGTCCCTTGACACCGAATCTCTTGCCCCCCGTTGTCGAGCACGTTGATCACGTCCACCACCGGCTGCACATCGTCCTCGACGGAAAGCGGTCCACCCCCGAGCAGGATCTTCTCCGTCTTGACGGCATTGCTCGCCTCGACTTCGAACGTATGGTCTCCCGGTGCAGGCATCGGGATCGAGAATTCCACTCTTCTGGACTTCTCCGGCAACACCACATTCGGGAACTCGTAGGACCCCATTTCCTGTCGATCAACAAGAAGGCGGGCACCCGTGATGGCGCACACATTGCCCTCGCTGTTCACGTCCTCCAGCTCCGCCTGAATCCTCAGTCTCTCCTGCGAGGCCTTGAGCGGACTGAACGAGTGGCTGACGAGTATCGGCGAGTAATCGTAGTATCCACCCGGCCACATCCCAAGCGTGTACGTTTCTCGAAAGACGTTCGAGGGTGAGGCCTTGTCCTTGGACGCCACGGTAATCCGATAGTCACCCGCACATCGAAGGGGTACAGAGATCGTTCGTTCACCCGACTCGGAGCAGTTCGAGTAGCATTGGTACACAAGCAGGTCCTGGCCAGGGTGGGAGACGTTGTCCCGAAAACCGACCGTCCAGAGCCCTGTGAGATCCGCATGGAAGCTCAACTTGAGTGAGGTGGAGTTGGTCACCGGGATGACCATCTCGGGGCTGTACTGTTTGTCGTTGACTGTGGCGAGCGAGAACTTCGCGGGCTGGTTGTCCACGCGGACCGCCGTCGTGTAGGCGGGGGACTTGTTGCCGGCCCAGTCCGCGGCGAGGATTCTGAATTGGAGGTCACCATCCGGCAGGCATTCCGCCGGTCGAGATGGCGTGGCCAGATTGATCCGGCGAGGGGCGGGGGTCGCGCCGTCCACTCCAGTCCCCCCCAGGCAAAGCTGGTTCGATAGGAAACTCTGCCCATCCGAGAGGAGCACCTCGCTGCCGGGAGCAACCTCTGAAAGGCTGCTGCCATCCTGAACCAGGCAAGGAAGGTCCAGACCATGCGTGGGACAGCGATACGAACATCCGGCTCCGCCGTCGTCTTCCACGACGCACGTGGAGGCGCACCGATTCAACTGAGCCTGGCTTGAACATCGTTCCTGACCTCTGGGGTCGAACTCCAATCGATAGCTGAACTGCGTCCCGGAGGTATGGGCCGTCCGCACGCTCTTCTCCATCACACTGAGGTCGTGCAGGGGGTCGTCCTGTCCCGCCCCTGCCCAGTAGACTTCCGCGATGACGTCCGGGGCGGAGGGCTCCAGGCGGCTCCCATCAAGGGAAGATGTCACGCTGCCTGAGAAACGCAGGATCCCACTGGCTCCCGGTTCGTAGACGTTGTCCTCCCTTGACGTCATCGCCGGGAGGACGTCGTCGTAGATGTAGTCATACATGACGGAGACGGTCTGTGTCGTGCCGTCCATCAGTCGATCTGTCACCTCGATGTAGCCCCTGAAGCTGCCGCCGGAGGGCGCGTCGTGGGCAAAGAAGACGCGATCGACCGGAGGCGCGCCCGGCTGGACCGCCTCGCCCTCAGCCCACACGCTCGCCCCCTCTTGCGACTGCTCGCTGACGTTGGCACCAGGCCGCTCGCCCGGGAGGTCATCGTCCCAGATGTCCAAGAAAAAGACCGGGTGTTCCTCGATCGGGGCGAGAGGCGCCGGCGAGTTCGATGATCCGCCGGCCGGGACCAGCGTTGCACGGGGTAGATAGTCGATGCTCAGCCGAGCAACCGAGCAACTGGGGTCCCCACCGCGGACGTGGTTGGCGACGGCTTTCTCACCGTCCCAGAGCTCCACCTTGATCTGCCAATCGAGGGCCGTATCGGGCAGGGAACCCAAAGGAAATTGGGCGCGAATCTTGACGGGATGCTCGTAGGAGATGCTGCCCGTCCCGGCCACCGACATGCGGTTTCGATAGGCCGTCTCGAATCGTTCGTAGTCCTTGTCACAGATGGAGTTGTCGGAGTCCTCGGGATCGGGCGCGCAGCCCGATACCTCGATGGTGAGCGAAGGGTTGGAAGGCGGAGTCTGGTACGAGTACGTGCCGCTGACCATGAAGTTGTTCGCCAAGCTCTGGCACGGGGTCGGCAAAGCGATCACAACGCTTCCCCCCATGGACTCGCGGCTGTCCGCTCGACGCGCCTTCACTTCGGCCGGTCGCTCCCGCCCGCACGCCGTGGAAAGGGAAAGGGTGAGGGAGAGTATCCACGCGATCCGCCCGAGTCGCACAAGATTCCGAGACGCCGCCTGGGTACGTGCACCCCGCACGGCAGAAAGGCTGTCAGACCCCGCTCGATGGCTCGACATGATCAAGGCTCGGCCCTCCTTACTCCGTCCGACACCGTCGGACCGCCAGAAATCCCACTTCGAGACAGCGTTCCACGCGGAAGGGCGTCCGCCGATGAATTCCCGGCGACCGTCCCCTCCTCCCCTGTTTCCCACACGTCCACAACGACCAAGTGCGTGTACTCCTCAGCCGCTCCACCCACCTCGATAGCAAAGGAAACCCGGGCGGTCTGACTCCCCGGCCCCGCCAGGCCCGAGGGGACGAGATCGAGATCGACGCGATCCGGCGTTTGGCTCCAGCCGGCGCGGACCTGGAGCCAAGGTTGTGACACGCCCAGGGCCACGGGGATCCGCAGTCCTCCCTTGCCTCGGACTGTGAAGTCCCGGTGGCCGCCGATCACTTCCCACTCCGCTGCCGGCTGGTCCGTCCGGCTGTTGTGGAGCACGGCAAAATGAGAAAGCTCGGAGCTAAGGACCAACTCCGGTCGAACGCGGCTTCCGGCCGCCACCTGCTGAACGGTCTGAACGCCCTCGGCTAGGGCCGGATCATTCGTCCCTACTGTACCTCCGAACTCGCCCGAGTACTCCCCCCCCCCGTCAGGGGCGGGCGGGATCGAACCGCCGACCAGCGTCCCCTCGGATGTGGCCCCAACTTCGGCTTCTGCGAGCGCCACCGATTGCTCCCCCACGGTGGCATAGACCACCACCCTCACCTCTCCCCCCGCATCCAGAGCCTGGTGCACCACCTCGGCGACCTCACTTGGCAGTGTGACCGCTATGTGGGAGGCCGAAACCCCTTCCCCCACGGATTCACTCTGTTCCACCGTGACAGCTTCACCTTCGGCCACCATAACGCCCCCTGCCGAGAGGTCTGCCCGGAGCAAGGCCATGTCTTGAATACCTTCGACGGCATCCGCACCGGCAGAGTCAAGCGGCAACTCGATCTGCTCGGAATCCCGAACCCGAGCCACGCCCCCGCAATTCGCCGCCCCCAGCATCGCGGCGCCCCACACCCAATGTCTCCAGGTTTTCATCGCTTCGCCTCCATGCCGTGTGAAGCGCAAGCTCTGTACCATGAGGCCTGAATAATCGCCTTGAGATCACAATGCTATTCACACGCCATGCGCTAACCACCCGTCTAGCCGTGTGGATTTCTAACGTACCCATGATGTTCTATCACGGAGCATCCAAAAGGTTGCGGCGGTCGGGAGCTACCGAGAGGCGACCCCCTGGCCATGCGCCGAGGGCATGGCGAAGGGCCGGGGCTGAGGAGTGGGGTCGGGAGCAGGCCGGTTAGGCGCCTAGGCTCTGTTTGAAAACCCTTCGCCGGCCACCGCAATCCTTGTAGGGGAGGGTGCTTGCACCCTCCCTCCCATCGGGCGGGTCCACCTGTCCGTCGTGGCGGAAGGACCCGCCCCTACCACGGTCTTTGCCCTGCCATCCTGGCAGGGCCACATTGCGTGGTACCTGGCCTTCCTGGGCCAAGGTACGAAGAACCGCCCCGCCCATGGTCGATCCCCTTAAGGTCGTTTTCAAACAGAGCCTAGCCCGGTCCCGTCCTCCGATCTTCGGCGAGCCGCTCTGTTCAGCGGGACGGGCCCGAGATCCCCTTCAGCCTGGCATAGCACAGCCAGGTATACGTGTCGGCCTCCTCCTGAAACACCCGAAGCCGCTCATCCGAGACCGCCCCGAGTAGCGGCTCCGGCGTAGGGTAGCGGTCATCCCAAGGCTCACCCCAGCGCGTGCGAGCACTCTTGAATACGGGGGGAAGCTCGCAGTAGACCTCGAGGTCGCGCCGCAACTCATCCGCATCGTGTGTGTTCCCCGGCACGCGTATGTTGTCCGCCTCCCTCGCCCGACCCAGAAGCCGCAGGCCCTTGCGCCGAAGGCGCTCAACAAGAGTCGCCGGCGGGGGAGCCGGCTCGCAGTAGCCGCCGTGCATGAAAGCCGTCTTCAGAGAGTTCTGTCCCAGGAACGGAGGGTAGTTGTCTTCGAAAAGCAGATGAAAGAAGCCGAACTTCCGCGCGGACCGGAGTCGCTCGACGTTGTTCACGTGATCATCGACAAAGACAACGGTGTCGGCCCGCGGGACCGAGCTCCAGTCGAGATCCGAGAAATCCGTCGTGAAGTAGGTCGCTCGGGTCGAGCGATAGACCATCAACTCGGGAGAGGGATCGATACAGTAGAGCGCCGCATCCGGACAGGCCCGCTCGAACAACCAGGTGCCCTGTCCGCGCCAGACTCCGCTCTCGATGATGGCCTTCGGTTTCAGCCGGGTGAGGGCGAACCACGCCAGAAACATGTGGGGGGCCCTCATGCCGCCCCGATTGTCCCGGATCGGCCTCTGGGAATAGAGATCGCAGAATTCGAAGAGACTGTCGATCATCTCGCCCCTCGTCCACGGCATTTCGCCGATGCTGTGGAGGCGGACCGCCTCCTCGGAAGCGCCCGAGACTCCCCCCCCCCGCAAACGGCGGCTGCCCGCGCCCCACCTCATGCGAGAACCCTCCCCCCGAGAGTGAGCAGGTATCGTCGAGCGATCACAGCTTCGGCGGTCCGGACGGCCCTGCCGAGATGGCGTCTGAAGCCCCCGGGGACGGGTGCATGCGCGCCGTCGCCGTCCGAA
Source organism: Nitrospirota bacterium (assembly GCA_016190245.1). Classification (GTDB taxonomy): domain Bacteria; phylum JACPQY01; class JACPQY01; order JACPQY01; family JACPQY01; genus JACPQY01. The sequence goes on along the minus strand of JACPQY010000074.1, from coordinate 13,487 downwards.
GGCAGGTCCCGCCAGGCCCTTGAAGCAAGTCGGGCCTCGCTGCCCATTCGACGCACGAGGCGGACCGCCGTGTGCAGCGCGCGCAGGTACGGCGAGTAGATCCCCTTGATCACGGCGCGAGTCGGCACCACCCCGTAGGGCTCCAAGTTCGGATCGTAGAGACCCAGCCCCAACGCGCGCACGTGGTGGAAGTGGAAGAAGACGAGGGGAACCTCGTCGATCCACACCTCTCCCCCCTCCAGACGGACGGCCCAGTTGCACAGATTCCAAGGCGCCGTGTTTCCCCCCTTGTGGGTGAGGACAACAACATTCCCGAACCTCTGCGGCCACTCTTCGAGATACTTCTGGTCACCCCACCGCCTTTCCTCCACCCGGGCATAGCACCATTCCAAACAACGCTCCATCCACCATTCCGCGCACAGGCGGCCGATCTTGTCGTTCCGGAAGGTACACCACCCGGCATTGTATTTCCCCGTGACCTCGGGTCGTCCAGGAGGGTACCGATGCCCAAACATTCCAACGGAACCGGACCCGAGTTCGTTGTAGAGGGGCTCGGGCCTTGAGAAGTAACAAAGATCGGCATCCAAGAAGGTCAACGTTTGACCGGACGGCACGCGGCCCAAGAGAGACGAGACAAGAACCGACTTGCACGTGAAGTAGTACTCAAGCGTGGCCCGGTTGGAGCGTGCGACGGCGAGCCGGGGTTCCCTTCCTTCAAGGTCCGGCGTGGTAAGAAGGGTGACATCGGGGAGATTCAGACGGGCGAGTACGTCCTTCACCGCATCGTCGAGACACCAAATCCAAAGGTGAAACGGCTTCGCGTGCGCGCAGAGGGAGTTGTAGAGGACCAATCCACGCGCCAGATAGGGGCCATCGAAGAGTGTGCAGAAGTGGAGGGGGGTCATGGCTCTCCGGGATTCTTACAATACCCTGCCGCTCACGCGAGATCAATTGCGCTTGGATTCGGGCCGGGGTGGATGCCATATGGGTCTTGATGGGGAATGTCGTGTCAACCCTGTGGTTCAGAGCGTCTGCGGCAGAGCCGCGGCTGTGCTATGATAAGCGTGTCTTGTCGGTCGCTACGGATGGAAGCTGCGTGACTCGCCGGGCCCCGGCTACCCTGCAGCCGGGCGATCGCGCGGCTGCCCCCCCAACCTGACTCGTGGCCCTTCGGTCGGCCCCCATCGCTTCCAAAGCCTTTTGGGCCCTTCGAGCGCTCGCCGATCTGCCCCCGCGGTCCGACCTCGAAACGTACACCCGCCTCGGCTGGCTGTTCAGCCGAGGCTGGCCCCGCAGGGACGGACGTTTCCGGTTTTCCTTCGGGCAGATCGAATACGTGCACGCCCTGTCCCTCCTGTCACAGTTCGAGTGTATTTTTCTCGACCGGGAATACGACGTAGCCCTACCCACCGATCGCCCCCTGATCCTCGATTGCGGGGCCCATGTCGGGATGGCCACCATCCGCTTCAAACACCTGTTTCCCCGCGCACGCATCATCGCCTTCGAGGCCGACCCCGCCATCGAACGGGTTCTGGAGCGAAACGTGGCATCCCTCGGCCTGGCCGACGTGACCTGTTTGAAATCGGCCGTCTGGATCGAGAGGGGCCACCACTTCTTCCGCGCCGACGGAGCGGACGGCGGACACCTCGCTCCAGCGGATGGCGGGCTGAGCGTGCCGACCGTGGATCTGGCCGACTATGTCACGGACACCGTTCATGTCCTGAAACTGGACATCGAGGGCGCCGAAATGGACGTTTTGGATCATCTCGACCGGAAGAACCTCCTTGGACGGGTCCACGTCATTCTCTGCGAGTTTCACATTCGTTCCGCGAGCGACAACGTGCGGCTCGGGTCGTTGTTGGTCCGGCTCTCGGCCGAGGGATTTCGTTTCTCCCTCGGCTGGGCCCGCCCCGCCCCCTACCTTGCCGCTGAACCCGATCCCACCCCGTTTCCGGCGCTGCCGTCCGGCGCGCTGGCCCTACAGTTCTACGCCTGGCGCCCCGCCGGTGCGCCCGTGCAATGACCCAACTCGGCGTGCGGATGATGACGACGGACTGCCCGCTGTGCGGGAGCGACGCATGGCGACCCATCATGCGGGCCCGCGAATACGTCTACCCGGAGCAGACCGAGTTCCAGCTCGCCCAGTGCCGACCCTGCGGCCACGTGTTCACCAATCCCCGACCCAGCCCCGACACGATGGGGGCCTACTATCCAACGGGCACTTGGACCGCCCCCTCCCGCGGCAACAAGCTGGAGGATTATCGCATCGGGGGTCTGCCCTGGCGTGAGGCCATGCGAAGGCGGGCGGAGGGTATCATGCGCCATGCGCGGCCTCCCGGTACTCTCCTGGACATCGGGTGCGGCGACGGTCTCTTCCTTCACCACATGCGGGAACAGGGATGGAAAGTGGAGGGCGTCGAGCCGGGAGGGCCAGCCGGTGCGTATGCCCGGGGGACACTCGGCCTGAAAATCCACCCTGGCAGCGCCGAGAATGTCACTCTCCCATCAGACCGTTATTCGGTGGTCAGCCTCCACCACTCGCTGGAACACACGAACGACCCTCGACGGGTGTTGTGCTCCGTGCGGGCCGCCCTCCGTCCGGAGGGACTCCTGCACGTGCGCGTCCCCAACTTCTCCAGCCTGGATCGCAGGCTGTTCGGGAAGTCCTGGGTGGGGCTGTACGTCCCCTGCCATCTCCACCACTTCACTCCGGGGCGGCTCGTCCGACTCGTGCGGGAGTGCGGTTTTCGGGTCCTCGAGCTCCGTTTCGTGTCGAACGAGACGTTATGGCCCTTTTTCTATTCGGACAGCCTCCGCCGGGCGCTCGCCTGGGTCGGTCTGTACACCGTCGCGCCCATCGGAGGCGACAATGACACCACAACGGGACGGACGGCGCCGACGGGCGACATGTTCTCCTCCCCTAACCCGCTCCTCCGGCTCGCCCACCGCCTGGAATACGCGGTCTTCCGAGCCGTGGGGGCGGCGATGGACGTCGCGCAACTCGGGTCAACCGTGACTGTTCTGGCCCAAGCCGAACGGGCGGAATCCGCGCCCTTGACCACCTGAGCCGACAGCCGCCCCGCTCGCCTGCCCCGCCAGTCAGAACCTGACGCCTACGCCCCTCCGGCCCGAAAGAACAAGCGTGCAAGAGACCTCTTGGCCCACGCCGGGATCAGAGCCTTGGCGAGCACGACGCCGCGGCCTCGCCGGGCGAGTCGCAACCGCTCCAACGGCTCCTCGCGCATGCGCTTCGAGAGGGGATCCTGCCCGAAGCGGGCCTCGTAGGCACGCCAGACCTCCAGCGCGAACCCGACCTGGTCGTCCAACAGCGCGAAGGCCCACAACTTCACGTAGTCCGGCCTCTCCATCATCGCCGCGTGCGCCCCCTCGAGGCCGCGCAGGTAGCGCGGACCGCAGAAGAAAGGGCTCTCCCGTGTGTAGACCATCAGATCCTGCGCACGCAGACCCTCCTTCTCGAGAGCCGGCTCGCGCAACACCTCGGGATTTGTCCGCACCGCACCCCCAACCCGAAGGCTGGAGAGCCAGAATCCCTGCTGCAGCAATTCCCGGTGGGCGTCTACGAACAGGTCTTCACCCTGGTATGCGTCAGCCAACCCCGGCTCCAACTCCACCGCCAGGACGCGGGTCCGCACTTCGTCGCTGAGACTGTTAAACAAGCGAAGGTCGATGCCTTGGGAATCGGACTTGAACCAGTCCACGCGGTCCAGACCGTGCTCGCGCAGCGCCTCGGAGAGGCCGCGCCCTTTCAGCCGCACCTCGCGCTCGACCTCAAAGAGCGGAGCAAAGAGATAGTGTTGGAGCGAGGCGTGGTCCGGGCGGAGGGTGCTGGAACACTGGGGAGAACGCGTGACGAAGAACGGGACCGACGACTGGTCCTCGCCGCAGACGGCCAGGGCCTGCACCAGAATCGTCCGCTTGAAAGGCCCGGCCCCTTCGCCAACCCCACCGTCGGGGTCGAAGCCAACGTACACCGAGATCGGCGCCAGATCGCTCCAGACGTCCGGAACGCCCCCTGCAGCCCCGACATCCACCAGGACCGGAGCGATCCCCTCCGCCTGGAACACTTCCCGGAGACGCGCGTTCCGCATTCGGCCGGCCACTCGCAGGCTTTCGGTGCGCAGCAATCCACGAAGCCCCTCCACCAGGGGATCAGGTGTCGGGTCCGAACCTGAAGGGTGACTCATGCCGTCCAGCCCGGATTATTTATGCGCTTCTGGATCCTGCGGCCATGTGGGGCCCACCGGACGCCGCCCCATACTTGATGTAGCGCATCAATAGTCCGCCCGAAGGGCCGCACCAGCCCCGCAGGAAGCGGCGGTGCGGGGCCGGCCCCGAAACCTTTGTCCTGTGGAATTCATGGATAATCGGGGCCAGGCGATCACAACGGAAAGCATAGCACCCGGGACGGCATCCGCCACCCTATCGGGTTTGGTTCGGCCCCCACGCAAACGGGGGCGCCGGCCTGAGTCACGTTCACAGATACCGCCGGAGGACCGCCACGAACTCCTCAGCCCGGTGGCGATACGTGTGCTGGGAAAACGCCCGCTGAGCTCCGGCCTCCGCGATCCGGGCTCGTTCCTGCTCGTCGCCCAGCAGCCGCCCCACCCACTCGCGGCACTCCGCGGCCGATCGGTAGGCCGCCACCTCCTGATCCGGTTCAAAGATCCGCTGCAGATTCGGTTTCCAGTCCGTCACGAGGCACGCGCGGGCACCCGTGGCCTCGAAAAGCCGCATGTTCCCCACGTCCGAACCGATGCCGTCGATGTGACAATTGATCGTGACCCGAGAGCGCCGAAGGATATCGTAGGCGCCGCGGCCCCACACCGTCCCCATCCAACATCGGCGCAGGCTGGAATCCGCCGGGAGATACTCAACCCCGTGGCCCCAGACCTTCAAGTCGAACGCTTCACTCAACGCCGTCAGCAGCTCCATGCGGGTGTGATGGGACGGGGAGAGTGCCCCCACGAATGAGAGCGGGAGGTCACGCGCCATCTCCGGACCGGCGGCCATCAATCCGTCGGGCACCGCGTGCCGGGCGAGCTCGCACCGCACTCCGAGCGCGCGGATGCTCTCCACGATGCCTTCAGCGGGTGCCAGAGCCAAGTCCACACCGGCGAGGTCATCGGCCGAGGCCACGGGAAGACCGACGTACGCGGTCAGCATGCGGAAGTGGGTTCGCGCCCCCCTGAGAAGACCCATCAGCAAGGGCCCCCATGTGTCGGTCCAGATCACATCAGGCCGATATGTCCGGATCTGCCGATCGAGCGCTTCATGCAGCCACGGAGCGAACCCACGCCTCCAAGGAAGCCTGGGGGCAATACTGCGACGAACCCTCTCCAGAGGCCCGTCCTTCAATCTCCACACGGCCCGCTCGATCCCCAGATGAAGACGCCTGCGCCAGTCCCGCGACCTCCCCCCGTGGTCCCGCGCCCAAGCAGCCTGGAGAATGGCGTTAGTCGGATAGACATCGTGGACCTCGTGGCCCAGTTTGGCCAGATGAAGAGCATAGGACGTTCCAGGCCCCGACCACATGCCCCGACGTATCTGCAACAGTTCCTCGTAGGATACCCCCTCGAATTCGTCCACACGGTCCAGCATCGCCTCCTGAAACGGATGCCTGTCACCTACCAGAACCAGGAATCTCATGTACGTCGCTGCCCACTCCGGCTCCCCCGGCTCACGACGAGGACGGCCCAATGTCCATGAGGATCGCCGGAGCCAGCCATCCTCACGACGTTGACTCCCGCATCTTTGAAACCAACTCGGCGCGAACCCTGGAATGGGCCCATGGATCCTGCGGAATTCGTTCCAGGCCCGCTGTGTCCCCGCCGAGATTCCAAAGCGCCAGAGGCATCTTGGCGAGCAGGGCGGCAAGCACCTCCGCCAGAGTGATCGCGGAAACGTCGGCTGTCAGGTACCGGTACCGAAACAAGAGTTGGCGCGCCGGCTGGGGGGGGATGATCAGATCATCCCCTTGGTTTGCCAGAAACGCGGGCGGAACAAGATCCACCACCGAACCCGCCAGAGCGGAAGGAAGCAGCATGTGGGACCCCAGAACTCCGACCACCACGTGGCTGCGCGCCGTTCGCTCGATCCACGCGGCCTGAGCGGCCTCACCGGCGCCCTCCGCACGGAGATCTACCACCCACGCAGGAAGCCCCCTCGGTTGTCCGAACCCCACGACCCCGAAATCGAGTCGCGGGAAACGAACGCGCAGGGCCTCGGCAAGGGCACGCACTCGACGCGTTTGCCATGCCTTGGAACCGGGAGAGGGGTGAGGTCGTCTCAGCGATCGGTCCCAGAGGGCGTGGATCCACCTCCGCCGACCCCGCCAGAGCCGATCTTCCCGCCACCAGAAAGTCACCGTTGGCCGTTCGCGCAGCCGCTGTGCCCATTGGTCGAGAGGGAACGGGTCGAGACCCGTCAGTCGTTTCGGATCGATCGGACGCCCGAGGATGCCGGGCGTGGTAGCGGCAAGCTCGACTTCGGGCCACGCCTCCAGCCGCCTCCGAATTTCGGCTGCCGTGCCGTCGCTCCACTCCCAGAGGCGGTCCGCCGGAAGGTCCACCGACCAAAGGGCCGCCGCATTGGCCGGCACCAGCCACCTGAGGAAACGCGGCACCAGCACAATCAGGTCAAGCCCGGGGTCAAGGTCCAGATGGTGGTGCGCGCAGATAAGCTTCGTCAGCGCGTGGCCGTACACGGGGTCGAGAGCGTTGAGAAGGACCGGGCGGTGGATGTCGCGCCGCTGCTCCACGGCAAGGGCAAAGGCCTCTCCCACGCGGTGAGCGTACGACTCCTGCAGCCAACTCGCGAAGAATCCTACGCCGGTCGGATTGTGCACGCGTCCCGTCGCCCGCTCGAGGAGAAGTGGATAGTACAGGCCATGTCCGACGGGGAGGTCGCCATAATAGTCACGACTACAGGACGAACACTTCAGCTCCGCCAAGCAACGCATCCCAGGCATGTACCAGCCGCGGGATTCCATGGGCACGCTACAATACGGGCAGATCGGCCCACCGTCCGGCCTCGGATGGAGCCGTATCGTGCCGCCGGACCCAGCGGGCGGCGCGAGGGCGGGCGCGGGACCCAGCGCGTGGTCCGGAGCATTCTCCATCTTCCCCGGGAGGCCCCCCGCTAGTCCCGCGTTGAGGAATTCTTGGAGCAGATTGTCACCGACGCGGGACCATCGGAACGATGTTTGCTTCCGCAAACATCGTTCCGAAAGTACCATGTTGGAGGCACCGATCTGTTCCAAGACTTAGTCAGCATGGTACTAGAGACTGACGGTGGCCCCGTCCCGGAGTGCCCGACTTCCGGCCTCCAGAACCGCCACGATGTCGCGGCCGTGGCGCCCGTCCGTCAAGGGGCGCTCCCCCGTACGGATGCAATCCAGGAAATGCTGCGCCTCCACGCGAACCGGTTCCTCGAACTGGAGCCGGGGCACAAGAATGTCGCCGGCACGGGGCATGAGCGTGTAGGCGCTGATATGGTCGTAGTCCATCCGTTCACCCAGCCGTGGTACTCGATCCACACCCTTGTCCAGAACGGTGATCTTGTGTTCCCCCACATCGTCATACACCACCATCTTGCGACTCCCGACCACGGTCATCCGCCTCACCCGCCCCGGGTCCAGCCAGCTGACGTGGACGTGGCCGGAGATGCCCCCCCCCCACGAAAGGGCTGCGAAGACGACGTCCTCCACGGCGGGCTGGAGGTGCGCCACCCCGTGCGCCCGGATCTCCCGCGGCGCGAGGCCGCCCATCCAGTAGACGAGAATACTCACGTCGTGCGGAGCGAGGTTCCACCAGACATTCACGTCCTGACGCACCTGCCCGAGGTTCAGGCGCTGGCTGTAGAAATAGTAGAGGTCGCCCAAGGCGCCTTCCTCAATCAGCCGGCGCACATGCCGGACGGCGGCATTGTAGAGAAACGTATGCCCGACCATCAGAATCTTCTCTTGTCGTTCGGCAAGTGCGACCAACTCGTCGGCCTCGCGTACGCTCATGGCCAGGGGCTTCTCCACCAGCACGTGTCGCCCCGCTTGGAGCGCTTCGCGGACGAGGTCATAGTGAGTGGACGCAGGCGTCGCGATCACGACTGCGTCCACATCCGAATCGCCGATGGCCTCCCGCCAATCAACCGTGACACCGGATCGGGGGTAATGCATCTGCACATAGGCGCGGCGAACAGCGCTCTCCTCCGCCACCCATTTCACGTGACAGTCCGGGAGCAAGGAGAAATTGCGCAGGAGATTCGGCCCCCAGTAGCCGCAGCCCAACTGGCTCAGCGTCACCATCGCGGACCGTCCGGGGCCCCGGTCGGACGGGGTAACGCCTCGTCTTCCGACCAATCCAGACAGCGCAACCGATCGCCATCCTGCAGCCGGTACCGCCACTTGGATTGGGAACAGATGTAGTCGCCCTCGGCATTGCGCGCGACCAGCCGGTGTCCGTGACGGCTCATCCAACCCCGCCGAACTGCCGGGGCCCCCATCATGAGAGCATAGTCCGGCACTTCACCCCTCACCACCACGGCCCCCGCCGCGATGAAGGCGTAGCGACCGATCGTGGTTCCGGCCACCACCGTGGCATTTGCACCGATCGTGGCCCCACGCCGCACCAACGTCCGACGGAACTCGTCCGGTCTGGGGACTTCGCTGCGAGGATTGATTACGTTGGTAAACACGCACGACGGACCGCAGAACACATAGTCTTCCAAGACGACACCGGCATAGATGGACACGTTGTTCTGAATCTTGACCCCATCCCCAATCACGGCGCCCGAATCCACAAAGACGTTCTGCCCGATATTGCAAGCACGACCGACGCGCGCACCCCGCATAAGGTGGCAAAAGTACCAAATCCGCGTACCCGCGCCGACCGCGGACGGATCCTCGACCACGGAGGTCGGATGAATGAATACCTCCTCGGCCTGCATAGCCATGCGGCTCAGGCCACCTCGGCCCTGGCGAAGGAGTGGACCTCGCGCGCTTGACTCGCGCATTTCTCTTCATGGGCGATCTGTTTCTCTTCCTCCGGTCCACTACGGGTCTTCTCGCGCATACGGAAAGGATATATCGCCTGATCCGGTTTTGCACACCTTTCCGCCTTCCACCCAGCCGCTCGTGATCGTGATGACACAGATCCCGCGCGGGCCGACGTTCGGACGTGTACGGTCAGGAAGCTCCGGCCTCAACACAACCCATCGGCGCTGTCTTGCGCAGGACGGCGAACAGAACTCCGCCCGTTAGACGACCAGTCTCCACCTCCACGCCGCGGAGTCGGTCATGAAGAAAGACGTCCCAGCTTTCGGGGCTCCAGAAGTTGATATGGCCTGGGAACGTGTCCCGCCTTCCGTCCGGGACGGTCACAACGGCCACGCCGCCGTCCGAAATCATATCCGCCAGGCTGTGGAGGGCGCGGTCGGGATGAAGCAGATGCTCCAGCACCTCGACGCACAGAACCACATCGAACCGGTCCGGAGTGCCTTCGTACAGATCGAGGCGGCGGACATCCCCCCCCGGCACGGTCCGGCGCGCTGCGTCCACGGCGGCAGGCACGTACTCGAATCCCGTCAGGCGTGCGGGGCGGTGCTTTCGTGCGACGGCAAGGAGGAGATGGCCCGTTCCACATCCGACGTCGGCAACCGTTCTCCCGTCGATCCCGATGCCTTTCTCCGCGAGCATGTCCACGATGCACCGGAAAAGCTCCAGCCGTCCCTCCCCCGAATGGTCACGAACCATCTGCGGGTCAGACCACAACTCTTGGAGACGATCCGGCGAATTGTGGTGCACGGCGGAGCGGATGTTCCAGCCCTGTCCATCCGGAGAGGACTCGAGCCGCACCAGTCCGATCCCGAAATACGCCAGAACCCTCTTCACGGCCGCCTTGATCACGACGCTTGCGTGGGAACGACCGACCACCTCTGTTCCAAGAATACACCACCGTGTGTGGGAGGGGTGAGTCGGCCCGTGCCGTAGAAGTCTCCGTCCTCCACACTGATCAACGCCGCCTCCTGGATCCAGTCCTCGACAACGTTCTTCTGCCTGAGGATCAGGTTCAGAAAGTAGCGACCGGGCGCAAGCGGGAGGCGGGGGACCCGGCACACCAGCGTGCCCCTCTTCGGCACCACCCCCAAACCCTGCTCTGTCAAGTTGTTGCCCAGCATCGCGACGGCGGCGCCCTGCGTGGACGTGAGGGTGATCGCCGCAGTCAAGTCGGCGAGGTCGGCGGGCTGGTCGGCTTCGTACTGAATCCGAAACTCCGCATCCACTCCGGGCAGGAGACCGTCGCCGCGCGTCCCCGCGGCACTGACTGCCTCAAAGGCCACGATCCGGAGGCGGCCTTGACCCTTCCGATCCGTGCGGTCCCGCAGTGTGCCCGCCGCCAGATCTTCGACCTGGCCGGCGTAGGCCCGGACGGCCATCGCGACGTCGGTGGGAGACACGCTCATGCGTCCGCGGGTGAGCACCAGGGCCTGCGTGCACAGGGCCGTGACGGCTCCCATGTTGTGGCTCACGAATACGACCGTGCGTCCTTGACGCGTCACCTCACCCATCCTCCCGATGCACTTTTTCTGGAAGGCGGTGTCGCCCACTGCGAGCACCTCGTCCACGAGGAGAATCTCCGGCTCCAGGTGAGCGGCCACGGAAAACGCAAGCCGGACGTACATTCCGCTCGAGTACCGCTTCACGGGAGTGTCCAGAAACGCACCGATCTCAGCGAAGGAAACGATGTCATCAAGCTTGGAGGCGATCTCCAGTCGCCGCATGCCAAGCACCGCCCCGCTCAGGAAAATGTTCTCGCGGCCGGTGAGCTCGGGGTGAAAACCGGTACCCACCTCCAGGAGACTTCCCACCCGCCCCCGAACCGTCACGCAGCCGCGGGTCGGCTCGGTGATCCGGGCGAGAAGCTTGAGCAACGTGGATTTCCCCGCCCCGTTGCGTCCGACGACCCCCAGGACCTCGCCTTCGTGCACATCGAATGACACATCCCTCAGGGCCCAGATCTCCTTGAGTGGCGCCGCATCCGCCGATCCGGCTCCGCCTCCGAATCGCTCCAGCCAACCCCTTGCGGCCCCGGCCAGGGTGTCACGGAGCGCGCGGTATCGCACGTACTCGCCCATGACATAGAGCTTCGAGAGTCCTTCGGCCCGAATGAGGATATTGCTCATGCTCCTCCAACCCGGGAAAGTCAGAGCTCGGGGTCGGACCAGCCGGCCGGCTCACGACGTGTCACAGGCAGGAGTGCGAATGATAACGTCGGGCCACCCCTCCCGCAACCCATCGGGAGGCGCGCCGATCATACCTGGCAGGCGCGCGGGTCCATACCCGCGTTCCGTCCTCGCGAGGTGAAACGTCCCCAACGAGATTTGAACACACTCCCGGCGGGAACTGCCGGGAACCCTGGAGCGGATCTAACTATCCGAAACTGCGCCCAAAGCGGCGGACAACAGATCTCTCTCCCCTTTCCCGAAAATTCCCGCGAAAACCCCATTTGACCCGCGAAAAGTGAAACGTTTCACCAGCCATGGACGATGCGGGTCCCCGCCATCCAAGCCGACCACGATGGGAGGCATCAGTGGGCGGGGTCCAGCCATGGACGGTGGGGTACTCGCGGCAACCCGGCGGGCAGGACGCCCGCCCCTCAGGGCGCGAGTGCCAGCCATGGACGGTGGGGTACCCGGTGAAACAGGTCGAGCGTGATGCGAGATGGTTCGGCGCCAAGTGCCGGAACCGATGGGCACGAAGCTACGCAGCCGCTTCCAGTTGGCGAGCATGCGTGAGGTCGCGCGCACTCACCGGACGGGCCTGTGAGGAATCGACCGTGGCGATGGTGACTGTCTTCCCAGCCAATGTGAAGAACTCGACAACGAAGGCTTCCCCCTGGCCATGGATATGGATCACGGTACCGACGTCACCCGCCCGCAAACCTTCCTTAGGGAGATCCGACTTGAGGACAACCCGCTCATGTTCTTTGATCATCTTCCCACTCCTAATCCAATGGATACGCCGTTATCAGGCGAGGCGTGTCTCCACCCTTGTCCACCATCCAGACCGATCGCACATCGGGGCTCCTCCCGTTGGGCGCATCGAGGGACCCCACCACCACGTATATCGTCCCATGCTCGGATTCTACCACATCCTTCACGTCATGGGTCATGCCATGTGTCCTCAGGGCGGCAGCAAGCTCCTCCCAAGTTTCAAGCCGGAAACCAAAGCCCGCGAAGAACTGCGCCTTGCCCCACCCATCATCATGGGTCGAGCAAAGCAGATAGTCCACGATCTTGGCCCGATCGATGATGGCCTGTTCCGAATTCGGCAGCTTCATCGGCCGACATCCTACAGGAATCCGTCTCAACATCCATCCCGCGCCATGAGCAGCCGGATGCCTCGAAATAACGAATCCCGCTTGAATGGATTCAATCGGGACGCAACATCCACGGACGGTCAAGCCGATTCAATCCATTTAGTCGCAATAAGGAGGTGACTGTGGACAACATATCTCTACACCCCACGATCGCCGGCGAGTTGCGGTCCACGATTGATCGCATCCTCACGACCGGAAATGTGGACATTCCCTGTTTCGTTTGCCAGGGTGTCATCCCACTCCGGCATACAAGAGGGAATAAACCCTTTCTCTTCTGCAGCGGGCTTGTCCCTCTCGTGACTGAAATTGAATCTGGAGCAAGGCCTCGCGGCGCAGACGTTCGGCTATCTCTCTCTGGATCTGGCTCGCGGAGTGGTCCAGCGTGATGCGCTGCTGCTCCTCCACCTGCTTCCTAGCGGTGCGGTATAGATGCTTCCATCTAGCCATCGCAGCCGCGAAACTCTGGCGAATCGAGAGCACGACCTCGTCGAGCCAGCCGTCGGAATACCACGCGGCCTTCTTCAAGTCGTCCTGCATGCCGGAGAGGATCGTCCCGGCGCGCGTTTTGGTTCTGTCGAGGGCCGCCTGGTCGGCCAGGGCAGCCTGGACGCTGGGCAGGAACTCCAGGCTTGGGTTCTCCCCCATCAGCTCCACCAACTCGGCGGGAGTGCTCTTCAAGTTAAGGCCCGTCTCGCGGAGCCAGATCGCATGGATGTGGGATCGCAGGAGGTCCTCGTTCGCCAGGTCGATGCGCGGCGTGCTCACCGCGCCCGCGACCATGAGCTCGGGATGTCGGAAGAAATACTGGTCGTGCGGGCTTCCGGCCGAGCAATAGGCCACCACCATGGCCGGCTGGCCGCTGCGTCCTGCGCGGCCGCTGCGCTGTGCGTAATTGGATGGCGTGGGCGGGACGTTGCGCAGGTTCACGACATTATTGAGGTCTAGATAATTAAAGGAAGCTGATAAACTGCCGATATACTCTGCATGAGGCCGCATGGCTCCCCGCAGGAACTGGAACGTCGGCGGAGAGAGGCGGTGGGTCTGCTGCGGAAGGGGTGGACGTGGCGATCGGTTACCTCTCACGCAGGTTGTTCG
>JACPQY010000007.1 GCA_016190245.1 Nitrospirota bacterium | reverse complement strand
ATCACGACCGTGTGCTCCGCCTCGAGCAGCTCAGCCAGCGCCTGGAAGAAGACCGGATGGCCCGAGGTGATGGCCGCCGCCTTCGCTTCGAATTCCGCCTGGATGGACGGATAGCCGAGACGGGACAGCCCGCGCGCCTCTCTCCGCCGGAAACGCTCGCGGTGCTGATCGTCCACGCGGTCCACCCTGAGAAGGTCGAGAATGTCCCCATTGAGGATGACGGTGAGCGGCCGGCCGGCCTCGGATGCCTTGCGGATCAGGAACCGGCAGAAGAGAAGAAATTCCTGATCGAAGAAAAAGTTCTCGAGATGGAAAAATCGTTGGGTGGCCGAGTTTCGGCCCGGGCCCAGGTGGAGATCGCTGACGATGATGTAGTCTGAACCGGGCTTTTCCACAGGGGCGCTATCGGCCTGAGCCTTGAGATGGCTTCGCCGGCCCGCTTCGCTTGCGCTCGCGGCTCCGGCTCGCAATGAGACCCTTCCTCGTCATTGCGAGGAGGCTCGGCGACGAAGCAATCTCGCGCGGGAATGATTCCATGGCATGCCGGACATCCACACTGTAGCATACCCGGCCCGATGGCTTTACATCCACTGGATTTTCCACTATTCTCTCCGGCCATGATTGCCATCGTCGAGACGGGAGGCCGGCAGTTTCGCGTTCGCGCGGGCGAGCGCGTTCGCGTCGGCCGCCTGTCCGGCAAGGTGGGCGAGAGCGTCACGCTCAGCCGGGTGCTGGGCGTGGGTGAGGGTACCGAGTTGCGTACCGGCAACCCCGTGGCCGGGGCGGCGGTCGTCGGCGAGATCGTGGACCAGGGCCGCTCCAAGAAAGTCATCATCTTCAAGAAGCGTCGCCGCAAACGGTACCGCCGCCTCCGCGGCCACCGTCAGGCGTACACCACGCTCCTAATCAAGGAAATCCGAGTGGAGGCCTGACGTAGGTGGGCCGAAAGAAGGGTTCATCCGGCGGAAACAACCGGAACAGCCCCGGCCGCAGGCTCGGCGTGAAGCGCTTCGAGGGCCAAGTCGTCCGGGCAGGCAACATCCTCGTTCGCCAGCGGGGTACCCGCATTCACCCTGGTCACAACGTGGGCACGGGGCGAGATCACACGCTTTTCGCCCTCGTGGACGGGGTGGTTCGCTTCTCGAAGACAGCGGTCGGCCGCCAGAAGGTCAGCGTCTTCCCGGCCGCACTGAGCGCACCCGCAGCCTAGCCGTCAGCCGGTACGGCCGCGCCCTCCTCGCCCCGCCGCGAAGGTCCTTTCTTCTCCTTCCCTACTTGCAGGTCTCGGGGCCGCTCAGTAACCCGCCGCGCTTCTCGCCCTCCTGATCGTAGATCGCGACCTGTCCGTTGGAGCAGAACACCATGGCCAGGTCTTCCTTCGTACCGTCCGGCTTCGCCGCGTTGAGCGTGCCCGAGCCGACCTCCTTGGCTGAGTTCGGCTCTTTGGTGAAGGCGACCGTACCGGTGTCCTGCTTGCCGTCGGGGTAGGTCAAGGTCATGTCCAGGGTGGAACCAGCGTCCGTCCGGGTCTGCTTGAACGCGAGCGTGTTCCCGTCCGCGTCCGTGGTAGATCCAACAACCGTGTTCCATCCCTTCTTGTCCATGGCGAGGTCCACCTTCAGGGTCTCGTCACCCGCCTTCACGTCCAAGGTACCTTCTCCGGTGTTGCCCTTGGCATCCGGCGGGTGAATGCGGATGTCGGCCTTGGCGCTCATGGAGATGCCGAACGCGTCGAAGGTCGTTTCGAACTTCACGTGGGGCGAGTTGGAATCCGCCCCCGTGATTTCGAACTTGATCTTCCCGCCCGGCAGGGGGATTTCGCCGCTGGCCTTTCCCCCGCTACCCTCCATCTTGAGGTTCTGGACGGACGCGAAGATGGATCCCTCGACGGCCTTGGGGAGAACGTTGCAGGTCTTCGCATCGGTCGCGAACTCTCCCGATTCCTTTTCATCGGAAAGTGTACCGCTGGAGGGGTTCTTGAACGTCGTCACAACCTCCTCGCGGCCCGTAACGTTCTCACCGCAGTCGCGCAGGATGGTATCCGTCGAGGCGAGATCGTTGGTCCAAATCCCCTGCATGACGTTCGTTTGGGTCTCCTTCACGGCGTACTCTGACTGGGCGCCGGCCAACTCGGGGTACGTCGAAGTGCCCGACTCTCTATGGTACCAAGCGCCGGAATCGTCCGTGTCGCTGTTCGGGTCGCCCGCCTTGTCCACCGCGCAGTACTCGAATGTTCCCGAGGTGGAACCGGCGCCGGGGAATTGCTCCAGGAAGGTACCGGCGAATTTCTCGTTGGTGTTTACGTTCGCGCCGCCCGCGCCGAGGGGACACGGAAGATCCGCCTTCCCCGCAAACGAGCGGACCTCGAACCCTTTCTGGCCATCGGAGTAGGCCAGCAAAGTGAAGTCCGCCGAGGAGGTTTCCTTCTTCGATACCCCGCGCGCCGCCGCGAGGTTGGTTTCGGAGAAGATGCTCACGGTCGTTTCTCCAGTAATCGAGGCCGATGCCAATGTGGGCGTGGCCGCGGTGGTGGATGCCTCCTGTCGCCGCGCCGCCTTGTTGGCTGCCGCCGTGAGTGTCGAGACCTCGACGGAGACCACCGTGGTCGCGAGGGCGTCGGACTTGAGGAAGTTGAGCGACTCGAGAGTGGTGGTATCACCCTTCTTTGCCGCCGCGATCAGGGCGGCGATCTCGTCCACCTTGAACGCCCGGGAGACCAACCGCTTCCCCTCGAAGAGGAAGGTCTTGACCTTTTGGCTGGAGCCGTCGGCGTACACAACCTCCTCGCTGACGTTCGCGAAGCCCCCGATGGGGGTCCACGGGTCGCTCATGCACCGTTTGCAGACATAGGTGCTGCCGGAGAGGGTGCAGTTGGAGAGGATGTCGGTGGCCGGCGGTTGCCACTGGTAGGTCACGCAGTACTGTCCCGCCGGACCGGCCGCCTGGCGCCGCTCGGCAGGCTTGGCGCCCGGCGCAGGAGGTGGAGGAGCCGGCGCCCCCGGAGCAAAACCGCCCGCGAGGCAGTCGGTGCATTCATAGACCGTCCGGGTGACGCTCGAACAGGTCTGGCAAGCGTCGGTCGCGCAGGTCGCGCCCGGCGGCGGCGGAATCATGCCCCCGGGGCCCGCCGGCGGCGGCGGAGCCGCGGCTGGCGTGCACGCGATGCGGTCCTTGCACACGGTGATCTTCTTCGCGGCTTCCTTGGTGCAGGTCACGCCCGGTGGTGGGGTCGCGCACGAACCACCCCCTCCCGGTCCGGCCGGACCGGCCGCCGCATAGCAGGCCCCTGCCGAGTCGTCGCAGGAATACGAGAACGAACACGTGTAGGGGGCCTTGCCCATGCCCCCCGCCGCGCAGTCCGACGGACAGGAATAGCTCGATTCACCGCCGTCACACATGCCGTTCATGTTGCAGCCGATCGCCCCGCCCGCGCAGTCCGGGCAGGAGAATGCATTTTCGCTCGCCTCGCAGACGGCGTTGAAGTTGCAGCCGCCGCTCGTGGCGCAGGCGGGATCGAACCCGCAGTCGGGATCCGCGCAGTTCATCATCCCGTCGCCGTCGTTGTCGATGGCGTCATAGCACAACTCGTAGCCGCCGCCGGGCGGTGGGCCGCCCGAAGTGCCCGGCGGGCAGTCGCCGGGGCAGTTGTAGTTGTCCTCGCCGGCATCGCAGACGGTGTTGTAGTTGCAGCTCGGAGGTGGCGGCATGTACGGGCAGTCGCTGCAACCCGGGTAGCTCTCCCCACCCTCGCAGATCATGTTGTAGTTGCATCCGCCGCCGCCGCACTGGCCGGAGCCTTTGCACTGATAGGTAGCGTTGTCCCAGCAGCAGGTGGACGTGGGACAGGTCGGCTGAGTGACGAAGGTCGAACAACTCCCACCGGAGCAGTTGGACGCACCGGCGCAGTCCGGATCCGAACAGTCTGTCATGCCGTCACAATCGTTGTTGATGCCGTCGTTGCAGTAGTAAATGCCGGTCCAGAACTCGCTCGTCGCCCCCGCCGGGGTCGTCGTACAGCCGCCGCCGCTGCACGTTCCCGTTGTCTTGCACGTGTTCGTAGAAGTCTCCCAGCAACACGTGCTGGTCGGACACGTCGCCTGGGTGACGTAGGTTGGACAGCTCCCACCGGAGCAGTTGGACGCACCGGCGCAGTCCGGATCCGAACAGTCCGTCATGCCGTCACAATCGTTGTTGATGCCGTCGTTGCAGTAGTAAATGCCGGTCCAGAACTCGCTCGTCGCCCCCGCCGGGGTCGTCGTACAGCCGCCGCCGCTGCACGTTCCCGTTGT
>JACPQY010000077.1 GCA_016190245.1 Nitrospirota bacterium | reverse complement strand
GCAGGTCCAAGCCTGCGATATAATCCCCTTGCATCGCTGCCTCCTTTCAGTTGGGACAATCCTTTTTCCACGATCATCCCACGGGAGGCAGCCGCTTTCATACAATTACGAAGAACCGCCCTGCCCATGGTCGATCCCCTTGCAGGTCGTTTTCAAACAGAGCCTAGAGCGGCGGCTGGAAGCGCAAGGCGTAGACCGTTCCGAGGTGCGATCGAACGTACAGGTTCGATCCATCCGCCACAGGCGCGGCGGTCACCCGTACGTCCGGCATGAACTGCTCCACCACGCGGCCGGAGTTCTTGTGGATGAGGTAGAGGCCCCCTTCCCAGGACCCGACGGCGATGAAGATCCGGCCCACCTCAACGGGGGATGTCAAGTAGGCTTCACCGAGGTCGGTCTCCCAGACCGTCTCGTGGTGGACGGGGTCTATCTTGGCGACACGGCCGAGGCGGGTGGTGAGGTAGATCGCGTCCGCCGTGATCCATGGCGGCTCCGTGGAGGCGAGATCGTACCATTCCTCCCAGCGACCCTTGTCCTCGTCACGCGCCCACAGACCCTCGCGCGTGTTGAGGAGCACCCGTCCATCCGCGAACATCGGGACCAGGTTCAGGTCGCTCAGCTTCTCCAACTCATCGTGGAGGTGGAGCGACATTTCGATCTCTCCCGAGCGCGCGTCGAGTGTGAGCAGGTCTCCACGCACCGTCGTGACGAAGATCCGGCCCTCGCGCACGACCGGTCCCGCCGACCGGCGGTAGGCCAGATCCACCGCATAGCCGGGTTCGTGCCGCCAGAGCGGTGAGCCTGTTGCCGCATCCAGCGCGATCACCGTATCGTCCGTGGCGACCACAAAGACGCCCTCGGACGAGACGGCCGGTGGGGCGGTGAACTCCTTGCGGTCCTCGTATCGCCAGACTTGGGTGCCGGTGGCGGCCTCGAGGCACAGAACCTGTCCATCGCTTGTCCCGACATAGAGACGGCCTTCGTGCACCGTGCCCTGCCCTTCCAGGCTTTGGGCCGCCTCCAGGGTCCATCGCTCGCGTCCTGTGGCCGGGTCCACCGCCGCCAGACGCCGCAGGAGGCCGAAGGAGAGGAAGAGGGTGTCGTGATCGAGCACCGGCGCGGAGGTCTCGAAGGCGGGGATCTGCCCGTCCCATTCGGCGGCCGGGGTGTTGCGCGCCGGGTAGCGCCAGAGGTGACGGAAGTGCCGGGCTTGGCCGTCGGGGCGGACGAACGGGAGTTCGCGCGTGGGAGTGCACCCCGCCGCGGCCGAGCAGGCGAGCGCGGCGGCGAGCAGAACCCTACTTGGCCGGTTCAGGCGGACGGATGGCATCGAGCCACGCCTGCGTTTCGCCCAGTTCCTGCAACCGGATGTCGTCCGCGACCTTCCGCCCCCAGAACATCGAACCGGAAGCGGCCGCGCCCGCCTCAGCAAACGCCTTCGATGCCTCATCCGGCTTGCCCTGTCGGGCGAGCACGATCCCTCGATAGTACGGGACGAGGGCTTTCAGGGGCGACTCGATCGCCGACAGGGACTCGAAGGTTTTCAGGGCCTCGTCGGTCTTTCCCGCCTCGAGTTGGGCGTATCCGAGGATCTCGATGGCGAGGGCCTTGAGGAGTGGAACGGTCACTCCTCCCACGGCCTCTTGCAGGACCGGTTCCGCCTCTGCGGCCCGACCTGCCCTGAGAAGACTCTTTCCCCGGATGACCTTCGCCCACGCGGCTGCCCGCGTTCCCGAATGGGCTTCAGCAAGCTTCCCGGCGCGCTCGGCCAGTTCCGTCCACTTGGTGGCGGCGGAAGGGTCGAGGCTCCCTGGAGACTCCTCTTCGGCGCGCACGTCATCCGCGAGCTCGCTCAGCTCCTTCGAAGCCGCTTCCGCCCGCGAAAGCCTCCACGCGTTGAAACCGAGGGCACCGGCCGAAAGCAGGACCAACAGCCCGACCGCCAACGCGATCCGCTTGGAATGTACCCTCGCCCACTGGAGGGTGCGCAGTCCACGGGTCTGAAACTCGTCGGGTCTCTTCAGCTCCTTGGGTGTGAGTTTCACTCAGCTCCTCCCCACCGGCCGGGTGGAACGGACTACGGCGCGGCCGTGCGACGCCCACCGGGGCGACCACGCCTCCGCGCCTGGCGGGGGGGATGCCGCGAAACCGATCGCTGCAGCTTCATCCACGGTCGGAAGTGTAGGAGAATCGGTACGTCCTGTAAACGGAATTCCCTCCGGAGTTGGTGCATGAGATAGCCCTGGTACGGCGCGGGGACAGCCGCTGCGGAGACTACTGAAACGAGGAACCGCTGGGGACGGCACCCGAGCTGCCGGATCGCACGAAAGCGGATTCGGCGGCCGTTCGCGACAGGGGGCGGGTGGGCGTCCGTGCAGGCGCGAAGCGCTACGGTGGCTTCCTGGGGAGACACTTGCCGATCCAGTTGCTCAACCATCCGATCCACGAGCGGGAGCACGCGCTGCACCCCCTCCCCTGTGAGGCCTGAAACCCGCAGGACGGGACAGAACGCAAGATGGCGCAGCCGCGCCTGGAGCGCCCAGGCAGACCGTTCCACGACTTCTGGCGATACCAGGTCGCACTGCGTGAGCACCAGCGCGAGGCCGATTCCACGGGCGACGGCCGCATGAGCGAGCCGGGCATCCTGGGCCGTTCCGGGTTCACGCACGTCCATAACGAGGAGGGCGATGTCCGCGCTGCGGAGCGCGCTGAGCGCATATCCGATGGACTTCTCCTCCAGTCGCTCCTCGATCCGCGCCCTCCTGCGGATCCCTGCCGAGTCGCTCAGCTCGTAGGTGCGCTCCCCGCGGGCAAGGGTAACGTGAATAGTGTCGCGCGTGGTGCCGGGGCGCGGGTCCGTCAAGACCTTCTCCTCGCCGGACAGCGAGTTAATCAGGGTTGACTTGCCGGCATTGGGGCGACCGACGACGGCCACATGAGTCGCCGTTGAACAAGGAGACGGCTTCGCCTCGGGTTCCGGTGGGCTCTCGATGCGCCGGAGGCGCGCCGCGATGGCGTTCAGCAGTGCCCCCACACCCGCCCGGTGCGCGGCCGACACCAGTAGGGTATCCTCCGCGGCCAACGGACTGAACTCGGCCGCCGGATCCGATGCAACGGCCGGTCCGCCGTCGCCCGCGGCAGTTCTCTTGCCCCGGCCTTGAGGATCCACCTTGTTGATCGCAAGGATGAACGGCTTGCCGGCGCGGCGGACCCGACGCGCCGCTTCTGCATCCAGAGGGTGCAGACCAGTACGCGCGTCCACCACGAGGACCACGAGGTCGGCAGCCCGGATCCAGTGGCGAGTCCGGTCCTGGACACTCTCGATGAGAGAATCGCTCCCCGCTTCGCCAACACCCCCGGTGTCCACCAGCGTCAAACGGAGGTTTCGGATGGAGAGGAACTCTACAAGGGCATCGCGCGTTACGCCCGGCATGGGATCCACGACGGCCCGTTCCCGTCCCAACAGGGCGTTAAAGAGCGTGGACTTGCCCACGTTCACGCGCCCGACGAGAGCCACCGCCGGGATAGTCATTCCCCCTGATCGGCTTCCGGCAGCCTGGACAGTGCCTCTTCCGCTGCGCACTGCTCGGCGGCCTTCTTGCTCTTCCCCTCTCCCTCCCCGAGGAGCTCGCCGTTCACCATCACGCGAATGCGGAACGTCTTGTCGTGATCGGGGCCCCACTCCCCGGCCGTCACGTACGCGGGAATAGTTTTCCAGCTTTTCTGCGAATACTCCTGGAGGAGGCTCTTGAAGTCGCGGGTGAAGGCTTCGACCTGGAGATCGTCGGGCAGATCGTCGAGCCGGGAGGAGAAATCGCGCCGCACGATCTGGAACGCCTCTCCGAAGCTCCCGTCGCGGTAGACCGCGCCCAGGATAGACTCGTAGACGTCCGCCAGGATGGATTTCTTCTCCCGCCCCTGTGTGACCTCCTCTCCCTTCCCCAACGTGAGGTATTGGCCCAAGTCGTACGCGCGCGAAAGTCCGTAGAGGCTGTTCTCACTGACCCATTCGGAGCGCAGTTTGGAAAGGACGCCCTCCCCCGCCATCGGAAACCGGTTCAGGATCATCGTGGTCACACCGAGCTGGAGCACCGCATCGCCGAGAAACTCGAGCGTCTCGTAGTGCTCGATGCCGGCTGCCGGGTTTGCTTCCCCTGCCGCGCGGGTCTCCTCCACGAAGGACTTGTGGGTGAGGGCTACATCCAAGAGCCGCGGGTTCGCGAAGGAATAGCCAAGGGCTACCTCGAGGGATGAAAGCTGCCTGCGGCGCTCGGGGTCCACGTGTGCGAGGTGGGGTTCTGTGCCTTCCGGTCTACGCCAACCTCATGGCAGTCCGTACCCTTCCCAGGCTGTTTCTCCAAAGACCGGAGAAGGTGTGAGGACGTACATGATACGGCTGGGAGCGCCTGCGAGATTGCGAAAGCCGTGCTCGAGCGTGGCCTTGTAGTGGAGGGAATCCCCTCTTTGGAGCACGAATTTTCGCGATCCCACGGTTACTTCCAGACGGCCTCTTATGCAGACGATGAGTTCCTCGCCGGTGTGGGAGAGCGCTCTGCGTCCGCTCTGCCCGTTCTGTGTGACCTCGAGAACGGCGGAGAAGAGTCGCCCACCCGGGAGACCACCGGCCACGACCCAGCCTGAAAAACCGGTCTCGGAGGTGAAACGGTCGGCCCTGGATGAGCAGACGTGCTCGAGTTCCGCCTCGCGCCCGTCACCATGAAGGAGACTGGCGGGAGTGCGTCCCAGTGCCCTCGCGATGCGGTCCAGGGTAACCACGGTCGGGACCATCTCGTCGTTCTCGATCTTGTAGAGAGTGGACACGGCGATCCCGGACCGCCTGGCCAAGTCGCTGATGCTCACGTCGAGATCCTGCCGTGATTCGCGGATCGAGCGGCTCACGCGCCGGGCGACGTCCGTATCGGCATCCGTGCCGTGCGCTGACGGCTCCTTTCGTGAGGGCATGGAGCCCCATTCTAAGGCAATCGCATCGTCTTTGGTATAGTATGGCGCCCGATGTCAAAACGGGGACATTCCTATTTTCCGTTTCAACGAAGAATCCGGCGAGGGGGACCACGCCGGAAAATAGGAACGTCCCCTTTCTCCATCCTGAGCACGGTCGCCCTAGCTCTTACCCTCGCCTCCTCCGCCCATGCCGCGCAGCTCAAGTTCGCGACACTCGCACCTCCGGGCTCCGCATGGGGCGACGTGCTGGACGGGTTCGTCAAGAGTGTGCGCGCGCAGACTCAGGGCCGCGTCGAGATCACCCTCTACGCGGGCGGCGTGATGGGCGACGACCCGGACGTCGTGCGCAAGCTCAGACTCGGGCAGATCCAAGGGGCCGCTATCACGGCGATGGGGCTCGGATTGATCTCGCCTGAGATCCGTGCCCTGGAGCTTCCGTTCCTGATGGAATCCTACGATCAGGCGCTCTACGTGCTCGATCGGATGTTCCCGACGTACCGCGAACTGTATGAATCGAAGAAGTACGTCCTCCTGGGATGGCTTCCCTTCGGAGCCGTCTATTTCTTCACGCAGGTGCCGATGAAGACCCTGGAAGATCTCAAGGGACAGAAGCTCTGGGCCTGGGCGGGGGATCCGCTCGCGGATGCCGCCTTCAGGGAGCTGGACCTCTCCCCCACTCCCCTCCCCGTGGTCGAGGTCCTGCCGGCCCTTCAAACAGGGATGGTCAACGCCTTTTACAACGCCCCGATGGCCACGGTCGCCCTCCAGTGGCATCCCTTCGCCAAGTACATGATCGAGACGCCGTTCGCAATGGGCATGGGGGGAATCGTCGTGGCGAGCCGTGCGTACGCCTCCCTTTCCGAAGAGGATCGCCGCATCGTGGCGGAGCAGGCGCGCATCATGGTCACGGAACTCTCCACCAGCGCCGGGAAGGACAACGAGAAGGCCCTCTCCGGGCTCCGCTCGCATGGGCTCAAGGTACTACCACTGGCCCCGGAGGCCATGAAAGAGCTCAAGTCGAGGATGGAGCGGGTCTACGCCAAGCTCGTCGGGACCCTCTACCCCGATTCACTCCTCCGCCAGATCCGCGAAGCCGCGGCCGCTTACACGCCTTCCCGATAGAGAGACTCGATCTTCTCCCGGTACTTCTCCTCGACCACCTTGCGTTTCACCTTGAGCGTGGGCGTGATCTCGCCCGACTCAACCGTGAAATCGGCTTCCAGGACGGAAAATTTCTTGATTTGCTCGTAGCGCGCCAGCTCGGCGTTGGCCCTCTCCACCGCCGCAGCCACGGTCGCCTGCACTTCGGGCCGACGACTCAATTCCGCCGGCGACGCCCCCTCCCAACCCTTTTCCGCCCCATAGGCCTTGAGTTCATCGGGGCTGAGTGTGATCAGCCCCACCACGAAAGCCCGCCGGTCGCCAATCGCCACCACCTGGCTGATGAGGGGGGACTGGTTCTTAACGAGTGTCTCGATGTTCGAGGGAGCAATGTTCTTGCCTCCCGCCGTGATGATGAGATTCTTCTTGCGGTCCGTGATCTTCAGAAACCCGTCGGTGTCCAATACGCCGATATCGCCGGAGTGCAGCCATCCGTTCTTCTCGATAGCTTCATGTGTTGCGACATCATCCTTGAAGTAACCCATGAAGATGTTCGGACCGCGCATGAGGATCTCTCCGTCCGGCGCGATCTTGACCTCCACATCGGGGATGACCTTCCCAACCGTCCCGAACTTGAAATCGTCGAAGCGGTTGGCTGTAGCGATCGCGGCACACTCCGTCAGTCCGTACACCTCGGCGACAAACAGGCCCGCGGCGTGGAAGAACTCAAGAATCTCAGTCGAGATCGGCGCCGCGCCCGAAACGAAGTACTTGACGCGCCCGCCGAAGGCCTCCCGGATCTTCGAGAAGACCAGCCGATCCGCCACGGCGTAGCGGATCGCCAGCCCCAGAGGAACGGACTGCCGTTGCTGGAGCCTCCGGCTCTTCTCCAGACCCGTCCGCTTCGCCCACTCAAAGATCCGGCGCTTCAGCGGGGACGCCTGCCCCACTTGGGAAAGGATTCGGGCGTACGCCTTCTCGAAGATCCGCGGGACGCTCCCGAAGACGGTTGGGCGGGTGGCCTTGACGGTGTCCAGGACCTTGTCCAGCGACTCGGCATAGGCCGCGGCCATACCGTTCCGAATCCTCCCCACAAAGCCGATGAGGTGCTCCGCCACATGGGACATCGGCAGGAACGCAACCGTGATATCTCCCACCGACGAGGGGATGATCCGCTCGAGGGAGCAGATCTCGAAGACGCAGTTGCGATGGGAAAGCATCGCGCCCTTCGGCGGCCCCGTGGTGCCCGACGTGTAGATCAGGATCGCCAGGTCCTCACCCCGCACGGCCTTCATCCGCTGTTCAAGGACGTTCGGATGGATCTTGGCGAACTCGTCGCCCTTTCGCAGGATCTCGTCGAAAGAGATAATGCCGTCCCCTATGCCATCGCCCCAGGCGACCACAGTCTTGAGACGGGGGAGGTTCACCAGAGAGGCCGCCACTTTTTGCGCCTGCGCCCTGGTGTCGAGCACGCAGACCTTGGCCTCCGAATGCTGGAGGATGTACTCGGTCTGTTTGGCCGTGTTGGTCTGGTAGATGCCGACGCCGGTGCCGCCGGCTGCCATGGCGGCCAGGTCGGCGATGGTCCACTCGGGCTGTGTCTCACCAAGGATGGCGCAGCGGTCGCCCTTTTCGAAACCGAGGGAGAGGAGCCCGTTCGCGAATCGCCGCACCAGTTCCCCGTATTCGCGCCACGTCACCTCGGTCACTCGGCCATCCCGGGAGTACCGGTAGGCGAGGCCGTTGGGGCTATCCTGGACGCGCCTGAAGAACAGCTCGGGGATCGTGCGGGGCTCGGGACCTGTCGCCACTATCGTGAACCTCTCGTCTCTTTATGGGGAGCCTGTCGGTTCGATGAACTTGATATCGTATCCGCTGATCCAGCCCACCTGCCCGCTCTCGCGTAGTACTCGGAACCACGGACCGTTCTGACCCTTCTTTGCGAGCCCCTCCCCCAGGCGGAGCCTCGCCACGATCCGCCCGTGCTGCGCGGCTTTCGAACGAAGAGGGGCCACAGCGGAGATGACCACCAGGTCAGGCTTCCAACCCTCCTCAGGTGGGGCCGGGGCGACGGTCGAGCCCTCCCCGGGGGGGCTTCCGCCCGGACCGGGGGCGCTCGGCCCTTGCTGGACCTCCCCCCCTTCGCCCTCGTCGGAGAGATTCGGGAAGGACAGTGGCACCGGCCAAGCCCACTGCGCAGTGTTGATCTCGCCCGTTGGGCAGGCCACGACGAGTCCGCGCACGTCGTACAACCACCCGTAGCTTCCTTCCCGCTCGTGTGCGCACTGGGATCGAAGCTCGTCGATTCCCGGCAGGACATCCTTGAACCGAACGGCACGCACGTCCGGGGAACCCGTCAGGCTCATCGCCAGGAGCCGTTCCGATACCTCACCTAGTTCATTAATATTATTAGGATAAGATCCTTGATGGGCGAAATAACCATCAAGCTCGGCTCGGAGTTGGGCCACTGCCTGCTGGGTGACGGCCACTCTTTCCTCACCTCTCGCTCTCATGAGAAAGAAATAGACGCCGGCGCCTGCGGCCCCGAGCCCGGCCAAACCCAGGCCGATGGCCAAAGGGATCAACCACTTCGGCCTGCTCTTCCTGGTTTCGGGTGCGTCGCTCAAAACTTGGTCCCTGCCCCGAGTCTGAGGGAAAGGAAGTCCTCGTCGAGTCCCACGGGGAACCCGACGCCAAAATGGTAGTACCACGTGGAGGCCGAATGCACATGGAAACCGATGATGGTGGTGACACCCGGCGGGTGGTCAATCTCCTTGGCGAGCTCGACGGACGCGCTCACCGGGCCCGAGAGCGACTTGCGCAGCGCCACCGCGAACCCCCAATCCAGGTTCGTGACCGGCTCGCCTTGCTCACAGGCTTGGCGGTCGTCCGGTGTGTGCCGCCTGGGCGCCATCGCCGGCGCGGCGCCTTGGGTGCAGCGCAGACCGACTTCCGCCAGACCGTCGAGATTGACCGCCAGGAGGAGGCCGCCCACGGTGTGCCGGCTGAGGATCAAGCGGAGTTTTCCCGCCGTGGTCGCCCCCACCTTCTTGACGGCATGGGCGGTCGGCAGCTCCACCTCGCCGAAGGCGGCCACCCTCATTGGAAACCCGCTCCATTCGGGGAAGACCTGCTTGACGGCCAGTCCGTGCTCCTCGAAAACCGACTCGCCGGGCTCCAAACCCTTCGCAGGATCCGTCACCCAGTGGAAGTGATACTCGAATTGGAAATCGTCCGAGATGCCGCGACGGTAGCCGGGCATCAGGTCGGCATGATGTCCCGTCGTCGGGCCCAGCTCGGGACGGAAGTAGGAACCCATCAGAAAGAGCTCGTTGCTGTTCTTCTCGGCCACTTCGGCGATGTCGGCGGAAATGAAAGCGCTGGTGTGGTGGGCCTGCGCCGGGAGCTCGGCCCCCGCAATCGCCGCAGCGCCGGCTGCTGCGGCCAGGGCACGTCTCATCCGTGTCGCCATCCGGTAAGTCATGGACCGCAAGATTTCAATGTATCTCGAATCGGTGGCGAATTCCAAGCGAAGACCGCCCGAGCCGTTTGCGCTTGACTGCCCGCGCGCCCCGCCGCAAAGTACGTTCCGCGCCATGCCCGAGCCTCTCAGTTCGTTTCACGTGATGGCCGTGCTTCAATTTGCCCGAGCACTCAAGGCCGGGATGTCCCAGCACGATGCGAGGAGTTGGGCGGGATCGAGGGCCCTCAACTTCCGCCTCTTCAAGGGAGGTCAACTTCTCAAGACGTCACCTGTTTGGAAGGATCTCGATCGCCGTTACCCAGGCGAGGTCCATCCGAACGACGTTTCGAAACTGATCCAGGAAGGCATCGGCAACGAGTTGGTTCCTTTCCGCCCGGTTGGAACGGGTCGGGAATTCCTGTTCGGGGGCAAACCCATCCCGGCCTCGTTCTTCGATGCCGAGATCCAAGCAGCCTTCGGCGCCGCCTGGCCGAAGGCCCTCGCCGCCGCGCAGGCCCGATGCACCGAGATGGCGGACAAGCTGACCAGCCGTCTCGATTTTCTCACGCAGGTGTTCCAGCCGGTTTCGACGCAGTGGTTGAAGGAATTGAGGCCATGATGAAGCGGACAGGAGTGGCCCGCAGGGCAAGTCATGACGAAATTTCCAAGAACGAGATTGCTTCGATTGCTACTCTGCGACTATGCTCTGCGAAGCGCTACGCATAGCAGAGAGCGCTGCGTAGCACGAGTCGCTCGCATGACGACGGGTTGGTGTCATTGCGAAGGAGTCCCCGCCACCCGGCGGGGACGATTGAAGCAATCTCGGCCAGACCTTGTCCGGCACAACACGAAGGAGGTCCGACTATGAATCGCCACCGTACCACAATGACTGCGTTCGGGTTTCTCGCGTTGCTGGCGTGCCTGCCTGCCTGCGCGAAAAAGGAGACACCCGGGCTGACCGACAAGGAGATCGTTCTCGGCACATCGGCTCCCCTGACGGGCCCCGCCGCCCTCTGGGGCAACGTGACGCGTGGCATGGAGGCGTACGTCCAGTACGTCAACGAATCCGGCGGCGTCCACGGCCGAACCCTGCGGTTGATCGCCAAGGACGATCAGTACAACCCTGGCCGTGCCGTCGCCAACATGCGGGAGATGGCGGACCAGGTGTTCGCGATTGTCGGGCTGCTCGGCACGGCGGTCATCAGCGCCTGCCGCGATCAACTCGCCGAGAAAGGAATTCCGATGATCTCGCCCTTCGGGAACGTGCGCATCTGGACTGAGGTGCCGCCGGCCAAGCGCGCCGGGGTCTTCGTGATGTACCCCGACTACACGGAGGAAGGCCGATATCTGGCGCGGTTCGCCGCGGAAGAGCTGGGCAGCAAGACCCTGGCGGTCTTCTACCAGAACGACGACTACGGCAAGTCGGGGCTCGCCGGTGTCGAACAGGGCGTGAAGGAATCGGCCGGCGCGAGCCTGGTGGCCCAGATCCCCTACGAGGTAGGAAGCGGCGAGCTCAGCACACAGGCCCAGAAGCTGAAGGAGGCGAAGGCCGACGCCGTGATCCTCTACCCCACCCCGAAGCACGGCGCCATGATCGTCAAGGAGATGGCCAAGCTCGGCTACCGCCCGAAGCTGCTCGCCAGCTTCCCGCTCGGCGATCCGATCATGTTCACGCTCGCCGCCGAACTCTGGGAAGGCGCCCACGTGGCGCTCGGCGCACGGTTCCCGGGACTGGACCCGCAGGCCGACCAGCAGTTCGAGATCGCTCTCAAATACAACCCCGACCTCAAGAGCTACCCCAACTTCGTGACGTACGGCGTCAACGCCCTGCGGTTGACGGTGGAAGGCCTGAAGCGGGCGGGACCGAAACCCACGCGGGAGGGTTTCATCAAGGCCATGGAATCCATCGAGGGCTGGGCCGAAGGTGGCATGTTCCCCGTGAGCTTCGGGCCGCAGCGCCGGCACGGCATGAACAGCGTGGCCGTGGCCCGCGCCGAGGGCGGGAAATACGTGCTCGTGAAGGAACGGGTGGACTTCCCTCCCCTGTTCTGAAGAGGCATGGGGCCTCCCCACTGCGTGAGCGGCGCCGGCGCGCTCCTCGCCGTCCAGGGATTGTCCGTCTCCTTCGGCGGGATCCGCGCGCTGGACGGTGTCGGCCTGCACATCCACGCCTCGGAGCTGCTCGCGCTCATCGGCCCGAACGGTTCCGGCAAGACCACGCTCTTCAACTGTATCAGCGGCGTCTATCGTGCGAATCAGGGCGAGATCCGCCTGGACGGCCGCCTTCTCACCGGCCTCCGCCCGGACGAGATCACGGCGTTCGGGATCGCGCGCACCTTCCAGAACATCCGCCTTGTGCACACGTTGACTGTCATCGAGAACATCCTGCTCGGCCGCCACCGCCGTCTGGAGGGATCGTGGCCGCTGGCGTTTCTGGGGTTCCTCGGGCGCGAGGTCGAACACCGCCGAAAGGCGGAGGAGATCATCGAGTTCCTCGGTCTCGAGGCCGTTCGCAAGGCCCGCGCAGGCGAGATTCCCTTCGGCGTGCAGCGCAAGGTCGAGCTCGCGCGTGCGCTCGCCCTCGAGCCGCGCCTCCTCCTCCTGGATGAGCCGGCTGCCGGTCTGACCACGGAGGAGAAGCAGGAACTGGTCTACTACCTTCGTGAAATCCGAGGCCGTCTGGGGCCTGCACTGCTTCTCGTGGAGCACGACCTTGCCCTCGCGGCCGCCGCCTGCGACCGAATGATGGCGCTCAACTCGGGGCGCGTCCTGGCGGAGGGGACGGCCAAGGAGGTGCAGAACCACCCCGAGGTGCGCCGGGCCTACGTGGGATGACGACCGGGTCCCCCCTCCTGGGCCTGCGGAACATCGAGACGTTCTATCTCGACCGGCTGTGCGTCCTGCGCGGCCTGTCGCTTTCCCTCCCACCCGGGGAAATCCGCGCCCTCATCGGCCCCAACGGGGCGGGTAAAACTACACTACTAAAAACTATACTAGGGCTCCTCAGAGACCAGCCCCGCAAGGGAACCGTGGAATTCGGGGGCCGCCGCCTGAACGGCCTGGACCCCGACCGGATCACCGCCCTGGGTCTGGGCTGGGTTCCGGAGCACCGGGGCATTTTCGGCGAGCTGACCGTGGAGGAGAACCTTGTCCTTGGGTTGTGGAATCGATCCGACGACCGGGCGCGGGCGGATCTCGAACGCGTGCACGCGATGTTCCCGATCCTGCACGCGAGGCGGGCGCAGGAGGCGGACAAACTCTCCGGGGGCGAGCAGCAGATGCTCGCGCTCGGCAGGGCCTTCCTGCGACGTCCGAAGCTCCTGCTCCTGGATGAGCCCTCGCTCGGGCTCTCGCCCCGCGTCAGTCGCGAGGTCCTCTCCACGCTGGGACGTTTCCGCGAAGAAGGGATCACGGTGCTCCTCGTGGAACAGAACGCCCGTCTCGCGCTCGAGGTTGCCGACTACGGCTACGTCATGGAAGGCGGGCGCATCGTCCTCGAAGGCACGGCGGCCGAGCTGCGCGAACACCCGGACGTGCAGAGCGTGTATCTGGGCGTGCAGACCGAGGAGTCCCGCAAGGGCTGGCGCCTCTTCAAGAAACGACGCCGATGGTAGCACCGGTCTCCACCTCCACCGCACCTGGGCCCGCTCGTCCCCAAGAGGCCTCGCCCGGGAGCGGGCGAAAGCAACGCCGGACGGCGGAACGCACCAAGGTCCTCGCCGGCCTCGCGGCATGCCTGCTCACGGGCCTGTCGCCTTGGGCCTGCGGAAAGGACCGCGAGGCGGACAGCCGCGCCGGCACCCGATCCGCCCCCCGGAGCCCCGAATCCTTTGCCGCAACGGTCGTCCAAGGCGAGTCCGTGCTGTTGACTTGGCTCGATGTCTCGGATTCGGAGACGGGCTTCGTGGTGGAGCGTCTCGCGAACGGAACAACGTATGGCGCGCTCGCGTTCCTGCCCCCCGAGAGCACCTCCTACCTCGATGCCACAACCCAACCCGGCCGGACGTATGCCTATCGGGTGGCGGCCGTGAACGGAATCCTTAGGTCTGTGCCGGTCGAACTCAGTCTCACGGTGCCGGCCGGGCCGGCCTCGCTACCACTCCTCCTGGAGGCTTCCGCCCTCGCCTGGGACCAAGTCCGGCTGTCCTGGGCGGGCGGAGCTCGTGAGGGGGAGATCTATCTGGTCGAAAAAGGCGCCAAGACCGGGACGTGGGGGCTTCTGTCGGAATTGGGCTCGAGCTACCACGGATACGTGGACACGGGCCTCGACCCCGCAACGCCCTACACCTACCGGCTGCGCATCCGGTCCGGTTCGTTCGTCTCGGAACCCGCACCGGAGGTTCGCGCCGTGACACCTTGGCGGATCGATCGCCACCCGGGGTACACCGAGGGCGCATTCTTTACGGATTTCGTGATCGATCCCCACATGGATCTCTACGTCGTGAGCTACGACAAGCGCAACCTGGATCTCGTGCTCAGGACGACCGCCGTCAATGGGCGGGACTGGACCCGACTCGGGCTCGATTCGACCGGAGACGTGGGGTCCTATGCCAGCACGGCCCTGGACAACAACGGCAGGCTCCATGTCGCCTACTACGATGCATCGAATGGGGATCTGCGGTACCTCTCGGTGGATACCCGGATCCTCTACACAAGTGTACCCCAGAGGGAAGTGGTTGACCTCGCCGGAGACGTCGGAAGCTACACCTCCATCGCTGTGGACGCAGCCGGCCACGCTCACATTTCCTACTACGACAGCACGAATGCCGACTTGAAATACGCTACGAACGCCTCCGGAGCGTGGGCCACCCAGACCCTCGACTCCGAAGGAGACGCGGGGAGGTACTCCTCCATCGCGATTGACCCCCAAGGCGGAGTCCACATTGCCTACCAAAAGCTCCAGGGGTGGGGATGGATCGGATACGCCACCAATGCGTCGGGATCCTGGGTGACCCGCGACCTTCTTCGGGACGCCTCTGTCATCCTGGGCTACTATGCAAGCCTGGCCTTGGACCCGGTGGGTAAGGTCCACGTGGCGTACTACTTCCTGTCGAATGGCCCGGAGGTCGACCAGTTCGACGGTCTGGAACATCTCACCCAAACCGCCGGAACTTGGCAACGGGAGACGGTGGACGAAGCGCTCGATCCCGGCCATTTCGCCTCACTCGCGATCGACCGCGGGGGACGGATTCACCTCGCGTACTACGAGAAAACCCTGCAGCAGGTCAAATACGCGGTGAAGGAGTCGGACCGCTGGGAGTTGACGACCGTCGACACCGTGGAGGCCGATGGAGGGTACACCAGCTTGGCTCTGGATCCTCGCGATCGACCGTGGATTTCGTATCGCGGCCTCAGAGATCTCTCCACGGCAACCACGGCCCCCTCAGACTGGAAGAACCGCTGATCGCCCCCCCCTGCCCGTCCTCCTCCCCAGTCTTGCAGTCTTGGCAGTCTTGGGGTCAGGTCTTTCGTTATCATATTGGCCTTCCGGGTCATTTGTCCGCATTGAGTGCGAGTCCGCCCCTATCCGCCCCCCGTCAATACTCAAGATGCAACAGTGACCCCAGCAACCTGCGGCAACCTGTGCGGACTCCTTTGCCGGGTTCGTCGTTGACAGGGAAGACAGGGATGTCCCCTTTCCCCTCGATCAGCCAGTCTTCTTGAAGCGGAGGATGGCGCCGATCGTGAAGACCAGGCCGAAGGCTCCCAGCGCCGCGAAGTCCTTCGCCACGATCCCGAAGCCTGTTCCCTTCAGCGTGAGGGCGCGGATGGCGTCGAGGTAGTAGGTCATGGGGATGAATTGCGGCACGGGCTGGAGCCATTCGGGCATGGCCTCGATGGGGAACACGAAGCCGGAGAGCAGAACGGACGGGAGCAGGACGAAGATGGCGAGGAAAACAGCCTGCGGCTGCGTCTGTGAATACGACGAGATGAACGCCCCCAGGGCCAGAAGCGAGAGGATGTAGAGCACGGCCAGAACCACGATGAGAGCCGGGGGGCCCGCGAAGGGCAGATCGAAGAGAAGGTGCCCCGCCCCGATGACGACGGCGAAGTCCACTGCGGAAATAACGGCGTAGGGGATGAGCTTGCCGACCACGAAGGCTGAGCGCGAGACCGGCGTGGCCATGAGCTGTTCCATCGTGCGCTGCTCTCTCTCGCGCACGATGCTGATGGAGGCGAGGATGAGGGTGACCTGCATGATCACGATCCCGATGATCCCGGGAAGGAAGAAATCCGTGTCGCGCAACTCGGGATTGAAGAGGATCTCCCGGTCCACGCGGATCGGCGGGGCCCGGGGGGGGGGCGCGTCCTTGTCGGGGTCCGCAAAGTAGAGGTTGGCCGTGAGTTCGTCGCCCGTCAGCACCCCCGCCCCGTACATCGCCATCATGGCCAGGGTCGGCATGCTTCCGTCCACGAGGAGACGGAGCGTGGCCGTCTCGTTGCGCGTGAGGCGGTCCGCCAGATCGGCCGGGACGATCAGCCCGAGGCGTGCCTCACCAGTGTGGAGCATGCGTCGCATGTCCTCCTCGGAGGCGACCTCCAGGACACGAAAGCCGCCCTCGCTGCGCAGCGTGTCCAGGATTTGCAGGCTGAAGATACTCTTGTCCAAGTCCAAGACGGCCATGGGAAGATTCTCCACCTTGAGACGGAGAGCGTAGCCGAAGAGGACGAGGAGGAGGACCGGCGCGCCGAAGATGAAGCCGAGGAGGCGCCTCTCCCGGACGATGTGGAGGAACTCTTTCCAGACGACGGCGCGGAGGGGAGTCATGAGCCGGCGCCGCGGCGCGTCAGGGTAACGAAGACGTCTTCCATGGAAGGGGTGCCCGGGTGGACGCTCGCCGCGTCCAGGCCGCACTGGGTGGCCGCATGGGTAAGCCTCGCGCGGTTGTCCGGGTGGCGGCGGCAGACGACACGGAGGATGTGACCAAACTGATTGTCTGCCTCCACGCCCTCGAGTCCCCGGATCGCGGCCACCAGTTGGGGGTGATAGGGCGTTTGGATCTCGAACACGTCGCGATCGGCGAGTAGGTTCTTCATCTCGCCGGGCGTTCCCACGGCCGCGAGCTGCCCCTTGAAAATGAAGGCGAGCCGATCGCAGCGCTCGGCCTCTTCCATGTAGTGCGTGGTGACGAAGAGCGTCGTCCCCTCTCCTTTCATGGCGTAGAAGAGGTCCCAAAGTTCCTTGCGGGTGACGGGATCCACTCCGGCTGTGGGCTCGTCCAGGAAAAGCAGGGACGGCCGGTGGGCCAGTGCGGTGATGAGCGCGAGGCGTGTCTTGTAGCCTCCGGAGAGATCGCGGGCGAGCTTGCGGCGGTGCTCGGCGAAACCGTAGGCCTCGATGAGCTCGCTGAGACGGCCGGGGTCCGCGCCGCCGTAGAGCGAGGCGTAGAAGCGGAGGTTTTCCTCGACCGTGAGATCCAGGTAGAGGCCGAACGCCTGGGCGACGTAGCCGATGCGTTGCTTCACGGCCTCGGGCTCGCGTACCACGTCCAGACCAAGCACGCTCGCCTCTCCCAAGGAGGGGCGCAGGATGCCGGTGAGGAGGCGGATCATCGTGGTTTTGCCCGCTCCGTTCGGGCCGAGGAAACCGAACACCTCCCCCTCGCCGATGGCGAGGTCTACTGCGTCCACCGCCGTCTGCCGTCCAAACCGCCGCGTCAGGCCGTGGGTCTCGATCGCAAGCACAGCCTTCCTCTACCAGAAAACGGGCGCGGGGTCAGCCGAAGAAGAAACGAAAAGGCCCGCCGGACGTTGGGCGGTCGGGCGGGCCTGCCCGCCACAACTGGTACGGCGGGCCTCGGTGATGCGCGGCCCCGTATGACGTGCCGAATGCTATTCGGCACCATGCACGGGGCGCGGCCCCGTATGCAGTGCCGAACGATGTTCAGCACCACGCACGGGGCGCGGGCTACTTCAGGCGATCACGCTCAGCGTGACGGCTTGGGCGGTCGGGTCGGTTGTGCCGTCCCCTCCCTGCTCCGGTGGCCCGAGGAGCCGCGGATCGCGCTGGTGGTCCTTAAGCCAGTTCACGAAGCGATCCACGCGATCGCCCTCGTGGTCACGGAACCGGTCAACCCGGTCCTGCTCGTGGTCTTCGAACCGGTCCACCCGATCGTGCTCATGGTCGGCAGCGCGGTCGACGCGCTCGCGCTCATGGTCGGCGAACCGATCCGCGCGGTCGCCGTGGTGTTCCTGGAACCGATCCACGCGGTCGGCTTCTTGCGCCCTGAACTCTTCAACCGTGCCGCCGTTGGCCAGGAACTCCTCCAGCCGCCGCTGCTCGACCGACTTGAAGGTGTCGATCTGGTTTTGCTGGCTGTCCTGGAATCGCGTCACCCGGTCGCGCTCGTTGTTCACGAAGCGGTCCACCCGGTCCCGCTCCTTCTCTTCGAATCGATCAACCCGGTTCGCCTCGTTGTCGCGAAAGCGATCCACTCGACGCGCCTCATTTTCTTTGAAACGGTCAATCAGGTCGCGCGGGTTGAATCTGGGGGCGGAAGAAACTGTCATGTCACTCATGAGTTTTACCTCCTGTAGAGAAGTATCCTTGACAACCTACTCCAACTGATTCCATTCGGCCGACTAGGTCGCCACTCCCCCTGATCGTGCACCGAACTCGAAGATTATATCGGCAGGGATGCTGGGGGACTTTAGCCCGGCGGCCGTGCCTGGGCCGGCATGGGGAGCCTCATGGTGGTAACGACGTATGGCATCCGTTTCAATGATAACTTATATTACCAATGTATGGCTATCTATTACTATGTATTCACGTGTATATCAATACATCACTGAATTCACTTGACAATTAATGTGCTTTTCCTATCATTACGACAATGAATCGTCAGTCTTGACTAACATAT
Source organism: Nitrospirota bacterium (assembly GCA_016190245.1). Lineage (GTDB taxonomy): Bacteria > JACPQY01 > JACPQY01 > JACPQY01 > JACPQY01 > JACPQY01. The sequence continues at coordinate 9,264 of JACPQY010000077.1, read as the reverse complement.
TGATAGTAATAATTGCTGCGTGATGCAATTGTATATATCGTATGATTAGGTACTCTAGATATCCGTTCTTTCTCATGATCGCCTCGATCTTGGCCATGTCGGTAGGCTATCACCCCAAGTCCGCCATCTCTGTACCTTCCAAGTCGGTCCCCTTCGCCGCCACCTCCATCATCAAGGACGGCTGGGTCTTGGAGGTCCGCCGCACCGCTCTCGACCTGATCGCCGAGCAACTCGAAGAATCGCTCCTGGACGAGGATTTTCGCGACCTGATCGAGGAGTCCCTCGTGGACGGCGGACCCTGCCCCGGGGCGCCGGCTGGAGAGGTGACAGCCTCTCTCCTCGAAGGAACGTGCGGCTGGGCCAATGTGGAATGGGCCTGTGCCTACGATCTGAACGCCGATCGTCATTTTCTCTACTTCGACTCGACGTCCGACCCCTCCACGGACCCCTCGAAGTCCCCGACCCTCGATCAGAACGCCTGCGCGGCCGGCGCCACCTCCTGCCCGCCCGAACTCACACTCGAACTGCTGCCGGACGCCCACGGCACGGACCAGGATTCGGACCCGGACAATGATCACCCCGACGAGGCGCACCTGGACGCCCACGTCGTCCTCTACGACGTCGTCTTCGAGGTGAAGGTGCGCGCCGGCGTCCTCTTCATCTGCGGGAACTGCGACGCCCAGCCCCAGTTCGCCACGTTCCCCATCACGATGGTCCTCGATCCCAACAAGGTGGATGCGAACAACATCAATGCGCGCGCGGACGACGCCGTCATCACCCTCGACATCCCCAAGGTCACTGTGGATCCCCAGGGGGACATGACGATCTGCAACCGGGACGTCTCGTGGGACGGCTGCGTGGCCTCGAGCCTCAATCCGGTGCTCGACAACGCGCTGGGCACGACGATGAGGAACACCCTCTCCGGCCCCTTCCCCATGGACATGAACGCCCTCTTCAGCAGCCAGCCGGCCTTCGCGTGCCCCACCTACGCGGGAACGGCCCGAGGCGACTGGTGTGCCCACGGGGTTCAGGACGATGTCGAATGCCCCCACTACGGGTATTGCGCCGATCGCTGCACGTACGATCCCGAGACAGCGACGTGCTCCGAAGGTGCCGCCTGCAACCCTCTCACGCCGCCTTCCGGCCCCGGCGACTGCAAGCCCGATCCGGACTGCAAACCCGACGGTCTCCCGGACCTCCGCCTTCCCGCCTACGACGCCGCGATCGGCAAGACACCGCCCACCGAGTACGGCCTCATGGCCTGCACCACGCCCTCCACGGGCGGCCTCACGGACGTCGGCGTGTACCCGCACCTCACGGTCGTCACGGGGCCGGGCGAGAGAATGACCATGCACTCGGATTTCGCCTGCGAGGTTCGCGAGCCCGAGCTCAACATGACGCCCGGCCGCCTCACGGCCCAGGCGAGCCTGTGCTGCTGCGGGCAGCCGGGATGCGGCACGTGCAGCGGAAATCCCCCCTCGAACACCCCGTGCTGCCCGGCCCTCGGAAGCTGCCAGCCCCGTCCGGGCGCCCAGCCCGACTACGATGGTGACGGCGCACCCGACGGCATGATGTTCGCCTGCTCCACCTCGCAGGACGTCCTCGCCCAGAGCGCCGACACACTCCTCCAGTCGGGCCTCTTCTCGATCGAACTGGATGATCGGGGGCTGTCATTGGCCAAGCAGCCACCGGTCGCCCTACCGCCGGCGGTGGCGGACCTCCTGAGCGTGGATCGGTTCGCGGGCCTCCTGCCACCGCTCGATGACATCGCCGACCCGGACACCAGCGTGTCACTCAGGCTCCAGCCCTTCGGCGATGCCGACCCCTCCACGCCCGAGATCTGTCTCTCGATTGGAGGTGCGCCCGGCCCCGAGCTCCAGGAAAAAGGCTGTTCGGCGGTCACGGCGGCCGACCGCGACGTCGTCTTCAGTTTCCGCCGCTTCCATACCGATGTCTGGGTGCAGCAGGGCGGGACACCGGTGAAGGCCCTGGGGCTCGTCACCTCTCTCGAAGGCGCTCTTGAGTTCGATGCCGAGGACGTCTGGGACACCGATCCCTCCACCCCGCGCGTGTTCGCCGACGCCGAGGCCTTCCTCGAGTCCAACTGCAACGCCGCCTCGGCGGGCGGCCCGTGCCTCAAGCTGGCGCTCGGCCCGCTCGATCTCCAAGTGGAGGAAGTCCTGTACTTCGATCCTCTGGACACCGACTGTCCGTCCTTCGATCCCGCTGACCCCGACTGCTACCGTCTGGATCAGGCGCAGCTCGCGGAGGCGGTGCCCGACGTGTTCCTCGCGCTCGCGGGAGGGCTCCTCGACTTCTGGATGGAGCTGCCGCTCCGACTCCCGGGCTTCGGTATCGAAAGCGTCTTTTTCGGGCCGAACCGATACGCCCCTGATCTCGATGGGAACGGGCGCGGGGACTATCTGACGTGCGCGGGTCGCTTCGACTCAGGCGGGATGGACCTGGACATGATCCTCGATCGCCTCCAGGGGAGCAGCCGAAACCCCTGTCTCGCATCGGAGCTCGATGCCCTGCGCGACCGCCTCGCCTCCGCGCCCAGGCGAAATACCACAGCCCAAACACCGGTGGGGGGGCCTGACACGTTTCTCGTCGACCCCCTCACCGGTCAAGCTTCCTATGCCCTCGACCTCGACGCCCAAAAGAGCGTCCTTGCCGGATTCGTCCCGTCCGGCTCCCGCATCGAGGTGGAAGGCGTGGGCTCCGACGCGGCGGGCTACCACTACCGCGTGGACCGCGGCTTCTGGCGAACTTCCTCCGGCCCCACCATCCGCCTGCCCTTCCTGCTTGAGGGGAGCCATGTTCTTGAAGTGGCCGCCGTGGACGCCGGGGGCCGCCGCGACCCCTCGCCCGCCAGGCTCCGTTTCGTGGTGGACAGCGTTCCGCCCGCCATCCGCGTGCGGGGCCTTGATGAAGATCCTGCCGGATTCGTCGCGCGAGGGTTGTCCGTTTCGATCTACATCAGTGACGCGGGCGGTCCCCAGCCCTCCCAGGCCTCGCATTACCGCTTGGATGACGCCGACCCGGTCGCCTTCCCAGAAAAGGTGACGCTAGACCTCTCCGGCCTCTCACCAGACACGGAGCACACCCTCGAAATCGAGGCCGAGGACGCCGCCGGCCACCGCCGCACGATCGAACGGCGATTCCGGATCGACTCGCCCCGATCGAGTGCCGACCCCGCCGGCTGGGGCTGCGCCGCCAGCGAACACTGACACGGGAAGCCGGTCGCCTCAGTACCGTGCACGTGCCGAGCTCAGCTCTCAATCTCGGCCGTGGTCATGCGGGTTCGGAAAGCGGCCCCGTTGTCTTGCGGCTGGATCTGACCCGGGAGGAACTGCCGAACACCCGAAGCCAAGGCTGTCGAAGGGGCTGCTGGCAGCGTCGTCCGCCCCTTCGCGGGCAGAACCAATCGCTGCCGATGGGCCGGGAGTGGCCGCGCCCCTGTTGGAAACGAGGGCAGGCTCACGCGGATCGTATTCAACCACCTCGTCGAGCAGTGTGTAGCCGTGCGAACCCCCGAAGCAGTAGATCCTGCCGTTCACTCCTACGCAGGAGAAGCGATCCCGTGCCGAGGGCAACCGCCGAGTCTTCAGCTCCACCCTATCTGCCACAGGGTCATAGACCACGATGCGGTCACTCTCACCCCCCTTGCCAAGGCCCCCAAAGCAGAAGATTCTTCCATCTGCCACGGCACAGGCTAGCCCAAGCTGTGGCGTCGGCAAGTTCGCCGACCTGACGGCCACTGAATTCACAAGAGGATCGAACTCCACGATCTGATCGAGAGGGTCGAACCCGTTGGTCGTACCCCCGAAGCAATAGATCTTGCCTATTGCGGGAGCACACGACGCCGCGAATCGGCGTACCGGCAGTCTGGCCACCTCGCTGACTACGGTATTCGCATCCGGATCGAACTCGGTGATCTGCTCGAGGACTTCCCCGTTACCCTCGCCTCCCAAACAGTAGATCATGCCACCAGCAGGCACGCACGAGAAGTTACCCCTCGGAGAGGGAAGCTTGGCCGACATGACGGACACGGAATCCGCAGGCGGATCGAACTCGATGATCTCATCCCTACGGAGCCCTCCAAGGCAGTAGATCTTCCCTTTCGAGGCCGCGCAGGAGGACAAGTCACGCCCGGACGGCATTTTGGCGGACATGGTGTCCACATCGTATGTCGCAGGGTCAAACTCAACAACCGCCGATATGTAGTGCCATCCGAAACAGCATCCGCCAAAACAGTAGATCCTCCCGCCCACCTCCGCGCAGGAAAGGCCATCTCGCGCCGAGGGCAGCCTTGCAACAACGGGGAGCCCGCAGACCTTCGATTCGTCCACTTCCCCGTCGCAGTCGTTGTCCTTGAGATCGCAGGTCTCAGGCGTGGGTGCGCCGGCCATCGCATCGCACCAGATCTGAATCCCCTCTGGCGAGCACACGGCCAAACCCGTGCGGGCGCACTCGCCGACGCCCACCGCGCAGGGGCCAGGCGGGGACAGAGCTGCCTCGCACCTGCTTCCGGTCGCGTCGGGCCCGCACACCTTCACGCCCGTACGGGCGCAGGTACCCGTGCCGAAAGGGCACGCGGTCCCAAGGCCCGGGAAATCTTCATCCACCGCCCCGTCGCAGTCGTTGTCAATCCCCTCGCACGCCTCCTTGTTCCCCGGGAAACGCCTCGCATCGCCATCGTCACAGTCCCCCGGCTTCAGGACGAGGCCATCGCCCTCGGGGCAAGGGCCTTCGGTGAGCCTGACATCCACTCCGAACCCGTCCTTGTCCTCGTCCTGATAGTGCAGACATGCGAACAAGCACTCGGAGCGGAGGATCCCGTTGAAGGCACAAAGCCGGTATTGGCCGCCGGGAGGATCATCCCAGGAGTAGCGCGATGAGTCCTTGGGGAGGATGACCGGCGGTGCGTAGTTGTTGGTCGCCGGCTCTGTAGACACATCGAGGACATATCCGTCCTCCACGGTCGAGTCGTCCCGCCACTCCAGCGTGAGCGTGTTCAGGTCGTAGGCGGCACGGCTGAAAGCCGACGGCGCGCGGGGCATGACCTCGTCTTGCGGCGGGACACCCATGATCTCGTCACACGAGGTCAGGAGGGCGAGAGCAAATGCGAGGGAGAACATCCGCTCCAGAGGTTGGACTTGAGGACCGACACACGAGAGCGGCAAGACGTATCCCCTTCCCCCCCCCGAAACCCCTTCAGCCCCCGTAGAGCCCCTCGATCAGGTCCTTGTACTTCTTCTCGAGCGCCTTGCGCTTCACCTTCTTGGTCGGCGTGACGTCCCCCTCCTCCTCGTACAGCCTCCGCGGCAGGAGGGCGAACTTCTTGATGGATTCCACGGAAGACAGACTCCGATTGATGGCGTCTATCTCGCGCTCGATCAGCTTTCGGACCGCCTCATTCTGCGTCAAGTCCGTGAACGTCGTGAACGAGATCTTCTGCTCCTGCGCGAAACGCGTCACGTTGTCCTCTTCGATCAGGATGAGGGCTACCAGATACTTCCGCCCGTCGCCCACCACAACGGCATCCTGGATGTAGGGACTAAACTTCAGTTTGTTCTCAATGTAGGACGGCGTGATGTTCTTCCCCCCGGCCGTGATCAGAATGTCCTTCTTTCGGTCCAGAATGGAGAGGGCACCGTTCTCCAGCTTTCCGATATCCCCTGTGTGGAGCCAGCCATCCATGACGGTTTGAGAGGTTAACTCTAGATCCTTGAAGTAACCCTTGAAGACATTGGGCCCGCGCGCGAGGATCTCTCCGTCCGCTGCGATCCGGATCTCCACGCCCTCCAGCGCTTCTCCGACGGTGCCGCGACGCATGTCTCCCAATCGTTGGACACTGATCACGCCCGTTGACTCCGTCATGCCGTAGCCTTCATGAAGGGGTACCCCGAGGGCGAGGTAGAACTCGAATACATCGGGGGAGGCCGGTGCAGCGCCACACAAGGCGAGCCGAACACGCTCGAACCCGAGGAGCCGGCGCAGGTTCCACAGAACCGTGGGCCCGAGCAGAGCATATAGCAGGCGCTTCCTCATGGGCGCGGGGGAACCGTTCTGCCTGGCCCGGATTACGGCGCGACCGGCGCGGATCGAGGCGCGATAAACCATCCGCTTGAGCCATGTGGAATCGGCGATCATGAGATCAATCTGCGAGGCCAGTTTCTCCCAAATCCGCGGCACGCTGCCGAACACGGTCGGCGAGACCTCGCGCAGGTTCTGGAAGAGGGTGTCCATGGACTCGACGAAATTGACCGTGTAGCCGGCGTGCACGGCCTGAACGAGCGAGAGGAGCCGTTCGTAGATGTGACACAGAGGGAGATACGAGAGGACCTGATCCGCCGGCCCGACGGGATTCGCCTGGCTGAGGCTTCCCGCCAAGAAGACAAGATTCCGGTGTGTGAGCATGGCCCCCTTTGGCGGGCCGGTGGTGCCCGAGGTGTAGATCAGGACAGCCGTATCTTCCGGCTGGATCGCCCGCAGCCGCTCCGTCACAGTTTCCTTGGGAACGCCCTCGCCCCGCTCCATGAACTGATCGAAGAACATTACGCCATGGTCCTCGAATCCCCACAGGCCGCGCCTGTCCCAGACCACAATGGCCTGAATGGGGACCTTGTCGCGGACCTCCAGGCACTTGTCGAGCTGCTCCTCGTTTTCCGCGAAGACCACCCGGGCGCCCGAATGTGCCAGAATGTAGGCCACTTGGTCGGCCGAGGAAGTCGGATAGATGCCGCAGGTCATCCCTCCCACAGCCATGGTTGCGAGGTCACAGATCAGCCATTCCGGCCGGTTGTCCCCCAGGATCACGACGGGTTCCTGGCTCCCCACACCCAGGGCGAGGAGCGAACGCGCCGCGCGCTTGGCCTGCTCCGCGTACGCGGACCAAGTGACCTCCTTCCAGAGTCCCTCTTCCTTGTAGCGAAGGGCCACCCTATCCCCCTGCGCGGCCGCGCGATTGAAAAAAAGTGTCGGGAGCGTACCCACAAACACCTATACTCTTTCCTTAAATACCTTACCTAACAGGCCTTCCGGACGCACTAATAGTACCACCACAATGACCACGAACACGAACGTGGCCTTGAACTTGATCGAGATGAATCCCCCGAAGAGACTTTCGGCGACTCCCAGCAACAGTCCGCCCAAGACCGCACCTGGGAGACTGTCCAATCCTCCCACAACTGCCGCGGCGAATCCCTTGAGGAACGGGTCGAGCATGAAATAGGGATCCACGAAGAGAACGGGAGCGAGGAACACGCCGGCCGTTCCGCCCAGCACGGCTGAAAGCGCCCATGTGAGGGCCAGGAGCTTCCGGGCGGGTATGCCGAGCGTCTGGACACCCTCGACGTCCAGCGCCAGGGCCCGCATGGCGAGCCCGGTTCGTGTTCGCTGGATGAGGATGTAGAGGAGCGCAGCGGCAAGCGCCGCAACAACGAGCGTCCCGGCATGGAGATGGCTGAGCACGACGGGACCGAAAGTCAGCGTTTTCGAATCGGAGAGCGGGAATGGGAGGACGCGCGGCTGCGTCCCCCAGATCCAGCTCGTCACCCCTTGGAGGATCAGGGCTGCAGCCAGGGTGAGGATGAGGAGGCTCACCGGGCCCCCTCCCCTCCGGCGCGCGGGGAGGAGGACGAACCGGTAGAACAACGCCGCAACGCCCGCCCCCAAGATCACCGCGATGAGAAAAGCAACGGCGAAGGGAATGTGCGCCGAGAGCGCCGTGTAGGCGAAGAATGTGACGAGGGCGGAGATGTCGCCGTGGGCGAAATTGAGGGTGCGGGTGGCGCGATACACAAGGACGAGTCCGAGCGCCACGAGGGCGTAGAGGCTCCCCGTGGCGAAGCCGGGGGTTGCGTAGGCGAGGAAACTCTCCATGCGTATCCTATCGGAAAGGGAAGTTTTGGACGTACAGCCTGGCCTTGATCCATCGGCCGTACAATCCGAGGGGCTCGAAGAGCATGACGAGAATGATGACGATGCCGAACAGGATCGGGATCAGTTCGCGGTACCCGCTCAGAACCTGCGGGACCAGCGTCACGAACGCGGCCCCCAGCACCGACCCCGCCACGGAGCCGACACCGCCGATGATGACCGCCGCCAGCATGTACACGGACTCCATGAACGTGAACATCTGCGGTTCGAGATACCCCAGGAGTTGCCCCCACAGGGCCCCGTGCACGGCTGTGTAGGCCGAGCTGATGACGAAGGCGAGGACTTTGTATTTCGTGAGGTGGATACCAAGGACCTCGGCGGCCACCTCGCTCTCGCGGATCGCCACGAACGCGCGCCCCACGTACGAGCGGCCCAGCGAATAGGCACCCATGATGAGTCCGAGCGCCACCGCAAGGGTGAGCAGATAGGTCTCCGTCGTTGCCGGCAGGTCAAAACCCGGCAGGTCCGCTCGCGGCACCGTGAGCCCCATACGGCCGCCGGAGAGCCATTCCCAGTTCGACAGCATCTGGGCCGCGGCGATCCCGAAGCCCAGCGTGGCGATGGCCAGGTAAGGTCCTTTGAGCCTGAGCGAGGGCAGGCCGACAAGCGCTCCCGCGATCGCCCCGGCGCCGGCGGTCAGCAGGAGGCTCGCCACGAACGGGATCCCCGCGCGCGTGGCATGGGCATGGACATAGGCCCCGACGGCCAGGAAGCCCACCTGCCCCATGGAGATCTGGCCGGCAAAACCAATCAGAAGATTCTGGCCGACGATGCCGATCGCGTAGACGAGAACCAAACTGGCGAGGTAGGTCACGTACTCGCTTCCCGCGAACGGGAGAGCCGAGAGGCAGGCGAGAGCCAGCGCGAAGACAGCCGTGTGCCATGGCCTGCGCAGTAGCCGAAGGTCCTGCTGGTAGTGGGTGACAAGATCCATCGAAATTCAGAGCGGCATCAGAGAAAGAAAACCCCTGCCACACCCCTCTGGGTGAGTCCAGTGCCGCACTTCCATGTGATGCGCTCGTCGTTCTTCCTCGGGCCATCACGGCCCCCGACACTCCTCCGGGTGCCGTACATCCATGTCGTACCTGCTCTGGTACGGTGTACCTCCTGTAGAGCGATTGTGCCGCGGGTACAGTACATCCATGTACGGGGACGACGGGATTTGAACCCGCGATCTCCGCCTTGACAGGGCGGCGTGTTGGAACCAGGCTGCACTACGTCCCCAATTTCGGCAGTCCGCGTGAGCGCGGAAAGTCGGCAGTAGTGTAGAGAACGCGGGCCATTAGTCAACGGCTTCGTGCATCTCAAACGATTGCGCGT
>JACPQY010000073.1 GCA_016190245.1 Nitrospirota bacterium | reverse complement strand
GCGTCGGAGAAGATCTCGACGGTGACGTTCGCCTCGACGGCACCCGATGAGCCGCTGAGTTGGTCGTCGGTTCCGGGCGGGTTCATCGTGACGGTGAGGAGGCCGCCCGAGGGGAGCGGCGGGGCCGTTTTGTCGTTGGCCGTCGCCGTGGGACTGCTCGCGTTCAACGCCGCGTCCACGGCCACGACGTAGATGAGGTCCGACCCGTCCCCTTGGTTGTCGCCGATGTCGAGCCCGGAGAAGGCCCCGGAACCATCCGCAGACAACGGCCCGCCGATCAGCGCCGTCAGACCGGCATCCGCGTACACCTTCACCGTCGCCCCCGGTTCGACCGAGCCCGCTGACCCGCTCAGCAGATCGCTCGCCCCCGGCGGGTTCATGTCCACAGTCAGGAGAGCCGCGCTGGGTGGATCGGGAGGGCCCGAGTCAATCGCAAAGTCCCCCACGCTGGCGTCATACGAATAGTTCCCCGCCTCGTCGGTGGCCACCACCAGCACGCGGACCAGGTTCGAATCCAAGTACGGCACGCTCCATGCAAAACTCCCGTCGTTGGGCTCGTCCGACACAATCAGGTTCGGATACGTCTCGCCCCCGTCCGTCGAGTAGTACAGGTCAATCGGCCAGGAACCCAAGTTCGCATCGGTGATGACCATCGCATTCCACGCGATCGTCTGGACACCACCCCCCACCCAGATCTCGCCCCCGTTGGGCGCCGTGAGCGTCCCCGGACTCATGGTCGGCCCGTCAATGTCGTTCAGGATCGCCACCGGCACGCCCCGCGTCCCCAGCGCATCCCGCGCGGTCAGATAGACCACGTCGAAAAGGTTGTCGCCAAGGGCCACGGGCCCGAAGGACCCGTCGGCCAGTGATGTGTCAGAAGTGATGAGTGAGGTGAGCAGGGCATCGGCCCAGACCTCCACCTCCGCGCCGCCCTCCACCGCCCCCGGCAAACCCCCGATCGCGTCCTCCACCCCCGACGGGTTCATCGCCACCACCAAAAACGCCGGGTCCGGCGCGTCCGGCCCCGTCGTGTCCACCACCCACACATACACCTCCGGCGCCTCGTCCAGGTTCCCCACCCCGTCCACCGCCTGCACGAGGAACACATGAAGCCCGTCGCCATCCACCGTCACCGCGTAGGGCGACACGCAGGCCCCCGCCGCGCCCCCGTCCACGGAACACAGAAACACCGCCGACGCATCGTCGCTCACAAACTGGAACACCGCCGTGAGATGGCTCGTCTCCTCGGGCGGACCCGCCGTGATCGTCGTGCCGGGGTCATTCGTGTCCAGAATCCACGAGAACGTGGCCGGCGTCGGGTCCGGATTGCCCGCCGCGTCCAGCGCACGCACCGAGAACACATTGGCCCCCGCCGAGACGAGGAAAACCACCGGAGAGGCACAGGCGAGGAACGACCCGCCGTTGTGCGAACACTCGAATGTCACACCAGCCTCGACGGACCCAAATCCAAACGTCGCACTCGACAAAGCCGTCGCCGCGAGCGGCGTGGCCGTCAACGTCGTGTCCGGCCCCACCACGTCGTTGTCCGCGCTCACCGGAGCCGAGAGGTTCCCCCCGGCGTCCATCACCGCCACAAACACCTCGGCATGAAGGTTGTCGCCGATGGGGAACGGGCCAAAAGCGCCCGTTCCGTCCGCCGACTGCGGTCCGCCGACGGCGGTCGTCAAGAAGGCGTCGGAGAAGACCTGGACGCTCGAGCCCGGCTCGACGGCTCCCGGAGCGCCCTCGATCGTGTCGTCCGTCCCCGGCGGATTCATCGTGAGCGTGATCAGCTCGGCAACCGGCGGCGCGGGCGCCGTCACATCGCAATCCACCGGGCAGCCCGCCTCGTCCTCCCCCTCCTCGCACGCCCCGTCCCCGCACACGATCTCGTGAACGGGGGCGGGCAGGACGGTGAGGATGATCGCGGCGGGTGTCTGGTCCCGGTTGCCCATCCCATCCACGGCCAGGACGCGGAAGGTGGTCGTCCCCTCCTCGTCGGCGGCCACGATGAGAGGCGAGGCGCACGGCTGGAGGGGATCGTCGTCAAACGCGCAGCGGAAGGCACACCCCGGCTCGTTGCACTCGAAGGTGAACGCCACCGTCTCGCCCACGAAGAGGGAGTCGCCGTTCGCAAGGGGGCGAACGGTCTGGCCCGAGGGGTCCACGAGCAGGGCGGACACGCTCGTCTCGGGCGGCGTGAGGTCCATCTTGAGTTCCTTGACGATCGGACCGACTGGGACGGCGATGCCGGCGGCTTTGAGGTCCTCCTTGGCCTTGGTCTCGAGCTTGCCGGCCATGGTCTGCATGGCCTGCTGGGCCGCCTGCTCGCTCGGTCGCGAGGTCGCATCGGCGGCTTGGGACACGGCCTGCTTGAGGAGGTCGCCCACGGACCGGCCCGGCTCGACGGATGCGGTGGCGAGGACTACGGCGACTTCGGTCAGCGTGGGCACGCCGTCACCGTCGGGGTCGGGCAGGTCCACGTCCTTCTCGGTCACCAGCTTCTCCTCGACCGTCACCGGAGGCGTGGCGCGACCGCCCACGCCCGGCTCCGGGGCCTTGAGCTCCACATGCGTGTCGAGCTGGACCAAGGGAGCCTCGGGGGTCTGCTCGGGCCGGACGATAAACGTGAAGGCGTTTTCCCCCACCTGGGCGGCCGTGCGCAGCATGGCAAAGCGCGCCTCGTAGGCAAAGACAATCTCGTCCTCAGGAGCGGGCTCGGCCGCCTGACGTGCTGCAGCGCCGCGCACCCCCCCCCGCACGCCTCCCCGAACGCCTCCGCGAACACCACCACGCACGCCTTGAGCCTCGGCCCCGCGCACGCCCCCTCGCACGCCTCCGCGGACTCCGCCTCGAACCCCACCGCGAACGCCCTGCGAGACGCTCTGACCGTTCGCGCTGACGTCGAGAACCACTGCGTCGTACTCCCCCACTTGGTTGAGCATGGCGGCGACCTCGGGAGAGAGTGGGACGGTGACTTCAAACCCGATCGAGTTGGAGGAGGGAGTTTCCACCTCGTCCATCTGGCGAACGCAGGAGGAGGCGAGGAGAGAGAGAAAGGTGAGGAGAGATAGAGATGAAGCAACTCGGACTACCCGCATACTCCCCGCCACATGACGCTGGTACCATGTTCACGTTGTGGTGTCAAGTGACATCAATCACACGACCCAATAGAAATGTGACATACATCACAAAATGATTATTGCGTGATTTCGGTCACTTGACGGAGCCAAAGGCCGCCGAGAGAAAACTTGACGATGTTATTTATTGTCAATGAACAAGGGGCGTAATGATGGATGTTTCTATCAAGAACTTCGCGTAGTTGCAGGCCGAATGGTGTCTCGTGGCGAAAGGGGCGGAACTATCGAGAGATAAAACTGCGGTGGTTGCGGCCACTCCACTGTGCTGCCTGGATGGCGGGGACGGGGCTCGCTCGAGTGGGACATCGTCTTCAGTGCAGGGCTTGAATCGGACGGCGGGAACGCCCTCCCGCCCAGAGACGGGAAGCTCCGTCAGGGGGCCGGGAGTCCCGAAGCCGTCCTCGTTTGCAGGGGCAGGCGCGTGAACGCACATCATCTTTCTTCTGTCAGGCGACGTTTTGTGCCAGAATCCCCCCCCCATGTTGGTTGGCAACCCTCACGCAACAGGACCGAACCCCGCGCGCGCCCGATGATTCGCGTGTGGGTGGCCGGTCTGGCCGCGCTGTGCCTGATCCTCGGGGGGGGAGAAGCTGCCGCCGCGGAGCCGCTGGCCGAGGTCCGCGTCGACGGGACCGAACGGGTGGAAAAGGAGATCCTCCTGCGGGAAATCCGTTCGAAGCCCGGCGAGGACCTCTCCGAAGAGACCGTGAGCGAGGACCTCAAGCGGCTCTACAAGCTCAAGTATTTCGATTCCGTCCGGGCGGAAGTGAGCGACGAGGGCGGCGGACCCGTGCTGACCTTCCGCGTGAAGGAGAAGCCTCTCATCAAGGATCACCGTGTGACGGGATCGAGCAAGGTGTCGAAGGAGAAGATTGATGAGGTCCTCAAGATCAAGGATCGGACCTTCCTCGATTTCGAAGTCGTCCGCCGCGACGTGGAAGCGATTAAGAAGCTCTACGAGCAGGAAGGCTACTACCTCGCAGAAGTGGTGTACGAACTGGATCACATCCCCGCCCGGAACCAGGTCAGCGTGATCTACAAGGCCTTGGAAGGGGTGAAGGTTCAGGTGAGGCGGATCAACTTCGTGGGGAACACGACCTTCCCGGACGAGGACCTCATCGTCGCCATGGAAACAAAGGTGGCGTCGGCGTTCTCCTGGGCCACCGACGAAGGCCGCTACCAGAAGGAGATTTTTCAGGACGATGTGGAGAAGGTGAAGGCCTTTTACCTGAACAACGGCTTCATCAAGGTTCAAGTCCTGGATCCGATCGCGCAGCTCAGCAAGAACAGGCGGTGGATCTACCTTTCGATGGTGGTCAAGGAGGGCCCGCGCTACCGCATCGGACGGATCAGCTTCGCGGGAGATCTCCTCTTCACACCGCAGGAACTGGAGGCGGCGACCGAGACCAAGCCGGACCTCTACTTCAGCCGCGATCGCGTCAGCAAGGACATCTTCGCGATCACCGAGAAGTACGGCGACCTCGGGTATGCCTTCGCCGAAGTGGAGCCCATCACCGATGTGCGAGACGACGATCTGAAGGTGGATATCGAGTACCGGATCAAGAAAGGCAACAAGGTCTACTTCAACCGCATCAACATCGTCGGGAACACGACCACGCGCGACAAGGTGGTGCGGCGGGAGATGAAGGTGGCGGAGGGCGACCTCTACTCGATCTCGCGACTGCGCCGGAGCCGGGAGAAAGTCTATCGCCTCGGCTTTTTCGAGGAGGTGGATTTCCAATCGAGGCGAATCCCGGGGATGGACCTCCTGGACTTGGATGTGAAGGTGAAGGAGGGTTCGACGGGAACCCTCCAGGTCACCGGCGGATACAGCACCTTCGAAGGGCCGATCTTCATGATCCAGGTGCAGCAGGCGAACCTGCTGGGCTACGGTCACCAGCTCTCGACCTCCGCATCGTTTGGGAAAAGGTCGAAGCTCTTCTTCTTCGATTATCTGAACCCGTACTTTCTGGACAGTGACTGGAGCCTCGGGTTTCAGGCATTTCGCACGCAGACGCGGTCCTTCCGCGGATTCGTGATCCAGAACACCGGCGGCCAGGTGCGGCTCGGCTACCTCATCGAGGAATTCACACGCCTGTTTGCCGCCTACGAATACAAGATCAGCGAGGTGAGCGACATCCCGCGGACACCCTTTCCGTTCGATGGGGCGACGTCCAGCGTCGAGCTGTCCGTCCGGCGGTCCACGAAAAACCACCCCTTCGATCCCTCCGGGGGCTCGGTCCAGCGATTGGGGGCTCAAACGGCGAGCCGGCTCCTGGGGAGCGATTTCGATTTCGTGAAGTACGATGCGTCCTCGACGTGGTACGTCCCGGTCTTCCTGAAGATCGTGTTCTCGACGCGACTGGCGGGCGCGTATCTTCAACGCGTGGGCGAGGATCCTGTGCCCTTTTTCGAACGCTTCTTTGCTGGTGGTCTGGGCTCCGTGCGGGGCTACAATTCGCAGAGTCTCACGCCCGTGCAATTCGTGCAGGGCGACCGTGAGTACCCCGGGGATCCCTCGCGCCGTTCCGAGGTGGCGATCGGCGGGAACAAGCTCGCGCTGATCAACAACGAGATGGTCTTTCCGTTGATCCCCCCGGCCGGGCTCAAGTGGGTGCTCTTCTACGACTTGGGGAATGTTTTCGAGGAGGGGGATGTGGTGGATCCCCTGAAGTTCCGCCAGGGGTGGGGGTTCGGAATTCGCTGGTTCTCCCCCATCGGACCCCTCCGGTTCGAGTGGGGGTTCCCGATCAACCGGAAGCGGGACGAGCCTTCGCCGGTCTTCGAGTTCTTCATCGGCTCGATATTCTGAGGAGGCGGCCGCACGTCCGCGCGGCGTGGGGCGGAACGCGCCCGAGGGGCGATGTCAGGCGCGCGAGAAGCCGGAGGCGAAGAGGCCCAGCACGACAAAGGCGGTGCCGAAGAAGGCGATCACGGGCCAGAACTTGGGGACCGGATGCTCGTCCTTCTTGCCCCTGGCTGTTCGAGGGTTCCTCTTGGCGGGCGGCATGACTCGCCTACATAAACACACCTGTGGGAGGTGTCAAACGCCGAGAGTGACTGCTTTGGGGCGGTCTTGCTTTTTTCGGGCGTTCGCGTACCTTCGGAGGGTTGTTCTGGGCGGCTAGCTCAGTTGGCTAGAGCGCCGCTTTCACACGGCGGAGGTCACAGGTTCGAGCCCTGTGCCGCCCAAGTGACCGCTGTGATCCCGATGGCGTTCCTTGTGTGCTCGGACGCCTGGGCCGGGGCGGAGGCGCGTAGGATGTCCGGCTCTCCAGGCGAAGTGCACCATGCTCCCCTTCCTGGATTACGAGGTCCGCTTCCCGGTCCACTACTGCATGGATTCCAGCAGGTAGGTCTTCCCGAGGTATGAGAACATCGCGCCGGCTTCCACGAACTCGGCTTCCTGATCTATTCGCCCACTCCGATTCAAGTCCAGGTAGACCCCGCGGCGGCGGTCGTCAGGTCCATAGAGATCGTCGGCCCGCGCCGTGGGCTGGTTTCACCACGAGTGATTCTATCCGTCGCGGGGAGACAGGGCAAAGAGGTCGCGCCGAGGTCTCAGCGCTTGGGGGGCGGTCCTCGCCCCTGTTTTCAGAGGGGGCCTACGCGAGGGGCAGGCGCTCGACGGTGAGGCCGTAGCCCTTCGCGGCCGCACACTGCCGATCGTCGGCTGAGACGAAGAGGTCACACGACCACTCCGCCGCGCAGGCCAAATGGAGAGCGTCGGACGAGCGCAGCGGACAGCGCTCCAACAGGCCTACGGCACGAGCGATCACACCGTCTGTCAGGCCGATGACGGTGGCGTCCCCGACATCACGAAAGAGGGCGGCTTTGGCCTTCCCGTACTGCTCGCGTGTCAGTCGCCTCTCCCGGCGGAGTCGGCACAGCGCGGAGACCACCTCGGTGGGCGCGATCACGCAGAGCCCAAGTGAGGACGCGCGCGCGAGGATGTCGGCCACTTGGTCGCTCCCGGCTTCCTCCACGTAGCGCTTGCCGAGCGCGGAGGAGTCCAGGAAGACATTCACCCCGGACCTATCCTTCCTGACCGCTCATGCACGCGCAGATCGGAGCCGAAGGCGGCTTCGCCTCCCGGGCGTGTCCAATTGAAGGCAAGACTTCGGGAAAGGTGCGGGGTTCACCGAGACGATCGCCGTTCCTCAAGTACCGCCCGGGCGATGGCCGTGCCGGGTGCGATGAGCCGAAGCCCGGGCAATTTCCAGCTTGGCGCTCGATCTGTGCGGCCGGCGGGCACGATCTTGGCGACGGGCTTTCCATGTCGGACCACCCGCACGGTTTCGCCCCTTTCGACGAGATCCAGGAATTCAGAGGCGTGGTTGCGAAATTCGGTGAAGGTGACGGTCTTCATGGGCTCTCCTCCGAGGCGATGAGCAGGATTGTACACCGCTGTACAATCCTGTGCAAATCAAAGAGGACTTTCCGCTCAGGCCGCGTCGCTTTTCCTGGCACTCACGACGAGCCATAGAGCGGCGTCGTGCCAGCCTTGCACCTCCGAGAAGCCGATCCCCTCGAGTGTCGTCTTGAGACTTTGCAGGGTGAAGGATTTCACTCCGGAGAGCCGTTCCTGGAGGGCGGCCCGTGCCTTGCCAAACCCACCCTCGCCGCGACGGACCGCCCCGCAGGTGAAGCGGCCGCCGGGCTTGAGCACGCGGTGGATCTCGGCCATCACTCGATCCGGGTCCGGGAACAAGTGAAGGGCGCCGCAGCAGTTGACGAGATCGAAGTATCCGGCCTCGAAGGGGAGTTCCATGGCGTTGCCACGGATCAAAACCAGGTTGTCGAGTCCTTCCGCCCGACTTCGCTTCACGGCATAGCGGAGCATGGCTCGCGAGAGGTCAAGACCGACGACCCATCCCGGGCCGACTTCACGGGCGAAGCGGCGGCTGTAGATGCCTGAACCGCACGCCAGATCGAGAACCCGCCGGGCGCCCACAACACGGCCCGCATCCTTGATGAGCGAATATTCCTTCTCGAAAGAGAGATGCGTGAGGAGCGCGAAGACCGGGCTGCGTCTCCACAGGCGACTTTCGTAGATTCGCACAAGCGGGTGCCATTCCATCAGCGCCTGGGCGGGGGTCCGACGAAGAGAGAAATCCGGCACAAGATCGATCACCCCTTGATCGGTCGGAAAGCGAGCGGCACAGACAGCGCAGCGGCAGACCGGGACCGGGTCCGACGAGAGCTCCAATGAGCCCCTGTGGCAGGCGGGGCACAGGATCTTCAACTCGTGCAGTGGGCTATCCACGGTTTGCTTCGGAACCCACCCACGCCGGCGGGCGAATCAGGGCGCGGGCGGATTCGATGACGAGGAGGAGGGCGAGGAGCACGAGAAGGATCGCGACGAAACCGTTGACGCTCGCGGCCGAAAGCGAGAGCGGCAGGCTGAGCGCGTGCCCGATCTGAATGAAAAGGGACCAGACGGTGAGGGTCATGACGAAGGCCATCGGCAGAGCGGTGAACCACACGGGGCGACCGGTGCGTTTCAACCAGACGGTTACGGCCAGGAGCGTGAGCGCGGCCAGGAGTTGGTTGGAGGTGCCGAAGAGCGTCCAGTAGAGCGTCCACGCCGCCTTCTGCCCCGGCGCCGGCGCCGGCGCGCCCGCGATGAGCAGCAAAGGCATCGCGAGCGTCGCCATCGTGGCAATTACCGCGGCCACTCGCCCCTTTGCCCCGAAGAGTTCCTGAAGGATCAGCCGGCCCAGTCGGGTCGCCACGTCGAGCGTGTCGAACACGAACGTGGAAAAGGCCATCGCGCCGAAGGTGGTGGCAAAGGCGAGACTGTTGGGGCCCGTGATTGTCGTCATGAATCGGCCGATCCCATCGCCGTAGATCTTGCCCGGTCCCGGAAGCGTGGTGCCCGGCGCCACGATCATCACCGTGCTGAGCGCGATGACCGCGACGAGTCCCTCGAGCAGCATCCCCCCATAGCCGATGGGCCGGCAGTGGGATTCCTTCTCGATCTGTTTTGAGGTCGTCCCGCTGCATACGAGGCCGTGGAAGCCGCTGCACGCCCCGCAGGCGATCGTCACGAAGAGGAACGGGAAGAGGGAGTCTGTCATCGCCGGACCGGTCCATTGCTTGAACGCGGGCTGTTGGATGGAGTGACCGCCGAACAGAATCCCGATCAATCCGACGGCCAGCGCGAGGTAGAGGACGAAGCCACCGAGGTAGCCTCTCGATTGGAGGAGTGACCACACCGGTAGGATGGAGGCCACGAGGCAATAGGCCAGGATGATCACCCCCCACGTTGTGTGGGGTAGGACTAGGAGCGTCGAGACTTTCGTGCCGAGGTACACCACGCCGAGGGTGGCCGGTACGAAGATGGCTGTGAGGAGCCACAACCGCGGCTTCCAGACCCGCTGGAGGAGGCCCATGAGCAACGCGAGGAAGAGATACATCGTGCTGCTGGCGGCCACCGCGCCTCCCGCGTTGAATTGGAGGCCCTCCAACTCTCCCGTGACGCCCGTGAAGGTGGCGGCGGTCACATCCGTGAACGCGACAATGACGTAGAGGAGCGCGAGCCAGATGAAGGCCATGATGGCCATCCAGCCCCTGCGCCCAATCCCGCGGCGGACAATCTCGGCGATCGAGCGGGCCTCGTGGCGAACGCTAGCCACAAGCGCCGAGAAATCGTGGACGGCACCGATGAAGATGACGCCGAGACCGATCCAGAGCATGCACGGGAGCCATCCGAAGACCAGGCAGGCGGCGATGGGGCCCACGATCGGTCCGGCGGCTGCGATCGCGCTGAAGTGCTGTCCGAGGAGGTAGAAGGGCCGCGTGGGCACGAAATCCATCCCGTCGTTGAGTTGGACCGCCGGCGTGGCGTGGGCGTCATCCAAGGCGAGCCGGCGGGCGATGAAGCGGCCGTAGAGGGAGTAGCCGAGGACGAGCACGGCCACCATCCCGAGCGCAAACACGGGCAGCGTCATGGCGTGGAGGATGGCGTCAGGGGGGGGTGGATGTCAAACCGCGGTGGGTGGATGCGGAGACTCCCCAACCTGCCGGGCAGATGCTTCTTGAGATTGTCTCTCCGCCGGCCGGCGGATCGCCATGACGGCCTATTCTTGTCGTCGCGAGTCCGCCACAGGCGGAAAGGGGAAGCCTGTCCGCCCCCTGGCGGATGGCGATCTCGATCTTGCGAATCTCAGAGGCGGCACGGCCAAAACGAAAGGCCCCCTGCCCGAAGGCGAGGGGGCCTCTTTTCGTTTCTCTTCGGTCCGACTATCCTCCGAAGGCCGCTGTCTTGGTGGTGCTGGTCGAGGAGCTCGACGAAGCCGCCGTGGTGCCGCCGGCCGCTTGCACGGTTGAGGGCACCGTGGAAGGTTGCACCTTGGCCGCGCAGTTCTCCGGCGTGTTCGCGAGTTCGCCGTCCGGCGTGACGATGACCGAGCTCTCGTCCTCGAAGACGAGCATGCTCAGGCTCTTGCCCGCGTCCTCGCCCGTCAGGACGCTGATCGTACCGGAGCCGACCCTCTCGCAACTGTCGCTGCTACTGGACGGCTCGGTGATGGTCAGCACGCCTTTCGCCTCGAGATCCTGGGTGGACTGCTTCTCGGGCGATTCGGCCAGCGTCGTACCGGTCTTCGAGTAGAGGAAGAACTGGACGACGGCGCCGGTGCTCGTGGTGTCCTCGAAGAAGGCCATGGCCTTCTCGTCGATGGCCACGAGGCCATCCAGCTCGCGCAGACCCTCCTCGCCGAGGACGACATCGACCTCGATCTTGAGGTCGCCCACCTTGACGGTGAGCGAGCCTTCGCCGACCACGCCTTCATTGTCCGCCTCGTGGAGCGTGAGCGATCCGCTGGCGAAACCGGCATCGAGCGAGATGGTCTTGTTCTCCGAATCCGGGTTGTCCACGGTGAAAGAGATCTCCTGACCTTTCTCGTCGGCGACCTTCCCCTGGAGTTTCCCGTCGGAGGTCTCGCTGATGTTGAGGGGTTCGCCGTCGGCCCCGATGGGAACCGGGCGGCACTCCCCTTCCTTCTTGATGTAGCTCTCGGTGCGTTCGCGAACGCTGCCGTCGCTCATCGTGGTTTTGACCTTGCGCACGCCGCCGCCTTCTCCGGGGCACTTGCCGCCGGGTGCGGCGAGGCCGCCGCCGGGACCGGGTGCTCCCGGGCCTGCGGCGCCGACACCTGGCGTGCCAGGGCCGGGTGTGGCGGGGCCGGCCGGACCCGGACCCACGGGGCCCGGACCGGCTTGGAGTCGCGCTGTGGCCTTGGTTGCCGGTCCCTTTGACCTGAGGCCTTCAGCCGGGGGAGGAGGCTTGGGACCGCTGAAGCTCCCCGACTGTCCTCGCTGCTCCTGAGGCTTGATGATCATGAACATCTTGCCCTCCGCCTCTTCGCTCACCGGATACATGGCCGGTGCTTTCACGCCCGCCGGCGGCGGGGGAGGCTCGGGGAACTTGATGCTCTCTTTGCTGGTCTCGGAGAGGTAGCCCGTCGGTGGCGTGGACTGGACCTGCTTGGTCGGGTCCGAGACTGCCGTGGGCGCTTCGAAGGCATTGCAGCCGTTTCGAACCGCCCGGCGGATGCCGCCATGGGGCTCGATCGCGATCTCGCCGCCCTCGCGCACCTGGCCCTTGTCGGCCACGCTCGAGGACAGGGCTTTCCCCTCGGCGTCCACCGGTGTGCAGGTGGCGGCCGTTGGAGATTCGAACCGGGCGTGGAACGAGTCGGTCTCGAAGTTCTTCACTCCGCCTTGGCCGTCCGGCACCTTGCCCACGATGTGTTCCTTGGTGAACTCCGCGCTGAAGAACACGGGGGAAGGCGCGGGTGCCGGCGTCTTGCTCGGTGTGGCCGGGGGCGGCGGCGGAAGCTGATTGCTCTCGAAACGAATGCCTTTCGAGGAAACCGGCCGAGGCGGCTCGAAGCCCGGCGGCTGCCCTCCCGGGGCATTGGGCTGCGGGCCGGGCGCGGTTCCCGGGCATCCGGGCTTGTTCTCGCCCTGGTTGCAGTTCACCCGGCGCACCGTGGTGACGAATCCATCGGCATCAGCGAGGAAGGAGGCGAGGTCCTTCTCCTCCAGCGCCGTGATGATCTTGTCCATGCGGTTCCGGATCTCGCTGTCCGACAGGTCCGCGGATAGCTTGAGCGCCGAGGCAAACTGGAACTTCTTGTTGTAGAAGATCTCCCCACCGTCCGGGGGCGGAGGGAGGGGCATGAAGACGCACCGCTCGGTGCCCGACTCCGTCACGCACCGCTTGGCCACGATCATGTCCCGGCTGCACGTGAGCGTGGAACCGCTGGCCGTGCAGGCGTTCTTCACTTCGGGCGGTAATTGGGAGTCCGAAGGGACGTTCTCGATCTTGAAGGTGACCTTGTAGACGTTGCCGTCTTGAGTGACCTTCACCTTTGCTGGGGTCTCCACGAACGTACCACCAGGCGTGCTAGGAGGTCTCTGCTCGTTGCAGGTGACCTCCGTACCGTTGGCGAACAGGCTCGGGTTGTTGAAAATGCAGAAGCAAGGAAGCGTAGCCGGCCCTCCCGCCGACGGGGGTGCGCACTGGTTGAAGTTCGCGGGGGGCGGCGGAGGAGGCGCAGTGCCGGTGGGGGGTGGTTGAGTTGCCGTCGTCGTGCCGCCCGGTGGGGGTGGCTGCGTCGTGGTGGTCGTTCCACCCGGTGGCGGCGGGGGCGGGGTGGTCTGGCGGCGTACGATGCCGCGCACCGAAAGGATTGACGAGCTCGAACTGGAGTCGCTCGAGCTGGCTGCCGAGAGCGCGCTGTCCGCGCTGTCGGAGAGCGACGATACGTCCGACGCGAGGTCGGTCACCGACTGGATCGTCCCGACCGTGTCATTGATCGTGAGGCTCGTGGTGGCCAGATTCGCCAGCGACTCCGAGCCGGTGGCCGCGGCCACTGCCTGCTTCTGGAGATCCTGGCTGAGCTTGGCCAAGTCTTCTCCGCAGGCGGCGATGGTGGCCACCATGGCCAGGCAGCCGAAGACCAGTGCCGTTTTTCGATTCATGAGACCTCCTTCCCTCGGTGGCGGGACAGCGATGCTGTGCCAGACCCGAGGACGTGGAAATTGGTGCTGCAGATGCCCATGCAAACAAGGGGGGAGTTTGGGCGGGAGGCAGAGGAAGCCGCAGGGACCGCACAGGTCCTCATTGTGCTCCCGAGAAATAGCCCTCCACCCATTAAGTACTGAAGCTGCAAGGTTACGCGACGGTGCCCTTCTCGTCAAGCCTAAACGCTTGGGATGTGTGACGTCTTGACAAGGTTTCCACGTGGGCTAGAGTCACACCTACCTGGGGTCGCTGGAGGGTGAAGGCGAGAGCGACGACCGCGGGCGTCAGATTGTGAACCGTTGCAAATGGCGCCTCGCGTGCCGAGGAGGGATGAGATGCGAGCTCACCGTCTTTTCGCTCTTGCGTGTGGATGGATATTGGCTTCTTGCGGTGGGGAGGGCGATGGCCCTACCGTCGTTCCGGGGGCCGCGTTCGAAAACGCTGCTGGACCAGAGACCTTCGGGATGCCGGCCCATTCTGAATCGGGCTGGGAGGAGTGGGCGATCGCCTGGCCCATCGTACAGCTCCATCGGAAGGATGGCAGGGCGCCCTTCGACAATCTTGGAGGTGCCGTCGCGGGGGCGGGGGATGTGGACGGCGACGGGGCTGCGGACTTCATCGTGGGTGCCCCGGGCGTGAATACCGGCGGGAACGCGGATGCCGGCGCCGCGTACGTGTTCTCCGGAGCCGACGGTCACCTGCTGTTCCTGAAGGCGGGGCAGCGCGCGGAAGACTTTTTCGGCGCGGCCGTTTCAACCGCGGGAGACCTGAACGCCGATGGGCGATCCGAATTCGTTGTGGGGGCCTACGGTGCGGATCCGGGCGGACGCGTGGACGCCGGCAGCGCGTACATCTACTCCGGCAGCGACGGCGCTCTCATGTATCGCCTTGACGGTGAGGGGACTCAGAACTACTTCGGTGCGGCCGTCTCCCCTGCGGGGGATGTGGACGGCGACGGACTTCCGGATCTGCTCGTGGGAGCTTTCGGGGGCTGGCCGTTTGTCCTCAGAGGAAGCGCCTACGTTTTTTCGGGTGCCGACGCGAGTCTGATCTACAAGAAAGAGGGTCAGAATATTTTCGACTACTTCGGCATTTGCGTGTCAGGGGTTGGGGATCTGAATGCAGACGGGAGGGCCGATTTCCTGGCGGGCGCGATGGGGACCGATTTCAATGGGAAAGGCGACTCGGGTAGCGTCTACCTTTACTCGGGCATGGACGGCAGTTTGATCTCCCGCCTCGATGGAGAAACCAGCGGGGACTGGTTCGGGTTCTCCGCGTCCGGTCTGCCGCAGGGCGCCGATGTGAACGGCGACGGCATTCCCGACTTCATGGTCGGCGCACGCTGGTTCGATATTGACCAGACGCGCGAGAACGCGGGTCGGGTGTACGTCTACTCGGGCGCGGATCTCAGCCTGGTTCGGTCTCACGACGGTGAGGAAGAGGGAGATGAATTCGGTATTTCCGTCGCCCTCACCGGCCCGATGGGTCCGGACACCCAATCCGAGTATGTGGTGGGAGCCTACCTGACGGATCCGGGCGGCCGGTTGAATTCCGGGAGCGCATACGCGTATTCGGGGGCCGACGGCCGGCTGATCTTCCGGTCCAACGGCGAATACGATGAGGCCGCCTACGGTGCGGCGGTGGCCTCGGCCGGCGACGTCAATCGGGACGGCCATGCCGACTTCATCGTCGGCTCCTCCGGGGCCTCGCCGGGGGGAAGGGATGCGGCCGGGAGCGCCTACGTGTTCGCTGGTCTATCGCCCCTGAGACTCGACAGGTGAGCCGGTCCAACTGAAGGGCTCGGCCCGGGGGACGAGTGCATCTTCCAGGCCGAAGGTGGCTGCGGTTTCACCCCCGTGGACGAAGGATCTCCATCACTGGATTGGGGTTAAGAGCACTGCCTCCACGTCCCAGGCTTGGGTGTCGAGGCAGGCCCCGGCGATCCGAAAGGCCGGATTGATCCCTCGTGCAGTGCGGAGATCGCGAGTGGGCGCGCAGGCGATCGGGATACTCGTGACACAGAGCTCTTGACGCCGTCCATGTCTGTGGGCCTTGGGCATTGAGGCAATCAGGGAGAAGGAGGGAAATCTCGCCATTTCGCCCTCTTCCGCCCGATCTCGAGGAAAAGCATGGTTCAATTGACCGGGTACGTCCATCACTAGTGCGTATCCATGGTCACTTTTCACAATCACGCTGAGATGGCAACACGATGCGATAGTCATTACAACTGGGGTCTATGCTGAAGCTTCCCCGTGACGTCAACGCCATATTCAAAGAGCATGTCAATCCAAACTGGAACAAAACTCCGTTCCCAGGAGACTGATTAAGTTAGGGAGCCATGATTCGTACACATCATAGGTCAGCGATAAGGATCCTCTCCAATACGGCTCTCACAGCCGGCCGTGAAGGGTCGATCGTGTCCGGCGTGGTCATCACACCCGCTGGCGGACAGGTCGCCTACACCGCGCGACAAGTGGCGCGAGCCGGCGGAGGACTTTCCGCTCAAACGCAACGGACAGAAAAACCGATCGGAATGGGGTGAATCAAGGTGAATACCATCACGGGCCGTTTCGGAGGCGCATGCGCGGCTGTCATCATTCTTCTCGCCGCTTGGGGATGGCCAGGAGAATCGAGGGCTGAAGATCCGTTTCTGAGCACACCCTACTACGGGAACGCCCAGAGATACAGCTGGTTCGATCACGAGTATCCCGACTACGGGAAAGACGGGCGCGTGATGATTTACACGGGCGAGGACGTCCCCAGTTGTGACCCCTACTGTTACCAAGGGCATAACGGCTACGATTTCAGCGTCTGGTATCAGCGGATCCTCACGGCTGCGGACGGCAGGGTGATCGAGGCGGGATGGGACGATGAGGATAACTACGCCGCGGGCTACGGCCTGATGGTCAAGGTTCTTCACGCCAATGGCTATGCGACCCTGTACGGACATCTCAGCGCTCTGGCCGTCCAAGTTGGAGACATCGTGTCGAAGGGCCAGATCATCGGGACCAGCGGGACGACGGGCGCCTCCTCGGGATCCCACCTTCACTTCACCGTTTATGACGGCGCCGATCATGCCTTGGACCCGTTCGGATGGACGGATACGACCAAGAAGGACCCATGGGAGGTTCTCCACCCAACGGCGCACAGTTGGTTCATGTGGAACGAGGGGGAGTGGGTCGGGCAGCCTTTGCCCGATCCCAGCCCGCTGACGATGCCCTACGTGGAAGTGGACGATCGAGATCCGATCGCGTTCTCCAAAGGCTGCAATTCCAGCAGTTGTCCCAACTGGACGGAGTCATCGACCGGCTATCCCAGCTCGGCTCCCCACCACTGGGTCACGAAGGATACGGACGCCACCGCAGATTATTGGGCTCGCTGGACCCCGACCTTCGACGAGGCCGGAACCTATGAGGTTTGGGTCTATGTGCCCACCATCTCTTCGAGCTCCCGCATGGTGCCTTATACCATCCAAAGCGCCACCGGCACCTACTCGGCCATTGCGGACCAACTCATCACCCAGGACTACAACGGCGACAACTTTGGAGATGAACACTGGCGGTGCCTGGGTTCGTACCGCTTCGCCCAGGGCAGCACGGGCCATCTGCAGATGAGCAGCGCCACGGGCGAGAACCCGGAGACGACGAAGATGACGGCGGATGTCGCGAGGTTCTGGAAGGTGGACGACACAGTGGACCCTTCCGTCCCGAAGAACAAGTTCGGTGTGGGCCTAACGAACGGGGGAGATGCCGGTCTGTTTGACAAGGCCAGTGACCTGTCGGGCGACGGGGGCTGGACTCTCTTTACCTGCTGGGGGGTGAACCGCAACATGGGTGGCACTCCGTCGGAATGCAATACGGCAGCCCGCGAGCTGGCCGCGCGAGGGCAAAACGTGATCGCGCGACTGAGCCCTCCGGACGGTCAACGAAACATCCGGGACGATGCGGACGATACCCAAAACGCGATCCGCACCCGCTACACAACTCTGGCGGGCAAATACCAGCAGGTGGCCCAAGACATGGTCAACGCTTTGCCACAGGGCTACACCGGCCGGCTCGCCGTCCAGATCGGAAACGAGTTGAACCTGTGCGAAGAATGGAAAATCACCAACGGCCAGACACTCACGTCGGCCCAGATGGCCCAGGAGGTGGCGGCTTTTCAGAGGGATGTCTCGAAGGCATTGGCTTCTGTGGGGGGTCCGCTGGTCGTCTTGAACGCGCCCCTCTCCCCAGGCGGTCCGGGCACCTGCAGCATCTCGGGAGCGACCGGCTTCGCCTACGGCTACAGCTTCCTTCAAGCCATGGTGTCGAGCGTGCCTGATCTATTCACCTCGGGCCGCTTCGATGGGTTTGCCTCGCATGCCTACCCGACGGAGAGGGTCGCGGAACGCTTTTTCGTCCCATTCGATCTGGCGGCGGTCGGGCTTCACTACTATGAGGTGGAGCTTCCGATTACTGGAAACCCAATCCTGCCCGTCTACATCACGGAGACGGGCTGGCCCAGCACCGGGCCGGATCAGGTGGAGGGAAACGCAGATGATTACTCCTGGGGGAGCATCGGCGACATGCTGGTGTCGGCCTGGACCTCTACCGACCCGAACAACATGGGCTGGCTCCGCGACCCGCGAGTAGTGGCCGTGACGCCCTTCGTCCTGAACTACACGCCTGATTGGAAGCAGTTTGCATGGCTCGACAATGCCGGAACCGAGCGGGGACAGTACGACAAGGTCAGACAGGCACGTATCGCCGAATGGGTTGGTGGCACGAAGGCCAACGACGCCGAGATCCTCGCGGACATCAGCACCGTATCTCCCAGGATCATCCCCGGCACCCCGGTGTCCGTCACGATCCGCGTGCGCAACGTGGGAACCGCCGCCTGGTCGGAAACGACGCGGCACAGGCTCGGAGCCACGAGCCGCAATCAGGTTACATGGTCGGCTTGGGAGTGCGGGGGCTACTCAAAGGAAACGACGGGAAACGCGAACAACAGCCGGGCGTACATTTGTCCTGGTGTGACCGTGCCGCCGGGTGGCACCTACGATTTCAACTTCTCGATCTCCGTGCCCATGGGCACCGCGGGACCGGTCACCTTCGGAGTCAACATGGTGCAGGAAGCGGTGGAGTGGTTCGGCGATGGTGACGAATGGTCGATCCCGCTGGAGAGGGCCGATTGCGCACTGCACCACGGGGATCTTGCCGGCTGCAATGCGGCGGGCTGCACGTATCTCTCCTGCTCGGAACAGTGCCATCCCGCCGGCACGGACTACTGCTCCGCAGGCTGCAATGCCTACTGTGTGAACACTTGGCTCTACGTCGTGAATGGGAGCTTCATCGAGAACATGGGGGCGTGGCAGTGGGGCGAAAACGGAGGGCTGGTGAGCCTTCAAGTCGAGCCCTGTGGAAGCGGGTGTGTGTCTCCTCCTGCCGGCTATCCTGTGGCCGTGGCCAGGCCCAACGGTGCGGGGGGCCGAACCGCCATCTGGCAGGACATCACCGACGTCCAGCCCGGACTCTACCGCCTCCGGGGATTCGTCCGCGCCTCATCATCCGCTCAACGCGCCTGGATCCAGGCGGACAATGGCTACGTGTATGCCCTCCACTGTTCCACGGAGGAGTCGTCGTCCACTTCGTGGAGGTATCTGGAGTGCTGGTTCAGTCTCCCGTCGAACCAGTCCAACGTGGTTCATGTGGCCCTGATTGCCTCCAACGAGGCCGGCACCGCCGGAGGGTGGGTCGCATGGGACGACATCGCTCTCCTTGGTCCGGTCCCGCCGTGCACGGTGTTCGGGAGCGACATTGACAAATGTCATCTGGCCGGCTGTTCGTACTATTCCTGTTCCAGCCAGTGCCATGCGACGGGGACATCCGAGTGTGAGGCCGGGTGCATGGCCTCCTGCCCGACGGGGAACGCCGAAGTGTGTCCCAGTGGCTCGACCTGTTCCCGCCCCGGCTCCATGACCGCCGGGACGAGCGCCGCGGTGAAACTGTATGTGAAAAACACGGGGAATACGACCTGGACCGCAGGCACGTCATACCGCCTGAGTTCCCTGACGGGTAGTGATTTCACATGGAGCAACTTCGAGTGCGCGGGGGTCTGCAACGGCCCGGGCGATTGTCGGGCGGTGCTCTGCAATTCGGTCGCCCCCGGCCAAGTCTACGACTTTGACTTCAGCGTCACGGCCCCCACGACCACGGGCACGTACGATCTGGACACGCAGATGATTCGCGAGGGGGTGGCTCGCTTTGGGGAGACGGAGGTGTGGGACGTCTCCGTGACCGCCCCGTTGGTGGACAATGCGGACGTATGCCCGTCCGGGTATACGTGCAGCAAGCCCACGAGCACGGTGACGGGCGCGACGACGGCCGTGAAGGTCTGGGTGAAAAACATCGGCACCACGACGTGGTCTCCCTCCACCTACCGCCTCGTGGCGCTCTCCAGCAACGACTTCACGTGGACCGGCTTCGAGTGCGGGGGAAGCTGCAACAGCGGGCCGGGAAGCTGTCAGGCGTCGTTGTGCTCGAATGTCACGGTGGCTCCGGGCAATTCTTATGACTTCGACTTCAAGGTCGTCGCGCCCTCCAGTCCCGGCACCTATGACCTAGACCTTCAAATGAGCCGCGACGGCGTGGGACGATTCGGTGACACGGAATACTGGGATGTGACCGTCGTCACCAACGGTAGCGACGCGGAGGTCATGGAGACGCAGAGCACGGTCCCCGGCATGATCGCACGGGGCGAGTCGAGCCCCGTGACGCTCCGGGTGAAGAACTGGGGAAACACGACGTGGACGGCGGGTACGGGTTTCAAGCTGGGAGCAGCCTCCAAGAACGGCGTCACCTGGAGCGGTTTCTCGTGCGGTGGGTCTTTTCAAGGCGTGACGGACGCCCGGGCCTACCTCTGCCACGACGTGCCTCCCGGTGGGACACACGACTTCAGGTTCAACCTCAGCATACCCCTGAAGTACCTTCCCACCTCGGTGGATCTGGCCGTGCGAATGGTCAAAGAAGGCGTGGCCTGGTTCGGCGAGACCCAGACGTGGACTCTCCAGGTCTTCACGGAAGGCGGTAGCGAGTGTGACCAGTGCGACTGGAAAGAAAGCTGCCCCGACTATTGCATGGAGAAATAGGTTCTCGCCTGTTGACGGACCGGAGGCGGTTGCGCCGCCCACGTCTTTGCCCAGGCTCTTGGTCGTGCCCAGCCGTTGGGCTTAGCTGGCGCAAGAGCTGGGCCAGCCGATCGCTCCTGGGCGTAGGAATTGTCGCGAGATCTTGGGGGCATTCAGGGGGGGGGAGGAGCGCGGGCGGCAGCAAGCCCGTGTGGCCCTTCGCCTCCTTGTGGCGCGGGTCCGTCGACTATTTCATCATCGCTCAGTGGGGAAGCACGAAGATCGGGTTCGAGTAGGCGGAGAATCCATCGGTCGTTTCGCTGTGGGCTCGGTAGTGGGAACGCTGACCCGTGAAGGCGAGGTCGGTACACGTCTTGGTGCCGCTTCCCGACAGCGAGGGGAAGGTGCAGAGCACTGTTTCCGCCGACTCGTTCACGTGGCCCTCAAAGATCGTAAGACAGCCCGAACGGGTCCCCATGTCGTATGAGACGGCCAGCTCGAGATTTGTCGTGCCTTGGGAGGGGACGGGTATGATCGAGCCCATCTGGGCCCATCGTGCGGACCCCGCGATTCTGCCGAGCAGGTTGATGCTCTGGTAGTTCGAGACATAGAGGCGGCCCGAGCGCGGAGCGGAGACCAGCGCATCGGAGGTAAAGGGTGGCGTGAGGTAGGCATGGTTCCCCCCGAAGTCGAAGACGTCGTCGTGGGTGTCGCTTCCGGAGTAGGCGTACAGCCACTCGCCTCTTAGGAGCATCCGGACCCACCAGCCCACGTGTCCATCCTGGCCGGACTGGGTCGGCCCGTTCCAGATCTCGATGCCCTGGAAGCCGCCGCGGGTGTGGGGGAGGCCGAAGCCCCTGAACCACGCCTCGCTGTTGAACGCCCACGCGTCGCTCGTCGCGAGTGGGAGATCGTTGCGAGGTGAGTGGCTCCGTTCGTCTCATACGTCAATTCAAGGAGGATGGATTCGGAACGGCTTGGGAGAAAGGCCTCTGGTGAGAAGACACGGTCGAGGGGGAGGGTGAACTTGAGGAGCCGGGTGGAGGGTGAGGGCAAGCGACGCTCGAACTCCGCAGCTTCCCGAACGAGCTGCTCCACCTCTTGCTCCATGCGGTGGATTTCATCGAGGTCCTTCAGAACGGTGCTGAGTGGGGTATCTCGATTGATAGTGGAGCCGTTCCCGGCACGAGATTGCTTCGTCGAGGACTTCTCGCAATGACGGAGGAGGGTGTCATTGCGACCGGCTCGTGCTACGCAGCGAGGCGCCGCTTCGCAGAGTAGCAAGCGAAGCAATCTCATGAGTCCATCAGCAATCCAGCCCTCAATAACAGAATCTCCTGGTGTCGCTTGTCTGTCATGGGCCTTGTCCACCGGGTTGCTATGGCAGTTGGATGGTGTTCATGACATTCGCGGCGCCGCAGGCGGCGCTGTTGGCCTCGCTGAGCCGGACGAGTGTCCGATTGGAGATCTCGACGCACTGATCGGTGAAGGTCACAAGTCCGAGTCGGGCCCTGGGGTTGTCCCCGCGGTTGAGTGCGTCTTGAACGCTCAATAGGGTTCCTCGAAGCACTTGGATGGCTTTGGGGGGGGCGTGCATCCGCTCGACCTCGGAGATCAACTCGCTGACTGTCAAGACGGTTGACTGACAGGTCTCTGCACCGATGCGACTTACGAACGCATCGCTGAATCCGCCTCCGTAGGCGTCTTGCACGGGCCGGGCAAGAGGAAGATCCGAGGACTGAGTGTTGCCGGCGAGAATGGCGTGCCCTGCCGCTGTGAGGGCGATCCCGTAGGCGTACTCGTCATCGGAGCCTCCGAGGTAGCTGGAGAAGGTTAGGGATGAACCCGTGGCGGAAAGTTGGGTGACGAAGGCATCCGAGGTTGTGGCGCCTCCCTTTTGCCCCTGGAAGGGGTGTGCCAGGGGGAAGTCGGGGGAATAGGTGTATCCCGCGATGTGGGCTTGAGCGCCTGCGTCAAGGGCGATCCCATAGGCCTCATCGTTCTTGGAGCCGCCCAGGAAGGTGGAGTACACCAGTGAGGTGCCCGATGGGTCGAAGCTTGTCACGAAGGCGTCATTGGACCCCGCGTTTGTGGCCTGGAACGGATTCTGGAGCGGGAAGTCTGAAGAAACGGTGAAGCCGGTCAGATGTGCCCGGCCCAGGCCATCCATGGCCACACCGCGGGCGAAGTCCTCCCTCGAGCCGCCGAGGAAGGTGGAATACTCGAGGGTCTGACCGGACGGGTGGAACTTGGTTAGGAAGGCATCAGTCGCGCCGCCGAGCTGGGGCTGGAAGGGGTTCACGAGGGGGAAATCTGTCGAAGGAGTGTGGCCTGTGACGTACACGGAGGCTTGCGTGTCCAGGGCTACGGCGTTCGCGAAGTCTGTGCCCTGTCCGCCCAAGTACGTGGACAAAACCAGGGTTGCCCCGGTGTCCTCGAACTCGGTGACGAAGGCGTCGTACGTGCCGTCCTTTGAGCCCTGGAAGGGGTTGGCGATCGGAAAATCGGACGAGAGGGTGTAGCCGACGACAACCGCGCGCCCCGAGGCTGAAACTGCAGCTCCTCGGGCTCCATCGTCGGACGAACCGCCGAGGAAGGTAGAGTAGGCGAGAGAATTCCCCGATGGTTCGAGCTTGGCCAGGAAGCCATCGTCGTTTCCCCCGGCGAATGAGCCTTGGAAGGCACGGTGAACGGGGAAGTCGGCGGACTGGGTTCTTCCTGCAACGTACACCGCTCCGCTCGCATCGACGGCGAGGGCGGCGGCGCTGTCATCCGACGTGCCGCCCAGATAGGTTGAGAAGACGAGCCGGGATCCGGTGGGGTCGAACTTCGCAACGAAGGCGTCGGTCCCTCCCGCGAGGGAACTCTGAAAGGCATTCAAGGCGGGGAAGTTGGGCGAGTCGGTGTAGCCGGCGACGTAGATGTTTCCCGCGGTGTCCGAGGCGACAGCGAAGTTGGATTCGGCCTCCGAGCCGCCGAGGTACGTCGAGGAGAGGATAACCGGGCCGACGCCCGAGGACTCGATCCGTCGGCCCGTTCCGAAGCCCGAGGGGCCGCGGCGCGGCTCGCTCCCCCCGACGGCCGGCTCCCGCGCGGGCTGTGAGCAGGCCGCGATCGCAAGCGCCAGGAGGGAGCAGGCCCGTTGCACGCGCGAAAGTCTCATGGCAGGGGAACGTTATTGAGGACGTTGGCGGCACCGCAGATCAAGCCGTTCGCCTCCCCGAGAACGACAGCGCCCGCGTTGGAGGCCTTGACGGTGTATTCCTTGAAGGTGACCAGGTCGCTCCGTGCTTGTGGATAGTCGGCCTGGTCGAGGTCGGCCTGCACCTGATTGAGGACGGTCGTCAGGGCTTGCTTGACCTGGGGAGGCGCGGCCAAGGCGGCGACCTCGGTCTGGAGGGCGGCCACGTCGAGTGCCGTGGATCGGCAGGTTTCGGGTCCCAGGGCGATGCGCATGACCACGCCGTCGAATTCACCGGCGAGCAGGCGCTGGAAGGGGCGGACCGTCGGAAACTCCGGCGATTCAGACTCGCCACCCAGGTAGGCCTGGCCCGCGGTGTCGAGGACTACTTCCTCCGCTATGTCGTCCGAAGAGCCGCCCAGAAAGGTTGAGAAGCGCAGGGCAGACCCGGCCGGCTCGAACTGTGTGATGAAGGCATCGATGCCGCCTGCGAACTGTGACTGAAGTGGAGCCACGATCGGAAAATCGGGCGAGGCGGTATACCCAACCACCGTGGCCCGGCTATCGGAGTGCACGGCGACGCTGAGCGCCACTTCGACCGTCTTGCCGCCGAGGAACGTCGAGTAGGCGAGCTGGGAGCCGGACGGCTGGAACTTGGTGATAAAGGCGTCGTAGAAGCCCGCCTTTTGGGATTGAAAGGGATTGAGGAGTGGGAATCCGGCCGACCATGTGAGCCCGACCACGTAGGCCGAGCCCGAGGCATCCACGGCGATGCCGGCGGGCGCGTCGATGTTGCCGCCACCCAAGTACGTGGAGAAGGCCAGGTTGTCTCCGGTGGGCGTGAGCTTGGCCACATAGGCGTCGGTCAGGCCGCCGTACCGATTCTGGAAGGGATTCACGAGGGGGAGATCCCCGGAACCGGTGAGGCCGGTGAAATAGACGGCCCCCAGCTCATCCATGGCGAATGCATCCCCCTGGTCATCGGAGCTGCCGCCGAAGTATGTCGAGTAGGTGAGCGACTGCCCGGATGCGTCGAACATTGTGATAAAGGCGTCTCCGAAACCCTTGAGGGTGTCCTGGTAGGGATTGGCGAGCGGGAAGTTGTCCGAACCCGTGGTTCCGACCACGACGAAGCGCCCGTCGGTTTGGAGCGCGATCCCCGCGTAGGTGACCTCCGTTCCTCGGCCGCCCAGATAGGTTGAGTAGACAAGGGTCGCACCTGTGCCATCCAGGACCGTGACGAAGGCGTCCCACTCACCGCCGATTGCTGCCTGAAAGGGATTCTTGGTCGGGAAATCTGCGGAATCGGTGTAGCCGGCCACGTACACAGTCCCCTCATCGCTCACGGCGATTCCCCAGCCGCGGTCGCTCCCGGTGCCGCCTCCGCTTCCCGAGCCGCCCAGGTATGTGGAGAAGACCAGCGAGCTGCCGGAGGAATCGAACATTGACACATAGGCGTCCGTGAGTCCGAGTTTCAGGTCCTGGAAGGGATTGGCGAGCGGAAAATTGACGGAGAATGTCTCGCCTGTCACAAAGATCTGCCCCGCTGCGTCCGTGGCGATCGAGCCGAAGAACTCGCTGTCGGTGCCTCCCAGGTACGAGGAGTACGTCAGGACGGGGTCGAGGGTGACGGGAGTGCTTGAATCATGAGGGCCCAGGCGGAATCCGACGCGGCCATGCTCGTCGGTGGTTGTGGTGACTCGGACCGGTCGCCTTTCTCCGGCGACCACTTGGTAGGCGGTTGGCTGAAGCTGTCGGAGGCGGCCGGCGGGCGCCTCCACGACGAGGTCGCCGCCTGAGTCGGTTCCCGTGGGAGTTCCTTCGAATTCGAGGCGCACGCCTCCGAGATTGGCATCGGGCGAGACGACGAGGTCGTACTCGAGATGTCCATCCCGGCCGTAGAACTCGACATCGATGCCGGGATACAGGCCCGCGTACCTCAGCCGCCCATAGAGGGGCACGTTGACGCGCCATCGAGATGGATCTCTTCCCTTGATGTAGTTGCTGCGTGCATCGAGCGGCTCAATCCATTCGACAGAGCCGGTCTCCTGCGCGCCGATCCACTTGAGCCGAATGACAGTTGGAGGGGGCGGCGGGTCAGCGCCTCGCATGAGCCGGGAGGTGTCCACGCCTGCCCTTCCTTCCTTGCGTGACCCGGGGAACAGATAGGTGATCCCGGTGCGGGTGAAGAGCGCCGTGAAGCCCTTTCCGCGGGCGATCGCTTGTGCCTCGGGGTTGGCCTGACCGACATTGGGTTCGAATCGCACGGTGGCTGCGGCTGAGGGGGGGGTGCTCTCCCGTGCAGAAGCCATGTCGGTCGGCGTGTGGAGGGGACGCGCGCTTCGTGGGGGGGCACCGGTCAGTACGAGTGCTGCCGCCGACGAGAGGGCGATGAAAAGGTCCCTTTGGCCCCGGGCGCGAAGGGCGGTGCATTTCTCAACGAAAGAACGTGCCCGTGAGCCGGGCTTTCTGGGCAGGCTGGAGCTTGCTCCCAGGCACGGAGGGCGGTCGCTCGTGAGTGTAGCCATGGTTTTCAGCAGGGACCGTGCGGGCATGTCTGGAGGAGGATCTTGGTGACGAAGGCGTCGGAGTAGCCCCCGGCGTAGGTGTCCTGGAACGCGTTGAAGACGGGAAAGTCGGGCGACGTCGTCGATCCCACCACGATCGCCTCTCCGGAGGCGGAGACCGCGAGTCCTCGTCCGTAGTCGTCCGTGCTGCCGCCGAGATAGGTGGAGAAGATCAACGCCGAGCCGGAGGGTGGGAATGCGGAGATGAAAGCATCGGTCAGCCCGGCGTTCCGGGCCTGGATCGGGTACTTGGTGGGGAAGTTGAGCGAAACGGTGGACCCGCTCACGAACGCCTGTCCGAGGGGGGTCACGCGAGCGGATGCCGGGTAATCGTTGTTGCTGCCCCCCAGATAGGTGGAGTACTTGAGAGTCGTTCCAGAGGGCTCGAACACGGTGACAAAGACGTCAGGCCCACCGGCTCGATTGCCTTGGAAGGCGTCTTGGATGGGGAAGTCGTCGGAGAGGGTGTCGCCCGTGACATAGGCCCGGCCCGAGGGGTCCACGGAGATTCCGTATCCGTTGTCGCGGCGAAGGCCACCGAGGTAGGTGGAATAGACGAGCGACCCTCCCTCCGGGGGCACCTTCATGACAAACGCGTCGTAGGTCCCCGCCTTTCCAACTTGGAACGCATTGAAGACGGGGAAATCCGTCGAGTTGGTGTCTCCACAGAGATAGGCATTCCCCTGGTCGTCCACAGCCGCCGCATTGGCGTGGTCCTCAGCCGACCCACCCGCGAAGGAGGAATAGGCCACGGTGGAACCGGCCGGATCGAATTTCGTCACGAAGGCATCGAATCCTCCGGCGAGGGCGAACTGGAAGGGGTTTGCGACGGGAAAGTCGGGGGAGTCCGTGTGGCCTGTGACGACGGCGTGGCCCGTGCTGTCAACGGCGATGCCGAGTGCCAGCTCGAGGTTGGAGCCTCCGAGGTAGGTCGAGTACGCGAGTGATGTTCCGGAGGCATCGAGCTTCGTGACGAAGCCGTCTCCGTAGCCTGGCTGCTGGCCCTGAAAGGCGTTGACGACGGGGAAATCGTCGGAGTAGGTGTGCCCTGCAATGTAGGTGTTTCCTTCCTCGTCCACGTCGATGGCCCACGCCACGTCCGAGCCGGTCCCGCCCAGATAGGTCGAGTACAGGAGCGTGGCTCCCGTCGGGTCGAACTTGGTGATGAAGGCATCGTCCGGACCTCGAAGCCCACCTTGCCAGGGGTTATGTAGAGGAAAGTCTACGGAGTCGGTCAGCCCTGTGATGTAGACATTCCCTGCGGTGTCCACTGCAACAGCCTCGGCGCTGTCTACGTCGGACCCGCCGAGGAAGGTGGAGAAATCGAGCGTGGCATTGATGACGACGGGGGTGCCGGGGACGCCCGCCCGTGCGCCGCCGAGATCGGGTGGCGTCTGATCGCCGCTCTGATCGGTGGTGGTGCTCCACTCCTCGTCGGACGTGGCTGCCTGGGCAGGGGAGATGTCCGGCGGCAAGTTGCCACCGCTGCCCATATCGCAAGAGGCGGTGGCGGAAAAGGCAGCGATCAGTTTGAGAACGCCGTGTCGAAAGCGTGAGTCGCGAAGGCTCAAGTTGCACCGGCGGTCGGATCCGCCTTCTGCCGGAGGGCGGGCACTGCGCGAACGGGTCGGATTGTCCGTGACGGCGGATTTGCCGACCCGATCATGGGCAGCAACGTTCCTGGCCGTTGCCCGTCACCTCGGGGGGAGGGGAAAGGGCCCAACACCCGGGTACCCATCCGCCGCATTCATGGCGTTGATGATCGCTTCGACCATCCGCAGCTCGACCCATTCCTCCTGGGTGATGTCGTCCACATCCCGGTAGGCTGTCCGGATGATGTAGACGATTTTGACTCGATCCCGCGGTAGAATGACCTTGAGGAGATCCATTCGGTGCTTGAGATCGCCGTGCGACAGTTTGAAATAGTTGTCGAATGCCCACCGATACTCAGCGTCCGTCCACATGTCCACTGAGCCATCCCGGCCCTGCGGTGCTACGTGTCGTTTCTTGGGCAACCTCAGGTGGTCGACATCAGGGCCCTGCCCGTTTCCACCATTTCCATCGCCCGTCTCGGCAGCCAGCAGTTTGGCGCCTTGAATGCCGGCGTCCACAGCCGCAGTCAGTCCGGCGCCGGTCGCCTGAGCCACGAGGATCGCACCCCCGACCGTTGCCACGCATCCCGGAACGAAGACACCACCCGTACCTGCGCAAGCGAAGGCGCCCGCGCCCCCCATACCGGTCCCGCCGCCAAACAGAGCACCGGATGTTCCCATAGCCAGGAGGTCGCCAACCAACCGCCCAGCCACGTATTCCGTGGAGTTTGTGGGGGCCTTTGAATCGACCCATGCCTGATAGCCCGGGAACAGCCACAGGTTGCTCCGGGTCCATCCCCACACGACCCCGGTGATGAACGCGAGTGCACTCACCCCGTCCTGACCGGTGGGATCGAAATAGTTCAGAGGGTTGTTTCGGGTGTACGTGTACAGGTTTAGGTTCTGCGGGAAGGCCGGACTGTGGAGGAGGGGATCCGGGCTGATGAATCGGCCGATTCCTGCGGCGTAGTAGCGGGCGTTGTAGTAGTGGAGGCCAGTGGGGTCGAGGCGTTGGCCGGTGAAGTGCATGGAGGTGAGGGAGGTGGTGCCCGGCGGGGTGCGGTCTCCCCCGAAGGGGTAGTAGCGGGTGACCTCGGCGGCCACGTTTTGTTGGACGGCCAGGACGCGCCGGGAGCCCAGGTGATCGGGCAGGTAGTAGTAGAGGTTGTTTTGGCCCGTCAGGTCCTTGACCCTTACGGCGAGTGGCGCCTCGGAGGCGAAGTAGTAGAAGCGCTGGGTGGTCATCTTGGAGGTGAGCGTCTGTTCGTAGAAGCGGGTGGGGTAGTAGGTGGTGGTGACCGCTCCTGCGGCATCGGTGGTGACCATCTTGATGCGCTTGGCATCGCCATCGTAGGTGAACTCGTTTTTGGAGTAGGGTTGTTCCAGGTAGTTGTCGAGGTAGACCTTGTCAGTGAGTTGGGTGCCTCCCGAAGTGAGGGTGAAGCGGTAGGCGAGGCCGGCGGGCAGGGAGAGTTTGCGTAGAGCCCGGGTTTGGGGGGAGTCTTTGCGCCAGACCTGGGCGGTGGCGGCCCCGGAGGGTTGGATGGAGAGGGAGAGGACGTACGTTGCACCCACTTGGTACGGGACCTCCGAGAGAGAGAGGTAGGCGAGACCTCCCCCCGTATCGTACGCGATCCACAAGGCGTCGGGTCCGGCCTGGAGGCCGAAGCGATAGGGCGCCGTGGAGGCCTTGAGCTCGAGGGTGTGGGCGGGCAGCGTGTTAACCCCTCTGGTGAAGCACTGGTCGTAGCAGTACTTGTCCTTGCAAAAACACTCCTCCTCGTCCGTCTCGGTGTGGGCGGCGGAGAACTCCAGTTTGATTCCCTCCCCGACGGCCGCTCCCTCGATCGTGTAGGCGGTTCGGTTGAGGGGGGGGCACCCTCCGGAGTGAACCAGCATCCCGTTCTCGATCGAGTCGCAGCCGACCACGGAGGCCCACTGGCTCACGTCGAGCACGTTGAAATTGTCGATGAACGTGGGGTTCTGGGACTGCTCGACCTGGGTGAGGAGGTTGAGCTCGTTGAAGGTGTGGATCGAGTCGGTCGAGCCCTCGGAGCGGGCGATCATGTTGCCGTTGGCATCGTAGAGGTAGCCGAAGCCGTTCTGGGTGGAGGTGACGGCATGGGGTCGGGCTTGACCGGCGGCCGGGTAGGCCAGCCAACCGGAGGCGTGGGCGGCCGGGGGGGTGGAGGGGATCTTCCAGGCGACGTTCGTCAGGTTCCCCAAGTTGTTGTAGGCGTAGTCAATGGAGTAGGGGGAGTAGCCCCCCCCGCTCGTCTGGGCCCAATCGAGGCGCCCGAGGGCGTCGTAGCCGAAGGATTCGGTCTGGCCGCCGTTGGTGGCGTCGCGGACGGACAGGATGTTGCCGGCCGGATCGTAGGTGTAGGCCGAGTCCTGGAGGATACCCGCCTGGAGCCGTTCGGGCCGCCCGGTGTTGAGGTTGTAGGTGGAGGAGCGTGTGAGGCCGTTGCCCAAGGTCAGGCTGGTGGGCTGGCCGGAGGCGTTGAAGAGGGAACTCGACAGATAGGTGTTCGTGCTGCCCTTGAGGGAGGAGACCAGGCCCTGACCATTGTAGGTGGTGGTGACGCTCTCGCGGGATTCGCCGGTGCGGTACGGGTACCGGACGGTGGTGGGCCGACCGAGCATGTCGTAGACGAAGTTGGTGTAGAAGGTCTCATCGGCGCTCCCCGAAGGGTTGAACGTCTTCTTCGTTTCTCCGAGGAGCTTCCCGTAGATGTCGTAGGCCCACGTCGTGCAGGCTGTGCCGGAGCGGACCTGGGCGTCACAGGTGTTATCGTACAGGGCGGTTCGGAGCCCCCTTTGGTTCGTGCCCGTGTCGTAGGTGTGCTTGACCGATCTCCAAGTCTGACTGCCGGCCTCCTGCCATTGCTTGGTGGTCAGCCGGTCGATCCGGTCGTACTGGAGCTCGACCCGCTGGCGCCTCGCATCGGTGGAGGTGATCAGGTTGCCGTTGGCGTCGTAGGTGTAGTTCCACGTCCCCAGGTCGGGATCGGTCATCGAGGTCATCCGACTCCCCAAGTCGTAGGTGCGGGTTCCCACGTTCCCCTCCTCGTCCCGGATCGAGGTGAGCAGGCCCCGGCCGTCGTAGCCGTACTGGGTGCACTTGAGACTGCCCGTGCAACCGTGCGGGAACCAGGAGAGGATCGAGGAGAAGGCGAGGCTCTGGTAGGCGCGCACGAGGAGGCCGTTTTCGTCCTTCTCGTGGATGATCTGGCTGCCGTTGGCATCCCGCGTGAGCGTCTTCCACGGCAGGTAGGCGTGTTCGGAGAGTACGGGCCTGGCCGCGCTGTTGTATTCCTTGCGCACCACCTTGGTGAGCCGCCCCA
Organism: Nitrospirota bacterium; assembly: GCA_016190245.1. Lineage (GTDB taxonomy): Bacteria > JACPQY01 > JACPQY01 > JACPQY01 > JACPQY01 > JACPQY01. The sequence goes on along the minus strand of JACPQY010000073.1, from coordinate 10,203 downwards.
GGGCGTCGAACGAGCGGAAGGCGCCCACCAGGAAGGTGTCATCCAGGGCCTGGATGTAGGCCCCGGGGATGAAGGAGCCGCCATCGTAGACCGAGCCGCCGTCGTCGTCGGGGAAGAGGGCGGGGTTGTAGTCCCACCAGACCTGCCCGCTCGGGTGGTAGCGGTAGTTCTTGACGATCCCCTTGCCCGAGACGGAGGCCGGCATCTCCTCTTGGATGAGCCGGCCCATCCCGTTGTAGTGGAAGTAGCCCGTGACGGTCTTGGAGGCGTCGAGCTTGTCGGTCCGGGCCGTTGCCTGGGTGCGGAAGGCGCGCGTGAGGACATCGCCGTTCAGGACGGCATCCCGGTAGGCGTAGGTGATGTCGCTCTCGAGGGCGGCGGGGTTGCCCGAGGGGTATTGTTGGTTGCGCAGCACGCGCCCCAGGACATCGTACTGGGTGTCCGTCACGGCGTTGTTGGGGCTCGTGATGGTGCGCGGGAGGAGGAGGACGGGGTCGTAGGTGGTGGTGGAGAAGTGCCCGAGGGCGTTGGTCACCTTGGAGGGGAGGAGGTTGAGGCCGGGGACGCCGTTATACTCGGTGGACGTCGAGTTCCCCCTCGGATCGACGACCTGGATCACGTTCCCCCAGTTGTCGTAGGTGAATTCGGTGACGGCCCACGTGGAGCCCAGATTCACCTTGGCCTTCGAGAGGCGGCCGTAGGCGTCGTAGTCGTTCTCGATGTTGGTCAGGATGGCGCCGCTCACGGCGTTGACCGTCTTCCAATCCAGCATCCCGATGCGCCAGTTGGTGGTGTCGTTGATGTAGTGCATGTTCTCCCAGCGAGACATCACGAAGGCGTTGGTATAGTCCCCCGACTGCATCCAGATCACGTTGTCGTAGTCGTCGTACCCCCAGGCGGTGTGCTTGGATCGGGGAGAGCCGCTGCCTTCCACGGCGGTGTCGATCCGGATCGAGGGGCGGACCCTCCAGCGGGGGAGGGGATAACCAAGGATGTCCGGCACATCGTAGCGGGAGTCGGTGGTTTGATAGGCGGTCTGCCCATCGCCCGAGAGGCCCCTCGTGAACGTCTCGCGCCCGAGGCGCTTCTTCTCCTCGAACGTGGGATCGGCCCCTTTGGCAAAGTAGTTGTGCTCGATCTGCCGGTAGGGCTGACCGCCGCAGTCTTTGTAGCGGTCGTAGCTGGTCACGGTGACTTGGGCGTAGCCGGTGATCCCGCCGCCCGGTTTGGAGGGGTCCAGCGGCCGGCAGATGGTCTCGTTGGGGTAATACAGGTCGTCGCTCCCAAACTCCGGGCGGTCCCACTCGAACCAACTGTAGCAGGGCGAGGTGTAGGCGTAGACGTCCGTGCGGACGGCCATGGGGTAATGGCCGTCGTAAAGCTCCCGCTTTTGGACGGCGTAAGAGATCCAGCGCCACCACTCGGGGCGGTCCGGGAGGGTGTAGGTGAACACCGTCTTGCCCCCGAAACCGTTGCGAACGGTCTTGAGGCGGCCGTAGTTGAAGACGAGGCAGTCGGTGTTCCACATGCCGGTCTTTTCGTAGTAGGGGCCGGGATTGTAGTACTTGCACTGGCCGTCGGGGTTCTGGTTGACCGAGCACTCCTGGCGCTGCTCGGCCTGGGCGGAGCAGTCGCAGTTGACACCGACCACACACTCGGCGCCCTTGTTGGGCTTGAGCTCGTAGTCGAACTCGGTGACGGGCATGCGCGTCTGGTTGTCGGTCCCGAGTTGGGTGATCGTCTTGAGCAGCCGGCTGGACATCTGGACGTCCCCCAGGGCTGTCGCGCTGTCGTCGTAGAGGAGGTAGTCCAACGCATACGCCCACATGAGGGCGCTGTTCTGGTAGACCTCGATCCTCTGGAGGGAGTCGCTCTGGAAGAGGATCTTACCGCACCCGCGCTTCGGATCCTGGTCATCCCCGTCCGTGCGAACGGTGCCGATCCCGGTCCGGGTGGCGCGGCGGAACTTGACCTCGCTGGCAAACTGACCCGGGGCGTCGGTCCGCTCGTTGTAGCGGATCGAGGAGGGGTAGTTGGAACGGCTGTAGGGGTCAATGACCTTGTTTCCCCACTCCACGTGACAGTGGGGCTCCTTCTCATACGTGATGACCATGCGGTTGGGTGAGGGGTTGGGATCCGTCACCAGATCCAGTGCCCAGGAAACCGCCACGGGCTTGTTCCCCGTGTCGGGGCCGGCATAGGACTCGTGCTCGGCATACGTCGCGCCCCAGAGGCAGTCGAAGGCGGGTTGGATCCACGTCTCGGCATTGGCGGTGTACCCGAAGCGAAACTCCACCCCGCCCGGATCCCGCACGATCCAGTACTCACCCCGATTGTTCTCGGGGCTCCCGCTGCCCAGATCGAGATTGCGCCGCTCGATATAGAGGTTGGAGTATTCTTGCGTGTAGTAGCGCATGGCGTCTCCCGAGGACGAACCGATCGTGTTCACCCGCTCGCCTTTGACCAGGAGATAGGACGTCCCGTTGAGCAACAGGCGCATCCGGCTCGACTCGCACCGGACTGATTCGCCGCTCATCGAGAAGTCCCGTGTGATCATGGGCAGGTCCAGACTCCATCCGTGGCCCACCCAGCCGGATTGGGACCAGGCGAGGAGGCCGTCCACTTGGCGGCTGTTGTAGGCGAGGGTCAGGGAGGGTTGGATGCCGCCGCGGCCGGGGGGGACATCGAGGGAATGCGAGTAGATGGCTGCGCCCGAGAAAGTGGACGTTTGGGGTTCAACAAAGAGGGGCACCCATCCCGGGGTGAGACCGGTCCCGGAGCCCCAGGCGGAGAAGTGGTCGGTCTGGGTGACGAAGGTGACGCGGCGGGTGGTGGGATCGGCTTCGATCCTGAAGGGCACGCCCTGCCAGAGGTCGCGCGTCTCGTCATAGTAGCCCAGGAAATGGGATTGGCCTTTGGGGGCCGGGTACGTGACCAGGCCGGTCATGTCCACGGAGAGGGTGACGGGTTCAGGGAGGCGGTCGAGCTGCACGCCATCGCGCTGCGCGGTCAGGGTGAAGGAGCGGGCGAGGAGGAGACCTTGCCGCGTGGGGTGGCCCTGAGGGACCGAAGGCTCAACGCGGACGTCGAAGGGGAGGTTGGCTTGTTCGCCAACCGGGGTGATCCGGACGGGATCCGCGGCGACGCGGGCGGGCCGGGCAACCCGAGACGGGAAAAGGGAGGGACCCCGTTGGACCGACGAATCCCCGCACCCTCGAAGCTCGCAGGAAACGAGGATGCTGAACGCAGCCGACAAGGCACGGACGTGCCAGAAGCGAACCGAGGCACGGTGGATGCGAATAGGTCGGTGAGAGAGAGACCGGATCAAACGGCCAACAGGAAACGGGCTCATGGAACAAACCTCCCTTGGCGAGGGGCCCCGCCCAAGCGATCGATCACGACGCTCCCCGATGCCGTCGAGGTGTTGCCGACGGCGTCGGTGGAGGTGACGGTGACGTCATACACGCCCGTGGCGACGTACGCATGGGAGACAAGGTTGCCTTCCGCGGTGTACCCGTCGCCGAAGTCCCAGATCGTGGAAACCACAGAGGACCAGGTATCGAGCGGACGGACGGAGAAGGTAAGTTCTTCGCCGATGGCGCCGCGAAACGGAATCCACAGGTCGAGGAGTTTGGGCCCGGCTGCATCGAAACCGACAGCCTCGACCACTTGGTCTCGAACGATCCAGTGCAGGCGTGCCCAGGTGGCTATCGCATTGCCGTCCTCGTCAATCGCCGCACTCGGCCCATACGTCATGAAATTGGGATCTCCTTCGGAAATGGCGGTCGCGGAGCCAAAAGGCCCACCGGGGGGGCGAATCGCGGCGAAAACCCGGTAGCGGGAGTAGGTGTTGTCCCATTGGCGCCAGACGACGACCGTGGTACCTGAGTCGTTCATCGCGACGGAGGGATCCCAGGCGTCCACACCTGCGGGCGAAAGGAACTCGGGGGGGCCGAACCGCCCGCCTGCGGGTCGCACCGAAGCCTGGATCCTGGGCATGTCATTGGCGTCACGCTTCTGCCACACCGCCACGGCGTTTCCCGACCGATCCATCGCGACTCTGGGATTGAACGCATTCCGGCCGGCCGTCGAGAGGTACACCGGTGCGGAGAAGGGCTGCCCCGTGGCGCGGAACGAGGACTGAATGCGCCAGCTCTCCGAGGTCGTGTGCCAGCGTTGCCATACCGCCATGGCATTCCCCGTCCCGTCGAGGGCCACGTCCACGTGATCGGCATCGCCTACCGGACCCGAAATGGTGATGGGAGTTCCGAAGCCCTCGTCGCTCGCGTCCTTCACCGCTGCGTCGGCGTAGCTCGATCCGCTTCGGCCAAGGAGCCTGCTCCAAACGATGACAGCGGCCCCGAGGCCGCTCCGGTCGGAGTCCACGACGGGCCCCATGCTGAAATCGCTGCGCTGGGATACCGCCTGTGGAGCGCCAAAAGGCTGCCCCGGCGCCTTGACCGAAGCGTGTACGTAAATGTTCGATCGATTCTGTTCCACACGGTTGATTTCCCAAGCCGCAACGGCACGGCCCGAAGGATCGAGAGTCACGGTGGAGCGATCGGCGCTCCAAGAAGGGTCCGAGATGATGGTGGGCGGTCCGAATGTTCCGTCGGCGGGCCGGATCGCCGCTTGGATCCAATACACGTTCCCGCTCCACCACGGCCAAACGACCACGGCTTCGCCATCCGTCTTCATGGCCAGGGCCGGGTCGTAGACGCTTGTGCCCGAGTCCGACAGCGGATAGGGCGGGGCATACGTTGCCCCGGCAGGCCGATCCACGGCCTCGATGTGAGCCGACTGGGCACCGATCAAGGTGCGCAGCCAAACGACTGTGACTGACCCGTCGCCTTGCATGGCGACCTGCGGCACTCCACACGTGTCTCCTCCAAGCGAGATGACATCCGGAGGGAGCCAAGTTGGGGCGGCCCGGCCCACGCCGGGGGCCGAGAAAATGGCGGCCAAGGCAACAAGGAATCGCGCGTGGACGCGGCCCCGATGACGGCGGGCGGCGCGTGTGTCCTTGTGGGGTGCAGGGGTTGATCGGTTCACGGCATCACCTCCTACTCGTTCCGGATCGGCTCGAAGAGGCGTGGACGGGTTCGCACGGACCCGGCCGTGTCACCACAAGCGCCCCTGCGGGCATTCTTTCTTCGCCTCATGGGTACGAAATCGAGTCGCATGTCTCTCGGTTGAGATCGGGGCGGTAGAGGAGACCTGTTTTTCGCGCATCCGTGAGGCAGAGTGTCCACGTGCCGCCCGTGGCGGAACGGGTCCAGAAGATCGCCGTGCCGGATGGGCCGGTCAGGCGCATCTGCTGGACGGTCTGGCTGTCCGGCAGGGTCCATTCGCCCCTCAGCGTCGCGTCCGGAACGCCTTGCGATGCCTGGTCCACGATGGCGACCCCGCCCACGACCACAAAGTCATTCTGGCGAGTGAAGCCCTTGAGTTGGATGCCGGCCACGGAGAACGTGCCGTCCACGGAGGCGAACTTCAGATTGCGCAGACTCTCGTCCGCGAACGTCTGGCCGTAGCTGATTCGTGGAAGGCTGCCCGAGCCCACCTGGAGGCTGTACGTGGAGGCCAGGAAACCGCCGGGCTCTCCCGTGACATCCACGAGAGTTGTGTACCAAGTGCTGCCGCTCTTCCAAGCGTACTTCAGGAGGTCGTTGGACGCGGTCCAGTACACGAGGTGCGGCATCCCCGTGTTGTCCACGGCCACTGCGTTCCGGCCATGGATCTCGCCCGCGGTGTCCACCGTCTCAACCGTCCAGCTCTGCCCTTGATTGGTCGAGAAGGCACTCACGGCCCCGGGGCCGGTGTAGGCCATGCGGGGTTGATCCTGGGGATCGAGCGCAAGGGAAACGAGAGTCGTGCGGGAGAACGCCAGGCTGACCGGCGTCCCTTCACGCCAAGCCGAACCATCGAAATAGAAGTAGCGGATGCGGGGTGCGCCCTCGAGATCCTGTGCCACGACATGCGGCAGGCCGAGGCTGTCGAGTGTGAGGGCGGCAGAGGCGAAAGACGTGGAAGCGGTGATCAGTTCCGTCTGCCAAGCCTGGCCCACCGGCTTGAGGGCGTGTCGCAGATACGTAGTGGGGAAAATCGAGCGGATGTAGCTGGCGTGAATCGCGCCCTGAGTGTCGATTTCAGCGACGATGCCGCCGAGGACGAAGTCGTCCACTGTTTCGCTTTGCCATGTGAGGCCCTCCCGCCAGGTGTGGATGAGCCGGGCGGGGGAAGGGGCCACATCGATATGCAGGATGTGCGGGGCGCCGGTCGAGTCGAGAGCGAGGGAGATGTCTTGCCCGGACATGTCTGTGTGGGCGACCTCGATCGTCCAACTCGAGCCGTTGAACTCCGCGTACCTTAGATCGTTGTTGTTGGCGTCCCAGTAGGCAATGCGGGGGAGTCCCGCCGGATCCAGCGCCAGCGACGAGTAGTCCCCGACGTCGGGGTTGGAATCGACCACCTCGATGTTCCAGGCCGTGACACTCGTCGCGAAGGTCGCCACGAACAGGGTGATTGAAGCCGCGGCCGCGAGGTGCGGAACCGAAGCGCGGAGGAACCTGATAGGCCAGTTCGGCAAGGGTGGAGTGCAGCCTGAATAGTGTTGACGCATGGTTACCTCCTTCGGGTTGGCGATTCGGCGGCCGCGACTTGGAATCTGGGCGCCGGTGGGAACGAGAGCGGGGTCCCGGTCATTTCGTCGCCCCCTCTTGTTGGGCATACTTGAAAACGGCGAGACCCAAATCGTTGTACGCGAGACTGGGCCGGCCGGCAGAGTCCACCGTCACGGCCGTGGGCACGCCCATTCTCCGATGCTCCGGCAGGACCTGGACAGTGGAGATGGCCCAGGTCTGCCCGTTGGCCGAGTACGCGTACTTGATCTCGCTCTCCGACCAGGATCCGGCCACCTGGCTCGAGTAGGCCGCGTGCAAGCCCCCCTCGGAATCGATCCGGATCGCTCCTCCTCCGTCAACGAGAAGTCGCTCCCGAGAGGACTCGATGATCGTTGTGACCCAAGCCCCCGGAGCGGCCTGGTCCTTGAGACGGGCATGTCGCACAGCGTAGGCGCCTGCCGGATCTCTCAGGTCGTAGAGCAAATGCGGCCGGTTCTGGGCATCTAGGGTCAAGCACTGCCCTGCACCGACGCCCCCCATGTCAACAAGCGTGATCAGCCAGCCGGTTCTGGTCCAGCGCGCGTAGAGGACCTTCTCGTATTTCCGGAGGCCGGAAGACCAGCGCCCGAAGGCGAGTTGTGGAATGTTGTCTGACCCGACAGCGAGTGAGGCGGTGTCGATGCTGACGGATGGGTCTTCTGAGACCGTTGTCAGCCACCACTGGCCGGGCGACACGCGATAGCCGTAGCGCAGGGTGTGGAACATCTGAACGTACGCGACGTGAGGCCGGTTCTGAGAGTCAACCGCCAGGGAGAGGGACCCCGTGGCCCCTTCAACCGAGACCCATTCGGTCCGCCACTCTGTTCCTTCTTTCCAGGCGTAGACAACGATGCCGAAAAAAGTGCTGTTCGGACGGATGTAGGCAATGTGGGGGAGGTCTCCGGAGTCCAAGGTGAGGGAAACGACCGGCTCTCGGTAGCTGTCATAGTCGAAGAGAAAGTCGGTGGCGGCCACCTCCCGGATCCACTGGCCCTGATCGCGATAGGCGTGAATCACCTCCCCCCAGTTGGGCTTGGAGATGGCCCTTATGTAGGCGACGTGAGCTCGCCCGGCACGGTCAAGAGCCATCGAGACGCCGTCCCATTCCCAGGAGGCGTCGATGGGTTCGACCGCCCACTGTTGGGCGATGGCCGGCCCCTCACACAGGGCCAGGAGCAGGGCAGCTACGACAAGTTCTAGAACCCTATGTGCACGGATCGCGCCTCGGAGTGGACACCTGGGAAACGTATCCCTTTCGCATTCTTGGACGCGGGAGTGCCCGGTTTGGGAGTAGAAGTGTCGGTGGGGTTCCACCTTTCCTCCTGTCCCGTAGCCCTGTGCATCGCCGGGTTATCGGCCCGGTGGTGCCCACTCTGGTGCCACTCATTTGAAAAGTTCTGCCCGTCATCGGACTTGATCCGCCGTGCACCACGTGGGGCACGGAACCTCCATCGAAGGAAGCCTCGCCGGGTAGGAAAAGGGTGAGCCTGGCAGCGGGCAGAGACCATCGCTTGCCACCCCATCTTCTGGAACCGCTTTTCTCGCCGTGGGACCGCTCACTTGGGCGGTAACACTCCGTCTCGCCTGAAGCCACGAGCTCACCCTCCGTAGGCCTTGTCCGATCTCAGGCTCGCTCGCTGTCAGCTCTGCGAATCGAGCTACTGTTTGCCCCCCAGCAGCTTTATCCATGCCCCTAGCACAAGCGTCGCAGTCTTGTCAAGTGGCAGTTTCCTAAATCCCCGCGGGGCGAGTAAGGGCTGTTGACCGTCCACGGTCCGTCTGGCACGATTGAGGCATGCGCGCGATCGTTTCGGTCGTATTCGTCGCGTCGGTGTTCCTGAGCCAGTTGGGGGCTTTGTGGCACGTGCTCCACACCGCGCATCGCGTTTGCTCGGCGCATGGCGACGTGCTCCACGTCCCGCAGAGCAACGGTGTGGGCGAACGCGAAGGGTGGAGACTGGATCCCGCCGCCGATCCCGCTCCCCACTCGCACGGGTGCCTCCTGGTCACCTTCGCGAGGGGATCGAATGGGCTCGTGCCGGCCACGCATGCGGAGGTCGCTCCGGTCCTTCCGGCGGGTTTCGCACCTCACACGGAACCCGAGCCTCGCGCCAACGGCGTCGCTCTCTACCTCCTGGCCCCAAAACACTCCCCCCCCCTCGCCTGATCTCCTCGCCCGGCCATGAGGCCGGGCTTGTCGCCTCGCTCGACTCACGGGGCTGCGGAACGGCCCCCTCGTTCGAGAAAGAGGCGAGTTCCTTTTGCTGGAGATCGCTCTTCAAGGAGGTTTGCGTGCGAAGAGGCATCATTGGGCTTGCGGTTTCGGGAGTGTTTGCGGTGTCTGCCTCCCCGGTCCGCGCGCAGGGGGCGGACGGAGGTCGGCTCAGCCCCAACGTATTCAACCCGACGCTGACGGTATTCGGAGACGCCACGTTGCGCGTGGACGATCGGCCGGTCCTGTCGGACGGCGGCGATCGCATTGATGATACATTCAACTTGCGCGAGACGGAGGTGGACCTGCGCGCCGCGGTTGACCCGTTCGCCGACGGCGTCCTCATCCTGACGGCGGAGTCGGACGTGCCCGGGGAATTCGAGGTCGGCGTGGAGGAAGGGTACGTCATGCTGAAGGCCTTGCCGTGGTTGGTGACGATGCCACTCGGGCTCCGCGCCAAGGTGGGCCGGTTCCGGATGGCGTTCGGTCTAATGAACGTCCTCCACACGCACGACCTGCCTCAGACGACGCGTCCTCTCGCCGTGCAGTCATTCCTCGGTGGGGAAGGGCTCTTGGGGCAGGGGCTGTCCGTGTCGGGGACGGGCGCGCCGTTCTCCGGCGATGTCGCGATCAGCGGTGTTGTCGAGGCGGTCACGGGAGGTCATCTGGAGGCCGGCCTTGGCGGGGACACGCGCGAGGGGTTCCTTGGCCGGTCCCAACTTTTCTACCAGGTGACGGATACGCATGCGGTCATGGTGGGCACGTCGGCCTATGCCGGATCGGCCCGCCGCACCGCCACGGTCGAGGGAGCGCCCGGCCTCGGTGGCGTGGATTTCCTCTACAAGTGGAAGCCCCACATCGGCGGCGAGTGGCGCTCGTTCATCGTGGGGGCCGAGTACATGCAGGCAGTACGCAGTGCCGCCCGGGATGGCCAGGCCTACTACGTTTTTGCACAGCATCAGGGCAGCCGATCGCTCTACTACGGCGTGCGATGGGACTGGCTGCGACCGGTTGATGAGGAGGCCCCGGAGATCGTGAGGCAGCTCACGCCGTACGCTTCGTACTACTTGAGCGAGTTTCTGAGATTGAGAGCGAGTTGGGAGCGCACGTTCGAGCATGCGGACACGGCGTGGCTGGAATTGACCTTCGTGTTCGGCTCCCATCCGCCGGAGCCGTATTGGGTCAATCGCTAAGCCACCTGACGTAAGTCATGAGAAATCCGGTACGCGAGGGAGAGGGCGGTGTGCGGATGTCGGTTGAGGTGATGGAACGCTTCCACGATGGCCTCTCCCAAGCGATTCACCGAACCGAAGAAGTAGTTGTTGAGCG
>JACPQY010000071.1 GCA_016190245.1 Nitrospirota bacterium | reverse complement strand
TCCCTGACGAATCTTGGACGGCTCACACGCCTTCGCTCCTTCACCCCCGGTTGTCCCCATCATCCCATTCGTCAGGTCCATCGATTTACTTTAAAAGACTTTGGTAAGAGGGCTTAGTGAACAGCGAGCAGTGAACAGTGAACAGACAGAAGAGAAGAAATGAAGGAGACGGATCCATGAAGAGGTTTCTTGCGATCGGAACTGGATTGCTGGCACTCTTGTTCTCAGAGATTCCCGGATTCCCGACTTCCCGAGCTCTCGCCGCCGACCGGCTCCGCGTGGCCTGCACGCTGCCCGTGCTCAAGGCGATCGCCGGGGAGATCGGGGGCGACCAAGTCGAAGCCTTTGCCCTGGCGAAGGGAGAACAAGACCCCCATTTCGTCAGCCCTACCCCGATCCTGATGAGCAAAGTGCGGAAGGCGGACCTGCTTCTCGAAATCGGGATGCAGCTCGAGCTGTGGGCGGACCAGGTGGCGGACGGGTCCGGCAATTCGCGGCTTTTCCGCGGTGGCCCGGGTCGGGTCTCGACGGCCCTGGGCATCTCAAAACTGGAGATTCCCTCGGTGATCAGCCGATCCCAGGGCGATGTCCATCCGGAGGGAAATCCGCACGTCTGGCTTGACCCGGTTCGTGCGAAGGCGCTTGCTGCCAACATCGCGAGGGCCCTCTCGCAGGCGCGCCCCGCCTCGGCGGATTATTTCGCGTCCCGCTCGGCCGATTTCGCCATGCGGGTTGACGAGGCTTTCTACGGCGCGGAGTTGGTCAAGCTCGCTGGATCGGCGGAGTTGGATCGTCACGTGGTGGACGGCGATCTGTACCGATTCCTGAAAGAGACGGAACTGAACGGCCGGGTCCTCGATGCCGCAGCGGGAGGGTGGCTCCAGAGGAGTCGGCCGCTCAGGGGGTTCAAGGCCATCCAGTACCACAAGGTGTGGGCCTACTTCTCCCAGGCGTTCGGACTTGACCTGGTAGGCGTGATCGAGCCGTTCCCGGGCATCCCGCCGGGGCCCCAGCAGATTCAGAGAATTGTCGATCTCGTCCGGGATCAGAAGGTGAATCTGATCCTCGTGGACAATTTCTACGAGCCTTCGACCGCGCAGGGGATCGCCGCCAAGACCGCCGCGCGTGTGGTCGTTCTTCCTTCCCAGGTTGAAGGCGAGCCCGGTGTGCGAACGTACTTCGATCTGATTGACCACGTCCTCAGCAAGCTGCTGGGCGCCGTGGGGGCCTGAAGTCATGCACTGGCTCTGGGCACCGCTGACCCTCTGCCTGGTGATGACCGGGCTTCTAGGCTACCTCGGCCTGCACATCATCAGGAGGAAAGTGATTTTCGTGGATCTGGCCCTCGCGCAGATCGCCGCGCTGGGCACGATCTACGCCGTTTATCTGGGGTACGACCTGGAGAAACCGGAGGATGCCGCGTTCGTCTACGCGTTCTCGCTCGGCGCGACGTTCCTGGGCGCGGCGCTGTTCTCGCTGGCGAGGATGAGGCGAGAACGCATCCCTCAGGAAGCCTTTATCGGGATCGTGTATGCCGCCTCGTCGGGCGTGGCGATCCTCCTGCTGTCGCGCTCGACCGGCGAGGGCGAACATCTGAAATCCATGCTCGTGGGGAACATCCTCCTGGTGACGTGGCCGCAGGTGCTGAAGACGGCGGCCGTGTACGCGGGGGTTGGCGCGTTACATTGGATCTGGAGACGGCCTTTCTTTCTGCTGTCGGAGGACCCCCAAGGGGCGGAGGCGCGCGGGATGCGCATCCGCCTCTGGGATTTTGTCTTCTACGCCACCTTTGGCGTGGTGATCACCACGGCGGTGTCCAAGGCGGGAGTGCTGCTGGTGTTTTGTTACTTGGTGGTGCCCGCGGTCTGCGCGATGCTCATCTCGGAGAGGCTTGGCGCTCAACTGGGGCTGGCCTGGCTCGTCGGCTTGCTGTGCAGCGCGGCCGGCATGTTCCTGTCGTATCACGGCGATTTCCCGACGGGGCCTTCGGTGGTGGCGGCCTTTGCCGCTCTGCTCTCGACACTAGCCTGTGTGATGTACGTGATCCGTTCCGAACGGCCGAGACGGTCCGCCCTGCGGGTTGCGGTGGGTGCGGTCGTGGCTGCCCTTGTAGTGGCGATCCCGCTCCAGGCGAAGAAGTCGCCCGAATCCCTGCACGGCGCTCACGCCGAGCGGCTGGAACAGGCGCTCTTCAGCACGGAAGAGGTCACGCAGATCGAAGCGATCCACCACCTGGCGGAAACGCGGGCGCCGGGCGCGGCCGAGTCGCTAGGGCAGTTGCTCGATCGGACGCAATCCGACCGAGTGGCGGAACATCTGGCGCACGCGCTGGCGACCTTGGGCGAGTCGTCTGCCGTCGGCCCCCTCCAGCGAGCGCTCGGTCGAACGAAGGACGACTACGTAAAGATCGAGATCGCGCAAGCCTTGCAGGCTTTGGGTGACGACCAAGGTCGGCGGATTCTTGAAGAGATCGCCCGAAGCTCCGCTCTCCCGCTGGCACGCGCGAAAGCCGCCCAGGCCCTCCGAGGCGGTGCCAGCGATCCCCCGCCGGCGCGCTGACTGCGTTCGTTGCGGTTACAGTTTGGGTCTTCCCAACCCTGGGTAGTCGCACCCCCTTGCCGAGGATGGCATGGGGCCATGATAGGTTGCGGCCCAGGAAGGGCCGCATGGAACATGGCCTTCATGGGTGCGTCTTCGGACGCGGGCTGCCTGCCCGCCGAAGTCCGTCCGCCGTGGCGGACTGGACAGGCGGGAAGCCCGCGACTCCCGTGGAGATGCGAGAATTCCTCCTGATGGAAGCTCGGATTGGGCCCGCGGCCTATCTCGTGCCCTCGTCTCGTCCGCCCGCCAGCTTCGACCCCGGCACCCAGCCCCACGGGTTCTCGTCGAATGTCCATCGGGCGAGAGAGCGGAGGACCACCGCGGGATACTCCGTCTGCATGATCTCGATCCCGGCATCGAGCACGGCCCGGTACTGTGAGGTCTCTGCCTTGGCGGTGGAGGCCAGGAGGGCGGTGGCCGCGTCTTCCGCGAACACGTCCGAGAAGAGCTTGGAGTCCGCGGGGACCCTGCTTTTCACCTCAGGCGCGATGGCCCAGGGAATCTCGACAACCTCGGGTGGACGATCAAAGGCAGCCAGATACCGCGAGACATCTTCGGGCGTGTCGGGCCTCACCTGGATGCGGATCCCCGGATCGAGAAGCCTGGCCTCGATCGCGCGGCCGGGATCCGAGACGCTCACGAACACCTGGTCTCTGAGCCCCGCCTTCTGGATGGCGAGAACGACCAGATCCACGCGGCTGGTCTTGGTGTCGAGGTCCACGAAGAGGCGACCGCGGGTCAGCGCGAAGGCTTCGTCGAGGGTGGGAACTGTTTCGCAGGTGTAGTCGCCGCTAAAGCGGTCCGGGTCCGCGAGGAGCGGCAGGCGGTGGATTTCGTCCAGCGTGAGATCTTCGACCCGGGCATCCACACCTGTCGTTCGGCGCGTCTCGGCGTCGTGCATGAGAATGAGCTTGCCGTCGGCTGTATCGCGTGCGTCCAACTCCACGCCGTCCACCCCCATCCAGGCGGCCGCGCGGATGGCGGCCAGGCTGTTTTCGGGCGCCAAGACCGCGCCTTCACCTCCGGCCCCCCGGTGGGCCACAACCATCGGCTGACCGTGACAGTCGGAGTTGATCACGCAGTCGAGCGGCACGGGGGATCGGGGCTGCGGCAGCCGCTTGGAAGAGGTACAATCGTACAGATCGGGTGTGAAGTGCGAAGGATTCGACAGGTCTTCCGCCGAGCAGGCGGGGAGGATCAGGAGAGATGACAGGAGTGCGCAAGCGGCGATGCGTTTCATTCTCGTGGTCATGGATTGGGCTGAGGCCATCATAGTGGCCTGCCGCCGAGGCGCAAGCGGGGCGGGGGATACGTGTTGTACATCGAGGACTTGTTGACGCCCCACCGTGCAGGGCGCACGGGGAGTCGCGGCGTGGCGCTTGCCCTCGCCGCCCTTGTGTGGGTTCAGGCCGGGATTGCGCTTGCAGGCCGGCTCGATCCGGAGACGGAATACACGGCGCGCGTCCTCTACGTCGTGGATGGAGACACGTTGAAGGTGAAGGTGCAGGGCGAGAAGGTGTCCATCCGGCTCATCGGCATTGATACACCTGAGAGCAAAGCCAACGCGCGGAGCCGAAAGCAGGCAGAGGAATTCGGGAAGAGCCAGGAGGAAGTCGTCCGGATGGGGCGCGTTGCGCGGGCTTTTGTGGAGGCGGAGCTGCGACATGTGAAGGAGGTCCGGATCCGCACGCACAAGAAGGCCTACGACCGGTACGACCGCGTTCTCGCCGCGGTCTACCTCCCGGACGGCGACGACCTTTCAGAGAAAATCCTCCGCAGCGGTTTCGGTCTCCCCTACGAGATCAAGCCCTTCACCGCCCGCCGCGAGACCTACGCCGAGGCGCATCGTCAGGCCCGGGAGGCCCGTCGCGGTCTCTGGCGAACGTGGTGAACTCCTCGGCGTGGCGCTGCGGGGTTCGTGGCTCGGCGCGTGGGACCGGGTTGCTGGTGCGGTCTCAGGAGTACGCAGGCGAACCGTCGCCACCCGCAATCAGATTCGCCGCCCACGTGCCGCTTTCCGCCGCGCCCTCGGTGGTGGGCGCACCCATGTAGTCACCCGCCAGTACCACCTTGAGGTCGGGACGGGCTGCGGCGCGATAGGCTCGTATGTCGCGGCTGCGGCCGACCGGAGAGCGTGGCTCGGCTTCGGGCCACCGGCAGAAATGAGTGAATCGAAGATCGGCCTCGATGCCGGGGAACAACGGGTCCAACTCGGGAAGAACCTGCGCGAGCACACGGTCCTCGGGCTGGTCCACGAGTGCCCTTCCCGCCTCACCGCACAGCATCACGTTCAGCAGGTCACCGGAGGCAACGTAGCTCGGGCACTTGCGCGATTCGATCGCGACGGCCGCGATGACACTTCGCTCTTTCCGAGGAATCAGGAGACCGTAGATGTCGGGTGCCACCACGGCGGAAGAGACCGGTTTTCCGGTTGCAAGCGCGAGGTTGATCGTGGAGCTGTACGAAGTAGCGAGTAGCCTGCGTTCGACCTCGGTCTCGGGCGCATGGAGCAACCGCGCGCTGGAGGTTCTCGCGGCCAGAACCACATGGTCGGCCGTGAACGAACCGTTCGGCGTCGTCACCTTCACCTGGCGTTCGTCCGACTCGATGGCCTGGGCGGGCGTGTTTAGATGCACCGTGAGCCGGGCGGCGAGGGTTTCGGGGAGCGTGCCCATCCCTCCCTCCAGGGCCATGATGGCTTTCCTGCGCGCGCCGTAGCTCCAGACCTGGAGGGGCAGGGCGAGCGACGTGTTCTCGGGGGCTTGGAAATAGAACCCCTCAAGCATGGGCTCAAAAATGTACTCGAGGACGTCGGGGCCGAACTGATGGGCGATCCAGTCGGCCGCATCGTGAGTGTCCAACGCCTGCCACTCGGAGTAGTCGCTAAGCGGCAGACGCGAGATGGTCTTGCGCAGGGCCAGAGCTCGAGTGAGGAGGCGGAGCGCATCCCATGGGCCCAGGAGGCCGCTGCTGACCACGGTCCAAGGTCTCGCCCCGCTCACCCGGCGCACCCGGCGGGATCGGACGGTCGCGGACCAGCGGCTCGTTCGCCTGAAGCGACCCTCGAGACCCAGCTCTCTCAGCAGCGCCGGGATGACACTGTAGCCGTCGGTAAGGAACTGGGCTCCCCGGTCTATGACGTACCCATCGCGCCTGTCGGTACTCATTCGCCCGCCCACTCGATCCGACGCCTCCAGCACCGTCACGCCCATCCCTCGCTTGGCCAGGGTGTGGGCCGCTGTGAGGCCGGCGATGCCCGCTCCTATAACGATGACGGTCTTGTCGTGCATTCGTCTACCCTACCCTCTCACCACCGACGCGACCACCGGCGTCGGGACCGTGGCCGCGTTTGTGGAGCCATCCGAAAGGGGTCACGGTTCGTGGTGGGGAATCGAAAGCGGGATCAAAGCCCCAACAGGGTCGCGAGGGGAAACCGGATTTCCCGACGTTCTGTGTTGGCCGGACGCTGGAAATCGATGTCTCCTTTGATGGTCAGTTCTTCCACCTTCCAGTCGTGTTTCAGTCGGAATGAAACACCTTCCGGATCGGTGAACTGGATGTCGCCCTTCAGGGTCAATCGAAGCTTCGTGATGTCTTTGGGGATTTCATAGTCAACCGAGAGCTCGCCATCGAGCGTGAAGTCTCCGTCCAACTTCTCACCATTCCTGAATTGGTCAAATCGAATCTGAATCGTACCGGTCATGACCTGGTGATCGAGCCGGGAGTTGATCGCGACGGAAAGCTGCCCGGAAATCTTGCCCGGTATCGTTGTCTCGAAGGAGGGTTGAACATGGTTGGGATCGAAAGGCACGATCTCGACGGGGAAGGATTCCAACGAGGCCCGTTCAAGAAACGCCGGATTGTTGCCGACGCGATGGACGGCCCGCGACCGGCCCTCAAAATCCACTACGCCATAGCGATAAACGTCCCTCGAGCCGGGGGGATTCGCGAGCCCGTGCCGAAATTGGTCGAACGGCAGTGTGAGGCCTCCGTTCAGCCAGGGCTTGGGGACAGTGAAAAGGCGCTCGGGTTCTCCATCGACGAGTTTCGTCATGCCGTTTTCGCCCGTTTCGTCAAGATAGTAGAGATCGTAGACCCACGGAACAGCGCCCCCCTGCTGCCCGACAAGCAGTCCGAAAGCCACAAACGCAAAGTCGATGAGCGTCGGAAGGGGCAGAGGGGCAAGCTGTCGAACCTGATAGTAGTCCCGACCGGATTGAACCGCCATTCCCAAGCCGGTTGGATCCCATGAACCCGTTTCCTCGTTCTCGGGGTTCGAGGTCAGGCGGTGTGCGAGCCGAGCACCGGGCGAGACGGCGTAGGTATCCACGTTCATTGAGGATCCAAAGGCTGAGAAAAAGGACCACCAGTCGCCGATCGGCGAGGGATATTTCCATTCGATGAAGGAGAGCTGATGTGCAAGATCCGATAGAGGGTCGTTCGGCCGACCCAGGATGCGGACTTCCGAGGTGTCGCCCAAACCGAATTGGCCGTTGCGTTCGACGAGGTCTGCAAAGACCAGGTGCCAGCGATTGTCGGACGTGACCTGGGACCAGAAGATGCGTTTACCGTCAAGGCTGACGCGGGGCACGCGCGCAATCCCTTCGTAGAACGTGAGGCGTTGGGGATCGCTCCCATCGCTGTTCATGATGTAGATCTCGCCTCCGAAGGAATTGAGGAATGGGTTCGCATCCTTCGCGCGGTCTCGGCTGGAGGCGAAGACGATGCGTTCTCCATCGGGTGTGTAGAAGGGCTGATAGTTGGTATTGAAAGCGGAATCAGAGTGATTGCAGGTCAGGCAGTCAAGCACGGAGCCGTCTGCATGGACCCTATAGATCTGAGCCCGCTTCGTGGGTTCGGAAAGAGAGCAGCACACGCCCTCATCAGGGTTGAGGGGATTCAGTTCCTCGGGGACGACCTGCGTGCGGTCCGCAACGATGCGAACTGTGAAGGAGTCCCAGGGGGCTCCGGTCAGCGTTTCGGAATCGGAGCAGTGGGCCGTGGCAAGGGCAAGTATCGAGATGAGAGCGAGCCGGTGGCCCGGAACAGTGCGCATGGAACTCCTCCTGGTCAGGCGGTGCCAACCACAGCCCGCTATGGTCGGCCATCGTACCGGACACCGTGCCGTTGTCAAACAGTGCCGCGGCTTGCGCCGGTGGGGGAGCTGTCGTTGGAAGCAGCCCTCCCTCGTCTCGCTGCGACAGGGGTGGGACCGGTTATCGGTCCGCGTCCCGGCACGAGGAGCCGGTGCACGCCCGGAGCGCCGCAAGCCGCTTGCCGAGATCTTGAATGAGTGTCGGGTCGGCTGAGGCATGAGCGCTGTTGAGTTCGAAGGGATCGGCGCCAAGGTCATAGAGTTCGCGTTCGCCGGTGGAGTACTCGACGTAGACGAGGTTCTCTGTGCGGAGCAGACCGAAGTCGGGCGCCCGGTTCCGGCTCTCTTCCGGTTCCATCCACTGCTCGACGAGCAGCCGCTTGCGCCAAGTTTCCGCCGGAGGCGGGGTCCCGGTCAGAAACGGCAGGAGCGACCGGCCGTCCACGAAAGAGGGGGTCTGTGCCCCGCCGAGGTCGGAAAAAGTCGGGGCGAGGTCCACGTTGCTGACGAGCAGATCCAGTTCGCGTCCGGCGGGCACGCCGGGCCCCCGCACAATGAGCGGAACCCGGATATCTTCCTCGTAGGCCGTTCGCTTGCCGGGCGGAAGGCGGTGTTGCCCGAGGTGAAAGCCGTTGTCGGATGTGTAGAAGATGTAGGTTCGGTCGAGTTGCCCCGCGGAGCGCAGTGCGTCCAGCACGGAGCCGACCAGATCATCCACCGCTTGAACCGATCGGAGGCGATCGCGGTAGTGCTCGTCAATGGAGCCGATCGCGTCGGCGTCGAGCGGTTCCCCGCGCTGCACCCACTCGGGCTTGTCTGATACGTCCTCCTCGTTGAAGGAGGGCTGGCGGGGAGCGGCAGCCTCCGGGAAGAGGGAGGCGTGGCGGGGCGCGGGCGTGGCGGGGGCGTGGGGCGCATAGGGCGCGATGTACATGAATATCGGGCCGAGCGGCGCGGCGAGCTTGATGAAATCGGCCGCCCGGCGCGCCAGCACGTCCGTCTCGTAGTCCTCCGGCTCCGAGCCGTACTTCACCACGCGGCCGTTTTCGTTCAGGCGATAGTCATAGTAGTGACCGAGGGAACCATACCAATCGGTCCATCCGGGGGGCACGTAGGACGAGCCGAGGTCTCCGGGATATCCATTGAGGTACTTGCCGAAGAAGGCCGTTTGATAGCCGGCAGATTTCAGCCAGACGGCCACGGTGGAGCCTTCGAGCCCTTGCTCCTCGAAACGGGTGAAACTCCCGGTCGGGGGCGAGTTCCCCAGGACTTGGTGGTTGTGGACGTACTGGCCGCGAAGGGTTGAGGCGCGGGAGGGGCAGCAGACCGGGAAGGTGACGAAGGCGTGCGTGAGGGTGGTGCCGGCGCGTGCCAGTTCCTCCCCGACGCGCCGCATAGACGCGAGGCTCTCAACTTCCTGGTCGTCGGTCAGGATCAGGATGATGTTGGGCTGGGCGGCTCGCCTCCCGGAGAGATCCGCGTTACAGGCCAAGGTGACCGCAACCATGCCTGCCGCGGCAAGCGATCGTCTCACACGTTGAGTCAAGCCTAGTACGGCGTTGAGGAATTCATGAAATAGTTTCCGACATTCTCGCTGTGCGGTAGCCCCGCTCTCCGTTCGGATTTCCGAATAGGGGCGGGGCGTAGGTACCGTGTTGACGAGAACTGTCCATTTTTCGATCTGCTGCAAAACTTGTTCAACACGGTACTTGTTCTCCGCTACTGGCGATCCTTCGGCATCTCGGGTGGCATGTCCCCGGCGGGATTTGAACCCACGGCCTGCGGATTAGGAATCCGCCGCTCTATCCATCTGAGCTACGGGGACGGTGAGGTTTGAACAGCGGTGTTCATTATTGCCGCCGGTGCGATGTCGCGCAAGAGTGGTTGCGCGGCAGATGGGGGGGCCTGGGATTGAGACCCCTTGCATTTCGGACCCGCTCACCGGCGATCGCTTGACAGACTAGACCAAGGGTCTAATCTTCGACCTATGGACTATAAATCGAGCATCGGTCGAAAGAGCATTCACATCGTCGAAACGCCGGGGTTGGGTGATTCCCGGAATGGCGCGGCCGCGCCGTGGGCGGCGCGTCGCGCCGCGGGGACCGCTGCCTCCGCCCTTTCAATAACCTTACTGTTGGGGGTTGGGTGCAGTTCAACGGGATCCACCGAGGGGCAGACGGGGATCGCCTCGACGGTATGGGACGCCCCGAACGGTTGGTGCCACGACACCTACGCCCCGGAGGGAAACAGGTGGTACCAGATCCACCGGGATCGCTGCATTTCCGACTTCGTGCCGTATTCCATGCCTCGATGCATCCGTGAGGTGGCCTCAGGGTTGGAGACACGCCGGCTGATGCCCGGTGTCACCCTTGGCCGGAACGGCGAGAGGATCTTTGGGAACTCGTGGGCCGACGCCATCGGCGAGCCCAACTCCCACGGCATGACGGTGCGCGACGGCAGGGTGGTCCCGTTGTGGGAGAAGGCCGTCGGGCAGTTGGCCGCCTACGGGGTGCCGAATACCGCCTCGATGTGGCGCATCCGCCGGGTCGATCTCCGGTCAGCCCTGGCGCGAACACCTGATCCGGGGGTTGCAGCCGCTTTGGAGGGTTCTCCCGATGAATGGATTTACTTCACCGAAAATGAAATCGCCGTGTCGGGGCAGATCTTCCCTCTGCCGGACGGCATTTCCGCGAAGCATTCCGCGGTGGAGCCCGGCGAGATTGTGATGGCTCTCGAGGGGCCGATGCCCGATCGTCCGGTCATTAGCATGAGCGGAGAATCCGGCTCCGCGGTGGGCTACTGGGGGCCGGGCGACGGGAGCGGTGGCGTGGTTGTCGTCTGGCGCACATCGGATGCGGAGCGACTTCAGTCCGTGGCGCCCAGCGGTGGAAACCTGACATCGGAAGGGAACTGGGTGGTGGGGACCGCCAACGGGGAGATCCTCGTTTTGCACCGCCTCACCGGTGCGATCCTCGACCATCTCAGGTTCTCCGAAGGGATCAACGCGCGGTACGGGTTGGTGGGTGAAGCGGCGCTCACGCGCGACAGCCTGCTCAACCTCAACAGCATCGCTGTGGGGCGGAACCCGGAGACCGGGCTCGACCACCTTTACTTGGCGCTCACGCACGGTCGCCTCTCGAAGCTCGCCACGGCCGGCGGCGTCAATTTCGAGTTGGGGGAGGCCCAAGCCGGATACATGGCGGCGGCCACGTGGGACCCCGCGGCGAGGCAGCTTCGTTTTCTCTGGGCGGAGAAGCTGGACCAGGAGCTGTCCGAGGCTTCCCCGACGATTCACCCCGTCAACGGAATCGTGTTCACAGCGTTCGGTGACTATTCCGGGGTGGCCGACGCCGTGGATGCGGACGCGCCGACGGATCTCATGGCCTTCGGCCCGAATGGGGGGCTTCTTGCCCGCCTCCCCCTGACGGGTCGCACAGTGGCCTCGCCGGCCATCGTGCCCGCGGATCCGAAACGAGGCATCCTCCATGACTACGTGGTGATCGGCGCCGGCAGCGGGAAGCTCAACACCCCTCAGGTCTTCCGTTTCGATGCGGAGACACACACGTTGACCCATGTCTACCGGGGGAGCATTTCCAGGGATGCAGTCCTGCTTTCGAACCTGTACGTCAACGAGGACGGCCTCATGTTTTCCGGGGCGGCATTCCTGGACTCGCTTCGGAGCGGAAAGCTCTTCTTCGGAGTCTTCGACATCCTGGCCATTCTCCAGGAGCAGCCTGCCGCCCGCGTCACGCTTGTGGATCGTGCCCGGGTGCGCTCGATTTCCTGCAACAACGCCGTTTACGACGGCGCCCATGAGCGATACCTTTACAGCATGTCGTGCAGCCCCGACCTCGCCGATCCCGCTGACGCTGAGCCGCCGTACGAGCCGGAGGGCTCCTACGGCATCCAGGTTTTCGGTCGTGACGAGGCGGACGATCCGGCGGACGGCTGCGAGATGGAGTGAACCGAGTCTCCCAGGTTCCGGAGGCGGCCGGCTGAGTATCAGTCGCGGAGCACCGCCGACTTCCTGATCCCCGACCCAGGAACCAGGGGGGGGCTTGACATGATTCCCAGGGTGTGTAGATACTGACTATCTGGACAGTAAGTATATGGCATTGCCTCTGAACGGAATCGGCGGGGAGCGACGCGCGGACGCCGCGGCCGCCGGAAGGGCAGGGCGGACGCAGGCGGAGCGGACCGCTGCCTCTACACAGGCGATCCTTGCCGCGGCGATCGAGTGCTTCAATCGAAACGGATTTCAGACGACCTCGATGGAGGAGGTGGCGGCGACTGCGGGTGTGTCGAAGGGACTCGTCTTGTACCATTTCTCATCGAAGGAAAAGCTGCTCGTCGAGGTGGTTCGTCAACTCTACACGAGGGTCTCGGAAGAGGTGCTCTCTGCGGCGGCGGCGACGGGCCCCTCGCTGGGGCAGGCGGCGTGGGCCCTGGACCGGCTGTGGTCGCGCATGCGGGCGTCCTGGCCACTCATGCCGCTGGTCCTGGACTTGGTGGCGCAGTCCGTGACGAAGAAGCGCATCGGAAAGAGGGTCAGGCCGGTGTACGAGCAACTGAGGCGGATGCTCATCGAGGGCATCGGCGTTGTGATGGGGCCTCGCGCGAATCGACCCAAGTCGGCGGACGAAAGACTGGCTGACCTGATCCTGGCGATGGTGCTCGGCTTGTGGACGAGCGCCCTGATTATGGGGCGTCCGGCGAGGGCGGAGCAGGGATTCGAGGATTTCAAACAGTGGCTTCTCCAGTGGGTGGGAGCGGGTGGAGTGCCCAAGGGCACGGCACCTGGGTAGGAGAGGGCAAAGGAGGCAGGACACGATGGACCAGCCTAATCACTCAGCGTTGTTTCAGCCGCTCCGAGTCGGCGAGCGGACGGTGAAGAACCGATTAGCGAAGACCGCCACGGGCGAGACGAGGGCCAGCGCGGACGGGTTCATCACGCAAGAGTATGTGGATTGGTATGACCGGATCGCGCGCGGGGGAGTGGGACTCATCCACACGGGGGTTGTCTATACCCTTCTCAAGGGGAAAATGGGGCCGCACGTGCCGGGCTTGGACAAGGACGACAAGATTCCCGGGTGGCGGAGCGTGGCCGATACGGTTCATCGCCACGGGGCGCTGATTCTGGCGCAGCTCCAGCATCCCGGCAGGCAGATGATCCCCGTGCCGGGGGTGGGGCATGAGGGCCCGACCGAAGTCGTGGGGCCGTCGCCCGTGCGTCACCTCGTGTCGCTGATCAAGCCGCGGGAACTGACCCGAGACGAGATCAAGGAGGTGATCGTGAGTTTCGGCGAGGCCGCACGCCGGGCGCAGGAGGCGGGACTGGACGGCGTCCAGATCCATGCGGCACACGGCTATCTTGTTTCCTCGTTCATCTCGCGGCGGACGAACAAGAGGACGGACGAGTACGGCGGGTCGCTCGAGAA
This sequence comes from Nitrospirota bacterium, assembly GCA_016190245.1. Classification (GTDB taxonomy): domain Bacteria; phylum JACPQY01; class JACPQY01; order JACPQY01; family JACPQY01; genus JACPQY01. The sequence goes on along the minus strand of JACPQY010000071.1, from coordinate 119,481 downwards.
TCGCCTCCGGGTCCTCGACGAAATCGTCAAGGCGGTGCGCGAGAAGACGGCCGGGGGTTTTCTGGTCACGGTGAAGCTCAACTCCATGGACGGGCTCCCGAAAGGCGTGACCCTGCGCTCGCTCCCTGAGATCGCAGAGCGGGTGGGTCGGATGGCGGTGGATGCGATCGAGCTTAGTAGCGGGACGTACGAGTATCCCAGAACGATCCTTGGCGAGTCCATGGTGCCCGTGGTCATGAAGGAGGGTCTGGGCCGCTACCTGCCCACCCCCGTCAAGATCGTGGCACGGACGATCAATCCCCTCCTCAACGCCTGGTTCAGGTACCGCGAGGGGTTCAACATGGACGGCATCCGCCGGATCCGCTCCGTGGTGAAGCAACCGCTCATTTGCATGGGTGGGTTCCAGACGCCCGAGGTGATGGTCTCGGTGCTGGAGAAAGGGGAGGGGGATATCATCGCGATGGGGCGGCAGATCATTGCCGACCCGGATTTCCCCAACAAGGTTCGGGAGGGTCGCACGGACATCCGCTGGTGCCACTACTGCAACACGTGCATCGCTCTGGCCGGCTGGAAGCCCGCAGCCTGCTACTACGGCGCGGACTACAGCGGGGTGAAACCGCCCATGGACGGAGCGATCCGATCATGACCCCCGTGGCCCAGGCACGCGCCGCGCGCGTCAGTCCGTCGGACCGAATACCGACCTCGCAGGAGTTCGGTCTCTCCGTGTCCGACTATCCGGCCCCCTACTTGGCCCACGGCGACGCCATGTTCCTTGTGTTTCGAGTCTCCCGGGACCAGGTGGCGCAGGTGCTTCGGCCTCCCTACGCCCCAAGGTCTGTTCTGGGGCGGCACGTGGTCTTGGTCGAGGTGAACAGGTTCTATTCTGTCGGTGGCAGCGGGAGGGGCCGCCCGATGGATCCCTACCTCGAGGTCGTCTACTACACTCCCGTCTCGTTCGAGGGGGGCAAGGCGTTTCACTTCTTCAAGCTGTACCTGGATTCCATGGCGCCCGTAATCCTTGGCCGGGAACTTTTCGGTTACCCCAAGGAGCTCGCCGATGATTTCGTGTTTGAGGTCACGTCGTCCGAGATCTTGGCGAGGGTGCGCAAGGGGGGGCGAAGCGTCCTTGACGTTCGCGCGACGAGGGGGCACGTCCTCAATCACGTGCTTCCCTTTCGCAAGTCGGCCGTCCAGTTGGCTATGACGTCCATGGCGAGAGGCGTCCCCGTCGCGGCGTTCTACCCCGACGATCGGCACGTCATCTTGACGTCGTTCGATTCACTAGCCTGCTCGTCCGCGGAGTTCCTCACCGTGAGCAACTGCCACGTGGGTGAGTATGTCGAGTCGGGCCTGTTTCCCGAGGGGGAGGCTTTGCGACCCCTCGCGGCATTCTTCGTGAAAGACCTGAGAGGATCAATGGGCGAACCGGTCCGGCGCCTTCGCGCGGCCATGTAGCGGGGGCAGGCGGGGCGGGTCTCGTGGGCGGAGCCCCCCATGTTGCCATATCGCTCCGCGTCTGGTAGGGGTAGGGGAAAGAGGAGGCAGGAAGCCCACAATGAGAAATATCGAAACGACAGGCGACGGCGCCCAGGACCGGGCGCGAAATGTGCTTCTGGTCTATCCCGAGTATCCCAAAGATACCTATTGGAATTTCGGACATGCCATGCCGATAATCGGGCGCAAGGCCAGCATGCCTCCGCTCGGGCTGATCACGGTGGCGGCCATGCTCCCGAGCCAGTACCGCCTCAAGCTGGTGGACATGAATATCGAGGCGCTCACCGACGAGCACCTCGCGTGGGCCGATGTCGTCTTCACCTCGACCATGGTCGTTCAGAACCGGTCGTTCCAGGAGGTGGTGGAGAGGGCAAAGGCGGCCGGCGTACCCGTGGTGGCGGGGGGGCCGCACCCGACGACCTCCCACGACACGGGAGAAATGGAAGGGGTGACGCACCTGGTTCTGGGCGAGGCGGAGAATGTTCTCGGGGAGTTTCTTTCGGATTTCGAGCAGGGCCGCGCACGGGCCTCGTACCGCGCTTCGTCCATGCCTGAGGTTTGCACGGTTCCCCTGCCTCGTTTCGACCTGCTCAGGATGGAAGCGTACGGCACGATGTGTGTCCAGTACTCGCGCGGGTGTCCGTTCATGTGCGAGTTCTGCGACATCTGGCAGATCTACGGCCGTCGGCCGAGGGTGAAAGAGCACGGGCAGCTCCTGAGGGAACTGGACGCCCTTTACGAGCTCGGATGGCGTGGCGCGATGTTCATCGTGGACGACAATTTCATCGGGAATGTCCGTCTTGTCAAAAACCTCCTGCCTCACCTGGAAACCTGGCAACGCGAGCGGGGGTTTCCCTTCCGTTTCTTCACGGAGGCCTCGGTGAACCTGGCCCATCACGAAGACCTTTTGGATCAGATGAGAGACGCGGGGTTCAATATGGTCTTCCTGGGCATCGAAACGCCGTCGCTGGAGGGTCTGAAGGAAACCAAGAAGTCGCAGAACCTTCGGGAAGATCTTCTGGGTAGCGTGGAAAAGATCCAAAAACACGGCCTCGAGGTGACGGCGGGCTTCATCGTGGGATTCGATAGCGATGCGGAGGACATCTTCGAGCGCCAGATTCGGTTCATCCAGCAGGCGGGAATCCCCATGGCGATGGTGGGCATCCTGACCGCCTTACGAGGGACCGAGCTCTACGAGCGAATGAAGCGCGAGGGCCGGCTTCTTTGCGATTCGGATGGCAACAATACCCACTCGTTCGAACCCAATTTTGTGCCCCGGATGGCGACGGCCAAGCTGTCCGAGGGCTACAAACGGATCCTTGCGACGATTTACGATCGGACGCTGAGGAACTACTACCACCGTTGCCGGACGCTCCTGGATCGGCTGGGGCCGAACCCCTGGTTCGTGCGCGCGACGCGCGGAGCGGAGGTGAGGACGTTGTTCCGGGCCCTTCGGCGGATTCTCACGGACACGAGCCGCACCGAATTCCTGAAGTTCACCCTGTGGAGCCTCTGGCGGCATCCTCGCCGATTCGCCGAGGCCGTCCGGCTCGGCGTGATGGGGTATCACTTCCGGTTGATCACGCAGGGGGCGCTGGGGCTATCAAGACTGAAGGATCACCTCCGGGGAGCCGAGGGAGCGTTGGCCCTCAGACTGGCGGAGGCGAAAGCAGGCATCGGAGAAGATCTTCGGTCGCTGGGGATAAAGCTTAGGGCCTTGTACCGTGATCGACGTGCGGCGCTGAAAGAGGCCTCGAAGCAGGTCCGGGCCTTACCCGCCTACTATCGAGCCGAAGGTAAGGGAGAGATCGCGGCCTTCTCGGGGCGTCTCGAAACCTCCTTGCGGGCGGATGTGATCGAGCACGGATTGGCGCGCCTGCGCGAGTCCATCCGGTCCACGGAAGAGGATCTGCGGACGCGGTGGGCGTCTCTGCGCGAATCGGTGGGCGGCGTCGGCCAAGCCTGGACCGAGTTCAAGGTCGAGCGCGCCGAGAAGCTGGGGCAGCTCAAGCAGCGCATCAAGATGTTCCCCCGCGATGTTCGCTTGGCAGGCTGGGCGGAGTACCGGGGCCTGATGCAGCGACTGGATGAGATGTTCGCACTGGAGTTGGCGGCCGGCGGCTGAGTGTCGGACCCGGCGGGTCGAGGGGGGACATAGAGGTGGGGAGGAGGTGGCGTGATGGCTGAGACGCGGTCCACGATGAGATTGGCGCTGGGATCGAAACCGCCGGAGTTTTCGCTCCCCGATCCCGGAGGGAAGATCGTCTCCTTGGAGGACTATCGTTCCGCGCCGGCCCTCCTGGTCATGTTCATCTGCAACCACTGTCCCTACGTGAAGCACGTGAGGCAGGAGTTGGCCCGACTGGGCAGGGAGTACGGCGCGAAGGGGGTGGGGATGGTCGGAATCAACTCGAACGACGCGGAAAGCTATCCCGAGGACAGCCCGGCCAACATGAAGAAAGAGATTCAATCGGCCGGATACACTTTCCCCTACCTGTTCGACGAGACGCAGGCCGTTGCCAAGGCGTATGGGGCGGCGTGCACTCCGGACTTCTTCCTCTTCGACAAGGAGCGAAAGCTCGTCTACCGGGGCCAAATTGACGACAGTCGCCCCGGGAACGAAAGGCCCGTCACCGGGCGCGATCTGAGGGCCGCTCTCGATGCGGTGCTGGCGGCCAGGCCGGTATCGCCCGATCAGAAACCGAGCATGGGATGCAGTATCAAGTGGAAGCGAGGGAACGAGCCGGACTACGTCCCGTAGGCGGAAGGGTCCGGCTTGGGTGTCACCGTGTCGGTGCCGCTCTCACTCCCCCTCGGACGCCCCCACGCACGCCGGCGCGTACACCGGCCGTCATTTGGACAGCGGCGCCGGCGGGGGGTGCGGAAGCGGCCGCGCGAAAGCTCTCTCGTTCCGCTGCGGAGAACGGCAGGTCGCCGTTGCTCGCGACACCATAGGGGCAACTCACCAGGCAGAGCCGATGGCCGGGGTTCTCCGAGCGGCCGACCTTGTCGTTCCCCGTGAAGCGGAGGGCGGCCCCCGTGCTGCCGGAAGACACGCCTAGAAACTCGTCGAGCGTCATCGTACGGGTGGTCCCGTTCTCCTCCCACGTGAGCGAGAGGTCCAACGCGCTCCCCTCACTGAGCGCCTCTTGCCAATTCCCGTCGCTCCCGGGCTGGATGTTGTCGCCCGGCTCGGCGTCCAGCGCCAGGATCGCGTCATACATCTGTCGCCATCCCACCTCGGTAACGAGAAGGGATTGACCCTCGACCTCGGAGCCGCCGACGAGGAAGTGATGCGCGTCCGCCCCGCCGATCCGCGCCGGGAATGTGTAGGTTTCGCTTTCGTCCGTGTCGGAGCACGAGGCGAGGGGGAGTGCTCCAGCCAGGAGCACGGCTGTCAGCAAGGGATGGAACGAACGCCGCAGTCTCACGTGAATGATGACTCGCATGGTACCACAATGCGCGCCACACGTCATCCCACCCCCCGCGTACCGTTCCATGCAGCCGGCCAAGAGGTGGTCAATCGGGTCGGCGTGTCGTATGAATAGAAGAGCACTCGTGTGGAACTGATTTGGGTTCTGGCTGCGACGCTGTGTGGGGCGGTTGTAGGCGGCATTCTGGTGTTTTTCTGGTTCGGGCCGCGCATAGCGAGACTGCGCGGGCATCTTTCCCAGGCCCTCGGGCCCGCCGTGCGGCTTCGTGTGCAAGGGCTGCCCGCTGGGAGCCTCTTGACGGGCGAGAGGCGGAACTCAACGGTCCTCTCGGCCGACTTCCGCAGCTTCACGACCCTCGCCGACATCATGCGGCCGGAGGACGTGCTGGCCATGCTCAACGGGTACTTCGAGTTTGCCGTGCAGATTCTTCATTCGGATGGGGCGCACGTGGACAGGTTTGCGGGAGACAGTTTCCTTGCGTACTGGGGTGCACCCGAGACCCATCCCGATGATCCGGAACGGGCGATCCGAGCTGCGGTCTCGATCCAGCAGGCGCTGCGCCGGCACAACCTCAGCCGGAGGGAGCAGGATCAGCCCACGCTTGAGATGGGGATGGGCCTGTCCACCGGCATGCTGGTCGCCGGCGGTCTCGGTGCGAGATCTCGGGCCAACTACAGCGTCCTCGGAAGCATCGTGAACCTCGCGTGCCGTCTCCAGGCGATGGCCCCGGCGGGCCAGATCCTGCTGCATGAGTCAACCTACCTTCAACTTCGGGACCTCGTGGAGGCCGTGCGGTGGCGGCCGACCGTGCTGAAAGGGTTTGGTGAGCAGGAGGGGGTGTACCAATTGCTGGGTGTGCGCAAGCGAAACCCCAGTGGGGGGCTCGAACGCCGCACCAGCCTCCGAGTGGAGACGTCGGTGCGGGCCCTCTGGCACCGCGCCGAGTCGGCGGGCATGTTTCCCGAGGACAGCGTGGTCAACCTCAGTGCGGGAGGAGCGGCGATCCTCACGACCCAGGTGATCCCTGCCGGCGATCGGATCATTCTCGAACTGTGCCTGCCCGGAGATTCAGGAGAGGTGATCTCGGTGAGCGCCGCGGTTCTGGGTCACCAGGAGTTGGATCCACTTGAGGAGAGCCATCGTTACCTCCATCGCGTGCGGTTCTTGGAACTGTCCGAACACGACCGCGACCGCATCTTGCGTTTCGTGTACACAGTGGACGAGGGCCGTGCGCGCGACCAAGGGTTCGACAAGGTGTGACGCAGCCTCGGACGTCACGATTCGATCTCCGGGATCACTCATCGAGACCATGAGCGAGTCGGACCCAGCGAGGTCGGGCCGGGTGAAGCTGATCGTCGGCGTGTCGGCGCTGGCCGGCGTGGCCCTGCTTGGAGTCTTGCTTCCCGTACGGGATCTTCTGACTCGGGCCTTGGCCGGGGTGGAGGAGTTGGGCGCCCTCGGGCCGCTCGCCCTTGCGGCGATCTGGATACCGGCTTGTGTGCTCCTTCTCCCTGGTTCCATCCTCACGCTCGGGGCAGGGGCCGTGTTCGGGGTGGCCGTGGGCGTGGTGGCGGTCTCGGTGGGCAGCACGCTGGGGGCTTCGGCGGCGTTTTGGGTTGGCCGGACCCTTGCGCGGGAGTGGGTCGAGAGGAAGGTCGCTCATCTGGCGCGGTTCGGGGCGATCGATCGCGCCGTCCGCCGGGAAGGGTTCAAGATCGTGTTCCTCACGCGCCTCTCGCCGGTGTTTCCTTTCAACCTCCTAAACTATGCCTACGGCATCACCGCGGTGCGTTTCAGGGACTACGTGTTGGCCTCGTGGATGGGCATGCTGCCGGGGACGATCCTGTACGTCTACCTGGGAGCGGCGGCGAGGAACCTCGCGGGCCTGGCCGCCGGGGGGGGGGCGAGCGGCGGCACGGCGAGGACGGTTCTGTTCGCGGGGGGCCTGCTCGCGACCGCGGCCGTCGTGGTGATCGTGACGCGGACCGCTCGGAAAGCGATCGATCGGGCCGTCCCCCACGAGCAGACCGAAACGCGCTAGACGAGGCCGCCGAGCGCACCGAGCCGGACGACGGGATCAACCGTTCGTGACCGCTTGGCGGAGCTCCCGGCCGCTACGTTGCGCTGGGCGGCGGCAGATGCGCGAGGGTCAGAGCGTACTTCTGGAAAACGGTGGAGATGGGCGTGGCGAGCGCGTAGCCACCGGCCATCGAGGCCACGATCAGGCCGACCAGCGTGGCTCGGCCACCATCGAGGTGGATGAGGGCGGCGCCCGCGTCCCCGCCCTGCACGAAATCCACGGGCTTCTTTCGCTCGTTGTAGCCTTGGACCACGAGCAGGTCACAGAACGGGAACGGCTGCCCCTCGGCCACGATGATGCCCGTGAAACTCGCGTCCACCAGTTTCCCGATCGTCCACCCGGTGGTGCGGCCGTATTTCTGCAAGGGGGTGTCCGTGCGGGCCTCGCCGATCGTGTTGAACGGGATTTGTTCGTCGATCGTGTCGCGGATGAGGCGTTTGGCCTTGGGGATGATTTGGGCGAGGGCCGCGTCGCTGGCGTTGAGCTTGAGGGGATCGAGGACATCCCACTGCACGAGCGTGGCGATGGCATCGGCCGTGTGGCAGCCCTCCATATGACCGGGCTGGCAGAGGGGAATCCCGGCGTCCGGCGCCGCCCCCTTCGGGACCGCCCCGGTGGCGCTCGTCAGGACGAAAATGTCCGTTCCGCGGGTGACGATGCAACCGAGCGTGGCCGTCCGGCCCGCCGGGTGTCCCACGGCGACCCCCGGGAAGATGGGCAGACGTTGGTGGTAGCGTTTCGCGCTGCGCTTACCGCCGGCGGGGATGGGCGCGGGGATCGTGGGGACGGTCGCCACGAGGTATTTCGGTTTGGCGGCGCCGCCGAGGAACTTCTCGCACAGCGCCTTGGCGGCGGGGTCGTCCGTGCCCAGCCACACGAGGATGGCGCCTTCGTTTGGGGAGGTCGGTTCAACGCCGACACCCACCAGTGCCCGCTTCACCAGCGACTGAGTTTTCGGATCGAGATCCTTGGCGGTGAGCCGGCTCCAGAGCTCGTTCTTGGTGCGAACGGCGTCAGCTCTGTTCATGTGTCATTCTGCAGCTTGCCGTCGGTCGTCTGCCGACTTGCCATCTTCATGCTCGGGGCTATTGTAGGCGCCACCCCCCACCATGGACAAGCGCCTTCGTTTCTCACCCCCCGTGCGAGGCCGCGCCCTGATGATCACCGGCACGGACACGGGTGTGGGGAAGACGTTCGTAGCCTGTGCCCTCGCCGAGCGTCTGAAGGTTCTGGGCCTTCGGGTGGGAGTGATGAAACCGGTGGAGACGGGCGTTGCGAACGGGGACCGGCGGCGCGCTTCGGATGTCGCGTGCCTCCGGTCTGCCTCGGGGTGCGCGGCTCCGATCGAGGCGATCTGCCCGTACGTGTTCCGGGCTCCGTTGGCGCCGTGGGTCGCGGCAGGGCGGGAGGGGCGCAGGGTTGATCCTCGCAGGATCCTCGGTCTGGCGAGACGACTCATCCGGGAGCATGACGTCACCCTGATCGAAACCGCCGGCGGTCTCCTCGTTCCGCTCACCGCGAGCGCGTCGTATGCCGATCTGACAGGACGCTTGGACGTGGGGCTCGTTGTCGTGGCCCGGCTCGGGCTCGGCACGCTCAACCAGACCCTGCTCACGCTCTCTGTCGCCCGTAGCGCCGGGCTGAGAGTCCATGGTGTCATCCTCAACGATACCGACGGTCGCGCCGGCCTCGCGGGGAGGACAAACCCTGACGCCCTCCGCCGCCTCGCCGGCGTGCCCCTCTTGGGTGTGGTGCCACATCAGCGGCGTCCGGCGGGGAGGCCATGGGTGTCTCCGCGGCGCTTCCCCGTCGATGTCCCGCGCATCCTCCATTCGCTATAATAGGGTGAATGGAGCCCATTCTCGTCGCCCTCAGCCTCTCGCGGCAATCCACAAAGGTCCTGGATGCCGCGATCGAGGAGGCCAAGTCGTCTCAGCAGCCTCTCTTGGCGGCGTTCATCCTGGAAACGGACGTCCTCAGCAACGCCTTCAACCGTCTTGGCGATTCCGGGATCGTGGGCGAAAAACCGGGCCGCCAGCTCGAGGCTGCTCTTGTGAAGGAGTATCGCCAGAAGGGCTACCAGATCCTCGACGAGCTTCAGAAGAAGGCGAAGCAGGAGGAGGTGGCGTGCAGGACGCTCGTGGAATCCGGTGAATTCGTGGGGACCGTCAACCGCCTGGCCAAGACCGAGAAAGCGAGCCTTGTCGTCGTCAAAGGCGTGCGGCGCTCGGCGCTCGGGCGGATTCTCTTTGGCTGCGCGGAGGCGGACTTGCAAGAGAAGGCCCCGTGTCCTATAAGGGTGGTCTATGATTAATCCCCAGGCGAAGCTTTCCGCCGAAGAGGTTCGCCAACTCGGACGGGAATTCGATTCGAAATCCGCCCTCGAGATCCTCCGATGGACGCTCGACCGCTATCACCCGCAGATCGCGCTGGCCTCCAGCTTTGGCGCGGAGGACGTGGTGGTGATCGATCTCATGGCAAAGGTGGTCGAGAAGCCGCGCGTATTCACGCTGGACACGGGCCGGCTCCACCAGGAGACCTACGATGTGATGGAGTGGATCCGCGAGCGATACCGGATCCCGATCGAGGTGTACTTCCCCAACTCAGGCGCCGTGGAGAACATGGTGCGCGAGCACGGCCTCAACCTTTTTTATCACAGCATCGAGGCGCGCAAGATGTGCTGCGGCATCCGCAAAGTCGAGCCGTTGGGCCGGGCGCTGGGCAGCTTGCGCGGGTGGATCACGGGGCTGCGCCGCGAGCAGTCCGTGACGCGGGGCGACGTGGCCGCGGTGGAATTCGACGCGGATCACGGCGGCATCGTGAAAGTCAACCCCATTATCCGGTGGACACGCGACGAGGTCTGGGACCACATCAAGTCGAACAAGATCCCCTACAATGCCCTGCACGACCGCGGGTACCCCTCGATCGGATGCGCGCCCTGCACGCGCGCCGTTCAGCCTGGAGAGGACGAGCGTGCGGGCCGGTGGTGGTGGGAGCGACCCGACCTGAAGGAATGCGGCCTTCACGTGAAGGCCAAGCCCGCTAAGAGCTGATCGCGCCGTCTCACCCGCGCGCGGCATCACTCAGCCGAGGTGAGCCCCGTCCTTCCCTAACGCAGTCTGCACTGGGTCAAGGAGCCGCGGCCCTTCTGCAGGGTCGAGACCCAGGGGCTTGATCGCCAACGGCATCGCGCACGTGCGGGTCAAGATGGCATAGCCCCGGTCGCGGCGCCGAGGACGCGAGCGAGGTCGTCGGGGCGGGCGCCGAGGAGGACGTGACGCGCGCCATCGTACACGGAGCGCATGGAGGCTTCGATCGTTTCGGCGGTGCAGGGTGCGCCCGCGAGACGAGCTTCGAGCTCACCGATGCCCGGCGAGTCCGCGAGGAAGTCCCCCCGAAAGTGTGCGCGCGTGAGGGTCCGCTCACGAAGCTCGACGAAGGCTTCGACGAAGCCGATGCTGACGGGGAGGCGGGCATGGCGGAAGCCGTCGAGGGGCTCGTCCTCGATCGGGGTTTCGTTCCGGCTTGGTGAAAGCAGGGGGAGAGGGTCGGCTGGCGACGGCTCGATTCCGTAGCGGCGCCGGAGGCCGTCCAGGACGTGTTGGATCATTTCCTCGGTCGTGACGGTGCGGCTGAGAAGATCTTGGAGGGACCGGCTGGGTTTGCCGCCGGTCGCGAAGCCCGCGGGGGCGGGGTGGGCGATGAGATCGTCAGCCACGGTCCAGGGGGCTTCGAGGCCGAGCACGATTTCCACCAGCACGGCGCCGCCCTGTGCGATCTCGAACGAGAGGTAGCCCACGTGCGAGCCGTTCGCGGAAAGGAACTCCCGGCCGGTGTAGGCGGCGTCCAAGCCGAGCCCCTGAAGCGCGGCGAGGAGGCCGCGGGAATATCGGTTGAGAATCTTGGGCGGGGGAGTGTCGAGCCAGACGGAGGCGTGGGGTAGGAGAAGGGCCACGTGCAGCGTGCCTGGACCGAACCGAACGGGGATTCCGCCGGTGGGGCGGCGGACCACCGGTACCTCTCGCTCGCGACAGAGATCGGTCTTTATAGCAGAGGCAGGATGCTCGTAGCGTCCCAGGGCGATGGATTCAGAGTCGAAAGTCGAAAAGAGGCACCACGCGGCGCGCTCGACGGAGCCCTCATCGAGGGCACGGAGCAGGCGCGTTTCGCGATTCAGGAGGGTGGCGGCAGATGAAGGCGGGAAGACGGTGCAGTGGAGGGTCCTCCCCGCGCCCGAAGCCGGTTTCATACGCGACGGTGGCGGCCAGGCTCAGGTCGAGAAGGAGAGGCCGCAGCCGCAGGTGCTCTTGACGTTGGGGTTCTTGAACTCGAAGGTTCCGGCGAGCGGGTTGGCATTCAGGTCGATCTCGGTTCCCTTGAGGTAGATCAGGCTCTTGAGATCCACGAAGACTTTGAGCCCGAGCGGGGCGTCGAACACGCGGTCGCCGGGCCGCGCCTGAGTGTCGGGGTTCATCTTGTACTGCATCCCGTTGCAGCCGCCGCCGATCACCTTGAGGCGTATGCCGTAGGCGTTGGCCCCATCGGTTGGCGCCTGCCGCTTGCACAGGTCGAGGATTCTCCGGGCGGCCTTCTCGGTGACCGAAAGGAGCGGGCGGATCGGGGCCGGAGCGGAGGTCTGCGAAGGCGTCGGATCACTCGGGGTCCCATGCTGACCCTCTTGGAGTGCCGCGACCTCGGTGATCTCGGGATTCCGAACGTCGCGGCCGACGACGACCTTGGTGGACCCGTTTCGGTTGCGTACCGAGATGTCCCACATCTGCATCGTTCCCGCTCCGATCAGGAACTCGCGCCCGAGATCGGGGGAGACCAGCACCGACGTCTGCACTCGTCTTCTCCCGATGTCAACGACAAGTTCGGTGACCCCGGTCACCCTGAGTTGTCCCCGTCGGCCCGCCGTGCGCAACGCCCGGCGCTCAGGATACGGCAGGATGGGCGTTCCTGTGGGCAGCTGGTTTTCCCGGATGATGGAGAAGAAAGATCCGGTGTCAAAAAGGGCCGGAAGAGCCGCAGTCTTGCTCCGCATCGTCGTGATCCGCACCCTCAGAATCGGTTTGCTCATCCCTGCTGTATTCTATCGCCCGCGAGCCGGCTTGGCAACGTCGGCGCGGAGCAGCCCGAGGTTCGCCGCTCTTACAGCCTATCCGAGAGCCCCTGTAGGGGCGGGTCTTCAGACCCGCCCATGAGGAGGGAGCATCTGAAGATGCTCCCCTACGAGTGCGGGGGTTTTCGGATAGGTTCTCAGTCCTCGAAGGCCTTGAAGAGCAGGCACGCGTTGGTGCCGCCGAAGCCGAAGGAGTTGGAGAGCACGCAGCGAACATCCTTCTGCCGTGGGGTGTTGGGGACGTAGTCCAGATCGCACTCGGGGTCGGGGTTCTCGTAGTTCACCGTGGGCGGGATCGTGCCCCTCACAATCGTGAGGATGGAGTAGACGGCCTCCACCGCCCCGGCGGCGCCCAAGAGATGGCCGGTCATGGATTTGGTGGAGCTGATCGCGACGGATGATGCGTGCGGTCCGAAGACCGTCTTGATCGCCGCCGTCTCGTTCGCATCGTTGTACTTTGTCGAAGTGCCGTGGGCGTTGATGTAGTCCACCTGCACCGGCGCGATCCCGGCATCGTCCAGCGTGAGGCGCATGCATCGCGCCGCGCCCTCGCCGTTGGGCGCAGGCGTCGTGATGTGATGCGCGTCCCCATTGAGGCCATAGCCGATGAGCTCGGCGTAGATCCTCGCCCCGCGCCTCCGGGCATGCTCCAGTTCTTCGAGGAGAAGGACCGCCCCGCCTTCGGCGAGAACGAAACCGTCGCGGTCGCGTTCGAACGGGCGGCTGGCTTTCTGCGGCTCGCCGTTCCGGCGGCTGAGGGCCTTCATTGAGTCGAAGCCCGCCACGGCCAGGGGGCTCACCGTCGCTTCGGCGCCGCCCGCGAGAATGACGTCCACGTGGTCCTGTTGGATGAGGCGCGAGGCCTCGCCGATGGCATGGGCCCCGGCCGCGCAGGCCGTAGTCGTGCACAAGTTGGGGCCCTTCGCCCCGAACTGGATGGAGACGTGACCCGCGGCCATGTTCGGAATGACGAGGGGGATGAAGAAGGGCGTGACGCGGGAAGGCCCTTGCTGCACGAGCGTATCGCGCGTCCGCTCGATGGCCGGCAGTCCGCCCATCCCGACGCCGATCACCACGCCCACACGGGCGGCCTCCTCCGGCGGGATGGTGTAGGCGCCGTCCTCCAAGGCTATCCGGGCCGAGGCGACGGCGAAATGTGCGAAGCGCTCCATGCGGCGCGTCTCCTTCTTCTCCATGTAGTTCTCCGGGGAGAAATCGCGCACCTCGCCCGCGATCCGCGCGTCGAACTTGGCGGTATCGAAGTGGGTGATGGGGCCGATGCCGGAGGCGCCGGCCATCAGGGCGTTCCAGTTCTTCTCGACGCCGATCCCGAGGGGGGAGATGACCCCCAGCCCGGTGGCGACGACGCGCCGGGGGGGGGGGAGGGGCCGGGGGGCTATTGGGACTGGTGCTCCTTGATGTAGCCGATGGCGTCTTTGACCGTCTGGATCTTCTCTGCCTGGTCCTCCGGAATCTCGATGCCGAATTCCTCTTCGAGGGCCATCATCATCTCCACGATGTCGAGAGAGTCGGCTCCGAGATCGTCCACGATGGAGCCGTCCAGCTTCACCTCATCCACGTCCATCCCGAGTTGTTCCGCGATGATTTCGCGCACGCGTTGTTCGGTATTCGCTGCCATGGCTCACCTTCCTTTTGCTCACATATGCAGGCCACCGTTCACCGAGACCACCTGTCCGGTGATATAGGCGGCCTTTTCTGAAGCGAGGAAACAGACGGTTTCGGCCACTTCTTCAGCGCGGCCGAACCGCCCGAGGGGAATTTGTTGGAGGAGTTCGGTACGGGCCCGCTCGGGGAGGCGGGCGGTCATGTCGGTCTCGATGAATCCCGGGGCCACGGCGTTCACCGTGATCCCCCGCCCGGCCAGCTCGCGGGCGAGCGACCTGGTCAGGCCGATGAGGCCCATCTTGGACGCCGCGTAGTTGGCCTGGCCGACGTTGCCGAGGAGCCCGGAGACGGAGGCGATGTTGATGATGCGCCCGCGGCGGCGTTTCATCATGCCCCGCGCGACGGCCCGCGAAAGGGCGAAGGCGCCGCGCAGGTTGGTGCGGATCACGTCGTCCCACTCCTCGTCGCTCATACGGATGAACAGGTTGTCGCGCGTGACGCCGGCGTTGTTGACCAGGATGTCGAGGGCCGACCAGGCCTCCTCGATGCGCTCGCAGGCGGACTTCGCGCCGGCCGTGTCCGCCACGTCGAACTGGAGGGCCATGGCCTCTACAGCGCGGCTTTTCAGATCTTGGAGGACGTTTTCAGCGGCATCACGTTTCTCGCGGTATGTTATCGCAACGCGCGCGCCGCGTAAACCCAGCGCGAGGGCCGTCTCGCGGCCTATGCCGCGGCTGGCGCCCGTGACGAGGGCGACGCGGCCCTCGAGCTCGCGCGCGGGGCGCTCCTCTGAGATTTCAGATTTGAGATTGGAGATTCTTGGAAGGGGCTCCTCTGAAATTTCAAATTTCAAATTTGAGATCTTTCTCGGGGGGGGTGAGGTTTCAGCCACGCAATGCCTCCAGGGCCTTGTCGAACGTCGGCGGAGCCTCCGTGGCCACGCACCGCGCCCCGGGCACGGCGCGACGGGCGAGCCCCGAGAGGACGTTGCCGGGGCCGACCTCCACGAAGACGCTGACGGCGTGGTGTCTCATCGTTTCCATGGTCTCTTCCCATAGCACAGGGGAAACGATTTGTTGAGTCAGCTTTGCGCGGGCCTCGGCAGCGAATGCGGCGTCGTCCTGCGCCTCGTACGGCCGGCCGGTGACGTTGCAGACGAGCGGCACCTCCGGACGGCGGACCGCGATGGCGTCGAGAACGGGGCGCATGCGGTCGGCCGCCGGCTGCATGAGGGGGCAATGGAAGGGCGCGCTAACGGCCAGGGGCAGAACACGTTTGGCCCCGCGAGCCTTGAGGGCTTCGCCGGCCTCGCGCACGGCAGGCGCTTCGCCCGAGATGACGATCTGACCGGCGCCGTTGTAGTTGGCCGCGGCCACGAGGCCGACGCGGCGAGCGACATCGGCACAGACCTCGTCCACCGCGGCCCGTTCGAGGCCGAGGACGGCCGCCATGGCACCGCGCCCCTGGGGCACCGCCTCCTGCATGAGGCGGCCGCGCTGGCGCACAGCGCGGAGGGCATCTGGGAGAGACATCGCTCCCGCAAAGACCAGCGCCGAATACTCGCCGAGGCTGTGGCCGGCACAAAAGGCCGGTCGGGGCGCGCCACGCTTCGCCAGAATTCGGGCCGCGGCCACGCTCACGGTCAGGATGGCCGGTTGGGCGTTGTGCGTGAGCGTCAACTCCGCCTCGGGCCCCGCGAACATCAGGCGGGTGAGGGGGGCATCGAGTACCCTGTCCGCTTCGCTGAAAACCTCGCGAGCCTCCGGCTCAGCCTCGGCGAGGGCCTTGCCCATGC
Organism: Nitrospirota bacterium; assembly: GCA_016190245.1. GTDB lineage: Bacteria > JACPQY01 > JACPQY01 > JACPQY01 > JACPQY01 > JACPQY01. The sequence goes on along the minus strand of JACPQY010000071.1, from coordinate 103,930 downwards.
CCACGTACTGGCTCCCCTGGCCGGGGAAGAGGAAGGCGGCGGTCACCCCGCCACCCGTCTGAGATCTTGGATTTCAGATTCCAAAGCCGGCTACCATCGCATCGTGGCCGTGCCCCACGTGAGGCCGGCGCCCATGGCCGCCATGACGACCAAGTCCCCCGGTTGCAGCGGGAGGGTTCTCCGTGCCTCCTCGAGGGCGATCGGGATGGAGGCGGCGGAAGTGTTGCCATACTTCTGCACGTTCACGAAGGTCTGCGCATCGGAGAAGCCGAGCCGCTCTTGAACGGCGCGGACGATCCGGATGTTGGCCTGATGCAACACGAGTGCGCGGACGTCCTGGGGACGCAGAGCGTGTGCCTCAAGCTCTTTGCGCACGGCCCGTTCGGTGACCTGCACGGCCCAACGGAAAACTTCCTTCCCTTTCATGCGGATGAGGCGGGGGGCGGCGGGGGTGCCGTCGGCCTGGGCGGGGAACGCTCCGCCCGGGATTTCGATCATGGAATATCCGGAGCCGTCGGCAAAGAGCTGGGCGGAGAGGAGTCCGCGATCGGAGTCGCTTCGGCTCACGACCGCGGCGCCCGCGCCGTCTCCGAAGAGAATGCAGGTGGAGCGGTCGCCCCAATCGAGGGCGCGTGTCAGGAGGTCAACGCCGAGCACGAGGCAGGTCTTCGCCCGTCCGGCGAGGAGGAGTCCATCGGCGACGGTGAGGGCGTAGAGAAATCCCGTACAAGCCGCGGAGATGTCGAAGGCGAACGCGCGCGCCGCGCCGAGATTTCGTTGCACGAGGCAGGCCGTGCTGGGGGTGAACTGATCCGGCGTGGTGGTGGCGACGATGATTCCGTCCACGGCCTCGGGGGCGAGGCCGGCTTGGGCCAGGGCTCGGCGGGCCGCGGCCGTGCCGAGAACGGAGGCCGAATCACCCGGCGCGGAGAGTCGGCGTTCCTCTATGCCCGTCCGCTCGACGATCCATTCGTGGCTGGTCTCCACTTGGTGCTCGAGGTCGCGGTTGGTCATCACCCGCTCCGGCAGCCCGGCGCCCAATCCGACGATGACCGTGCCCATCGTGGCTAGTCCCGCGTTGAGGAATTCTTGGAGCGGATTGTCACCGACGCGGGACCATCGGAACGATGTTTGCGGAAGCAAACATCGTTCCGAAAGTACCATGTTGGAGGCACCGATCTGTTCCAAGAATTAGTCAACATGGTACTAGTGCTCGGCAGAACGGGGTCTGGCCGGGATTGCTTCAGTCGTCCCCGCCGGGTGGCGGGGACTCCTTCGCCATGACACCCCCCCTTTGTCATGGCGAGCCGGAGCCGCGAGCGATGGCGAAGCGGGCCGGCGAAGCAATCTCATTCCCGGAGACCCGGTCACGACTTGCCCTGCAGGCCGCTACGCCCGCGGAGCATGAGGCGCGGCGGTGTGGAGGGCCCGCTCCATCTGCGTCATGAGGCCCTTGCGGTGGAGTTCCCACGCGGTCTTCACTGCGTTCCGGATCGCCTTGGCGTTGGACGCGCCATGCGCGATGATGGTCACGCCCTTCACACCCAGGAGCGGCGCCCCGCCATACTCGGCGTAGTCCAGCCTCTTGAAGAGAGTGCGAAGGAAGACGGCCGGAAGCGCCGCGAGCGCCTTGCGCAGCATGGACTTGGTGAGCTCCTCCTTGACCGCCTTGAAAATCATCTCTGCCAACCCCTCGCTGGCCTTGAGAACCGCGTTCCCGACGAACCCGTCGCACACCACCACGTCGGTCTTTCCGCGGTAGAGATCCCGACCCTCCACGTAGCCCGCGTACTTCAGGTGCGTGGCCTTGAGCAGTTCGTGCGTCTTCTGGGTCAGATCGTTGCCTTTGCTTTCCTCCTCGCCGTTGGCGAGGAGACCCACGGATGGGGCCGACGTGCCGTCCAATGCATGGACATAGGTCGCACCCATGATCGCGAAATCCCGCAGATGCTGTGGCTTGCAATCCACGTTGGCGCCGGCGTCGATCAGAAGGCAGTTCGAGTTGGATGTGGGGACGGTGATCGCGATCGCAGGCCGCTCGATGTCGGCGATTCGACGCAGGACGAAGAGGGCGCACGCCATGACGGCGCCCGAATTCCCGGCGCTCACGAAGGCGCAGGCTTTCCCATCGCGGACGCGATCGAGGCCGATCCCGATGGAGGATTCTTTCCGACGGATGGCGCGGGCCGGGCTTTCGTCCATTGCGATGATGTCCGGCGCGTGCTCGATGCGCAGCAGGCTCTCCTCCGCACCGTGCCGTCGCAACTCGGCCTCGATCTCCGGTTTTCGGCCGACGAGGAGCACGGGGATCTTCAGATCCCGGGCCGCCTGAACGGCCCCCTCGACCACCGCGCCGGGGGCGTGATCGCCGCCCATCGCATCCAACGCTACGGGGAGCGTCGCGTGGCTCATCGGACCAGAGCGGTCATCATGTGGGTCAATCCACCGGCCACGAATTCGGCCGACGAGGGATCAGGACTCGACGGGAATGACTTCCCGGTCCCGGTAGGTCCCGCAGGTGGGGCAGACGAGATGCGGGACCTTGATGTTCCCGCAGTTCGGACATCGCGAGCGCCCCCACCTCGCGGGGTGTTGGTGGTTCCGTTTCTTGTGCGTTCGCGAGTAGGAATGTTTCTTTTTTGGATTTGGCATCGGTAACCTCGGTTCGTTTGTTGCTCAGACGGCGGCCGTGTTCCGGACGCCGGTGCGGCAGGGGCACGCGCCGGTGTTGAGGCTCGCACCGCATCGCGGGCAGAGCCCGGAGCAATCTTCCCGGCAGAGAAACCGCATGGGGACGGCCAAGTTCAGGTGCTCGTCGAGGATCGGGTCGAGATCCAGTTGGCCGCCCGAGTAGGTCTCGACCCCCGGGTCATCCGACCTGAGTTCCGTGTCGTGTGACCGTCCTCCGCGAGGCGGCTCGTCGTCCTCCTCCGTGATCTGTGTGGCGCCACGGGGCACGCACAGGAGGTCGAATTTCGCGCTGAGACGGCTGGGGAATTCGTCCAGACAGCGCACGCAGGTGGCCCTGATGTTCACCGCAAGGTTGCCGCGAACGAGGACGTCCCGGCCGCGGCGCTGAAGGAAGACCTTCGAGGCCAGAGGCGAGAGGAATCGAACGCCGTTCAGCACGGTCGTGTCTTGGTGCTCTTTGAGCCACGTCACGTCCTTCTCGATTTCCACCGACATGCCTTCCTCCGGAATCCTGTCCACCTTGATTTTCATTGTGGTGATTTGCCGGGACGACCCGCCCGGGGCGGGGGGCCCATACCACCCCCCTGCGGCCAAGCAACGCGGCGCCGATTATCCCAGTTTTCTGCCCACAGTCAACTGGGGCTCGGCTGGAACTTACTGAATCTCCCTCTTACGTGGCGGGGCATTTCGCCCCCAGCCAACCCTCCCCCCATGCCCCGTATGCAGTCCCGAACACGGTTCGGGACCATGCACGGGGCGTGGCGGGGGAAGGCCATGGTCCATGCTGCGCCATCCTTGGCGCTGCGACACATGGGCAAGGAGTCCTGGTGCCGTGAGAAGAAAGCAGGCCAGGATGGCCCGCGATCAAGCACGGCATTGCATGGCCCCATCCCGTCCTTGGCAAGGGGTGCGGAGGGGGTGCCGCAAAACTACGGTAACTCCACTTGGTCCGTCCTGGAGTTAATGGGATTCTTTCGGGGAGAGTTCAGACCCCCCTCCTTTGTGAGGAGGGGTTGGCGGGAGGTAGAGAGGCCCTGCAACCGGCTCCACAGATCTTCGATCACCCTCTCAAGATTCTGGAGAATCTCATCGTTGGTGTAGTGGACGATCACGATCCCCAAACCCCTGAGATACTCCTCCCGCCTCTCGTCCCTCCGAATGCGGTCCGGGGAGGCATGCACATCCCCATCCGCCTCGATCACCATCCGCCGGTCAGGGCAGAAGAAGTCCACTTGGTAGCGACCACGCCGGCGCAGACGTTTTCGGAGACGACCTCGACCTACTGTCGCTGATACGCATTGACGTCCCGTCCGGAGAAGGCCGGCGACGCGCTCGACCTCGCCTGCACGGGGGTCAAGCTCATCAAGAACCCGCCTCGCAACTTCGCCGATCTGGCCGGCGCGTTCGTGCAAGTTCCCACGCCCAACCATCCCGACCTCAAGCGGGTGCAGGACGTTCTGGGCACGATCGAGACGCTGCGGAACACGGCCAGGAAGGCCCAGTACTGCGAGTACTGGCCGAGCCAGTCTGCCGCGGCGGACCAGGAAGGTGAGGCGAAGTTTCGAGCGGTACGCGCGACTTCGAGACGATGCACCGCTCCGCGCGCGAGGCCATTCCGCGCCAAAACGGCGTGTTTGGGATGGCGGAATGGGGACTCGCTGTGTCGCGGACGGATTTTCGGGACGGTTTTGGAACAAAACGCGTGCCTCAGGAGTCTAATACTTAATGGAGGCACAAGACCATGAACCATGAAAAGGGTCCAAGGGGGAGGCAGAAGAGCGGCAGAGTCGTGCGCAAGAGTTTGAAAAGGCGGGCCGGAAGGTCTTGGATTCCGTCATTCCCACCCCGTATCGGGGTACGGGGCAGCCGCCTGCGTCATGCCGGACTTGATCCGGCATCCAGAGAATTCCGGGTTCCCGCTGGAGTTTACCCCGCAGCTTCATGCGGGGCGGGAACGACGGGAAGTGTGGTCTCGCATGACTTTGACGTGACCGTGAGGGAGGGGATGGGGCAAGGTAAGCGACCCTGTGGGGGGCCGGGGATCCCGCGTCTGGCTGCTGGTGCTGACCCGCTTGGGCTAGGGTGCAGCAGACGCCGGCGAACCGGCAACGGCCCACGTTTCAAAGATGGACATAGGCATAAGTGATGTTATGGTATGCATCTCAAGATGAGGAGGCACAGCATGAACGTTCGCATCACGTATCACTCATCCCGCCTCACCGTCTGGCTGCTGACGGCCGTGCTGCTCACCGGCGGACTGGCGGGCTGCGGGGGCGACGATGCATCAATTTCGGCTGGGGAGAGGCGATTCAATGAGGTGTCCTGTCGGGCGCTGCTGGCGTGCGAAAAGGATTTTTTCGAGGACGAATTTGATTCGGATCGTGTCGGAGCCTGTACCTCGTATGTGGACTCGGTTTCAGAGGATGTCGCCTCCACCCTCGGCGACTCGTGCGAAAGCGACTACACCGACTGGCCGGATACGAAGGAATACCGGGCGGCCTTGGAAACGTGTGCCGCCGACTTGGAGGCGAGGGAGTCGTCCTCGCTGTGCAGGTATGTGGAGGAAGATCCGGAAGAGATCATCATGCTCTCGGAGCTGAAGAGCCTGAGTGAGCCATGCAAGGAGGCATCCACGAAGGAGCAGGCTTTGACGCGCAAGGTCTCGCGCGAATGCGACGTGGAATTCTAGAGAGAGAACAGGAGGCATAGCATGAACATTGTCCTGATCCATTTCTCGTCCCGCATCACCGTCTGGCTGCTCACGGTCTTGCTACTAACCGGCAGCCTGGCGGGCTGTGGCGGGGACGACAAGGGCGATTCCGCGGTTCAGGATGGTGGATCGAACAGGAAGCCGACTAGGAAGGTTGCCTACGGCGGCTCGGTCACGATCACGGTGACGGACGGGGCGGCCGACGTCAAGGGGAAGGTGTTTCGGTATGACAAGAACCATTTTCGAGCGCCGGGGGACCGAGGACTCGAGGCAGGAGGGGCTTGTGAGCTCGACTCAGGCATAACGGCGAAAAGCTACGGGTTCTACGCGAGTGATGGATCTCAGCGCGGTCTCCTGGGGGTAATCTTGTTGACACCTTATGAGTACGCCGGACCAGGCACATACCCGGGAGGCGCCAATTGGGCACTAGGCATGCGTGCGTTCGAGACATCGCTGCAGTGCAGTCTGACGATTGGCCAAGACGAGCGGTCGGGCACGTTTCAGTGCACATGCACATCGAGCTGCACGCCCGAAAAGGCCGGTGACATTGGCGAGGTGAAAACCATCGAAGGCTCGTTCCAGTGTGCGGGCGAGTTCGAGGAGGTTGACCTCTGATGGGTGTTCAGGCGCGCGGGAGCAATTGGCTCGCCGCGATAGCCGTCTTGGTCTCTCTGGCGGCGTCGCCGGAAACCGCAGGCGCGATTGCCGGGGGGCCCGGTCCGCCCCGCAAGCCGCCCAACCCGCTCAAGGATACGACGGCGGAATACGAGGGGTGCTCGCTGTCATGGCCCAACCCGCAGGACATCGGGGAGTTCGCGGCCATCCTGATCGGGACCCTGCGTGGGGCTCTCGAGGCGGAGCTCAAGGCGGCATTTGACCCGGCCGGTAGGGGTTTCGAGGCCCGGCTGAGGCGTGATGGTGGCAGTTGCAAGCTCGTCTTCCCCAAGATTTACATCCAGCGCCCTGTCTACTTTGTGGAACTGGTGCCCCGGCAAGGGCAGTCGGCCCTCCTGCCCTTTGTCGATCAGTTCGTCGGATGCCTCTTCAAGAAGATGGACGAATGGCTCATTGTGCCCCTCTTCGATGCCGCCACCCGGAACGAGGAGGTTGTGCCCGCCAACCTCCGGCGCGAGGTGTTGAAGCGCATGGCCGGGGCCGAGGGCGGGCCGAGCCGCCGCGGCAGCTACTACGAGGCCCACGTTTTCCAGTTCGAGTTCAACCCCTATGACCCCATTTTCGAGAATGCCGCCCATCCGGAGCAGTGGGCCACGGCGATGATGGCGGAGGTGAAGGTCAAGCCGTGCTATTTTTCGGAGCTCGATCCCTTGCGGTGGCGGTTCGGAGTCCCTTGGCCACCGACGGAGGAGGAGTTGGCGAAGACCTATCGGATCTGGGAGGGGCTCAAGTCGGGGGAAGCCGAGAAAGACGCTCCCTTGCGGGACCAGTGGCTGTCGATCGGGCCGATGAATGCGATCTCGGGCCACGTGGTCCACTCCAATCCCATCGTGGCGGCCGAGATCGCCGCGTTGCGCGCGGCTTTCTATGCCACGCGCGGGGGGCTGGGGAGCTTGTGCCGTGGGAGTGATGCCGAGGACATCTTCGCTTTCGATGCCGTTCCGGGGACAACGGCGGGGGACCGATTGAAGGCGATTCTTTCGACGCAGCCTCCGCAGGGGGGATTTGGGATGACCGACGAGCAGCTCGAGCAGCTCGGCGAGGACGCCGACGAGGATCTCCTAGATCTGGCCGATCACGAGGTCAAGGCGATCGATCTGGATTCCATCCTACAGAAAGCCGCTGAAATGCTTGCACCAACTGATGATCAGATTGCCGCGCACAAGCAAGAGCTGTCGAAGGCTTGGGAGAACCGCCCGCCCTATTCCTTCGCGCTCTCCAAGCCCGGCGACGTTCAGTTCACCCGCAACTTGGCCATCCAGATGGTCTACCCGGAGAGGTGGGGTCGTCCCAGGCTCATCGGGTGGCGGCCGACCGACTGGAAAGACGAGCCCCAGGCGCCCGCCGGCACGGACCATTTTGCGTTCCTCATCTGGAAGGAGCAGAAGGACTGCCTCGCAGGGGAAACCATGCAAGCCACGGTGGATATCGTCGCCCGGGGCTTGGAGGAGGGGATTGCACTAGCGGGGTCGGTTTTTTCGGGTGGCGCCACGGAGGCCGCGCTCCGGGCGAAGCAGGTGGCCGACATTGCCCAGGATGTGCTCGACTTCATCGAGAAGATCCAGACCGCCGTCCGTCAGATCTTCAATCTGGTCGAGCGCATCAAGGCGTTGGCCAAGACCATCCAGGAGCTTCAGGAAGCGTTGTCAGAGGCGATGACCTTGGCGAAGGACCAGTTCAGCGGCGCGCTTGTGAACGGGGCGATTCAGGCTGTGGCCATAGCCCTGGAGATTCCCGAGGCGGCGGGGTACGTGTACACCGCCGAGTGCGCGCTGGACACGGGCTACAAGGCGCTCGATACGATCGCGACGCTCGGGTCGTTCGAGGCCTGCGGGAAGGGGCTCTCGGATGTGAAGGCGATCGCGGGCACGGTCAGCGCCATGACTCAGGCGCGCAACGAGGTCAAGAGCTTCTTGGAGGATGAGCCGCTCAGGAGTGCGCTGCCCGACGCGTGCGGCAAGGAGGCCGTCCATTCCACTATTCGAGAGATCCACCACGGCAAGGGCACGCCATCCAAGCCCCAATTGCCCTCCGTGGCCTACATACACCAGAAGGCCCAACTCCTGGCCGACGTCAGGGCGGGACTCGACCTCGCCTGCACGGGCGTCAAGCTCATCAAGAACCCGCCTCGCAACTTCTCCGATCTGGCGGGCGCGTTCGTGCAAGTTCCCACGCCCAACCATCCCGACCTCAAGCGGGTGCAGGACGTTCTGGGCACGATCGAGACCCTGCGCCACACGCGCGACCTCGAGACGATGCTCCGCTCCGCCCGCGAGCAGACGACCCTGCCCGCATCGGACGCGCAGGCTTTTGCTCGGGCCGTGGAGAAGCTTCAGCAAGATCTCCGCGCCCTCAATTTCTCCCACGTGGGCGATGTCCGCAAGGCGGTGGCCCGGATGGGGAGCGCGGATTTCCTGACCGATCTGGGCAAGCACGTGGAGACGGAACTCAAGCAGTTCGTCGATCAGTTGAAAGATGTGGGCTTCCCGGACAAGGAGTTGAACCAGCTCCAGTCGAGCGGCAAGGGCGTCATGCGCTCGGCCAAGCGGTTTTTCAAGTTGATGGCAAACCTGGACTCCGCGGGCAAGGAGGAGGTGTTCGAGGGGATCATTGCGCTCGCCACATTCTCGTCCGAGCTCCAAGCCTTCTCGGACGAACTGGCCGCCAACTCGGCGAGCCTCGAAACGCGCGTCCAGCAGGCCGTGGACCGCATCCGGAACAACCTTCAACCCCTAGCCAAGGACTTGGCCGACCACATTCGGGACATTCCCGACGCCTACGCGCGGCAGATCGAGTCGTCGTTCCAGATCCTGCCCACGGCGCAGATTGCGACGATTGCGGCCGACCTGCGCGCGGTGGAGTCCGAGGGGCGCACGCTTGGGGCGAAAGGCCACGCGCCCGCCATCGAGTTCGGCCGTGCGGCGGGGAAGCTGGCGACGCAACTTGAATCGCTGCCACAGGTCACGCTGACCTCGGCCTCGCTCGGCCCCGTGATGGCGCCGCTCCGGAGTCCCCTGAACACGGTGGCCGGGCAGATCGAAGATCTCGGGACGAAGCTGGCCGACCTGTTCGACCGGCTTATGGAGTTGGCGCAGTCGCTCGGCGTCCTGGGGGGCCCGGGCGGAGGGGAAATGGCCAAGCAGACGGATGGATTGTTCGGCGGGAAGGGTGTGCAGGACGACGATCCCAACGAGATCACCCTCGCCCGCGTGATCGCTTCCATCGGCATGTTTGCCAAGCTTCAGAGTCAACCCAACCTGATGCTGGCGGCGGCGCGGAAGATTGCCTCGGGCGCCTATGCGGGGATGTCGCAGGAAGAGGCGTTCGGCCGGGCGGTTCGGGAGACGCTGAACCCGTCCCGGAAGGAGGGCGAAACGGATCAAAACATCGAGGACGCAGCGGCGGGGGAGTTCAAACGCAGCCGGGACTCGGTCCGCCCGTTCGAGAGCAAGGATCTCGACAAGCCCCATCCGGCGACGGGGCTGACGCAGCGGGAGATCCAGGACGACGAATTGGATTCGCCGACACGGCGGTTGCGCGAGAGCCTGAAGAAAGACACCCGCAACGATCCCGAGTTCATCAAGTCACGGTGCGAGCTGCAGCGCCGCCTCGCGGAGGGGCGCGGCGAGCCGCCGCCGGAGGAGTGTCGGTGAAGCCGACAAAGCAAGCAGTGAACAGTGAGCGGCAAGACGGCAAGCAAGGGGTGTTCACGGATCGCGCGATGCGAACACGGCGGGTACGAGTGTGGAATAGCCGGTGGCTGGGGTTGGCGATGCCGGCCGTCGTGCTCATGGCATCCATGGCGCAATCCCAAGTCGAAATGCCGTCCATCTTGGACAGATTGCCGCCGGTGGAGGTCCCGAGCGGCTGGGTCAAGGCCCCAGCCGCCGACAGCCCGTTCAAAGTCATGGTGGCTCTGACTCTCACCGACTACGCGACGAACGCGGACTCGCGTCTGTCCCAGCTCTTGAACCAAGTCGCCCTAACCCAGACGTACAACAGCCTCTACGGCGCTCACAAAGGAGAGCAGGCGGCCGCCAGCGCCTTGGTGGACGCCACGGAGATGTTCCAGCGCGACTACCAGGCCCAGAGTCAGAGCCTCTACGGCGGCGGCGACACGGTGTGGATGTCGGTTGACCCGGACGTCTACACGGCGTTGCAACAATGTATTCACCAGAACGCCAATTCGCCCAACGGCCGCCAAGACTGCCTCAACGAGCTGAAGACGGATCAAGCCAAGTTCGTTTCCGACTACTCCCCCGCCTGGGACAAGGATGTTTTCCTGATCGACAAGTACTTCGACCAGGGCGGGCCGGCGCTCGTGCGCGGCTACGCGCGGGACATGAAGTACACGTCTTGGGGCTTCGAGCGGGTCGATCCGCCGGAATCAGCCACGCGCATTTCATCTCTCCAGACTTCGGTCATCGAGCTTGCGCTGGGCGTGGATTGTGACAAGTCCACCATCCCCACTCAGATTACGTGGACGGACACCGACCTGAGCAGCTTGGCCTTCCAAATCGAGCCCGAGCATTACGCCAAGGCCTACCCGAAGACGACCGAATGTGCGGGGTACAAAAAGGCGCTGGCCACCCTGGCTTGGCACCAGGAAGCTCGCCTTGCGGCGGCTCTCCTGAGTTCCGCGGCCTCGCAGATCGGCGTGCCGCCGCGCGAGAAAGAGGCGCTGATCGAGCAGCTCGAAGACCTGCGGGAACGGATTCGGATCCGGCTGGGCGACGCGGAATACTTTCGCAAGCTCGACGAACAGATCGCACGCGAGGAGAGCGATTTCGGGCGGTTCGTGCTCGCGAGCCTCGTGTCCCACTGGGGCGATCGGAGGTAGGCAAGATGTATGCGTTGAGGCCCATTGGGAAAACCCTCACCCCTCCCTCTCCCTTTCAGGGAGAGGGAGTCCCCTCTCCTTGGAAAGGAGAGGGAAAGGGTGAGGATTCATATCGAGGGCGCTGAACGGATACGGCAAGATGTTCCACCTGACTGCCACGGAAGCGGACTTGGTGAGCGATGGTCTCATCGAGGTCGGCACGGTGCTGACGCAGATGCAGCCCTGGGCGCCGCTTATTGCCGGGGCGGGCGCGGCGACGCTCCTCGTTCGGCTGGCTCTGAGTTTCGGCACGGCGGGGTGGTCCCGCGCCTTGAGCCACCTCCTCGTGGGGCTCCTTGCGCTGGCGCTGGTCGCGCCACAGCCGGGCACGGAGAGCAAGGATCGTGCATCGCTTCTCATCTCGGGTGCGGTGAAATTCACGAATTCGGTTTCGCACGGGATCATCAAACTTGTGGACGATGCCGCGGTCACTGGGTTCTACGATTCCGCGCAGGTCCTTCCGTTCCGTCGCTCGGCGGATCTGGACACTTCGGCCCGCCTGGATTTCGACACGGAGGAATCGCTCGACACCTTCCTCCGCTACGAATGTTTTCCCACCACGGTCAAGACAGCCATCCGGAACGGAGACTGGGGCCAGGCCGCCATCGCACTCGCCGCCGCCCATGCGCCTGTGGGCACGGAGATGAAGACCTGTCTCAGCCTGTATCTGGCCGCCCAGGCGGATCTTGACGCCTGGAAGGGAACGCAGTCCAACAACGCCGTTTTTTTCGCCGGCCGGCGGGCGCTCTACGAGGTCGCATCGCAACGGGCCTCTGACGGGGTGACCACGGCCGCGGCCTCGGTGCAGGCGGCCCCACCCGAAACCGGTCTCTGCGAATGGTGCTTGCGGGTTGCCGACGCGGAATTCTGGGGCACGGTCATGGGCTGGCTCGTCAAGGTTTGGATCTATGCGGTTCCCCTCCATTTCATGCTGGTCTTCCTGCCCGGTGGCGTGACGAACGTGCTGTATTCCCTGGCCGCACTGTGGCTCTTCCAGTTGGCCGTCTTCCCGCTCTATGTCTTGCATCTCGTCGATCGCTACGCAGCAGCCCACCCCCCGGCGGCCTTCTCGGATTCGGACCTCTTGCACATCATCCAGGAATCGGTGTTCCGAACGGGCACGCACCTGGGCCCGTACCTCGGCATGCACAACCGCTACCTGTACGTCGAGGCGGGAATCACGATCGTGCTGGGCGGCGCCCTGGCGGCATTGCTCGTGTGGAAGGTGCTCTTGCCGGTGGGGGCGAAGGTCCGCGAGGCACTGGGATGGTGATGGGAAAGAGGAGTCAGGGTGGAATGGAGGTGAAGCGCAGTGGGTGAACGATTGAAGGCTTGGCTGGAGCGGTACGGGCTCGAAGGGCGAAAGGCCTACATGGCGCTGGGCGTCGGCGCGGTCGTGCTCATGGTGGGGATCGGCTGGGTCGTCCTGAGAAGCGAAGATGAAGAGGCCGGCTTCACCCCCATGCGACAGGCCGGCACATCCCGTCCGATGGGCGAGATGGTTCCCCAGGCCAGGCCCCGCGGGGGTGCGATCGATTTCGGGCACGTGGACGAGTCGGTGGTGCGTCAACGGATCAACATGGAACTTGAGGAACTCAAGCAGGGGCAGAGGGAGTTGCGCCTCTGGCGCGCGGAGATGGAGAACGCCCGTAAGGAGGAACAGGAGGAGCGCGGGGGGACGGCAACCAAGCTGGAAGAACTGCGTTTGTCGGTTCAAGCGGTCGGCAAGAACGTCCAGGACCAGCTCGACGCGATTCGGGCGGGGGGAGGCATGGCGGGGGCCAAGAAGGCGGAAGTGGAACCCCTGCCTCCGCCCAAGATCGTGGTGCCCAAGAAGCAGGAAAAGCCCAGGGCGGAAGCGGGGCGGGGTACACGGGGGGTGGTCGCGTCTCCCTACTACCTGCCCCCCGGCAGCCTCGTGCGCGTGCGCACGCTCAACGGGGTCTCGGCGTATCCCTCCGGCACGAGCGGGAGTACCACATTCCCGGTTGCGATGGTCGTGATGGACAACTGGGTCTCCCCCAACGCCTACTCGATCCCGATGAAGGGTTGCACCGTTCTCGGAAGGGCCGATGGAGATCTTTCTTCCGAGAGGGTCAGGATCACGGCGCGGCTGTTCAGTTGCGTCTTCCCGGGCGGCCGGACGTTGGACCGGGAGCTCACGGCGTTCGTCACCGGGCCTGACGGCGGTCTGGGGATCGCGGGCAAGGTGACCGACCGCCGCGGCCGGAGGCTGGGCGCAAGTTTCATCGCGGGCTTTGCGGCGGGGCTGGGCCAGGCCTTTTCGGTGCAGGAAGTGACGCGGGTGGTGGCGGCGGACGGTACGGAAAGGCAAATCGTCACGGGGGATGCTCTCACACATGCCTCGACCTCCGCCCTGTCCCAGGCCATGGCGGACATCGCGAAGTTCATGCGCGAGGAAGCCGCCCGGCTCCTGCCCACGGTGGACATCCCCGGTGGGATTGATGGGACGCTGGTGACCGAGGAAGGGATTGATATTCCGGAAATCGCCAATCTGTTTCGAGAGGAGGTTCAATGAAACACGCAACCGTTCAGCACCCCCCATCCTCACCTTCCCCCTCAAGGGGGGAAGGGACAAGAAAGAGCGCGCCTCGCCCTCTTTTCCCCTCCCCCTCGACGGGGGAGGGTGCGAGTGGGGGTGATCGCTTGCTGAAACCCAATCTCCGCTCACGGTTCACTGTTTTTCTGCTCAGCGCCCTTGTGGCCGCCGTTCTCGGCGGCTCCGAGGCTTGGGCGATCCGAGCCGTGCCTTGGCTCCCCGGCGGCAAGCAGGTGATCATCATCAAGACGGCTCTCGGCCAGTTGACCGAGATCGTTTTCCCGGCACCCCTCGTCTACCTCACCCACCCCAGTGAAGAGGCGATGACGGTCCAAGAGGTGGAGGAGCGCGCATACCTCTATCCCCGCCAGCCCCTCCCCACAATGAACCTCTATGGGAAGGACGAGGCCGGTCGGACGTATGTCTTCGAGATCCAGCAGGTGGAGCCACCGGACCGTCAGGATGACAGCGTGGAGATCAGCGTGGCCGCTCCGGAGGAGGCCCCCGGCCCTATGTATGTCGGTCCCACGCCGCAGGTGATCCGGCTCATCGTGGCGATGACGGAGGAGAAGCCGGTCCCCGGCTACCAGATCCATGACGCGGGGGGGGAGCTGTTCCTCGAGGAGGTCAAACTCACCCAGTGGCGACTGGCCAGGGTCTACGAAGGGGTCGAGATGCTGGGGCTTGTGGTGGACGTGGAGAACGTCTCGAACGAGGCGATTCGGCTCGATCCCCAGCAGCTCCGCGTGAAGGGCCTGCGGGGCGCGACGATCACGGATCAGCGCCTCGCGCCGCACGAACCGGCCGACTCGGTGGAGGCGTTCAAGGGTTACCCCAAGCGCACGAAAGCGTACGTCGTGGTGAACCGTGCGGCCTTCACGGGTGGTTCGCGGACCGGCCTCTGGGACGACCGCGGCGCCGCCGGAAACACCTCGGGTAGGAAGACCTCTCCATGAGCGGGTTTCGGCACGCCATCGTCCGGCTCTCAGGCTCCCTGGTTCCCCGGCTCCCCGCCTTGCTGTTCACCGTTCTCTGTTCCTTGTTCTCGCTCCCGGCCTGCGGCGGCCCGATGAAGGGTAAGTCCACGGCTCAGATCTACGCGGAGGCCTTGGGAGAGGGCGCGAAGGAGGTGGTCGAGCCTCTGAAGGAGAATTTCGAGGTGCAGCAGCCGCTCGGCTACGAAGAACCGGTCGTGCCGATCATGATGCCCCCGCGAACGATCCTCGTATGGATCCCCTCCCACCGGATAGACCGCCGCATCTTCGTGCACGGCCACTGGCTCACCGTGGTCGTCCGCGACTGGGACTGGAACCCGGAGATCGAGCTGATGCCCGGAGACGCACAACCCTCCGCAGTCGAAACGCTCCTGCCCCTGCATCCCGAGTCCAAGCCGCCGGAGGGAAAGTGAACGGGAAAGGGCAAAGGGCGAGGGGAGGAGAGTGAACAGGAAAGCAGTGCGGCTCACCGCGCGCCGCCTTTTGTTCGCCTCCCTTGTGGCCTGTCTCCTCGCGGGTTGCGTCGCCCTCTGCCCCCGGCCCGCCGAAACCGCGAAGCCCCGCCCTTTCGTGATCCCGATTCCCCCGAACGACGTCGTGTTGATGCTGGGCGAGGAGCGGTTGCTGGTTCAATTCATGGGGGATCCCTACCTGGTCCACGCCGAGCCGTTCACTGCGGTGCCGCCCGAGGTGACCGAGGCCCGGGAGCCCATCCTTCGCCTGATCGAGGGGATGTACTTGAATCGAGCACCCGAGGGATACACGCGGGAGGAAATCAGCGAGACGCGCGGGGTGCCGTTCCGGCCGGACATCGAACGAAGGCGCCTGCGCCGGTACGCGGGGGAGAAATTCGTAGGTTTCGCCGAGGGCTTGGAAAGTCATGGCGGGTTCGCCGAGGTCGAGCCGGGCTGGTTCCGCGAACCGGGCCTCGTGGCGATCCACGTGACGGCCCGGTGGCTCGGGCCGGCCGGTTTCCACGACCCCCAAGGAGAGTTGGCGGACTTTGCCGTGGCCTTTCTTGTGTTCGAGACCTCCGCCATCGAAGCGCCGGCCTCACCGCCTGCGGAAGAGATGAAGGGCGGTCATGGCGGGCTACTCCAGGGGAGTCGGGAGAGCTCGGGGCTTGCCTCCCTGCGCTGAAGGAAAGCGAACACTCGTAGGCGTTCGGCGCTCAGCCATCAGCGATCAGCCTCGGAGCCGGCGCGAACCTCCGATGACATGCGTGTCGGCGGCTGAGGGATCGCAGGATCCCTCGCCCCGGAACTTCGAGGAATATTCGAGGGGTTTCTCAAAGTAAGCTGGACGGGAACGCCTGGTGCACCCAAGACCTGGAAACCACGCAGTTCAGGCCCCGGAGGTTCCTAAACACGCTCGGGCGGTGGCGTCGGGATGCGTTAGACGCACCATTGAGTGGCCACGACTTCTTTGTAGGTGGGAAAAAACTTGACAAGAAAGGCATGGAGTTGTATACTTACCCATCTAGTGGTATTAAGTGCCATGGCAGGCACTCGCCTCACAAATGGGACGGTTCAGGGGAAGCTTCACGCACGCGATCGACTCCAAAGGGAGGCTCAGTATCCCTGCGAAGTTCAGGGCTGTCCTCTCTGACGGTCACGGCAGTGAGAAGCTTTTTCTCACGTGCAACGGCGCGTGCATCGAGGCCTACCCGCTGGCCGTCTGGGAAGACAAGGAGGACCGCATGGACGAGCGAATGCGACAGGCCCCGCTCGGAGATGCGGAGGCCTCTCGCGTGATCATGCGCCACAACTTCCACGCGCAGGAGTGCGAGGTGGACCGGCTCGGACGCATTCTCGTGTCGAAAGACCTGAGGGACCGGGCGGGACTCACGAGCGATGTCGTGATCGTGGGCATGGTCAGCCACTTTGCCATCTGGGACCGAGGGCGGATCGAATCCGCCGCTCAGGGCGAAGCGCAAGGGTAGTTGTTTGACGGGTCAGGTGTGGGAGCACAAACCGGTCATGGTGGACGAGGTCGTTCGGTGTCTCGGGGTATCGGCGAGCAAGGTTTTCGTCGATGGGACGCTGGGCGACGGCGGACACTCGGAGGCGATCCTCGAGGCCTCATCTCCGGATGGCGTCGTGGTCGGCGTGGATGCCGATAACGACGCGATCGAGACGGCCCGGGAGCGCCTCCGCCGGTTTGGAACGAGGTTCGAGGCGGTGCAGGGGAATTTTCGGCGACTGCGCGCGGTGGTGCGCCAGGCCGCGTGCTTCGGCGGGTCGGAGCCGAGCGCGGATGGGATCCTGCTGGACCTCGGCGTGAGCACGCGCCAACTCATGGATCCGGAGCGCGGCTTCAGTTTCCAGCGTGAGGGCCCGCTGGACATGCGGATGGATCGCGCCGCCTCGCCGACCGCGGCCGATCTGGTGGCGGGCGCTTCGGTCGAAGAACTGGAGCGACTGTTCAGGGAGAACGCTGACGTTCGGGGTGCTCGTCGCGTCGCGCGGCGGATCGTCGAGGCGGGTTCCAAACGCCCCTTCCGGACGACGACCGAACTGTCCGATTGCATCGCGTCCGCGCTGGGCGGGCGTCGGGGGCGGCTGCACCCGGCCACGCGCGCGTTCATGGCCCTTCGCATGAGCGTGAACGACGAGGCGGCGGCGCTCGACGCCGGGCTCCAAGAGGCGGCAAACTTGCTCCGGGCTCGCGGCCGGCTTGTGGTGCTCACCTACCACTCCGGTGAAGATCGGCGCGTCAAGTATTTCTTCCGCGATCTCGCCAAGGCCGAGGGGTCGCGCTTCGCCGCCGTCCTCAAGAAGCCGCTGACGCCGACCGTGAGAGAGCGCCGGGAGAACCCGCGCTCACGCAGCGCCAAGTTGCGCGCACTGGAGGCCCGGGCGTGAGGACGCGGCTCGCCGGCCTGATTCTCGTGAACGCCCTTCTCCTGCTGGGCTACGTCTGGTGTCGGCTCCAGACCTATGACATCGGCTACGACATCAGCCGCACGCTCGAATCGCTCGATCGTGCACAGGAGATGAATGCCCGGCTCAAACTGGAACACACTTCTTTGACCTCACCCCAGCGCCTCCGGCAGGTTGCGGAGGAGCGCCTCGGGCTGGTTCCCCTCGCGCCGTCGCAGCGCGTGATCGTCGAAGTCCCGCCCCCGAAATGACAGGCTGGTCCACCTCCATGGCCGAGAGCGTGCGCCGCCGGCTTCGTCTGGTGACGGCGATTGTGGCGGCCTGCTTCGTCGTGGTGGCCGGCCGCGCGTTCACGCTCGCCTTCCTGACGGATACGGGGCTGGTGGACCGCGTTCGCCGCCAGCAGGGGGACGTGATCGAGCTCGCCCCGCGGCGCGGAAAAATCCTGGACCGCAACGGCACGCTCCTCGCGCTCAGCCGCCGGATGGTCTCGGTCTCCGCCCATCCCCGCAAGGTGGTGGACAAGGTGGGGACGGCGCGGTTTCTGGCGCCCCTCGTGGGGCAATCCCCCGCCGAGGTCCTGCGCGAACTCCGAAAGGAAAAAAGCTTCGTCTGGATTGCCCGCCAAGTGCCGCCCTCGGTGCGCGACGCCCTCGATGCCCATCCGATCGAAGGCGTGGCCGTCGTCAGTGAGTACAAGCGATTCTATCCCCAGGGCTCCATGGCCTCGCAGGCCCTCGGCTTCGTCGGGCTCGATGGGGTCGGGCTCGAGGGGATCGAGCTTTCGTACGACGCCATGCTCCGCGGCAAGCCCTCCACCCTCGTCATCACGCGCGATGGCGTGGGCAACGTGATCTACGACCACGTCTCCGACGCCTACGAGAGCGAGGGGGAGGGGTTGGTGCTCTCGATCGATCTCAACGTCCAGAGCCTGCTGGACCAGAAGCTCAACGAGGGGATCAAGTCCTCGGGTGCGCGCCGGGGGTGGGCGATGGCGATGGATCCCGCGACGGGCGAGATCCTGGCGTGGTCCGTCCAGCCCGCGTTCGATCCCAACGCCTTCCGCCAACTCCCCGCGGAGCGGTGGAAGAACCACCCGATCACGGATGCCCTCGATCCCGGCTCCACCCTCAAGGCGGTGCTTCTCACCGCCGCGCTCGAGACGGGCACGTTCAACGAGCGGGCGCGCCTCTTCTGCGAGAACGGCGAGTACAAGTTCTACGACCGCGTGATCCACGACTTCAAGAAGTACGGCGAACTGTCTTTCCCGCAGGTGTTCCAGCTCTCGAGCAACATCTGCGCCGCGAAGATCGGCCTCAAGGTTGGGGCGAAGACCCTGTACGAGTTCATACACAAGTTCGGACTCGGCGAGCGGACGGGAATTGATCTCCCCGGCGAGATCCGTGGCCTGGTATCGAGCTACCGATCGTGGACGCCGGTGGATCTGGCGAACATTTCCTACGGGCAGGGCCTCGCCGTCACTCCGATCCAGATGGTGGCGGCATTCGCCGTGTTCGCCAACGGCGGACTCTCGGTGCAGCCGCACGTGGGCAAGAGAGTGACCGACGGCCGCGACAGGCTCCTGCGCGAGATCGAGTTCCCCGCGCCGCGCCGGGTGCTTCCCGCCGAGCTGATCGCGCGAGTCAACCGCATCCTCGAGACCGTGATCACGCCGGAGGGCACCGGGCGCATGGCCGTGCTGGAGGGCTATCGGCTCGCCGGCAAGACCGGAACGGCCCAGAAGTTCGACCCCGAGACGGGTCTGTATTCGAAAGATGACTACGTCGCCTCGTTCGTGGGCTTCGGCCCCGTGGACGCGCCGCGGGCGGTCGTGCTCGTCATGCTGGACGAGCCGCAGAAGAGCATCTACGGAGGGGTTGTGGCGGCGCCATTGTTCAGGGACATCATGAGCGAGCTGCTGCCCTACCTCGGCGCCTATCCGGAGATGCCGGGGGTGCGGCTGTCATGAGGCTGGGCACGATTCTCAAGGGCTTGCCGGACGTCGAGTGGAACGGCCACAAGGGATTGGACGTGACGCGGATCACGGGCGATTCGAGGGAGGTCCGCCGTGGCGCGGCCTTTTTCGCCGTGAAGGGCGCGAAGGCCGACGGGCACGCGTTTCTGTCGCAGGCGCAACTCGCCGGCGCAGCGGCGTGTGTCGTTGAGCGTCCGCCGGAGGGGGCGTTCTCGAACGGGATGCCCTGGATTCGGGTGCCTGATACGCAAGCTGCGCTCCACCAGGCGGCCCGGATATTTTTCGGTGATCCTTCCTCTCGACTGGCGCTTGTTGGCGTGACCGGAACGAACGGGAAGACGACGTTCACGTATCTCGTGGAGAGCATCCTCGAAACTGCGGGCCGGCCGGCGGGCGTGATCGGCACCGTGAACTACAGGGTCCGGCGCAAGGTTGTGCCGGCGCGGAACACGACACCCGGGATCGTGGATCTCCAGCGCTTGCTCTCGGAGTTTGCCGAGGCGGGCGCGCGCGACGCCGTCATGGAAGTTTCCTCTCACGCGCTGGACCAGCGTCGGGTGGACGGCCTGGATTTCGACGCGGCCGTATTCACGAACCTCACCCAGGACCACCTCGACTATCACTCCGACTTGCGCTCCTACGGCCTGGCCAAGAAGCGGTTCTTCACCGAAGTTCTCCCTTCGAGCCGGAAGAAGCGGAAGACGGCGGTCCTCAACACCGACACGCCACTGGGCCGGGAGATCGCCGCGGAGGTCAGCACCCCCGTGACGGGCTACGGTTGGGAGGTGGGCGACGTCCACGTGCGCCAGGCGCGCAGCGAGGGGGCAGGGCTTGAACTTCTGCTTGGGACGCCGCTCGGGCCGCTCGAAGTTCACTCCCCCCTTGTGGGTCGGCACAACGTGTATAATATCCTTGCCGCCGTGGCGACGGCGTGCGTGCTCGGCGTGGGCAAGGAAGAAATCCGGAAGGGCGTGGCGCGCCTGCGCCTCGTGCCGGGCCGAATGGAGCGCGTGGAGCATCGCGACCGCACGGTGTGGGTGGACTACGCGCACACACCCGAGGCCCTCCGGCATGCGCTCCTCGTCGCCCAGTCGGTGACGCCCGGGCAGGTGACCTGCGTGTTCGGATGTGGTGGAGATCGCGACCGATTGAAACGTCCACTGATGGGGCGCATCGCGTCCCTCCTTTCCGACCGGCTCGTGCTGACGTCGGACAACGCGAGGTCGGAGGACCCGCTGAAGATCATCGATGAAATCCGCAAGGGTATCGGCCAGGACTGCCGAATCGAGGTGATTGCGATCGCGGATCGCCGACAGGCCCTCGTGGAGGCCGTGCGCGGCTGCCGGGCCGGCGACGCCGTGCTGTTGGCGGGGAAGGGGCACGAGGACTATCAGATCATGGGAGAGAAAAGGATGTCTTTCAGCGATGTGGCCGTCGCCAAGGAGGTGCTCAGGGCCCATGCGAGCCTTTGACGGCGGGGTTGACCATGCGGCGGAGCTTGCCCCGGCCGTGCGCCTCGCGGGCGGGCGGGGGACTGGTCGTGGGGCGGGTTTTCGAGGTCGCGGCGGGGCCTCGGAGAGCGACGTGACGCCGGACCCGACGTCCCGACAAGAGGGGGGCCTGAGGTTCACCGCACGGGAACTGGCCCGGGCGACGGGGGGTCGCCTCTGCGGCGGCTCCGAGGAGTCAGTTTTCACGGGCGTGTGCACCGATTCCCGCGAGGTGTCAAAGGGCGCTCTCTTCTTTGCGCTCGGCGGCCCGCGGTTTGACGGTCACGATTACGTCTCCGCAGCCATCGCGGCGGGCGCGGCGGGAGCTGTGGTGCGGCCCGGCTTCGCGGCGGGATTCCTGGCGGGCCGGGGAGACAGCGTATGCGCCGCCGTCATGCTTGAAGCGGCCGACCCTCTCGATGCCCTGGGTGCCTTGGCGGCGTTTGCGCGGGGCCGGTTCAAAGGGCCTGTCTTCGGAATCACGGGCAGCAACGGAAAGACGACCACGAAGGAACTCCTGGGCCTCATCCTTGGGCGGAGGCTCGCGGTGGGCCGCACGCAGGGGAACTTCAACAACCGCATCGGCCTGCCGCGATGTATTCTCGGATTCACCGGCCGGGAGGACGCGTGGGTTCTCGAACTGGGGATCAGCGAGAAGGGCGAGATGGATCGGCTGGCGGCCGTGGCGCGACCGGACGTCGGCGTCATCACCGATCTTTCCCCGGCTCATCTGCAAGGGCTGGAGAGCGAATCCGGTGTGGCAGCGGAGAAAGGACGATTGTTTGCTCAGATGAACGAGAAGGGCACCGCGGTGGTGCCGCACGGGCACCCGCTCCTCACGGAGTGTCTCGGGTCCTTCGACGGGCGGGTGGTGACCTATGGGATGGATCCCGCTGCCGATGTTTCGGCGCAGGGGATTCGGCGGGACGCGGACGGCATTCTGCGGGCGGATGTTCGTGTGGGTCGCGAACGCGACGAGATGGCGATCCCGGGCGGGTCGCGGCCGGTGCTGCTCAACGCCCTGGCGGCCGTCGCCGCGGCGGGGACGACGGGTTGCGATCTCGCCACGGCCATCGAGGCGGTGCGGGCCTTCGCTCCCATCGGGGGTCGGCTGAACGTCTGGCGGGGCGCGTGGACGATTGTGGACGACACCTACAACGCCAACCCCACCTCAATGGTGGCGGCGCTCCGCTTCGCGCGGGAGGAATTGGGCGGTGAACCCGCCGTGTGTTGTTTGGGAGACATGCTCGAGCTAGGGATGGCTGCAGACCGGTGGCACACCGCCGTCGGTCGCGAGGCAGCGGCCCTGGGGTACAGTTGGATCCTGGCTGTTGGACAACTGGCCCCGCGGGTTGCTGAGGGGGCCAAGGAAGGCCGCCTTTCTCCCAATCGGGTCGTGGTGTGCCGGGACACGGACGAGGCCGTCGCCGTCCTGCGCCGGATCCTAGAGCCGGGCGCCACATTGCTGGTCAAGGGATCGCGCGCGATGGCGATGGAGCGGATTGTCCAGGCGCTGCTCCAAACGGAGGGATTCCGTGGTGGGCCCAAGGGCTGAGGCTGGCGATGCTCTACTATCTGCTGTACCCGTTCCACGACTTCCATACCGTCTTCAACGTCTTCAAGTACATCACGTTCAGATCGTTCTGGGCGTTCATGACCGCGCTGGTGCTGGGCTTCGTGGTCGGTCCCTATCTCATCCGGAAACTCTCCGCCCTGCGCGTGGGTCAGACGATCCGGTCCGACGGCCCCGAATCTCACCAGGCCAAGGCCGGCACGCCGACGATGGGCGGGGCGCTCATCCTGCTCACGGCGACGCTTTCGGTGGTCCTCTGGGCCAACGTGAAGAACGCGTACGTCTGGATCCTGTTGCTTGTGCTGGTTGGGATGGGACTGGTGGGCTTTCTCGACGATTGGCTCAAGCTCCGCCGGGGGGGGGGCAAGGGGCTCTCGGCGCGGCAGAAGTTTCTCCTTCAATGCGTGGTGGCGACCGCGGCGGCAAGCCTCGTGCTGCAGGTCCCGGACTTCTCGACCGAGCTTTGGATCCCGTTCTTCAAGAGGGTCCACCCCGACATCGGCGCGTGGTACATCCCCCTGATGGTGTTTGTGATCGTCGGCTCGGCCAATGCGGTGAACCTGACGGACGGCTTGGACGGCCTGGCGCTCGGGCCGATTCTGGTGGCCGCGCTGACGTACGGCGTGTTCGCGTACGTGGCCGGGCACAGCGGGATCGCGGACTATCTCCAGATCCGGTTCGTGCGGGGTGGAGGCGAGGTGGCCGTCTTCTGCGGGGCGCTCCTCGGCGCGAGCTTTGCCTTTCTGTGGTACAACAGCTACCCGGCGCAGATCTTCATGGGAGATGTCGGCTCGTTGGCCTTGGGAGGTGCGCTCGGCACGGTGGCCGTGATCAGCAAACAGGAGTTGCTGCTTCCCATCGTGGGTGGCATCTTCGTGGCCGAAACCCTTTCGGTCATTCTCCAGGTGGGCTCCTACCGCCTTCGCCGAAAACGAATTTTCAAGATGGCGCCGTTCCACCACCACCTGGAGCTCAAGGGGTGGAGCGAGCCGAAAATCGTGGTCCGCTTCTGGATCATTTCCATTCTCTTGGCGGTTTTCGCGATGAGCACCCTTAAGACGCGATGAGCGGCAACGGCACCAACGGATCCCGGGCGCACCCGCCGGACTTGACCGGGCGAAAGGTGTGCGTGGTCGGACTGGCGGTGACGGGTCAGTCGGTGGCCCGTTTCCTCCTCAAGCGCGGTGCCGCTGTCAGCGGTCTGGATGAGCGCACGGACGCACGGATGCGGGCGCAGGTGCAGCCCCTGGCGCGCCGGGGGATGGAAGTACGGCTCGGGCCTCTCACCCCGGACGCGTTCGAGGGCGCCGACCTTATCATCATCAGTCCCGGCGTGAGCGTGCATCACCCGGCTCTGGAGACCGTCCGCGGCCGCGTTCCGATCTGGGGCGAGGTGGAGTTGGCATACCGCTTCCTCGACGCACCCCTCATCGGCGTGACAGGAACGAACGGGAAGAGCACGACCGTCGTCCTCCTCGGGTGCATGCTCAAGAGGGCCGGCTACCGCACGTTCGTGGGGGGGAACCTCGGGCAACCGTTGATCGAGGCAGTCGGCGGAAAGTGGGACCGGATTGTGTGCGAGCTGAGCAGTTTCCAAGGCGAGGCAGTGGAGACCTTCCGCCCAAGCATCGGTGTGGTCCTGAACGTTTCGGACAACCATCTGGACCGCCACAAGGACTTTGCCGAGTATCTGGAGGCCAAGAGAAACCTCTTCCGCGCGCAGAGGCGTGAGGACGTGCTGGTGGTCAATGCGGACGATCCGGTTCTGAGATCGTGGGCGGCGGAGAGCCGGGCGCGCGTGTATGGTTTCAGCCGGACCCGGCGGCAGGTGCGCGGGGCCTGGGGCGGCGGCCGCGGGGCTCTGTTCGCGGATGGACGGAAACGCGAAGCTTTTCCGCTGGCGAACCTGCGCATCAACGAAACTCAAAACCTGGAGAACATCCTGGCGGCCGCCACGGCGGCTCGGTTGGCCGGATGCCCTGCGCCCGCAGTGCGCAAGGCGCTGAAGTCGTTCCGAGGGCTGCCCCACCGGCTCGAGGAGATCGGGCGCGTCGATGGCGTGCGGTTCGTGGACGACTCGAAGGCGACCAACGTGGCCGCCGTTGCCCGCGCCCTCGATTCCGTGCCCGGCCGCACCGTGCTCATTCTGGGCGGGCTGGACAAGGGCGGCGATTTCGGTCAACTCACCTCCCGGTATCGGAAGGTGCGGCACGCCGTCCTCATCGGTCAGGCTCGGGAGAGGATCTACAACAGCATCAAGGGCTGGATCCCCACGTCGATCGCATCGAGCATGGAAGGCGCGGTGCGGCAGGCGTGGCGCGCGTCGCGTCCGGGAGACGTCATCCTGCTCTCGCCCGGGTGCGCGAGCTTCGACATGTTTGAAAGTTACGCCCATCGAGGGGAAAAGTTCCGGCAGGCGGCGGCCAGGCTGGCCGCGCGCCGTGGCCGGTCACAGGGGAAGACCGCCCGCCGCGCGGGGAAGGCGCGGCCGAGGGCGGCGATCGGTGGAGGTAGATTCGGCGCTATTCACAAGGGGGAACATGAGGCCCGTATGTGCTGAGCCTCAAGCGTCACGACGCGGTCCCCGGCCGGCTGGACTGGGTTCTGCTCCTGTCGGTTCTGGCCCTCTGTGTGCTGGGCACCTTCATGGTGTACAGCTCGAGCTACTTCTACGCCATGAAGCGGTTCGACGATCCGGCCTATTTTCTCAAGCGGCGGGTCATCTGGTTGGCGTGGGGGTTGATCTGGCTTTTTGGAGCGTCCCGCATTCACTACCGCGTCTGGATTCGCGCGGCGGGGCCGATGCTGCTCGTCAGCCTCGTCCTGCTGGGGCTGGTGATGACGGGCCTTGGCACCGAGGTCGGCGGCAGTCGGCGGTGGTTGCGCCTCGCCGGGCTCAGTTTCCAGCCGTCCGAGCTCGCCAAGTTCAGCCTCGTCCTATATCTGGCGGCCTCGCTGGAACGAAAAGGGGAGGCCGTGCGTAGCTTCATGCGGGGCGTTTTCCCTTACCTCTTGGTGGGCGCAGCCGTAACGGGATTGGTGATGGTGGAGCCGGACTTCGGCATGGGGATGACGATCATGGGGCTGTTGCTCCTGATGCTCTTTGTGGCGGGCATGCGCGTGCGCTACGTCTTGTTCAGCGTGGCGGCCGCGGTGCCGCTCGCGGTGCTCATGGTCGTCAAGTATCCCTATCGCCTGCGCCGGATCACCGCCTTTCTCAACCCCTGGGACTCGTATGACACCGGCGGGTTCCAACTCGTTCAATCGCTCCTGTCTTTCATCTCGGGGGGTGCCACTGGCGTCGGACTCGGCTCGGGGCGCCAGAAGCTGTTCTTTCTTCCGGAGGCGCACACGGACTTCCTGCTGTCGGTCGTGGGCGAGGAACTCGGTTTCGTGGGGGTGGCGATAATCCTGACGCTCTTCGTGATCCTTCTCGTTCGCGGCGCGGAGATCAGCCTGCGCGCGCCGGATCCGTTCGGATCGTTCCTGGCGATTGGTGTGACGCTCCTGATCGCTTTTCAGGCGTGCCTGAACGCGGGCGTGTCTGTCGGACTGCTTCCGACCAAGGGGATGCCGCTTCCGTTCCTGAGCCACGGCGGCTCCTCGCTGTGGTTCCACTTGACCGCAGTGGGCATTCTCCTAAGCATACGAAAGAGGTTGAATGAAACGGCTGCTGATCGCGTGCGGGGGCACGGGCGGGCATCTGTTCCCGGCCCTGGCCATCGCGGAGCACTTCCTGGGAAGACGTCCTGGGAGCGCGCACGAGTCGTCGTCCGGCCGTGAGCTGCTCTTTGTCGGCGTCGGTGACCGGGTCTTTCAGTCCACCCTGGAGCGACTGGGCCACCGGCACGCCGTCATTTCGTCCGGCGCCCTTCACGGCTCCGGGTGGGGCGGTCGTGTTCGCGGCCTCATCCGGATGGTGCGTGGACTCAGCGAGGCGCGTGGCGTGTTGAGGTCATTTGCGCCGGATGCCGTGCTCGGGATGGGGGGCTACACCCAGGTGCCGGCCCTCCTGGCGGCCCGGGTGGCGGGGATTCCCTCCGCGCTGCACGAGCAGAACGCGATTGCCGGGCGCGCCAACCTCGTGCTGGCCCGAGTGGTTCAGCGCGTCCTCGTGTCGGCCGAGCGCTCGACGGATCAGTTTCCTTCGGGCAAGGCGGTGTGGACGGGTCTCCCGGTTCGCAGCCAGTTCTTCTCGTCATCGGCCGAGGAGGATCACGCGGGATTCAACGTGCTCGTCCTCGGCGGAAGTCAGGGCGCCTATTTCCTGAATCGGCTCGTCGTGGACACGCTGTCCGCCTTGGAATCCGTGAGGGACCGCCTGAGATTCGCGCATCAGACCGGCGAGGGGGATCACCCGTGGGTGGATGAAGCATACCGCCGCGGGGGCTTTCGCGCCGAGGTCCGGCCGTTCTTCCACGACGTCCATCGGGTCCTGCGGCGCGCGGACTTGGTCGTCTCGCGGGCGGGCGCGTCCTCGCTCGCCGAGCTGGCAGCCGTGGGGCGCGGGGCGGTCCTCGTGCCGTACCCCTTCGCCGTGAAGGATCACCAATATGCGAACGCGATGGCGTTTCAGGCCGAGGGCGCCGCGTTTGTCTTCCGCCAGGAGGAGATTCAGTCGAATCGGCTGGCGAGCCTGATCCACGGGTTGATCGCGAGCCCGGACAAGACGCGCGAAATGGGGCGGAAAGCTCAACGGCTCTCGCAGCCCGACGCCGCGGCTCGCGTTTGCGAAGAGCTTGAACGGATCGCGGGGGGGGGGACGGCATGAGCCCCACGTATCCGCGGGTCAAGAAAGTCCACATGATCGGGATCGGCGGCAGCGGCATGAGCGGCATTGCCGAAGTCCTGATGAACCTCGGCTACACCGTGAGCGGATCGGACGCCAAATGGACCTCCGTGACGGAGCGACTGGAAAAACTCGGGGCGGCCGTCTCGGTCGGGCACCAGGCGGAAAACATCAAGGACGTGGACGTGGTCGTGTATTCATCCGCGGTGCGGCCCGAGAACCCCGAGGTGGCCGAGGCGGCGCGCCGCGGGATCCCCGTGATCCCGAGGGCGGAAATGCTGGCCGAGGTGATGCGGATGAAGTACGGCGTGCTGGTGGCCGGCGCCCACGGGAAGACCACCACCACCTCACTCCTCGCCCACGTGCTCTCACAAGCCGGGCTGGATCCAACGGTGGTGATCGGCGGCCGCTTCCTCTCCTGGGGGGGGGGCGCGAAGCTCGGCCAGGGCCCATTCGTCGTCGCCGAAGCGGACGAAAGCGACGGATCGTTCCTCAAGCTTTCCCCGACGATCGCCATCGTCACGAATGTTGATCGGGAGCACATGAACCACTACGGCACGATGAAGCGGCTCCAAACAGCCTTTCTCGAATTCATGAACAAGGTGCCGTTCTTCGGGTTGTGCGTGATCTGCGCCGAAAACCCTGCGCTGCGACGCCTGCGAGGTCGCATCCAACGAAGGGTGCTCACCTACGGCTGCCGCCCCAAGGGGGACCTCTGGGCTAGGGACCTGACTTTCACCGGTTCGGGCGCCCGGTTCAAGGCGTGCTCCGGCAAGCAGGTTCTCGCGGAAATCCAGCTTCCGATCCACGGCCGCCACAACGTCCTGAATGCGCTGGCGAGTCTCGGGGCCGCCATGGAGTTGGGCGTGGCGCCGGAGGCCGTGGCCGGGGCGATGCGGACGTTCCCCGGCGTGCACCGCCGATTCGAGGTGAAGGGGGTTGCCGGCGAGGTGATGATCGTGGACGACTACGGCCACCACCCCCAGGAGATCCGCGCCACGCTGCGCGCCGCGAGGGACGGCTTTCCCGATCGGCGGATCGTCGTCGCCTTCCAGCCCCACCGGTACAGCCGCACGCAGGACCTCTTCGACGAGTTTGTGGCCTGTTTCGAGGATTGCGACCGCCTCTTCGTGACGGACATCTATGCTGCCGGTGAGCCGGCGATCGAGAATCTGCACGCGTCGCAGTTGGTGGACGCCATGAACGCCGCGGGCGGCGCGAAGGCGCGCTACGTGTCCGGCCGGGGTCCGCTCGTCTCTGAGATCCTCCAAGCACTCAAGCCGGGGGACTTGGTTCTGACCCTCGGCGCCGGCGACATCTGGCAGGCGGCGGAGGAAATCCTCCGGCGGCTGCAGGAAGGCGGGAAAGAAGCCCATGCCGCTTGAAACGTCCGCGCAAGAGGCCATGAGCCGTCTCCTCGGGGATCGTATCGAGTTTCGCGTCCCCATGGCGCGCTACACCACGTTGCGCGTGGGCGGGCCGGTCGAGGCCTTCGCCTCCCCGCGCTCGATTGATGAAGTGCGTGCGCTGCTGGACCTCGCCCGCGTTCATCGCATCCCCTACGTGGTGAAGGGCAGGGGATCGAATCTCCTCGTGCTCTCCGGTGGACTGGAAGGGCTCGTAGTGGATCTGACGCAGGGTCTGCTCGGGCTGCGGAGGTTGGAAGGAAACCGCGTCTGCGCCGAGAGCGGCGTGGCGATCATGACCCTTCTCAACTTCTGCGCGAAGGAAGGGCTGGCGGGGATGGAGTTCCTGACGGGCACGCCGGGCTCCGTGGGCGGCGCCGTGTTCATGAACGCCGGGGCGCACGGGGGCGAGGTGAAGGACGTGCTGGAGGAGATCGAACTGGTGAACGGCACGGGCCGCGTCGAGAAGCGCGCCCGGGCGCAGATCGAGTTTCGCTATCGCCGATCCGGTCTGGCCGCGGGCACCGTCGTCCTGGCCGCCACCTTTGCGCTCCGTCCCGGGGATCCGGCGGAGGTCCGCGAGGCCATCCGGACGCTCGTCGAGCGGCGGCGCAAGAGGGAGCCGAAGGGCACGCCCAGCGCGGGGTCCATCTTCAAGAACCCGACGGGCGATTTTGCCGGCCGTCTCATCGAGGCCGCCGGCCTGAAGGGCGCGCGCGTGGGGGGGGCGGTGGTCTCCCCCGATCACGCAAATTTCATCGTCAATGAATCCGGCGCGAGCGGCGACGATGTCCTCGCGCTGATTCGGCTTGTTCGCACGGAAGTGAACAAGCAATTCGGGGTCCTCCTCGAACCGGAGGTCCAAATCGTGGGCCGCCCCGAACGGCCCGAACTCGCAGCATTCATGGAGGAACTGAACAGTGGGAAGCCATCATAAGTTTTGGGGGAAACGAGTTGGAGTCATCATGGGCGGTCGGAGCGCGGAGCGGGAGATCTCGCTTCGCACCGGCCGCGCGGTTGCGGATGCCTTGGAGACGGAAGGCTTCAAGGTGGTCCGCATTGTGGACACCGATGACCTGGTCCGCGAGCTGAGAGCGAAGCGGATCGACGTCGCCTTCCTCGCGCTCCACGGCAAGTTCGGCGAGGACGGCACAGTACAGGCCCTGCTCGAATACGAGCGGATCCCGTACACGGGCTCGGGCGTTCTTGCCAGCGCCCTCGGCATGAACAAGATGCGCTCGCGGCTCCTCTTCGAGAAGGCCGGCCTGCCGACGCCGAGGTGGTTCTATCTCAACGGCACCTCCCGGGGAGTCCCGCCTGCGGATCCGCCCTTCGCCTACCCCTGGGTGGTGAAGCCGAACGCCGAAGGCTCCAGCCTGGGCGTGGGGGTGGCGAATTCGCGGCCGCAGGCGCACGAGGCGCTCCGCGACGCGTTTGCCTACGGATCCACGGTCCTCGTCGAGAAGTTCGTCCCCGGCCGCGAGGTGTCAGTGGGGATTGTGAGCGACATCCCGATCGGCGCGGTCGAGGTGGTGCAGCGAGGTCCGTTTGCGACGTTCCACACGAAGTACACGCCGGGTGAGGAGGAGTTCCACGTGCCGCCACGGTTGTCCGGCCGTGTGCTCCAGAGAGCGCTGGAGGTCGGCTGGGCCGCGCACCGCGCGGTTGGAGCGAGCTACTACAGTCGCGTGGACCTGCGCGTGACGGAGGACGGACGGCCCTTCATCCTCGAGATCAACACCCTGCCAGGGCTCACGCCCACGAGCTGGCTTCCCAAGATTGCCGAGCGCGCGGGGATTTCGTACCGGGGCCTGGCCCGATTGATCCTCCAGTCGGCCTCCTTGAAGGTGCAGTGAAATGGCCGGCATCTCGGGCGGAACTGGTCCGCGGAGCCGACGAGCATCCACACATGGCCCCATGCCCTCGCTGGCAAGGGGCTTTGAGCCTGCGGGCCTCTCGCGCCGGACATCCATGGGGTTGGACGCGCAGGCGGCTCCGCAGTGCTGCCGGGGGCACGCGCGCCCATGAAAGCCAATCGCAAACGGCGCCGAGGTTCGCTCCACCCCGCGCGCTGGCTCGAGGCCTTCAGTGGTCTGCTCGGCGGCGTCAGCCGCCTCCCGCACATCGG
This sequence comes from Nitrospirota bacterium, assembly GCA_016190245.1. Lineage (GTDB taxonomy): Bacteria > JACPQY01 > JACPQY01 > JACPQY01 > JACPQY01 > JACPQY01. The sequence continues at coordinate 73,177 of JACPQY010000071.1, read as the reverse complement.
ACCCCTCGTGCTTGGCGCCTTCGTGGCGGGGATCCTCACCGTCCTCGCCGGACAGGTGTTCGTCCTCCGCCAAGTCGCCTTGGAGGGTCACCCGGGGTTCTCCCCCGTCCAAGTCATGGCCTGGGGCGGTCTCAGGGGCGGGGAGAATATGCTTTTGCTTAATCTACAGGATGTGGTAAGAAAGCTTGAGGCGCAGCGATGGATTGCGAACGTGCGCATATGGAAGGTGTGGCCAAGTACGCTCCGGATCGTTGTAACCCGAGCCCAACCCTTCGCTTTTGTCCCGCATCGGGCTGAGTGGGTGGCCGTGGATCGCGGGGGTGATGTGCTGGGCAAGATGGAGAACCCGGCGGGACCGTTCGTGTACGGCGTGTCCGTGGGAGCGGGGGATCGCGTGAGCGGCGAGGCCTGGCCCGAGGTGGGGCTCCTGCTGGAACGCTACCGCGAGACCGTCGGCGTCGAGCCGGGAGAGCCGAGGGAAATCCACGTGGGAACACGAGAGATTTCGTTCGTCGGCTCTTCAAACGCGATCCGATTCCCCTTGGAAGGCGCCCGCGAAGCCTTCGACACCTTCGAGGCGTTGTATCAGGCCCGCAGGGCCCGCGGGCTGGATGCCTACGATGAGCTCACGATCCTGTCGGGCCGCCGAGTGATGGCGCGGCGACGCGCGCAGCCGCAGGTCGGCTCAACCATGATTTCCACGGGAGAGCGGTAGGCGTGCCTCAAGGCGAAATCGTCGTCGGCCTGGACATCGGCACCACCAAGATCTGCGTGGTGGTGGGCGAGGCCGCCGAGACGGGCACGGACGTGATCGGCGTGGGTGACCACCCCTCGCGCGGACTCCGCAGAGGCGTGGTGGTGAACATCGACAGCACCGTTGAGTCCATCAAGAAGGCCGTGGCCGAGGCCGAGTTCATGGCGGGCTGCGAAATCAACACGGTGTATATCGGGATTGCCGGCGGACACATCCGCAGTTTCAACTCCACGGGTGTGATCGCCATCAAGGACCGCGAGGTCAAACCGCAGGACGTGGAGCGGGTCATCGAGGCCGCTAAGGCCGTGGCCATCCCGATGGATCAGGAGGTCATCCACATCCTCCCGCAGGAGTTCATCCTGGATGGGCAAGGCGGGATCAAAGACCCGGTCGGGATGTCCGGCGTCCGCCTCGAATCGCGCGTTCACATCATCACGGCGGCCGTGGCGTCCGCCCAGAATATCATCCGCTGCGCGAACAAGGCCGGGCTGGATGTGGCGGACATCATCCTTCAGCAACTCGGCAGCTCGGAGGCGACGCTGACACAGGACGAGAAGGATATGGGCGTGGGCCTGCTGGACATCGGGGGGGGGACGACCGACATGGCCGTGTTTTCGGACGGGACCCTCAAGTACACGAGCGTGCTGAGCCTCGGCGGAGACCACGTCACCAACGACATCGTCGTGGGCCTGCGCACGCCGATGCACGAGGCGGAGAAGATTAAGGAGAAGTTCGGGTGCGGCCTCACCACGATGGTGACCAAGGACGAACAGTTCGAAGTGCCCGGCGTGGGTGGCCGGAAGTCTCGTCAGGAGAGCCGCAAATTCCTCACCGAGATCATCGAGCTCAGGATGGAAGAGATCCTGGAGTTGGCATACCGGGACTTGGAGAAAGCGGGCTACCTCGAGACGATGACGGCCGGCATCTCCGTCACCGGGGGGGGGGCGCTGCTCGACGGCTGCGTGGAGTTGGCGGAGAAGGTCTTCAACATGCCTGCGCGCCGCGGCGTCCCGCAAGGGGTGGGCGGCCTTTCGGATGCGGTGAAACACCCGAAGTACGCGACCGGTGTGGGTCTGGTGCTGATGGGCGGCAAGTCCAACAAGAGGAACCAGTTCCGAATCCGCGACGAGGAGATTTTCGAGAAGGTCAAGGCAAGGATGCGCGAATGGTACAAGGGGATCCGCGACTACTTTTGAGGCAGGAGGCCGAAATCCGCCGCGGCCAGGATGGCGGGGAAGGCGGATCGGGACCGCAGCAGCAGGATCTGTTTGGATCATCGGGCGTGACGGCATCGTTGGCGGAAAGAGATTATTCCGCCCCAGACGATGAGGAATGTAGGGACGCATTCTCATGCGTCCATCCGCCGGGGGAAGGGGAAGAAGTGGGAGTGGACGGGCCCCCAGTGGTGGGCGGTCCACAGGACGCGATATCCGAGAAATCAGCAGCAGGGGCCCTGGGGCAGGGCCCGACTCAGTTGCATCCAGGAGGGCCAAACACGGGAGGGGCCGCGGGCACGACCGCGGCCGCCATGCGCCAAGAAAGCGGAGCAGGCCCGCCGGCCGGCGAAGAACCGGCCCGGGCCGAACCCTCCGACAATCGGGAAAGGAGGCCTTCAATGGACGAGCAACAGGATCGGCCCGCGGAGACCACGGAAACCAAGGAGGCGATGTTCAAGATCGCTGAAGAGGAAGGGTTCGCCGCGCGAATCAAGGTGGTGGGCGTGGGCGGCTGCGGCTGCAACGCCGTGAAGAACATGTCCCGCTCACGGGTCCGGGGCGTGGAGTTGATCGCGGCCAACACGGACGCGCAACACCTCGAGAAGCGGACGTCGGCCCACAAGAAGATTCAGCTCGGCCCGACCTCCACGCGCGGCCTGGGCGCGGGCGGAGATCCGGAGCGGGGCCGCACCGCGGCTCAGGAGAGCCGGGAGGAAATCCGCAAGGTGCTGGAAGGTGCGGACATGGTGTTCGTGACCGCCGGCATGGGAGGCGGCACGGGCACGGGCGCGGCGCCTGTCGTCGCGTCCGTTGCCAAAGAGATGGGGATCCTGACCGTCGGCGTGGTGACCCGCCCGTTCAACGATGAAGGGCCCAAACGCCTCAAGCACGCGGAAGCGGGCTTGGCCGAGATGCGCAACTACACGGACACGATCATCGTCATCCCCAACCAGCGGCTTCTCGCAGTCGCGGGCGACCGGGACCTGCGAGAGGCGTTTCAGCGGGCGGACGATGTGCTGATCAACGCCGTGCGGGGCATCTCGGACATCATCACCCTTCCGGGGCTGGTCAACCGGGACTTCGCGGACGTGAAAAGCGTCATGCACGAGATGGGCATGGCCATGATGGGGATCGGACAGGCCCAGGGCGACAACCGCGCCCGCGAGGCGGCCGAGTTCGCCATCTCAAGCCCGCTTCTGGAGGACGTCTCGATCCAGGGTGCCAAGGCCATCCTTGTGAACTTCACGTCCGACGCGATGACGCTCAACGAGGTCAAGGCGGCCATGGAGTACATCCGCCAGCAGGCAGGGGAACAGGCCCACCTTATCTGGGGCGCGGTGTACAACAAGAACAAGAAGTTCAAGGGGTACATCCGCGTCACCGTCATCGCCACGGGCTTCGGCGCGAGCCGGAGAGAGGAGGCCCACGCCCACGCGACGCCGGCCGGCCCCAGGGATGCGCTCAACTACGAGCGCCCCACGTGGCTGAGACGCAAGGAGCGGGAGCACACAGAGCCGGTGGAGAAGGAGGCTCCCCCTGCGCCGGCCCGACCGGCGCCGAACGCGGGAAGGGCGGCCAGCGGCTACGGCGGCGTGACTGTCCACCAGAGCTTCCCCTTCGAGGTCGAGAGCGAATACGACATCCCGACCTTCCTGAGGAAACAGGCGGACTAGGAAGATCCAGTACTCGCGCCACCGGGCGAGCCAAGGAAGGTGAGCCGAAGCAGCGCGAGTGCGGACTAGTGTTATTCCGGGGACAGCATACTCATTTTCTTCGTTTCCGGAAGGAGGAGGGCACGCTTGGCCGTCCGGCCTTCTGTGTCAGGGCGGAAATTAGTATGCTGTCCCCTGAAAACGCGGAAAAGTGTTGCCCTAGTTCGGTGAGCGGGTATGATTCCCAGCATGCGAGCGAGAATTCTCCGGGGGGCGTTCCTTGTCGCCACGTCGTTCATCGCGGGCTGTCCCGCTGACACCGGCACCCTTGACGGAGAGCAGGCTGTGGCGTCGAAGTTGGATGGAATGCCGGATGCAGATCTCTCCACTTCAGAGAAAGCCAAGGCTGCCCTGGCCGCCCTCGGAGACCAGGGGGGATTCTCGACCCTCCTGGATCCCGGAGAAGCATCGTTCGGGCAGAACGAGATGATGGAGATGGCCTTCCTGGGAATGGAGTTCACCGACCTGCTGATGGAGGACGAATCCCCTGCCGGCGAAGACCTCGATGCGGAGGCGGAGAAAACGATTGCCGAGAACTGCACGGACTTGCAAGCCGCTCTCGCGAAGAGTGCCCTTACCTGCCCGATCGTGGAGTGCAGTTCCTCCGGCAACACGTTCAAGAACTTGGTGAAAGGGGATTGCGAGGGGCGAGACAGAAGCGGAAACGGCTTCACGGTGCACGGAGAATCCGTCGTGGAGGGCACACTCGACGAGGCCGGCGGAAACGTGGATGCTCGAGTGACCTACCGGAGCTTCAACATTGCCTTCGACCGCACCTTTTCCTCGGGGGGACAGTCGATGGCATCGACGAAGACCCCACCCAAGTCGATAAGGATGACAAACTCCTTCACCGTTGACGGCGAAGTGAAGTGGAAGGCCCGGGGGCGGATCGAAGATAGTCTCGATTTTTCGGGTGAGGTCGAAGGCCGGCTCAACGTGGGCCTTGGACTGACCTATGATGCGGATGGGAAAAGTGGGGGGGGAACCGTCGAACTCAAGACACTGATGGCTCAGAAGGTCGCCTCCAAACCGGAGCAGTTCACGTTCAGCGCGCACTATTCGCAAGAGTGCGAGGGCCAGGCGACCGACGGATCACCCTCCACTGGATCTGTTTTGAACCAGATCACCGGATGGATAGGTCGAGATGGTCCCGTCTTGACACTGGATGCTACAGGCCGTCTCGGCGACAGCGGGATGGAAACCTGCTTGGAGGGCCCGTCCAAGGAACTCCAGAGAATCATGGAGGAAGCCTACGGGATCGATTCCTCCACAAAGTCCATGGTTCCTGCCTACCGATACCCCCGGCTTCTTCGGGCACGCCGCTCCCACGATGAGAGGGGCGAGGGGGACACGTCCTTGAAGGGAAAGTTCTCCTTCAAAGCCGAATCGGTGGCGGCGAACCCGGATTCATGCAAGGGGGAACCCCTGTCCGGAACTCTGACCTTGACCACGCCCTCGCTCTCGGTGGACGTGGCGTTCGACGGTGGGACCCAGTGCGACGGGTCCGCGGGACTCAAGATCAGCGGCAAGGAGGCCGGAAAGGTCCAAACGGGCGATTTTCTCCCCGTCGGCACGACCCGCGATTCCAGAAGATAAGACGGCCCCGAATCTCTGTGTATTCCGTATTCCGGGGACAGTCGTCATGGCCGAATGGCCACCCTCGAACGATGAAAATGGTCTTGTGGCAGACCCCTACCAGTCTACAAGATGTTGAAGATGTTGCGGTGGGCCGGGCATTTTCGACGTAGTATGCTGATTTCCACCTTCGCAGGGAGGCCCGAGCTACCCGCGAGGGGCCACCTCGTGCCGAAAGCGAGGGAAATCAGTATACGGTCCTCGGAATACCATGGACCCAGCGGGCGGCCTCGGTGGCGGGATCGAGGCCGGGGCCGACCACGCCCGCGATCGAGGCCACCATCGCCGGGCCGGCCTGAAGAACCGCCTCAAGGTTTTCCATCGTGATGCCGCCCAGGGCGACGATGGGATGCGCGGAGAGCGCCACGGCTTCGCGCAGGGTGTCCGCACCCGTGGGCGGATCGGGATTCGGCTTGCTGCGCGTGGGAAAGATCGGGCCGAATCCGATGTAGTCCACCGGGCGATCGTTCGCGCGCCGAACCTGATCCAGGTTGTGCGTGGAGAGGCCGATGAGACGGCGCGGGCCCAGGATCCGCCTCGCCTCTTCCACGGGGAGGTCGTCCTGCCCCAGATGCACGCCGTCGGCCTCGGCCGCCAGCGCTGCTTGGACCGAGTCATTCACGATGAAGACGCGATCCCGAGGGATCAGCGCACGCAGGGTGCGCGCGGCGGCGGTCACTTCTTCGGACGGACGGTTCTTCAGCCGCAGTTGGAGGATCCTGCACCCCGCAGCCACGAATGCCGAGGCGATCGCCTCGTGGGACAGGGAGGGATCAGGGTAGTTGTCAACGATGGCATAGAAGCCCCTCAGGGGAGGGTTGCCGCCGACGGCGGGATGTTCAATGTCCGGCAACGAGACGCAGGCCCCCCATCCCGCTCATCCCGGCCAGGACGAACAGGAGGTTGAACGCACGGCGCCCCTGGGCCTTGTGGATCTCCGGGATCAGGTCCGAGAGGGCGATGTGGAGGAAGACGCCCCCGGAGAAGGCCAGGAGGGCCATCAACACGTGCGAGCCACCTAGGGAAGTCTGGGCATGCGCCGCCAGCGCCCCCACGGGGATCATGGAGACGAGGACGAGGTTCACCAGCACGATCTTGGGCCACGTGAAGCGTTCGCGCAGGAGGAGCGTGGTCAACGAAAAGGCCTGGGGAGCCTTGTGGGCGAGGATGCCGAGGAAGACGGCGAATCCCAGGCCCCCGGAAGGCAGCATCATGCTGGTGCCCAGGGCGATGCCGTCCGCGAAAGAGTGGAGCGAAAGGCCCACGAAGGCGGGGTACCCCAGCGCGTGGGTCTCGCAGTCGGGGCCCTCGCATGGGTGGACCATCACGTATCGCTCCAAGGCGTAGATCAGAAAGAAGCCGGAGAGAAAGTAGAGACCCGCCTCTCCACCGGCTGCCTGAAAGGCCTCCGGCGCGATGTAGAAGAAGGTGAGCCCCAAAAAAATGCCCGCGCTCAGACTCAGAGTGCCGGGCATGAGCCGGGGGGTCACGCCGAGCCGCAACACCCCCAGGCCGGCGCCGACCGAGGCAAGGATCAGCAGCGTGTAGAGGCCCAGGCGCGGCAGGGACAAGATCATGGCCCGATTATCGCCTCGCGTCCGCAGGGTGTCTACCGGTAATTCGTGACCCTCGTTCGCGGTGGCGTTGAGGCTTGATCGGGGCTAGAATCCGCCGGAGTGGAGAAACTGACCGAGTTTTTCAAGGCCCGTATCCTCAAGCTCACGGGCTTCCGGGTCAGTTTCATCATCACCCTTCTCATCCTGGTCGCCTACGTCTTGCAAGTGCCGTTCCTCGAGAGGTTGGAGTTGCTGACGTACGACGCTCGTCTGGCCCAGCGCAAGAAGATCGACGTCGGCAACGAGGCCGTGCTCGCCACGATCGACGAGAAGGCCCTGGAGGAGTTGGGCCGGTGGCCCTGGCCGCGCAACCGGATGGGGCAGGTCATCGAGAAACTTAACGAGCTGGGGTCCAAGGTGATCGGGATCGACGCCATCTTCGCGGAGCGCGACTCCTCGTTCAAGATTCTGGAGGAGTTCATGCCGTATTTCAGCGGCAATCCCATCCTCGTCCAGAAGGTGCGCGAGGCGGATCGCGATCTGGCCCTGGCGGAGACGCTGAAACACCAAAAGAACGTGGTGCTGGGGTACGTCTTCGATTTCGAAGCGCGGGATGATCCCGAGGTGCTTCGGCAACAGCTCGAGATCATGTCCCCGGCGCAGATCCAGACCGTGACCCGCCAGCCCGATTCCCCCCTGGACGCCGGCCCGGAAGCATTGAGCGTGATCCCAAACCTGGACATGTTCTCGAAGAACGCAAACTACTTCGGCCATTTCAACATGGACAACGACCCCCAGGACGGCACCCTGCGGTGGTACCCCCTCGTCGTTCGCGCGCAGGACGAATACTACCCCGCCCTGGGTCTTCAGCTCGCCGCTGTGGTGCTGGACGCCTCGCTCGGGGTCGAGCTCGACTCGCAGGGCATCAAGTACGTCCATCTCTTCAAGAAAGGAACCCTCGAAAAGCTTCGGACGATCCCGGTGGACGCCAACGGAAGGATGCTCCTCAACTACGTCGGGCGGGGGCGGACGTTCGAGCACATCGGCCTTGCCGACGTGGTGGCCGGCCGGGTGGATCGCAAGAAGTTCGAGGGAGCGGCCGTGCTGATCGGCGCGACCGCGCAGGGCCTGTGGGACCTGCGCGTCACCCCGCTGGACGAAAAGTTTCCCGGCACCGAGGTGCACGCGACGGTCATCTCTAATATCCTGCACAACGACTACGTCCGCCGCCCGCGCTGGTACCGGCTGATGGACATGGGTGTGATCGTGTTCACGGGGCTCGTGCTCGGAAACATCCTCCAGCGCGTCTCCGCCGTGTGGGGCTTCCTGGGTTTGTTCGTGATCGGTCTGGCGTACTACTTCGTCAACCTCCAAGTCTTTGTGCGCCAGGGCGTCTGGATCTCAATGGCCTATCCCATGGGCTCGATGGCGATCGTCTTCCTCGGCGTGACCGTCTATCGGTACGTCAGCGAGGAGCGCGAGAAGAAGAAAATCAAAGGGGCGTTCCAATCCTATCTCGATCCGGCCGTGGTGGCCCAGGTCACGGAGAACCCCGACATGCTCAAGCTAGGCGGGGAGCGCATCGAAATGACCGTGCTCTTTTCCGACGTCCGAAGCTTCACGACGATCTCCGAGAAGCTCACGCCTGAGTCGCTCGTGAAACTGCTCAACACCTATCTCTCGCCCATGACGGACCTCGTCTTCAAACACCAGGGCACGCTCGACAAGTACATGGGCGATGCGATCATGGCCTTCTTCGGCGCTCCCATCCACTATCCCGATCACGCGGAGAAGGCCTGTGATACGGCCCTCGAGATGATGTCCAAGCTCGTGGAGATGCAGCCGCAGCTCGAGGCCGAGGGCTTCCCACGACTGGACATCGGCATCGGACTCAATTCGGGGCCCATGAGTGTGGGAAACATGGGATCGAACACCCGGTTCAATTACACCGTCATGGGCGATGCGGTGAACCTCGGCTCGCGGCTGGAGGGGACGAACAAGGAGTACGGCACCCACATCATCATCAGCGAGTTCACCCAGGCCCGGGTGGACGGCAAGTACATCACCCGGGAGCTCGATTTCGCGCGCGTGAAGGGAAAAAAGGAACCGATCAAGATCTATGAGCTTGTGGCGCGCAAGGACGGGGCCGACCCGGCCAAGCTCGGGTATATCGAAGAGTTCAACAAGGGCCTCAACCTGTACCGCAAGCGCGAGTTCGACCGGGCGATCGAGGCGTTCAACAACGTTCTGAAGATGAAGCCCGATGACAGGTGCTCGTCCATCTACATCGAGCGCGCACACGAGCTCAAGCAGAGCCCGCCGCCCGAAGGCTGGGACGGCGTCTACGTCTTCACACACAAGTAGCGCCCATGGAGATCCGTGCTCTCGGCTGCTACGGCTCGGAACTACCCGGGTATCGCCTCACGGGCTACCTGCTCAACCGGATGGCCCTATTGGACGCGGGGACCGTCACCTCGGTTCTCTCCCTCGATCAGCAGAAGCAGATTGACTATGTCTTTGTTACGCATCCGCACCTGGATCACATTCGGGACCTCTCGCTCTTGGCGGACAACCTCATCGGGCGGCGAAAGAAGCCATTGCTGGTGGTCGGCATTCCCCAAGTTCTCAACGAGATCAAGGCGCACCTCCTGAACAATTCCATCTGGCCGGATTTCACGCTCATCCCTAACATCCACAAACCCGTGCTCATGCTGCACCCGATCCTGCCGGAAGAGCCGACGCGCTTCGGCAAGCTGACGGTGACGGCGTTCGAGGTCAATCACACCGTTCCCGCCGTGGGCTACCTGGTCTCCGATGGCGAGTCGTCTCTCTTCTTCACGGGCGACACGGGCCCGCTCGGGAACGTGTGGACCGGTTTGGCAAAGGCCAAAGACTTGCGGGCCGTGCTGATCGAATCCTCCTTCCCGAACGAGCTCAAAGAGCTTGCGCGGGTCAGCGGTCACCTCACGCCGGCCATGGCGGGGAAAGAGATTGAGAAACTTGCGCGCGGCGACGTAAAGTACCTGATCACCCACATCAAATCGCCCCACCTGAAAAGGATGCAGAAAGAACTCACAGACCTGCAGGTGCGCTCTCTCCATGTCATGGGCCAGGGGGAAGAGATCGCTCTCTGAGGCGCGTGCGCACGTCCGGGCTGGTCGCTTCTGGCTGGCCAGGCGGTCAAGAGAGCGTGCGGGTTGTGGGCAAGGGTAGGCGATCCCTCAAGCATGTGCCTGCAGCGTTTGTGCACCCAAAGTTTGTCCACAGGACCTGGGGATAACCTGTGAACATCTTTTCCCCGGTCACTTGGCCGCAGGCCCGTGGCAAGAGGGGAGGGCCGACTGCCTAAGAAATAGGCACGGTGCGCGCGCCGTCATGGTGCGAGAAGGAGTTCCCTGATAGTATCCGCGCCGCACGATGAACGCAGTCACAGCCCTCATGGCCCTCTGGCTCGTTCTGTCGGGGCCGCAGCCGGCCGAACACGGGGCGGAGCGGACCGCGGATGACGCACGGATCGAAGGCGTTGTCCTCGAGAAGGGCAAACGCAGGCCCGTATCGGGAGCCACGGTGGTGATCGTAGAGACCTCCGAGTCCGCGCTCACGGACGACCAGGGCCGCTTCAAGCTCGCGACCCGGGCCGCCCTCCCGCTCACCCTGAAGGTTTTGGCGCCGGGCTACGCGACGCTCGAGCGGCGCGTCGAGGTCTGGCCCACGGGGCGGGCCGAACCGTTCTACCTGGAGCCCCGCGTGGTGTCGGCGCTCGAAGTCCTCGTAGAGGCCGAGGCCGTGCCGAGGGAAACCGCCAAGAGGACGATCACCCCGGAGCAGATCACCAAGGCCGCGGGTTCCGGCGGAGACGCTCTGAAGGTCGTCCAGGACATGCCCGGCGTGGCCCGCACTCCATTTTCGGGCGGCGGCCTGATCGTTCGCGGTTCCGCCCTCGAAGACACAGGCGTCTACCTGGACGGCCACGAGATCCCGCTCCTGTTCCACTTCGGCGGGCTGACCAGCACGTACAACTCCGACCTCATCCGTGACCTTCGTTTCTACCCAGGCGTCTACTCCGTCCGCTACGGGCATGAGATGGGGGGCATCGTGGATATCCGGTCGCGGCTCGGGGACGAGACCGGCACGCACGGATACGTGGACGCCGACCTGTATGACGGCGGCGCGCTGATCGAGGGACCGGCAGGGAGGTTTTCCTACACGGCGTCCGTGCGCCGGAGCTACGCGGATGCGATCATCAAAGCCGCCGTGCCGGAGGACATGGTCCAGTTCACGATCGCCCCGCGCTACTACGACTATCAGGCCTCGTTCGGGGGGCGGTTCGGTTCGGGCCAGTCCGCGTCGCTCACGGCCTTCGGTGCGGACGATACCATGGCCCTCGTCTTCGAACAGCCGCCTGGCCGCGAGGTCGAATTCTCGGGGAACTTCAGTTCCAACATCTACTTCCACCGGATCCTCGGAAAATGGACATGGGATCTGGGGGAATCCGTTCGCAACGAATTCTCGGCGGCTGCGGGACCCGATCGCGTCCTCTTTCGCATCGCCGACGACCTGACCCACCTCGAAATCCGGATCTGGAACTTCTCCATGAGGGATGAGGTGGTTCTTGAGCCCGCGCCGTGGCTCACGCTCTACCCTGGCTTGCATCTGGTATGGGGGAGAGGCGAGTACGACGCGCGATTTCCCAGGATCCCGAGGGAGGACGATCCCGAGCATGCCTTCGACCCGACCACGATCCGCGAGGCGGACGGCGTCCTTGCCGGCTCGGCCGTCTCGCCGTACCTCGAGGCGGTCGTGCGCCCCACAGACCGTTTCAGCCTGACGCCAGGCGTGCGCGTGGACCGCTACACGATCCAGGACCAGACGCCCGTCTCTCCCCGGATGACGGCTCGCTATCGCCTGCTGGACGCGCTCACGCTCAAGGGAGGTGCCGGGGTCGTCCACCAGCCTCCTGAGCCGCAGGACGTGGCCGAGGGCATCGGCCAACCGGACCTCAAGGTCCAGCGCGCCGTTCAGTACACGGGTGGGCTGGAGTTCGATCTGCCGTGGGGATGGAGCGGCGACGTGCAGGGCTTCTTCAAGGATCTCTCGAACATCGTCGTCCGAAAGGCGGAGGTGGAGGCGTCCACCTATGACCCTTCGTCCCTCGAGAACGCGGGAGTGGGGCGGATCTATGGAAGCGAGGTGTACCTGTCCTGGAAAGGTCCGCGCGGCTTCGCCTGGTGCAGCTATACCCTCTCGCGGAGCGAGAGGCGCGACCACCCGGGGGAGGCATACCGCTTCTTCAGTTTCGATCAGACCCATATCCTCACGCTAGTGGGTACCCTGCGCGTGACGACGAAGTGGGACGTGGGGGCGCGATTCCGGTATTCCACCGGCCGCCCGGAAACGCCCTTCGTGGACGCGCTTTTCGACGCGGACCGCGATCGGTACCTCCCGATCCCGGGCGAGCTCTACTCCGTGCGAATCCCTCCCTTCCATCAGCTCGATCTCCGCGTAGATCGCCGATGGCGCTTCAACACCTGGATGCTGACGAGTTATCTCGACATACAGAACGTGTACGTGAAAAAGAATGCCGAGGGGTTTTCCTACAACTACGACTACAGCGAGCGGCAGGCGGTGACGGGAATCCCGATCTTCCCGTCCTTCGGCCTGCGGGCGGAGTTCTGACGCGTGAAATCGGGACGTCGGGAGGTCGGGAAGTCGCGGGATGGCCGTGGAAGGATTTCCGTCCGAATCTTTCTGCTCACTGCTCACTGCTTACTGCTCACCAGTCTCATCGGCGCCGCCTGCGGCCTCGACCCCGGCGATCCCACCTTGATCGACAAGCCCAGGATCCTCGCCGTGCGGGCCGAACCACCGGAGGTCCAGGCCGGCTGGAGTGTCGAGCTGTCGGCGTTGGTGGCATGGCCGGACTCGACGGGCGTCTCCGCCGAGGACGTGCGTTTGGACTGGATCGCCTGCCGACTCGCCGGCCGGGTGACCGGACAAGGATGTGCGGACCCGTCTTCGATCGCCTACCTCGGCTCTACGACCGCGGGGGAGAAGTTCATCTGGGCGCTGCCGGTCGCGGTGACCACCGAGGTGGCACCGCGTCAGACGGTTCTGGTCGGCTTGGGCGCGACGGTCGGGAACGCCCAACTCAAGGCGTTCAAGCGTCTCATCATCGCCGCGGGTGATACCCCGAATCTCAATCCGATGTTCGCGGAGGTTCGGTTTGGGGACGTGACGGTGGGTCAGGTATCGTCTTATCGCCCCGGTCAGGAGTACGGGATCTTAGCCGCTCTTTCCGAGGACTCGGCTCAGACCTATGTCGAACCCTCGCCGTCGGGGGATCCCATTTCCAAGGTGGAGGAGCCCTACGTTTCATGGTTTGCCACGGCCGGCCATTTCGACAAGGACCGTACGTTTCTCGCGCCCCATGAGGTGACGTGGACCGCTCCGGACTCGCCCCCGGAGGGCGGTCGGATCACGTTCCACGCCGTGGTGCACGACGGGCGTGAGGGCTCCGCCTGGGTCACGTGGACCGCCGAGCCCGCATCGGATTGAAAGCCCTTCGCGCGCTCGCGCGCCGCGGATTTCGGTGATAGAGGTAGGGGCGATGGTGGCTCGTGATCTCCTGCGAATGCTGCCGGGCGGAGGCGTGGGGTTTGGTCTGGGCGTCGCCCTCATGGTCGCGGCCGCGGCGAGCCCGGCTCTCGCAGTGGACCGGAGCGCGAAAGACTATCGTTTCCTTATGGGGGTGCAGCCCGAGTTGGCCTTCGTGGGGACGGACAACGCGAAGACCGGTTTTCGGCTGGGTTTCCCCCTGACCGGCTCGCCTGTCCCCGAGGTGGAGTTGGGTGTGTCGCCGGGCATCTTCCACTGCGAATGCGGCGAGGCGAACGTCTCTGACTTCGAGTTGCGGGGGCGTCTGGGCTATCGGATTCACATGTACGAAGGCACCCTCTATGTCGCGATTCTTGGGGGGGGGATCTTCAAGGATGACGGGAATTGGGAGAGCGTGGACGGTCTCCTCGGTATGCGGACGCAGGCAGGGGACCACGCCCTGATCGATTTCGGGCTGAACGTGGGGCGGCTGTTTCTCACCCGGGGAACGGACGTGACCTACGGCCTGCACCTCGGCCTGAGATTCGGTTTCTAGGAGCGTCCGTTCTGTTCGGCGTTCCAAACGATTCTCCACTGGCCCGGGGCCGGGAGGCATGGTAGATAATGGCTCGCATGCGTAGCCGCATTCTCCCACCCCTTTTGTGCGCGATCCTTGCAGCTACGGGATCGGCCGAGGCGAGCGGCCTCTACATGGCCGACAATGGCCCGAAGGCGGTTGGCCGGGGAGGGGCGTTCGTGGCGAATCCCACGGACCTCTACGCGTTCTACTACAATCCCGGTGCCCTGACCTCCCTCCCGGGGTGGAACATCCAGGCGGGGCTTGGTGCGATGAACTCGTCGCCGGGCTTCACGCCCGAGTCGGGTGGCGCCGGCGTGGACAACGAAGGGCCTTTGTTCACCCCGATTCCCGCTCTCTTCGCCTCCAAGCAGTTCGGGTTCCGTCGCCTGACGCTCGTCGGCGGTTTCATCACCCCCCCGTCCCCCTACGAGTTCCAGTACGATCCTTCCGGTCCCTCGCGATTCATGGTGACGGAAACGAAGAGGGTCCAGTTCACCACCGGCGCGGGGGCGGCCTTGGAGGTCCTGCCGGGTCTGTCGCTGGGCGGGGTTTTCCTGCTGGAGCATTTGGACATCATGTTGCGTCGCAACATCGTGGTGAGCATTGACGGGGAGGGCGGCCCCGGGCGCGAGGGGGTGGTCGAAATCAACGCGGCCCAGTACGCCAAGCCCACGTTCGTCGCGGGCGCGAAGTACCGGTTGGGAGGGCTTCACCTGGGCGCTTCCTACTGGCGCGGCGCGGACTTTCGGGCCGATGGTGACGTGGCCGTGGATCTCGACGTGCGCGTGGCGGATGCGTTCGGCAGCCTCGGCCAAAGCCTGTCCGAGGAGGACGCGAACCAGATGATCGCCGTGGATGCGAAGGTGCCGGCCGCCGCGGTGATCAACCTGCCGGATTTCATCAAGGGTGGCGTGGGATACGAGTGGGGCCGCTTCTATGCGGAGTTCGCCGTGTCCCTCTACCGCTGGAGCAGGATCAAGTCCCTCCTGGTGGACATTGACGACGAGAAGAAATCGTTGGCGATCGCCCCGCCGATCAGCGTGCTGGGATTCAAGATGACGGAAGCCGTCTTTCCGGACACGGACATCCCCCAGAAGATGGAAGACACCCTCGACTATCGCTTCGGCGTGGAGTACGCCTGGCGCCCGACCCTCGCCGTTCGGGCCGGGGCGCTCGTTCAGCCCTCCGCCGTGCCCCCCGAGACGCTGATGCTCTATAACTACGATGCCGACACGTACGGCATGAGCGGCGGGTTCTCGAAGACATGGGGGGGCTTCACGTTGGATGCCTCCGGAATGTATCTCCTGCGGGGGGAGCAGAAAACGTCCGAGAGCGAGATCGTGGCGATCAATGGCCTTTCCGGTCTGGACGACACCACGCGCAAGGCCCTGGAAGCCGTGGCGACGGGCCTTTCCGGGACACAGACGAAGGTCCGCGAACTCCCGACCGGCAACGGCACGCACGACGGCACGGGCTTTGTGCTTTTCCTGGGCGCCGGTTTCCGCTTCTGAACGGCTCCGCCGGTCGGGGGGGCTTGGGGGGGTGACGTACCGATGCTCCTGGTGATCGGCCATCCGCGGTCCGGCACGGAATACGTCAGCAAAGTCCTCCAGGGACTGGGTCTTGATGTGCGGCATGAGGAGGTGGGCCGGGACGGCATCGTCTCCTGGGTCTGGGCTGTGCCGAATCTCTTCGCGCCGTGGGCCGCCGCCGCAGGCGTACGTCCCCCCCTCGAGCGTTTCGATCGGATCTGGCACGTCGTGCGACACCCCCTCCACGTCATCGCCTCAAGCATGACCGAACCGGAGATCTCCTGGTTTATGCGGGCCTGTCACGTGCCTGAGATGATTGCGGCCCGGGACAAGCTCGAGGCCGGGGCTTGGTCGTGGCTGGGGTGGAACGAATCCTGTGAGCGCCAGGCGGAATGGACTTTTCGAGTGGAGGATGAGGAGACCCCCATCGAGATGGCCCGGCGTCTCGGAGTGGCGGCGGGCCCCAACGCGGTTTCAAAGACGACCAACACCCGACCGCACGATCCGCCCCCCACATGGGAGGAGCTCAAGGCGCGCATCTCGGGTTCCCTGTTCGAACGAATCCGAGCCAAGGCCGTAGGCTACGGCTATCTGCGTGGCGCGGGTCCGAAGTAGCCGCGGACGGGCGTGACCCGCCGCCCCGGGGAGGCGCCCCACGGGCGCGACAGGGCGCCACCGTGCGAACCAGGAACCATGTCGCTTGATTGACGTGGCCCCAATGTCATGGTATCATTTCATATTCAAGCTACGGCAGATCAGGGAAGAAACGAGTGGCCATGAAGAACGGATTCTTCGTCGAAGCAGCCAAAATCATTCTCTCCGGCGTCTTTCTCGTCACTGCAGCGGCTTTCTTGTCCGAAGCGCTGGCGCGCTGACGCCTCCCGGTTCCTCCTGGAAGAATCGGGAGGGAGTCTGGTAGGATGCCGCGCATGCAGAGGCGTCGTGCCCTAGTTCTGTTCCCGATAGCGGCCGCCGTCCTTGTCCTGGGCGTGGTCGCGTGGCTGCGTTTGGGCGGAGACGGGCACCGCCTCCGAGGCCCGTACGCCCGGCGCGACTTCCTCGCCGTCCGATCCGCCCTGTGGGGGGCACGCGAGTCGGGCGTCCAGGACCCCGTGGCTGTGGCCCGCGAGCAAGTCGCAGCGCTGTCGGTCGGCGGAGAGGGCGGAGCAGATCTGGTCGGCCTGCTCGATACGTATGCCCAATATCAGGATCGCGCGAGGGCGTTCATGAACCTTCCCCTCTCGGATCGCCAGGCGGCCCTCAAGGGTTTGAGGAGGGAGCTTTTCGGGGACGAACTCGCGGAGTCTCTCTTTGGGGAGGAGGAGAGGTTGATGGATTTCCTCCTCGCAAGGGCGGAGCTTCACAAGGACGGTTCCCTGACGGCCGAGGAGCGGCTCGCCCGGGAGGAGACCTTGCGCCGGGACATTTTCGGCGAGGAGGAGGCGGAGGTCCCGCTTCCGAACTGGATTCAGTACTACAACCAGACAGCTTCGGAGATTCGTGCGAACCCCGATCTTGGTGCCGAAGAGCGCGAGGTGCTGCTCCAATCGCTGCGTGAAGGGCTCTTCGGGGCGGAGGCGGCCGAACGGCTGCGGCAGACAGAGGCATGGCAGAAGGAGTGGGGGGAGCGCGAGGCGATTCTCACCCGAGGGCTCGATGCAGTATTCTCCGATCCTAATCTCGACGAGTCCACGCGGCAGGCCAGACTCAGCGCGTTGCGCGGAGATCTTTCGAGCGATGCTTGGGAGAGATTCATGGCAAGGTATCAGTTGAGCCGGTCATCGCGGCCGCCAACTGCTCCGCCGAAATAGAGTTTATAGCCATAATACAATATGTTGGGGACATGACAGATCATGGGCTTGTTTTCCCACCAAGGCCTCTTGACAAACAGATTTACTTGGGATATATGTCCCAATTATGTCGAAGCCAGTCAGCGAGTCTCTGATTTCCGCCGTCGGCCGGCTGCTGCGCCCCCTCGCGCGTATTCTCGTGCGCAACGGGATTCCTTACCGTGCCTTCTCCGATCTGGCCAAGCGTGTCTACGTCGATGTGATCGCCGACGAATCGGAAATCCCCGGCCGGAAGCTCTCCATCTCCCGTATCTCCATTCTCACTGGCCTTTCGCGCAAGGAGGTGAGCCGCGTCCTCGCGCTCCCCGATCCTCGGAATGAGAGCGCGACGGATAAGTACAACCGCGCGGCGCGGGTGATCAGCGGTTGGGTGCGTGACAAGGATTTCAAGGACGAGAGGAATCGCCCCGCCGACCTTTCGCTGGAAGGTTCCGGTCAGAGTTTCAGTTCGCTCGTCAAGCGCTACGGCGGGGACGTCCCGGCCCGCGCCGTTCTCGACGAGCTCCTGCGCGTGGGCGCCGTGGAGAAGGCCGGGCCGCGCGCGGTACGGCTGATCCACCATGCCTACATCCCCCGGTCGGATGAAGCCGGGATGCTGGAGATCCTGGGAACGGACGTGCGGGACCTGATCTCCACCATAGACCACAACCTGAAATCGAAGGGCCGGGAGAGCTTCTTTCAGCGCAAGGTGGCCTACGACAATCTTCCCGCGGAGGCGATCGTGGACCTGCGCGAGCGGGCCGCGCAGAAAGGACAGGCCCTGCTCGAGGAGCTGGATCGGTGGCTGGCTCAGCACGACCGCGACCTGACGCCGTCCGTCTCCGGCGCCGGCCGGGTTCGGGCGGGCATCGGCGTGTACTATTTCGAGGAAGACCTCGGCACCTGGGCAGGGAGCCCTGGTGCCACGAGAGGAAGGCAGGCCGGGACCATGTCATGTGCGGTCCATCCTGGACCGCATCCAATCATGGTCCCATGCCATCCTGGACATGGGACGGTCTGCGATCAGCGTGGCAAAGGGGGTAACAAACCATGACACGGAATTGGATCCTGGGTCTATTGGCCGGAACGCTTGCCTTCGGGGCATGGACCTCCTGCGGCGAGACGGACGCGACTCTGACGGACGGCGGCATCGGGGGGACGGGGATGAGGGTGGCCAACGACGTCGAATCGGTGGAGGTTCTCTCCAGCGCTTCCGCCGTCACGGCCTCGGCGTCGGCGGTTCGGAGTTTCTACGATCTGGTGGAGATCCAGGCTGTTGACCCCTCGGCCATCGGCGGCGTGCGGGGCGGAGTTCTCACCACGGCCTCGGGCGCTCCTCGTCGGACGCATTTCAGTTTGGACACGAGCTACTTCACCACGACGAAGGCCTATCTCAAGTGCTCCCACGACGCGTCTGGAAACTGGGTCTACGCCGGTCACGACCAGGTCTCGGTATCGGGGCAGGTGACCGACTTCTCAGCCACGTACCAGCCATACGGGTCGGCGAGCGATTGCGAAGTCAACACCGACTACGACGGCGTGAACGCGACCACCTTTCAGTCCTGCACACTCAGCTATGCGGAGTTGGAGGCGTACGCGAAGGGCAAGCCGACGAGCGCCTGTGTCCCGCGATTCGAGACGGCCTCCGGCATTGCCTGCGTGGCGGGCACATCCGGTTGCGAGGTGGTGCAGCACCTCGAGAACAACGAGTACGACGACCTCTTGGGTCTGCTCCATGCCGAATTCAAGTTGGTCGCCAACGGGGGGGCCACCACGGAGGCGGGGGTGGACCTCGATCGGACGGCGAAGACCTGGACCTCGACGCAATCCTCGAAAGGCGCCTCGGGCGAGGTGACGTCCGTCGTCGAGCGCGCGAAGTTCGACTACAAGGGCAAGGGCGAGCCGGACGCCACCATCGCGGCGCTCCAGGATTCTTATGATCCGACCTTCGATGCCGCGAAGGCGAAGCTCTACGATTTCCAGACCAAGACGTGCAAGGCCGGGACCCCGGCTGCGGTATGCGCCCACTTCGACCAGCTCGTGGCCTACACGGACTCGGAGGACCCCAAGAAGAACCCGCAGAAGGAGGATCTGCTTGTGAACTACTCCGCCGAGACGCTCCAGGCGGATGGCACGGCGATCACGGCCAGCGTCGTGCCCGGTTCGCCCTTTGCCTGCGGCTACGACGAGGCAAAGGACGAGTGCACGAACACGCCCTCGGATGCGACGCTCACCAAGTCCACCCGCTACCCGGCCGGCTCCGCCATCTCCAGCCTGGAGGAGAAGATGACATACGCGCTGGATGCCGCATCGAAGAAGGCGGATGTCGCCCTCGGCAAGACGACGACGGGTGCAGACGGTTCTGTCTCTCAGGAGACGTTCGATCTCGTGAAGGACGAGAGCACGGGCCGCATCGTCGGGGCGGGCTCGTCCAAGGGGGCCGACGCGGACAAGTGCTTCGCCTTCGACGGCGTCGAGGGTTCGCAGACGGGGAAGTTCGACGTGGTCACGGCGTTCCCCAACGGGACCCTTCAGGAGGAGCACGTCGCCGCGACGGAAAAGGGGGCCTTTTCCTACTCGAAGGCCACGTATTCGTCCGGAACGAAGGACTGCGCGGCCTTCACGGTCACCGGCGGAAAGGCGGTCGAGAAATCGGACGTGTCGGGACGGACGAATCCCGACGGAACGGGGACGCTGACGGTGACGAATGCCGACGGCTCCACGGTGACGCTTTCCTCTTCGAAGAAATGCGTGGCGACGGCTTGTACGTGGGTCTACACCGGCTCGGGCCGCGACTCGAAGGGCAGCTTCCAGATCACCAGCACGGTCCTGCCGAGCGGCATCACGACCGTCGTCGTGGACTGGAAGTCCTTGGACGGGTCGGAGACCGCGCATCTGGAGCTCACCATCTCGCCGGACGGGGCAGGCAAGGGCACGCTCACGCACAACGCGGGCGTGTTCAATGTCACTCTGAACGCGGATCAGAGCGTTCGGTTGTGCCTCACCAGCGGCACCGCCCCCGATTTCGCCGTGGGCCAGTGCGTGGACCTCGCCGCGGGATCGCTCGGCTAGCCGGTCGTTCGTCGGGAGTACTTTTTCGGGAAGGGGGGCGAAAACCCCCCTAGCGGGGTCTTCCGACGTCGCCCCCGGGCGGGAGTGTCACCGGCGGGGCGTGTTGCTATAATGACCACGATGGCCAAGGTTCTCGTGGCGGAGTTCAATCACGTCATCCCGGGGATCATCAAGAAATGCCTTGCACCCCTCGGGCACGAGGTGCTGTCCGCCACCCACGGCGAGGCCGCGATCGAGGCGTGGAAGCAGTCTCAGCCGGACCTCCTGATGTGCGGGGTCATGTTGCCCGGGATTGACGGGTACGAGCTCGTGCGGCGCTGGAAGAGCGACGGTTCCAAGCCGCGACCAGCCGTGATTATTTGCGGGGCCGGCCAGTTAGTGGACGATTTCATGCTGGGGCAGGCGGGCGTGGACGCCGTCCTGAACTACCCCTTCAAGTCGAACGAACTGGTTGAGGTGGTGGAGGAGGCGCTGGCGAAGAAGTACGACACGACCGGGTCCACGTCATCTCGTTCGCTCACGCCCCGCCCCGCGCGCGCTTCGGAAGCCGGCGCGGGGCTGCCGGAGAGTGGTCCGTCTGCGGCGGCCGTGCCCCGCGAGCTTGCTCCGCCGCCACCGGCGCCGCCTGCCCCCCCCCCAAGGCCGTCCGCCGCGCCTGCGAAGGGCGGTGGTGCGGGGTTGCTCGCCGGCCTCAAGGATGACCTGATGAAGGATGGGCTCCTCGATTCGGGGAGGAGCGGGGTTCGCCCGGCGGCAGCGGCCGGCCCGCCACAAGCGCGTGCGGTTTCTCCTCCTCAGCCTGCGGCGCCACGCCCCTCGGCGCCGGTTGCCGGTCCCCCGGCGGCGGCTCGACCGGTTCCAAGGCCGCCCGCTGCGCCGTCGCCGCCTGTCCCGGCCGCTCCGCGCATCCCCGCCCCCCCCCCGACGGCAGGCGATCCTCTTGATCCCGTACGTGACCTCGTGAACGCCAAGTTCAGGGAAGTGACCGACATCCTGCTCAGGAGCTTGCCGGACCTGGTGGACCGCATCGTCGAACAGAAGCTGCGCGGAAAGTGACCGACTTCCCCCCCCCGAAGGCCGGCTCCGCCGGAGACGGCCACATCGAACTCGAAAAGGCGTACGACCCGAAGGCGGTCGAGCCCCGTTGGGCCCGGTACTGGGTCGAGAGCGCATGTTTCACGCCGGGGGCCCCGGACGCCGACCGCCCCGCGTTCTCGATGGTGATCCCGCCTCCCAACGTGACGGGCTCGCTGCACATGGGGCACGCGCTCAACAACACGCTCCAGGACATCTTGGCCCGCTATCACCGGATGCGCGGGGCGAGCGTCCTCTGGGTGCCGGGCACGGACCACGCGGGGATTGCCACTCAGAACGTGGTGGAGCGCGAGGTCGCCCGGGAGGGCCGTTCCCGCGATGACCTCGGGCGCGAGGCGTTCGTCCAGCGGGTCTGGGAATGGAAGGCGAAGTACGGCGACGTGATCGTGAATCAGCTCAAGCGGCTTGGCGCCTCGTGCGACTGGGGGCGCTTGCGCTTCACGCTGGACGAGGGGCTGTCCGCCGCCGTCCGAGAGGTCTTCGTCCGTCTCTACGAGGAGGGTTTGATCTATCGCGGTGAGTACATGATCAATTGGTGCCCCCGGTGCCGCACCGCCCTGAGCGATCTCGAGGCCGAGCAGGTGCCGACGCGCGGGAAGCTGTGGTACATCCGCTATCCTGCCTCAGACGGGAGTGGAGGCGCCGTGGTGGTGGCCACGACGAGGCCCGAAACGCTGCTGGGAGACATGGCCGTGGCGGTTCACCCGGAGGACGAGCGATACGCGGGGAGGGTCGGGGCGAAATTCCGCGTGCCCTTTGTCGAGAGGGATGTGCCCCTCCTCGCCGATGCCGGTGTCAGCCGGGAGTTCGGCACGGGGGCGGTGAAGATCACACCGGGGCACGACTTCAAGGACTTCGAGTTGGGCCGCGCCCATGGCCTGGCCGTGATCCGGGTGATGGATGAAAACGGCCGCATGACGGCAGAGGCGGGACCGTACGCGGGCCTGGACCGGTTCGAGTGTAGGGAGCGGATCGTGCGCGATCTCCAGGCGCGGGGTCTGCTCGAGAAGGAAGAACCCTACGAGGTGCTCCTGGGCCACTGCTACAGGTGTAGGTCCGTGGTGGAGCCGCGCGTGTCCTTGCAATGGTTCGTCAGAATGAAGCCGCTCGCGGAACCCGCGATCCGGGCCGTGAAGGAAGGCAGGACCCGGTTCCATCCCTCTCACTGGGAGGCCACGTACTTCGACTGGCTGGAAAACGTCCGGGACTGGTGCATCTCGCGGCAGCTCTGGTGGGGCCATCGGATTCCGGTGTGGTACTGTGGTCGGCAGTCGGGAGTCGGCAGTCGGGAGTCGGCAGTCGGGAGTCGGCAGTCGTGTCCGCCGATCGTGGCGCGGGAGACGCCATCGCGGTGTCCCACGTGCGGATCGGAGGCCCTCGAGCAGGATCCCGACGTTCTGGATACGTGGTTTTCTTCAGCCCTCTGGCCGTTCTCCACGCTGGGCTGGCCTGTACAGACGGAGGACTTGCGCCGGTTCTATCCGACCAGCGTTCTGGTGACGGGGTTCGACATCATCTTCTTCTGGGTGGCCCGGATGATGATGATGGGGCTCAAGTTCATGGACGACGTGCCGTTTCGCGACGTGTACATCCACGCGCTTGTTCGCGATGCGGAGGGCAAGAAGATGAGCAAGTCCAAGGGAAACGTCATCGACCCGCTGGACACGATGGGCGAGTTCGGTACCGACGCCCTGCGGTTCACGCTTGCGGCGATGGTCATGATGGGCCGGGATCTTCGACTCAGTTCCGAGCGCATAGAGGGCTACAAACACTTCATCAACAAACTGTGGAACGCGGCGCGACTGGTTCTCCGCTCCGCCCCCGTTGAAGCGGACCCGCCCCGAGCCGGCGATCCCGATCTCGGCTTCTTCGACCGGTGGATCCTGTCGCGTCTGGAGGCGGCAGGGGGCGAGGTGGCGGCAGCTCTTGACGACTACCGGTTCAGCGATGGGGCCCTGGCGTTGTATCAGTTCGCCTGGAGCGATTTCTGCGATTGGTATCTGGAACTGGCCAAGCTGCAGCTTCGCGGGGGGGGGGCCGGGGCGAAGGCCACCGCCGGCGTCATGCGGCACGTGCTCGGCGCCCTGCTCAAGCTCCTGCACCCTTACGTCCCCTTCGTCACGGAGGAGTTGTGGCAGCGGGGCCGGTTCTCCGGCCGGCCCGTTTCGCAGGAGCGGCTTCCTGAGCCGGCACCGGCCTTCCGGGACCCCGCGCTCGAAGCGCAGATGGCCGTGCTCCAGGACGTGGTGACGGAGGTGAGGCACGCGCGATCCGTCATCGGTGTGCCGAACGCGACCGTGGTCCGCCTGGCGCTCGTTCCCGCCAAGCCGGAGGTAGGCAAGCTGGTAGAGGAGCACCGGGACGTGATTTCCCACCTCGCGCGCGCGGAGTGGGCGGACGGCCAGCTCGACGGACAGGGGGCCAAGTCATTCGTGTTCAGCCACGGTCAGATCCACCTCCTTTGGAGCGAGGCGAGGGGGCGGGAGCTCGAGGAATTGGACAAGCGGCGCGGTGACGTTGTGCGCCAACTCTCGGCCGTGCGGATGCGCCTGGAGGCGCGGGATTTTGTCGAGAAAGCCCCCGCCGAGGTCGTCGAGCGCGCGAGGCGGCGAGAAGAGGAACTGGTGAGGCTTGCGCGCGAGATCGATGAGCGGCTGGCGCAGCTCCGGTAGAAGCGGGCTCTCCGTCGGCCGGCGCCCTGACGGGACCGCTGCACGGGACTTGCGGCGCGTCGTGCGGCAGGCGCTCGAAGAGGATCTGGGTGCGGCCGGTGACGTGACCACCCGGGCCGTTGTTCCGCAGGGCGCGAATGGGGTGGGCCGTATTCTGACTCGTGAACCCTGCGTCTGCGCCGGCGTGGACTATGCCGTCGCGGTGTACCGGCACCTGGACCCCACGTCTCGCATCCTCAGCCGAGTGGGCGAGGGGCGCTCCGCCGGGAAGGGGGCATGTCTCCTTGCCGTTCGAGCGTCTCTGCACGCCCTACTTTCCGGTGAGCGCGTCGCGCTCAATTTTGTCGGTCGGATGAGCGGCATCGCGACGCTGACGCGGCGGTACGTGGAGGCGGTGGCCGGTACGAAGGCGCGCATTTTGGACACACGCAAGACGACGCCTCTTCTGCGGGAGGCGGAGCGGGCCGCCGTTCGGGCGGGGGGGGGGATGAATCATCGCTCGGGTTTGTACGATGCGGTGCTGATCAAGGACAACCATGTCCGTGCCGCCGGGTCGCTCAGGGCCGCAGTGCGTCTCGCGAGGCAGCGGGCGGATGGCCGTATACCGATCATGGCCGAGGCCGAAACGCCGGCGCAGATGGTGGAGGCGTGCCGCGAGGGCGCGGGCGTCGTCCTTCTGGACAACATGGGGCTGCGGGATATCCGCCGCGCCGTTGCCCTGGCGCGATCACGCTTCCCCCGTGTGAGGATCGAGGTTTCGGGTGGGATGACGCCGGGGCGTGCCCGGCGTGTGGCGCGCCTCGGGGTGGACCGGATCTCCGTGGGTGCGCTCACCCATTCGGCCCGCTCGATCAATGCCCACATGGAGATCGTGCCCGCAGAGCCGCGGGGTCGCCGGGTGTGAGCAGGCATCCGGCGGAGGCGGAGGGCGGGGAACCAGCGGAACAACTTGGGGAGGTCCGGACAGTTCCCTCACCCGGTCTCTCCGCCAATGGGCGGACGTGGCGACCACCCTCTCCCGCATGCGGGACCTGCCCGTCCGTCCGCCGTGGCGGACTGGACAGGCGGGGAGGGCAGGGGTGAGGGGAGCATTCGAGTTCTCGCATGCACCCTGAGCCGGACGATCTTTTCGATCTCTCCCGTCAGTTGGGGGCCAACCATGTGCTCCAGCGCGTCGAGATCCTCGCTTCGACGGGGTCCACGAACGACGTGGTCCGCGAACGCGCCCGGGCCGGCGAGCCGGAAGGGCTGGTGGTGGTCGCCGACCGCCAGACGGCGGGACGCGGGCGGCTGGGGCGGGAGTGGTACTCCCCCCCCGGAGTGAATCTCTACCTCTCGTTCCTTCTCCGTCCGCCCCTGAAGGCCGGCGACGCCACGTGTCTGCCCTTCCTGGCGGCCCTGGCCCTCGCGCGCGCCGTCGAGACGGTGGGAGGTGTGCGGCCGGGGATCAAGTGGCCGAATGACCTCGTCCACGGCGGAAAGAAACTGGCCGGCATCCTCATCGATCTCGAGACGAGCGGGGAGAGTCTGCTCCACGCGGTGGTGGGTGTGGGAGTCAATGTGAAAGCCCAGGAGTGGCCCGAAGCGATCCGGCATCGCGCCGCCTCGATCGAAGAACTGACCGGTCGGGGCATCAGCCGGGCCGGTCTGGCGGCGGCCTTCCTCGCTCAGGCCGAGGCGCTCTACCGCGAAGCCGTCCTGGAAGGACGCCGCGGCGGGCTGGCTGCCTGGGAAACCTACGACGTCCTCCGCGGCGAGACCGTTCGGGTGGCCACGGGGGACCGCGTGATTGTCGGCACCGTTCGGGGCTATGATGGTTCCGGTGCGATGTGGATCGAACTTCCCGACGGCGAGGCCCGGCGCGTGTTGGCGGGCGAGGTCGAACGTGTGAGGAGGACTGAATGTTGCTGACGATTGACGTGGGAAACACAAACACGGTCCTGGGTGTGTTCGAAAACGCGAACCTGCTGGATCATTGGCGGATCGGCACGGGGCGTGGCTCCACGGCGGACGAGTACGGTGTGCTTACCTTGAATCTCCTCGAGCGCAAGGCCATCGACCCCAAGGCGATACGTCACGTGATCATTTCCTGCGTGGTCCCGCCGGTGCTCCCGAGTATGGAGTGGATGTCCGAGAAGTACTTCGGGGTGAAGCCGCTGGTGGTGGGGCCCGGCATCAAGACCGGGATGGCCGTTTTGTACGACAATCCCCGAGAGGTGGGGGCCGACCGGATCGTGAACGCCGTGGCTGCCTTCGACCGCTTCCGATGCGAGTGCATCGTGGTGGATTTCGGCACGGCCACTACCTTCGATTGCATCTCCCGCCGAGGGGAATACATGGGCGGCGTGATCGTGCCGGGGATCGGGATCTCGCTCGAGGCGCTTGTGGCGCGGGCCTCCAAGCTCCCCGGTGTCGAGATCGCGCGGCCGGAACGCGTCATCGGGAAGACGACCATTCAGAGCATTCAATCAGGCGTGTATTACGGCTATCTCGGATTGGTGGAGGAGATGGTCCGGCGTCTGAAGAAGGAGATGGGGCAGAACGCGCGCGTGATCGGGACGGGGGGCTACGGCAACCTGATTTCCCAGGACGCGACCTGCATCGAGGAGATGGACGAGCTTCTGACGCTGAAGGGCCTGCGCCTGTTGTTTGAGCGCAACCACGCCCCCGCCGGAGCCTAGGATGCCCCTCGCGCTGTCCCTATAGCGTCCCGTTTTACACGGGACGGCCACCGCCCGATGGGAGATCGGGCGAGACACGGAATGATCCGCCCGGTGTCAAACCGGGCGCTACGGAGAGGCGTT
The DNA here is from genome assembly GCA_016190245.1 of Nitrospirota bacterium. Taxonomy (GTDB): domain Bacteria; phylum JACPQY01; class JACPQY01; order JACPQY01; family JACPQY01; genus JACPQY01. Next base: position 46,125 of record JACPQY010000071.1, on the reverse strand, counting down.
CCCGATCGTTTCCCGCCGGGAGCGCTCTATTTGAGCGCGAAAAGCGTTCCGGCTTCGGTCGCGACAAACAGCTTCCCGTCGACCACCGCCAGTGGTGTGTTGGCCGATCCATCGAGCGCAAGCGAGGGGAGCTTCGTCCCATCGGCGGCGTTCACGGCGGCCAACTCGCCGTTACCGGTCCCGACGTAGACGGTGGGGCCGGCCACGAGCGGACTGGAGCTGAACGCCGGCGTGCTCGGGATCCCGACCTCCACGGACCACCGGATCGTGCCGTTCGCGAGGGAGAGGGCGAAGAGCTTCTGCGTTCCCGCCGAGGCCATGACAAAGGCCGTTTCCCCGGCCACGGCGATCTGAGAGGTGAGGACGGACTCCGGTCCTGAGGGTTTTGACGGTGCGCGGGCCGTCTTGCCCGCTTTCTGGCGCGCGAGCATCGCGCGTGTGCACTCGCCGCCCTGCCGCTGATCCGCGTCAGGGTCAAGGCATTCCTCAACCGTGTCGGCCGCGACCTCTCTTGAAGGCGCTCGTTGAGCGAGCCGAATCAAAGGGGTCACCCACTCCGGCTTGCCCGTGGCCACGGACACGGCGTAGACGTTCGGATCCTCGCCACCGGGGGCGAAGAGCGCGGTGCCCCCCGGCGTGACGGTTGGGGAGGAGAGCATCACGGATCCGCGCGTGGTGTGGGTCCAGAGAACCTTGCCCGAAGTCCGGTCCACCGCGATCAGCCGGCCGTTGTTACTGCCGACCAGCAGGGTGTCGCCGGCGACGGCGGGTGAACTGTAGCTCATCTGCCCGAGATCGCGTTCCCACGCCAGGCGGCCGGTGGGATTGAAGGCGAGGAGCTTGGTGTTGGGGAAGCCCGAGCTCACGTAGACCAATCCACCTGCGACCGCCGGAGAACTCATCTCGTTGCCGCCGCTCACGGCCTTCCAGAGCAGGCTCCCGCGGGAGGCATCGAGAGCGTAGAGGTGCCGGTCGTAGGAGGCCACGTACACCACCCCCCCTTCCACGGCGGGAGTCGAATGGATTCGATCTCCGGCCTTGTACGTCCAGGCGGTCTTCCCGCTTGCAATGTCCACGGCAACCACCGTGGCCGCGTTGGTGCCCACAAAAATGAGTCGGCCGTCCGAGGAGAGGCCGCTGAGGGGCTGGCCCTTCAGTTCCCCACGCCAAGCCACGGCCAGCGGATGGCTGAGCGTTTCACTCGTCGCGGAAGTCCGCGCGACGTTTCCGCCCAACAGGGGCCAAGTGCCGGCCGACACGGGCACGGCGGCGAGAAGCCCGATCACCCATGCCCAAGATGCGCGTCGCCCCAAACGTTCCATGCTCCCCCCTTTCGTCAATACCTATATCCTCAAGTGATCGCGAATGCGTTGCTGATGGTCATCGCGCATCTCCACCGCGCGCATGCCCATCATGATTGCTCCGTTGGAACGGAATCGTACCACTTCAAACACGCCCTCGACTCCTTGGAGGTCGGTTTCGATCGCCCGGAGTTTTACCGTGAACGGCCGAAGCGGGAACCCTCCCTTGACGGTCCAGACGCCGCTGATAAGCGCCCCGTCCGGCGTGAGGTTATTTATGGTGCACCACCCGCGGTCATACAGCTCGCCGGTTTCCGAAAGGTAGACCTCCACTTCGGATCTGATCTTCACGTGCTTGCGCTCGTACTTCCGCTTGTACTTCTTGCGAAGCCGGGAGAAGTCGTAGCCCATCTCCTTGGCCACCCTGATGACGCTTTCCACAGTCTTCTTGCTGGTGATCATGGAAGGGTGACCATTGAGGACCTTGTTCACGGTGGTCCGGTCAAGTCCCAGAATGTCCGCAATTACCTGCTGGCTGACCGCGAGAGCGCTTTCCTCAACGGAGGTCGGTTCGTCCGGGGTCGCCGCCCCGGCTCCGGCGGGCAGTGGCTCGTTGTCCATCTCATCTACTCCTTTGGGTATGCATCCCGGGTATTATCGTCAACCCCCTTAGCATTGGGTGGCCCAGTCACCCGTGATGCCTCAAGCTACTCATTTTCATTTCTAGCAGTTTGCTAAATTCTTGTCAATGGCTCGGCACATGCGGTCATATCAATGTCACGTGCCGCCACGTCATTCTCTGGGGGTGGAAATGGTTGACAGCGCACCCGCCAGCCGATAGCATCGCCGCTGAGACAGTTGCAGGTGTTCGCCCCCACCCTCTCCGCCACGGGCGGACTCCTCCGTCGAGGAGGAGCGGAGAATGCCGGGAGGCGCTTCCGGCTCGAGTCCTTTCCCGCCGGATGGCGGGAAGGGGAGGTGGCACGTCCCACGTGCGCCGGGGGGGTGCTGAACGCATGCGGGGTATCCATCGCTGAAGGAGGTTCCCGTGGAGGAAGCGGTCATCGTCGAAGCGGTCAGGACGCCGATCGGCAGAAAGAAGGGGAAATTGGCCGGGGTGCGGCCGGATGATCTGGTGGCCGGAGTCATGAAGGAAACGGTCCGGCGCGCGGGGGTGGATCCCGCGGTGGTGGAGGACGTGGTGATGGGCTGCGTGACACAAATTGGGGAGCAGGGATTCAACATTGCGCGCAATGCCGCCCTTATTGCCGGCTTCCCTCTGGAGGTCACGGGGACGAGTGTTAACCGTCAATGCGGGTCGAGCCAGCAGGCAGCCAACTTCGCGGCGATGGCGGTGATGAGCGGGATGCACGACTGCGTTCTTGCGGCGGGAGTGGAGAGCATGACGCGCGTGCCGATGGGCGCCGACGGGATGGTGGCCGACTACGGGATCCCCCTCAGTCCGAAGCTGGGTGAGCGGTTTGATCACACGCTGGTTCCCCAAGGGATCTCAGCGGAGTACATCGCTCAGCGGTGGAAGCTCGGTCGGCGGGAGGTGGACGAATTCTCGTACCAGAGTCACATGAAGGCGGCGGCCGCGATCGAGAAGGGGCACTTCGTGAAGGAGATCTGGCCAGTCGAGGCGCCGGTCATGGATCCGAACGGCCAGCCCACCGATCAGAAGCAGACCGTGAAGACGGACGAGGGTGTCCGGCGGGACACGACCCTGGAGAAGATCGCCTCACTCAAGCCTTCGTTTCTTCCCGAGGGTGTGGTCACCGCCGGATCGTCCAGCCAGATCAGCGACGGGGCGGCGGCGCTGCTGATCATGTCGCGCAAGAAGGCGAAGGAACTCGGCGTCCGTCCCCGGGCCCGGTTTGTCTCGACGGCGTTGGCGGGGGTGGACCCGGTGATCATGTTGACGGGCCCGATCTACGCCACACCGAAGGCGCTGCGAAAGGCAGGTCTGACCCTTCGCGACATCGATCTGATCGAGATCAACGAGGCCTTTTCATCCGTCGTGCTCGCCTGGCAGAAGGAGCTCGATGTGGACATGAAGAAGGTGAACGTGAACGGGGGCGCCGTTGCCCTGGGGCATCCGCTCGGGTGCAGCGGGGCCAGGCTTCTGACGACGCTCATGCACGAGATGGAGCGCAGGGGCTCCCGCTACGGCCTTTCCACGATGTGCATCGGGTTCGGCCAGGGCATCGCAACGATCATCGAGCGGGTGAGCTGAGAGAAGCTTTGAGCGGTCAGCTATCAGCTTTCAACCCGAGTTGTCGGGACCCGAGGCTGCCTCTTCCCGGCTGACGCCTGAATGCCGATCGCTGACCGCTTCTCAGGGATAGATCTGGTTCCCCTGGTCGTCCTCGAGAATGATCGCCTGGGTGGGGCATGCCTCGGCTGCGTTCAGAATCGTGTCGTCATCCGCCGCCGTTTCGTTCAGGATGATGGCCTTGTTTTCCGAGTCGATCTTGAAGACGGCGGGCGCGATCCCCACGCAATTGGCGGCCCCGATGCAGAGTTCGCGGTCCACCTTGACTTTCATCGGACACCTCCCTCCCGGGTTTGCGGGGGTCGGGCGCCGGCCCTGCCGGAGCGTGGCGCGTAGAGGTTCGTTTCCGCCGTGAAGGAACTCAGCCTCATCCTCAGGAACGTGCCGGGGCAACTCGCCCAAGTGGCCGACACGTGCGCTCTGGCGCAAGTGAACATCCGCGGGCTGTGCGTGGCGGAGACCGAGCACATCTCGCTTCTCCGGCTGGTGGTGGACGATTTCGAGACCGCCGCCGAGGCGCTCGGCGAGCGTTTCCATGTGGGCACGCACGAGGTGGTGGAGTTGGAGATCTCCAACCGACCCGGCACGCTCTCGAGGGTCGCCAAGCTGTTTGCGGAAGAGGGAGTCAACATCGATTATGCGTATGTAGCGGTTTCGCCGGACGGCACACACGGCACCGTCGTGCTGGGAGCGGGGGATGTGGAGAGGGCCCGAAGCATTCTGAGGGAGAGGCGCATCAAGTTCTTTTAGCGTTCAGTTGGGGGCCAAGCCTTGGCGAGCGTGGGTCACCACCTTGACCAAGGCCTGGAGCTTGCCGATGGCTTCCTCCGGTGTGCGCGTCTTGAGGCCGCAATCGGGATCGCACCAGAGTTGGGGTGTGGGCATCGAGTTCAGGGCCACGTGGAGACGTTCCAGGAGAACGTCCTCCGACTCGACCACGTGGGAATGGGATTCGATGAGGCCGACGGAAAGGTCTTTGGTGAACGGGTTGCGCCTGAAGAGCCGGACCAGGCTGAAGCCGCTGTTGGTCATCTCGAGATCGAAGTTGTCAGCGGGGATCTTGAGGAGCCCCGGGTAGATGAAGTCGAAGGCCCCGTAGCAAATGTGGACGATGAAGTAGGCCGGCACGGCCTCGGTGACCGCGTGAAGCGCCTCGACCGCGAGCGGGAGCTCGCCGGGTCGGGCCGAGAGCGCCGGCTCATCGAGTTGGATAATTTTGGCGCCGGCACGGACGAGTGCCTCCACCTCCTTGCGAATTTCGCGGGCGAACGCCAGGGCGGCGGTCCGCCGGTCCGGGTAGTACTCGTCGAACGACCAGTCCATCATCGTGTAGGGACCGGTGAGCATCCCCTTCACGGGACGGGTCGTCAGCGACTGCGCGTACGTCCACCAGTCCACCGTGACGGGGGACTCCCAGCGGACCTCGGAGGTGATGACGGGTTTGTGGTAGTAGCGGTTGCCGTAGGATCGCACGAGCCCGCCCCTCTCCATGCCTCGAAGGGAGTCCGCGAAATAGGAGACCATGTCGCCCCGATACTGCTCTCCATCCACGAGGACATCGAGGCCGATTTCTTCCTGCTTATGGATCCAGAAGGCCGTGGCTTCGCGCTCCTTCTCGCGGACCTGGTCCGGGTCCACCTCGCCCTTAAGGGCCCTGGACTTGGCTTTCCGGAGTTCTTCGGTGCGGGGGAAGCTGCCGACGGAGGTCGTGGGCAGGAGGGGCAGGTCGATTCCGAGCTGATGCAGTTTCTCGCGGCTCATGCGGCGGCGCCCCTCAGGTGGGCCCTGGCCTTCGCGAGGAGATCGAGCTTGCGCTGGGCGGCGTCGCGCGGGACGTGCTCGAGGCCGCAGGAGGGCACGAGGTAGCCCACGTCGGCCCGGAGCTTGCCGGCGATCTGGTTGAAGCGTTCCGCGATCTGCCGGGGGCTCTCCATCTTGGTCGTGCGCCCGTCGGCCAGACCGGCCGCCAGCGGCTTGCGCAGCCCGGTGGCCCTGATCTCGTCCGTGAGCCCCGGGCTGTAGGTGAAGTCGAGGCAGAGGACGTCGATGTCGAGCGTACTGAGTGGGCCGAGGAGGCGTGTGCAGTCGCCGAAATAGACCGCGAGAATCAGTTTGGCTTTCGACTTCGCGCCCACGACGGGTTTGAGGATGTTCTTGTAGACTTTCGCATCCACGTCCACGTGGGCCAGGCTCGGTTCGTCGATCTGGATGAACTCGCTTCCCGCCTCCGCGAGGGCGCGAACTTCCGCGGCCACCGGCTTGGCTAGGGCTTCGGCCGCGGCTTCGATGGTCTCGAAGAGAGGCGGCTTCCAAGTCGTGTGATGAGCCAGGGTGAGGGGGCCGGTTACGACGGGTTTGATCGGGGTGTGGGTCAACGCGGAGGCGTACACGAATTCCTCGCGCATGCGGCTCGCGCCGTTGATCTCTTTTCCTCCGAGTGCGGGCCGTCGGATGTAGAAATTCGAGTCGAAATAGCGGACGAGCCCGCCCAGCGTCACGCCGCTGCGACCTTTCAGGAGGTGGGAGATGGGGTCGTCCCACCGAACGAGGCCGTCGGTGGCGATGTCCACGCCGGCGCGATCTTGGTCGAGGATGGCCTCCAGGACGGCCAGATCCTCCGCCGCGCGCAGGTCCTCGTCGGACTTTTCCCCTTTTTCCCACTGGTCGTGGATCCGCCGAAGGCTCTGCAACTTCGTGGGATCCCCCACACGAGGGTAGCTGGAGTGATTCATGACCTGGATTTGCATGCGTGGAGGCGGCGAATCTAGCACACGGTCCGGGACCGGTCAAACTTGGTTCTCTGAAAGGCGGCGACGGTCGTGTGAGAACCCGTGATGACGACGAGATCCTGGCGCCCCGTCGATGCGACGGCCCTCTTGAGCGCTCGGGCGAAGAGCGGCTCTGCGGAGAAGCGGAGGCGGGCGGTCGTGGCGAGTTCGACCAAGCGAGCCACGGGACAGCCGCGGGGGGGGGGAACCGGTTGAGTGAGCACGACGTGGTCGGCCCACGTCCCAAGTTCTCGAAGGATGCTTGCGGCATCCTTGTGCGCCAGAAGGCCGAGGAGAACGATCCTCCGGCCCGTGGGATGGACCTCTTCGAGTGTTCGGCCGAGGGTTTGAATGGCTTGGGGATTGTGCGCCACGTCGAGGAGGGCCCTTCGGCCACGGACACGCACGAGAGTCCCCCGCCCGAATTGCCCGCCGTTGGCCAGCCCCGCACGGATCGCCGGTGCAGGCAGGTGTAGGCCCATGGCCTCGATGGCCGTCAGCGCGAGGAGGGCGTTCGCGGCGTAGCAGGAGCCCCGGTAGGGAAGAGGCCATTCGCGGCCCCTATGCAGGAGGCGATTCGGGGGTGCCCAGGCCCAGCTTTCCTCCCGAAGGGGCAGTCGGAGCGGCGCGCGCAGGGCGCGGGCACGCCGGACGATCGGTCCGATGGGGGCCATGGTCACGGCGGGGACTCCGGCCTTGAGAATCCCGGCTTTCTCGCCGGCGATCGCCTTGATCGTCCGGCCGAGCCACTCGGTGTGGTCGAGCCCGATCGTCGTGATGACGGATACGTCCGGGGCGACCGCGTTGGTGGCATCGAGGCGGCCGCCCATCCCGGTTTCGAGGACGGCGAAGTCCACGACCTGTTCCGCGAAGTGGACCAGCGCCACCACGGTCAGGAATTCGAAATGAGTGAGATCGATGGCCGGCGGCCGCCTGAGGGCGCGCGCCACGCGGTCGGAAACCTGAACGAATTCCCTCCGTCCGATGGCTTGGCGATCCACCTGGATCCGCTCGCGCAGGTCGAGGATGTGGGGCGACGTGTAGAGGCCGGTCCGGTAGCCTGCCGCGCTCAGGACGGAGGCCGTCATCGCGCAGACCGAGCCCTTGCCGTTTGTACCGGCAACATGGACGACGCGCATCCGGCGCTCCGGATGGCCAAGGCGCTCGAGCGCCGCTTTTGTGGGGGTGAGGCCCAGACGGATCCTGGAGGGGTCGAGCCTCAGGAGGTAACGGTTCAGATCGTGAAGGGTGTGAAGCACGGGGGCCGGCCCGGGCGTGAGCGGCGGTCAATCGTAGCGAACGTCGAAATCGAGGAATGCGCCCGTGGGAGGATCGTCCCGGACTTCGATCGCGGTGACGCGGGCCGCCGGTGGGCCTTTCCGGCACCAGGTGGTGAACCGGGTCACGGCCGATTCCTCGCCCTCCGCCACGATTTCAACGGATCGGTCGGGATTGTTTCGGACCCAGCCCGCCAGTCCGGCATCGCGGGCCTGCACCTGCGTGGCCCACCTGAAATTCACGCCCTGAACCCGGCCGCGCACGATGATGTGGACTCGCTTGGTCACGCGGTTCGCTTCATATCATACTTCGACCCCACGCTGGGAGTTCCGGTGTTGCTCCTCGTAGCGTCCGGCCTTGTGCCGGACGGTTCATCGGCCGACGTAGAGTCGGGCGCTGCGGAACCAGACCGGCATCGCGTCGCGCAAGACGGGGCGCTGCAAGTCATGCGCGGCGAGGATCGGCGGCTGACTCAGATCGCGCCTTCGCGGCGAAGGGATTCGAGATCGGAAGGTGTGAGGTTGAGCAGGGACGAAAGGACATCCGCCGTATCCTGTCCCAGGTCGGGGTGGGGCCGATCGAGGCGCGGCGGGGTTTGTTCCAGCTTCAAGGGGTTGCCGGGGATCTTTACGGATCCCAGTCGAGGGTGGGTGATTTCCTCGAGCATGGAGCGCTGCCGGAGTTGTTCGTCCGCGTTGACTTGGTCGAAGCCCATCACCGGGGTACACGGCACGCCCTGGGAGCGAAGGACCCGGACCGTCTCTGCGGTGGTTTGTCCCTCGCACCAGCGGGCGACGATCTCGGCGCCCCGCTTCCAGTTGCGGAGCCTCTGGATGAGGTTCGAATACGCGTCGCCGGCCAGCTCCGGGTCGTCCACGGCCGCGACCAATCCCTTCCATTGATCGTCGGTGAGAGCGACGAGGGCGACGTGTCCGTCCTGCGTCGCATACGAGTTCCAGAACGGCATCCGGCGGCTCTCGTCCGTAAGGAGTTGATCCACCGTCGTCTTCCCGATGAAGGAATCGATGGTCTCGCGAAGGCCCTCGGTGGCTCGCCGCGAGAGGGCGCGGTAGTTGTGAATGTACATCACGTCCTGCATCGAGAGATCGATGAACTGGCCGGCGCCGGTCTGCTGGCGTGCAAACAACGCGGCCGCCACGCCGAGGGCGCCGAACGCCCCGGAGACGAGGTCTCCGAACATGACCTTCGGGGGCTTACTCTCCTGCTCGAGGGCGGCCATGATGCCGCCTGCGGCCTGAGCGATGAGGTCGAACGCGGGGTAATCTTTCAGCGGCCCGCTGCGGCCGAATCCGGAGATCGCCAGGTAGATGAGGCGCGGCTGGATCTTCGAGAGGACGTCATAACTCAGGCCGAGTTTTTCCATCGTGCCGGGGGTGAAGTTCTCAACCACGACGTCGGAGACCGCTACGAGCTGCTTGAAAATCCCCCGGCCTTTTTCGGACTTGAGATTGAGCGTGATGCCTTTCTTGTTCCTGTGGATGATCGAGAGCGTGCGCTCCACGCCGGGGATCATCATGGTCAGGAGGCGCATCGTTTCGCCCTGAGGGGGCTCGATTTTGATCACGTCCGCGCCGAGGTCCGCGAGGAGCTGGGTGGCGCGAGGGCCCGACAGGAACTGGGAGAGATCGAGGACGCGAACGCCGCTGAAAGCCCCCCCCCGGTGCTCGCCGCCCCGACCGGGGCCGCGGTCGTTCTCGGGTGGGGCGGTCAGATCCAGCCCTGCTCCTTGTACCAGGCCAGGGTTTGCCGGATACCTTCCTTCGGGTCCGGGTACTCGAACTCAAATCCCAGGCGTTGAAGCTTGTTGACGTCGTACACGAAGTCGATCCCGAGGTACTCGAGCGTGTCCCGTTCGATCTTCGGCCGCTGATGTGAAACGTACTTAGACCAGAGCGCCATCCCGTTGGCGGCCACGATGCCGATCCTTCGGAGGATCTGGACGGGCACAGGCGGGAGGGTGACGAAGCGGTGGCCCATTTCGTCGGCCACAAACCGGAAGTAGTCCACGGTGGGCATCGGGTTGGGATCACTCGTGTTGTAGGCTTGGTCTGCCGCCTCCTTTTTCGTGGCGAGGAAGAGGGCGGATCGGCACACGTCGCGCACGTGGATGAAGGGGATGCGGAACGTGAAGTTTCGGGGGATGCTCACGGTCTTCATGCGGGCGGGGTCCATGATGAACTGCCCGCCGCCGTACACGGCGCGCGGACCGTAGACGGTGGTCGGCCGGATGGAGGTGCATTCGATCCCGTTTTCGCGGCAGAAGGTGTGGGCCAATTGCTCCTGGTCCCACTTTGTCTGGAGGTAGTTGTTCGAAGGCTCCTTCGGGTCGTTCTCGCGGATCGGCACGCCGCTCTTGACGGCGTATCCATAGGCCCCGCCGGCGCCCCAGTTGAGGAGTCGGCGCACGCTCCCGTTTTCGACGATCGTTTCCAGCAGGTTTCGGGTCCCGTCCACGTTGACGCGGCGGAGGAGGTCGAGCGGGGCGGAGTAGTCGAACACCGCGGCGATGTGGAAGATCGTGTCCACGCCCTTGGCGAGGCCGCGCAGGCTTTCCTTCTTCGTGAGATCGGAGGGGACCACCTCCACGCCCTTGCGGCGGATGACGCTCGGAAATCGGCCGCGCCGGCGGTCGTCTTTTTCCAGGGCGGACGGGAGATCGGTCGCGCGGACCTGCCAACCATCCTCAAGGAGGATTTCCACCATGTGGGTCCCCATGAACCCCGATGAGCCGGTGACGAGGGCTTTCCGCCCGTTCCCCGGTGACCGCTTACCCTTGGCCATTGTGGCGTGCATTGTAGACCCGAGTACCGGCCATTGCCAGCGAATGGTGTGCCTTGGTGGGGGGGGCTCTCGCCGCGCAGAGATCCCCCGAACTTGAGATCGCCATCCTCCGATTGGCGGACTCGCGATGACAAGAACAGGCCGTCATGGCGATCCGCTGGCCGGCGGAGAAGCAATCTCATGAAGCACCAGCCCGACGAATTGGGGAATCTCCTCCCGCCGCCCCGGGCGGGGGGGGGGGAGCTGCGCGGGATGCATTGAGGCGGGGAACGGCCCTGTGCTAGGATAAGTCGGTGGCTGATCCCAGCGGTGGCGGCAGCAGCGGCGGCCAGGCGGATTTCGGCACCCGCGTGGACGAAGCGGTTGCGGCGGATCCCCTCACGGTCGAGGTCTCTCCTGACGGTCTGGAAGCGTACATCACGCTGAAGGGCGACGCCCAGCTCTTCCACGACGTGGAGCCCAAGGACATTCTGGAGAAGCTGAAGGAGTCCCACGTCACCTATGGCATCAAGCAAGATGTCGTGGAGGACGTGGTCCGGCTCGCGCGAGAGGGGAAGCCCGTGCAGAACCGGCTGGTGGCCAAGGGCGATCTCCCCGTGGACGGCACGGATGCGGAAGTCAAGATGGAGATGGATTTCGACGCGGTGGCCGGCATCCTGGATGAGGAAACGGGGAAGATCGACTACCGCGAGAGACAGATGATCAAGTCCGTCGGCCAGGGCTTCACGATGGCCACGAAGAAGGCGGCGACAACGGGGAAGGACGGGCGGACGGTCAACGGCAACGTCCTCAAAGCGCGCAAGGGTCAGGACAAGAAGCTCACCGCCGGGAAGAACGTGGAGGTCGTCGAGAAGGAGGGCGTGTATCACTACAACTCATTGATCGACGGTCGCCCGGTGTACCTCGGTCAACTTATCGAAGTCCAGCCGGCCGTGCAGATCAACGGGGACGTGGACTACTCGGTGGGCAACATCCGTGCGAAAGGGTCCGTCCTGATCTCGGGTCGTGTGGCGTCGGGATTCGTCGTGGAGGCCGAGGGCGAAGTGGAGGTGGGCGACTACGTCGAGGCCGCCACGATTCGCGCGAAGGGGAAGGTCGTGCTCCGCGGGGGAGTGAAGGGCGCTGGGAAGGGGCACATCTACTCGGAGTCCGATGTGATCGCGAAGTACATCGAGAGAGCGAAGGTGGAGGCCAAAGGCGACGTGATCGTGGCCAACGATATCCTGGACAGCCAGGTGTTGTGCGGCGGCATGGTGAAGGTGGTCGGCGGGAAGGGGGCCATCAAGGGGGGGCACGTGGGCGCGACCAAGGGGATCCTCGCCAAGCGTATCGGCTCGGGGAAGATGAGCAGCGTGACGACGATCATCGAGGCGGGGATGGACTACTTCGTGGAGCGGGGTCTCACGGACATCGAGGAGCAGTTGCGGAAAGCCCAGGAGAAGATCGACGCGTTGGAAGCCCGGTATCCGCGCGAAGCGCTGGCGGCCAAGGATGCCTCGAAATTCACGGGTTTCCACAAGCGGACGTTCCTCAAGGCCGCCGGCGCGTGGCACGATCTTCATGACGGCATCAAGGCGCTCACCCAGAAGCGATCGGAGCTCATGGGGCGCAAGGACATGGTGATCAACGCGATGGTGGACGTCGTGGAGGAGATTGAACCCCGGGTGGAGATCCGGCTCGGTCGCGCCAAGTTCGTCACCGTGGACCACATGCGGCAGGTGAAATTCTATGTGGATCCGGATACGCACGTGATCGCGTCGCGATTCCGGGGAACGGTTGTGGAAGGAGGAGAAGAGAAGAAATGAGACGAATGTGGACCGCTTGTGTTGGTTTGGGATGCCTCGCCGCTTCCGCGGGGGACGCAGGGGCCGATGCGATGAATGTGTTCGGCGTGGGATCGAGGGCCTCCGGTCTCGGGGGGGCCTACACGGCGGTGAGCGACGATTTCTCCGCCACCTTCTACAACCCGGGCGCTCTGGTCCAGGTGGAGAGATCCCACGTCGGTCTCGCCTTCTACAGCGCCAGCACGAACCTTCGCTTCGATTCCGAAAACCCGGCGGCGCAAAACGACAAGATGGACGTGAAGCGGCCTGAGGGGTTCCTCCTGGGGGGAACGAACTCGCTGTTCACGTATGATCTCGTCAAGGCGGCGTTCGGATTCACCGTCAATCTGCCGACCTCGGGGATCATTCTCGTCGAGATGCCGGAGCGCTCGGCCCCGCACTTCCCGCGGTACCTCAACAACAATCGGATTTTCGCAGGCCTTGCGCTCGCGGCAAAGTTCGGCCGGTGGTTCTCCGTCGGGGCCGCGATCCACCAGTTTGCCGAGTTCGGCGGGCCCATCAGCGCCACGGTTCCCATCCGCACGTACGTGAAACAGCCGGACAGCCCGCATTTTAACCGGGTGGCCGACGACAATTTCCGTATCGACCTCAACTACGCCATCGCCCCCGCGTTCGGCGTTCTCATGTTTCCGACGGAGCAGCTTCGTCTCGCCCTTGCCTTTCGGGATGACATTTCACTGGGTGTGGACAGCCCGGTCGTGACCGACGTGGGGCTCACGGGCCCGACGGTGGTGAGTCTCCCCGTCAAGGGGCGGACATTCTACGAACCCAAGCAGGTCGTGGGCGGGGCGGCCTACGACAGCGGTCGTTGGCTCCTCTCCGCCGACCTCAGCATGTACCAGTATTCGGAGTATCCCCCGACGATCCTTCCCCTCCAGGATCTCGATGTGGAAGGGCAGGAGACGATCGCGGCGCTCTTCGTGACGGGTGTGGCCGTCGACTACGGATTCAAGGACACGTTCGTGCCGAGGGTGGGCGTCGAGTACCGGCCCCATCCCGATTGGGCGATCCGCGGGGGCTACGGTTTTGAGCCTTCCCCCGTACCCCCACAGAGCGGCGAGATCAACGTGCTGTGGCCGGACGAGCACGTGATCTCGACGGGGCTTGGCATCCGCTCGGGGGAGGTGCTCGGGCCGGGCAAGTCGTTCCGGCTGGATCTGCACACCCAACTTCGGTACCTGCCTGCAGAGAGCAGCACGAAGAGCGAGGACCAGTTGCGGGCGTCTTCCTCAGCCCTCAAGGCCCTCGCGATGGAGGAAAAAGAACCGACGGAGGAGTTCGTCCAGAAAGTCCTGCTCTCGAATCCCGGCTACCCTTCTTTCACCGCCAAGGGAACCATTCTCGCCGGCGGGATCACGCTGTCACTGTTCTACTGACTCAGGAAAGGGACATTCGTCTTTTTCGCTTCCCCTGGCCGTGAATCCGGATGGACGGGGAAAACAGGAATGTCCCCTTTTCATGACCTGACCCGCCGGCTTGAGGAGGAGGCCCGCCGCCTTGGCTTCGACCTGGTCCGGGTGGTGAAGCCGGAGCGGTTGGCCGAGGAAGGGGCCCGATTATGCGAATGGCTCGGGCGGGGCCATGTGGGACAGATGGGATGGCTGGCCCGCACGTTCGAGAAGAGGGCGGATCCATCGCGGGTGTTGTCCGGGGTGCGCGCGATCGTCTGCCTCGCCGTTAACTACCACCATGAGGATCTGTGCAAGGGAGCCTATCGCGTCTCGAAGTACGCCCAGGGCGAGGACTACCACCGGGTTCTGAGCGATCGGCTGGAGCGGCTGACCGGATGGTTGGAGCGTGAGACTCCGGGGGAGCGCACCCTCGCTTGCGTGGACACGGGTCCGATCATGGAGAAGGCCTGGGCCCAGCGCGCGGGGCTCGGCTGGATGGGCAAACACACCATCCTGATCAACCCCGAACTTGGCTCCTGGGTCTTCCTTGCCGTCCTGCTCACCACGGCAGAGCTGGAGGCGGATGGTGAACCCCTTGCCGACCAGTGCCGGACCTGCACGCTCTGCATCGAGGCCTGTCCCTCGGGGGCGATCGTCGAACCCTATGTCCTTGATGCGCGAAAATGCATTTCCTATCTGACGATCGAGCACCGCGGGCCTGTCGCTCCCGCGATGGAGCCGCTGATGGATGGATGGATCTTTGGCTGCGATGTTTGTCAGGAGGTCTGCCCGTGGAACCGGAACGCTCCGACCACCGGAGAGAGCCGATTCCTTGAGGCCCCGATCGAGTGGTCCGACGAGAAACTGGATTCGCTGACCGAGCACGACTTCACGCAGATCTTCGGGCGCAGCGCGGTCCGCCGTGCAAGGTGGGAAGGCTTCCAGCGCGATCTGCGCATCGCCCGCGCCCTGCGGTAGTTCCACCCAAAGATCTGCCCTGGGAAGAACCCCGTAAAGTTCTGAACTTGTTCGCATTCTCTTGTATTATCTTGAACTATAGTGTAGTATGGGTGTATCTGATGTACGCCGGCTATTTCGGACTGCCCGATGGGGCCTTCGGCCCGGCCCCCGATCCCAAGTTCTTCTATTCCGCCAGAGGTCATCGGGCCACGATGGACGAAACGCTCGAGGGCGTGAGGAGTGGGAAGGGCCTCATCGTTCTGACCGGCGAGGCCGGCACGGGCAAGACCGTCGTGGCCCAGCTTCTGGCCGTAGAGCTTTCCCGCACCCATCGCGTGGCCCACCTTCCCCTTCCGCTCCGAGAGAAAGGTCACGAGCTCCTCGTCGGAATCTGTGAATCCCTCGGACTCAAGGGCCTGCCCGATCCGACATCCGAAACGCCCTTCCGTCTCATGCAGTCTCTCCTCGCCCGTCTGCGCGAGACCCAAGGGCCCATGGTCCTGGTCCTCGATGACGCGGAGCAACTGAGCGACGAGGCCCTCGACACGGTCCGTCTCTTGGGACACGTTCGCACCTCGTCCGGCCAACCCATCCAGACGATCCTCGTGGGCAGATCGGATCTCTGCGATCGCTTGGTGCTTCCCCGCTGGGCGGCGCTGCGGCAAAAGGTGGGCGTGTTGGCGCGCCTCACGCCTCTTAACGCCGAAGAGACGCGCGCCTACATCGCGCTGCGCCTCGCAGGAGCAGGGGAGCCGGCGCCGGTTCGTCTCACCGGAGCCGCTCTCGATCGAGTCTGGGCCCACGCGCGGGGACTCCCGCGTCGCATCAACGAACTTTGCGAACACGCGTTGCTCACCTCCCTGGCGCAGGGGATGGCCGACGTTCGGCGGGCCATGATTGACGACGCGGCTCGGCAACTCCAATGGCCGGAACCGTCTCCGGCCCAGTTGGGCGTCACGCCCCTCCTACGACGCCTCGAGTTCGAGGGGGTTCGTCGCTGGCTGTTCCGCGCGTCCGGCGCGGGAATGACGGCCTTGGGGGCGCTGTTGCTCGGTTTCGCGGCAGGCGGGGCGTTCGATACATGGCGGCTCCCTGATCCCGCGCCCGTGCTGGCGCGCTCGGATGCCGGTTCGAAGCCGGCGTCCCCTGGCGCGGGGGGAGCCGGGACCAAACCTACCCGGGGCGCCGACGCCTCCCTGTGGGCCGGGCCCGCGCCCGCATTTGCGGAGGGTGACCCGTCTCCGCTCCTGATCCCAGCCCCGATCGTCCGCTCGCTCCTTGAGCAGCACGGGTTGAGCGTGACCTCGATCTCCGCCAATCCTTCGGGCTCACTGGGTCTTGGGGACTTAAGTCGCCTCCCGGAGGTGGAGTCCGCCGGTCTCGGGATCGTGCAGCTTCCATTTTCGGCCCAGCTCAAGACGATGATCGGGAGCCCGTGCATCGCGGCGGGCGCGGTCACCAGCGCCGGGACGCGCGAGTACGCGCTGGTCCTGCCCGAAGCCGGGGCGGCTGCTGCCGCTCGACCGGCCGTGGCCGCGGGGGTATCAGGCGCGAACCAGCCCGAGTGGATGGTGTTCCTCTGGCGGGATGCCTACGGTGGCAGGGTCCTGAGGAAGGGTATGATTGGCGTGGGCGTGGCGAAGTTCCAGCGCGATCTCGCGGCGCTCGGTTTCTACACGGGCCAGCCGACCGGCTACTTCGGGGCGACGACGGAGCAGGCTCTGCTGCGGTTCCTCGAAGCGCGGGGCCTCGGCGGGGTCTCGGTGCCCAACGTGGCGGTGCAGATGGTGATGGCGCGGGCGCTCGAAGAGGGAGGCGCGGGCGGGGAGGGGTGATCCGCGGTGTAGGGATCGATTCCCACCGTGGGGCGTTGCACGCCCTCGATCCGAGGTTGGACGGATCGGAATCCGTCCCTACGGGTGGCTTCGGGGGCTCGCTAATCTACGACGAATTCGCCGCCGTCCACGCCGATCACGTTCCCCGTGATCCACTCGGACCCTTCGCGCGAGAGGTTGACGATCGCGCGGGCCACATCCTCCGGCGTGGTGAGCCGCCGGTACGGATTGCGCGTCCGGGCCCACTCCACCATCTGCTCGTTCCCTGGGATCTTGCGCAGCGCCGGCGTGTCCGTCACTCCCGCGCGGATCGCGTTCGCGCCGATGCCGTGCGGCGCGAGCTCCACCGCGAGCTGACGGATGTGCGCCTCCAAGGCCGCCTTGGCGGCTGAAACGGGTCCGTAGGTCGGCCACACGCGCTGGTCCCCGGCGCTCGTCATCGCAAAGATGCGCGCGCCCCTGGCGAAAAGTTTCCGCGAGAACAGGCCCTGCGACCAGTACACGAGGCTGTTTGCCATCACGTCCAGCGTCATGTCCATCTGACTCTTGCTCACGGCATCCTTCGGATTCTCCGCCACCAAGGGGCGCAAGGTGCCGAAGGCGAGCGAATGCAGGAGGACGCGAACGCCGCCCGCGGGGCATCGCTGCGCCATCTGGTCCACCACTTCGGCGCGCGCCTCCTCGTCGGCTGCATTCTTGTTGAAGAAGACGGCCTCTCGGCCCGTGGACCGGACTTCGGCCATCACCCTCTCCACATTCTCCAGGGTGGACTTGCGATCGAGGTGGACGCCGAAGATGTGATAGCCCGACTTTGCCAGCTCGACGGAGCACGCCGCTCCGAAACCGCTGGAGGCACCGAGGATGACGGCCCAGGTGGGTGACGCGTTGGACATGCCGGCCACACTTCTAGCCTACGCCGGACGCCGTTGCAACCGCGCGGCCTCTACTCGCGTCGCACGAGGAGGGCCACGGCGTAGGCTGATACCCCCTCGCGGTGCCCTTCGGCGCCCAGCCCCTCCGGGCTCTTGGCCTTCACGTTGATCGCATCGGTCGGCACGCCGAGCGCCCGCGCGATCCGCCCGCCCATCGCATTCAGCCTGTGGGAAACGCGCGGTGCCTGAAGCACGAGCGTCGCATCGACTTGGGCCATGCTCCATCCCCGCCGCCGAACGCGCGCCGCCACCCGCTCGAGCAGGATGAGGCTGGAGATATTGCGAAAGGCCGGATGCCCCGGAGGAAAGTGGCGGCCCAGATCGCCCAGCCCCGCCGCGCCGAGGAGCGCCTCCCCGACGGCGTGCGAAAGGACGTCGGCATCCGAGTGTCCCTCCAAGCCAAGATCCGATTCCACCTTCACTCCGCCGAGCACCAGGGGACGGCCACGGACGAGCGGGTGAATGTCGTACCCGAACCCGATCCGCAGCGGCGGGGAGGGCTCAGCCGACGAGCGCGCGCGCGATCGCGAGATCCGCCGGGGTCGTGATCTTGAGATTCGGTTCATCATTCCACACCAGTCGAACGGGATGTCCGAGCTGCCGGACCAGGGAGACTTCGTCTGTGGCGAGCACGCGACGCCTCTGTGCCCGCTCGTGGGCCCGCCGCAAGAGTGCGGCCTCGAAGGCCTGGGGAGTTTGCATCGCGGCCACGTGCCGCCGGTCCACCGGGCGCGCGGCCCGGTTCCCCTCGGTCTTCATTAACGTGTCCGTCGGGTGGGTCGCCAGTGCCGCGGCGCCATGGCGATAGGCCGCCGCCAGCACGCGCTCGACCGTGGGACGACGCACGAAGGGCCGTGCCACATCGTGCGTCAGGACGAATTCCGCCCGCCGGGCGACCGCCCCCAGGCCCCGCCTCACGGAATCCTGCCGCGTGCGACCGCCCGTCACCAGCCGGCACGGCCGAGAAGGCGGCCGGACACGGAGATGCCGCTCGACGAGCGCGCGAAGCGACGGGTGGAGAACCAGGATCACCTCCTTCACGTCGCGCACGCGCTCGAACATGCGAAGCGACCTGATGACGAGAGGCGCTCCACCCAGCGCCAGGGCCCCCTTCGGACGGCCGAGTCGCAGCCGACGACCCTCGCCCGCCGCCAAGAGGATCGCGCTGACCCAAGGGTCAACGCGCCGACGCGACCTTCGCGTGATCCGTCTCGGCACGCTGCTTGAACAGCTCCAGCATTTTGGGCAGCCGCACCTGCAAGATCATGTTGGACAGCGACTTCGGGATCGGCAGAGGGAAACCGATGTCCGCCACATACGTCACCTCGGTCTTCGATCTCCCCAGCGGCTCCAGGTACCACCCGCCCGAGTTGGTCTTGAAAACGGAGCTCTCCTTGAGTGTCCATTCCACCGACGCATACGGCCTCTCGATCAGGCTGATCGAGTACCGGATGCGCCGCAGGACGTCCACCTCCATCTCCACGTCGGCCTGCGCCTTCCGCCGGGACAAGACCCGCACGGCTTTCACGTCCGGAAGGAACTCAGGATACCTCTCGTAGTCGGTGATGATGTCAAAGATCCGTTTGGGGGCTGTGGACACGATGATGGACTGCTGCGCCTTGGCCATGACGCTACAGCCCCCGAACACCAAGCCCCGGCCGGATTTCCATGTCCCCCTTTTGGAGAGGTATCAGGAAGGGTGGTTCGGGTCAAGCCGAAACGACGGAGGGCGGGTCAGTCGGACTTGGTGCGCTCGAGGGACTTCTCACGGAACCATTCGTCTATGAGATCCCGCTTGAACCGCCAACGGCCGGAGATCTTGAAGGAGGGGATCTCACCCACGCGCGCCAACTTGTAGATCGTGTGGGACTCCATCTGCAGGTAGTCCGCCACCTGCTTGACCGTCATGACTTCCCGCCGGTCTTGGGGCGGAAAATCATGCTTGGGAGCAGACGAGACCTGCCCCGATGGCCCTTCGTCCTTCTTCACCCGCATAATTATCCGCCAAGGGGTTCACCTTGTCAAGCACGGCGCTTCACGTTTTTTCACGAGACTTCAAAGCACTGCGGAGAATGAGGCGCGACTTCCACCGATCAACTGTGGCGTCTATTCGAACGATGCCGACTGGATGCGCTCCGCCACGACCTGGTACCCACCCGGCGAACGCTTTCAACAGTTGAAGTCCGAACCCGTCTCCACTATCGTCTTGGCCCACCATGATGGCATCCTCTCGTCGCAAACTACGCCGCGCTCTCCTGGCGGCCATGGGGATCCTCTTTGTTTCATCTCAGGCGACCGCCCAGGAGGCGAACCTCCAACGGCGCGATGCGATCGTCCGCGTCGTCCAAACGGCCAGCCCCGCCGTGGTGAACATCAACACGGAAACGCGGGTGCAGGAACAGGCCGGGGGGCCCTTCGGTTTCCGCGACCCCGTGTTCGACCAGTTCTTCCGAGAGTTCTTCGACACGTACTCCGTTCCGCGCGAGCGCGTCCAGGAAAGCCTCGGCTCCGGGGCGATCATTGACCCCGGCGGAGTGGTTCTCACGAACGAGCACGTGGTGGAACTGGCCTCGCGCATCCGGGTGGGGCTCGCGGACGGGAGCACGCATCTGGCCGAGGTGATCGGCGCGGATCCTGAGACCGACATCGCCGTGCTCCAACTCCAGTTCGAGGGCCGACCGGGCCGGCTGCCCACCCTCTCGCTCGGCCGCTCGGCGGACGTCCTCATCGGCGAGACCGTGATTGCGATCGGAAACCCCCTCGGGCTGTCCCATACGGTGACGGCCGGCGTGGTGAGCGCGCTCCACCGCTCGGTGCGCACGGGAGATCGCGTGTATCAGGACTTCATCCAGACGGACGCTTCCATTAATCCCGGCAATTCCGGCGGACCCCTGCTCAACATTCTCGGCGAGACCATCGGGATCAACACGGCCATCGTGGCCAGCGCCCAGGGCATCGGCTTCGCCATTCCCATCGACCGCGCGAAGCGGATTGTCACCAACCTCCTCACCGCGGGAGAGGTGAGCACGCCATGGTTCGGCGCGCGCGTGCAAACGCTGGACGAGCAGCTCTCGGCCTATTTCGGTCTGACGCATGGGGCGGTGATCACACGCGTGGAGTCGGGCAGCCCAGCGGAGCGGGCGGGGCTGCAGAAGCAGGACGTGATCCTGACCATCGCCGGGGCCCCTGTCCATTACCGCGAGGATGTGTATTCCCTCGTGCGCGGCTATCGGCCGGGGGATTCGCTCACCGTCGAGTTTCTCCGCGAGGGACAGCGGCGCGAAGTGGACGTGCGCGTCACGGACTTTCCGAAGGTGAGGGCAGAGGAGTTGGCGGACGATCTCCTCGGCCTCCAGGTCCAGAAGGGGCGTGGTGGGTTGGTCGTCACCCGGGTGCGAAAGGGCGGGCCGGGCGCCCGCATCGGTCTCCAGCCGGGAGACGTCCTCGCGCAGATAGATTCGCGGCCCCTGCGCAGTCTCGATGATCTTCACGCCGCTCTCTTGAAGGCCAGGGGTCAGGCGAGTATACTCCTGCACGTTCAACGCGGCCGCTTCCTCTACAGAGTGGCCGTTGAAATATGACGATCTTCGCTCCACACATCGGAACGCATCGCCTCGGAGAGGCGGGGGGGGGGAGCCCCATGGACCCGCCCGCCATGGAGGCAGAGCATGATTGAAGTTGAAGGACTGACGAAGCGCTACGGCGAGTTCACCGCCGTGGAGGACGTCAGCTTCAAGATTGAGGCGGGCGAGATCGCCGGCTTCCTCGGCCCCAACGGGGCGGGGAAGACCACGACGATGCGCATCCTCTCGGCGTACCTCGTCCCGAACGAGGGCAGGGCGGTTGTGGGGGGCGTGGACGTCCTCGAGGACCCGATGGGTGCGCGCAAGATCATCGGCTACCTCCCCGAGCTGCCGCCCCTGTACGACGAGATGACCGTTCGGGCCTACCTCCAGTTCGTGGCGAAGATCAAGCGCATTCCCCGTCGCCAGCGCGAGGAGCGGCTCCAATCCGTCATGTACAAGGTGGGCATCAAGGACGTGGAGGGCCGGCTGATCGCGAATCTCTCGAAGGGCTACCGCCAGCGTGTGGGTTTGGCGCAGGCCCTCATCCACAATCCGAAAGTTCTCATCCTCGACGAACCCACCATCGGCCTCGACCCGGCACAGATCCGCGAGATCCGCGCCCTCATCAAGTCGCTCGCCGGGGCGCACACGATCATCCTCTCCACCCACATCCTCCCCGAGGTCACAATGACCTGCCAGAAAGTCATCATCATAGACAAGGGCCGCGTGGTGGCCAGCGACACCCTCCAGGGGCTCGAGAAGATCGTGCGCCAGAGCGAGTCGTTCCTGCTCCAAGTGGACCGTCCGCTCGATGGCCTGACGGAGAAGATCCGCCGGGTGTCGGGAGTGACAGAAGTGGAGGAGAAGGACGAGCGAAGCCTCCTGGTCAAGAGCGCGCTCGACCAGGATGTGCGGAATGATGTGGCCCGGCGCGTGTTCGAATCAGGCTGGGGCCTTCTTGAACTTCGCCCGATCCACGTCACGCTCGAGGACGTCTTCGTCCGCCTGACGCGAGAGGAGCGGGAGTGACCCTCCGAACGCGCGCCGCGAGGATCGCCCCATGAAGAATATCCTCCACATCGCCGGCAAGGAGCTCCGGACCTACTTCTCCTCGCCGCTCGCGTACGTGATCATGTTCGTCTTCCTCGTGATCTCAGGGTACATGTTCGTCGTCTCGCTCCAGTTCTTCATGACCGCCTACATGATGTACGCCCGCAACACGGGAATGCTGGACCGGTTGAACGTGAACGAGATGGTCGTCCGGCCTCTCATGCACAACTTGAGCGTCGTCCTCCTTTTCGCCGCTCCCGTTTACACGATGCGCCTCATCGCGGAAGAGAAGCGGCTCCAGACCATCGAACTGCTCCTCACCTCGCCGCTCACCTCGCTTCAGATCGCCCTCGGCAAGTACCTTGGCGGTGTGGTGCTGTTCGCGATCATGCTTCTCTTCACCGCGCCCGTTCCAATCACCCTCTTGATGTACGGCCGCCCGGACGCCGGCCCGCTCGCGCTGTCCTATCTTGGCCTCTTCCTGGTGGGCAGCATGCTCCTGGCCGTTGGACTCCTCGCATCCTCGTTCACCAAGAGTCAACTCATCGCGGCCCTCGTCGGCTTCGGCCTCCTTCTCATGCTGTGGCTGATCGGCTGGGCCGGCGAGTCCCTGGGTGGAACCTCGGGCGAGGTGCTGACGTATCTCTCCGTGACGAGCCACTTGGACGACCTCACCAAGGGCGTCTTCGACACCTCTCACGTGGTGTACTTCCTTTCGGCGATCCTCCTTTGCCTGGTGGTGTCCCAGCAGATGATTGACGCCCACCGATGGAGATGAGCGTGCAATCGTCCGCCTCGTTTGCGAGGGTGTGCTGATGTCACGCCTCAAGGAATTCCTCTTCCCCTTGGCCGCCGCTTTCGCGATCGGCGCGGGCGTGGCCTACATCATGACCGACGAGTTTGGCATGGTTTCCGCCTCCCTTGCGGCGGCCGGCCTCGCGGTCCTGATCGTGGGTCTGGTGGCCTACCTCGACCAGGTGAAGGCCCTCTTCCGCGCCCGCTCCTCGCGGTACGCGGGAGGGGCCGCGACCTATCTCGTCCTCGTGCTCGCGGCGGTCGTCGCACTCAACTACATTGGCCACAAGCGGAGCTGGCGCAAGGACCTGACCGAGTCCCAGACCTACAGCCTCACGGACAAGTCGCGGAAGGTGGTCCAAAGCTTGACACGCGACGTATCGATCCAGGCGTTCTTCCAGGACGGAACGCCCGACCGATCCCAGGCGGAGGACCTGCTCAAGGAATATGAACGTGCCTCGCGAGGGAAGCTCGTTGTCGAGTTCGTCGATCCCTACCGGAATCCGGCCCGGGCCAAGGAGATGGGAATCTCGGCGGATGCGACGCTGGTGATGCGCAGCGGAGCCGGGCAGACCAAAGTGGATTCCGCCTCGGAAGAGGCGCTCACCAACGCCCTCGTGAAAGTCACCTCGGACCGGCAGCCGGTCGTCTACTGCGTGAAAGGCCACGGCGAGAAAGATCCGCAGGACGCGGAGGCTTCCGGCCTCTCGCAGCTCAAGAAGGCGCTGGAGGACGAGAACTACGTCGTCAAGGACCTCACGCTCATTCAATTGGAGAGCGTGCCGGAGGATGCGGCGCTGGTCATCGGGGCAGGCCCACGGCTGAAGTACTTCCCCCAGGAGCGCGAGCGGCTCGCGAGCTACCTCTCGGGGGGGGGGAGGGCGCTCCTCCTCCTGGATCCCGAATCGGGGGGGTGGGAGGACTGGCTCAAGGATTGGGGTGTTGAGCCGCGTGACGAGGTGGTGATTGACCCCCTCGCGAAGATGCTCGGCGCGGATTACACGATCCCACTCGTGTCCCAGTACGGAGACCACGAAATCACGAAGAACTTCCAGTACGCGACGTTCTTCCCGACCGCGAGGCCGCTGCGTGTGCAGCCGACGCCGCCCGCCGGCGTCACCGTGGCCCGCCTGGCCGAGACGACACCCCAGAGCTGGGCCGAATCGAACCTCTCTCATCCACGGCTCGATGCGGGGGACGAAAAAGGTCCCCTTCCCGTGGCGGTGGCGATCACGAAGAAAGTGGGCTCATCGGGATCGGAGCCGGGTGAGGATGTCGAGGCCCTGGGTGACAATCCCGGAAATGACAAAGGGCGGGAGGCGCGGCTGGTGGTGGTGGGCGACTCGGATTTCGGCAGCAACACCTATGTGAATCTTTCCGCCAACCTCAACCTGCTGATGAACATGATCAGTTGGCTGTCGCGGCAGGAAGCATTGATCTCGATCCGCGAGAAATCGCCCGGCTTCCGCTCCATCAGCATGACCACCCAGCAACTCCAGGCCCTCGCGCTCATCACGCTCCTCCTCATCCCCGGCAGCCTGCTCGCGGCGGGCGTGTACGTCTGGTGGCACCGAAGGCACCTCTAGCTCGGCAGTCGGCAGTCGTGAGTCGGTGGTCGAAACTTGCCCCCTTCTTCCCCAGGCTCCGCCTACTCCCGACTGCCTACTGCCGACTCTCGACTGCCGACTGCCGTGTCAGCAACACGAAGAACTCCCTGTTCCCCTTCGGTCCTCTGAGCGGCGATTCGGTTTCGGCGCTCACCTGAAGGCCAAGTTCCGTCCCGAACGCCCTGATCTTTGCCACCGCCTCGGCCTGCTTCGCGGGGTCGCGCACGACGCCCTTCCGGTTGTCCTTGGGGGTCAGCTCGAACTGCGGTTTCACCAGCACAACGAGCATCCCTCCCGGCCGCAGGAGGGGGGTGACGGCGCGCAGGATGTGCGTGGCGGAAATGAACGACACATCCACGGTCACCAGATCGAGAGGTTCGGGGACCTGCTCGCAGCCGAGGTATCGGGCGTTCGTGTCCTCGATCAGCTTCACGCGCGGGTCGGCGCGAAGGCGGGGGTCGAGGAGGCCTTTCCCGACGTCCACCGCGTGCACGCGGGCCGCGCCGGCCTTGAGCAGGCAGTCCGTGAACCCACCCGCGGAGGAGCCGATGTCCGCGCACACGCAGCCGGTGGGATCGAGGCCGAACACATCGAGGGCGTGGCGCAGTTTCACCCCCCCCCGGCTCGCGAAGGGGAGGGGGTCGGAGCCGACACGGATATCCGAGTCGGCGGCCACTAGGCTCCCCGCCTTGGGGTGGGGAAGGCCCGGGACTGCTACGCGTCCGGCCAAGATGAGCCGCTGGGCCTGCTCACGCGAGACGGCGAGCCCGCGCCGCGCGAGCAGAACGTCCAGCCGTTCCTTCGAACTCTTCGGCGTCCTCACGACAGCGAGGCTACGCCGAGGTGGGAGCGCACGCAAGACCGGGGGAACCATGACCGCGGAGGCCACGTTGTGGGACGCACCTGGGCAAGGAGCCCTGGTGCCATGAGCAGAAAGCAGCCCAGGAAGGGCTGCGATCAGCATGGCATTCCGATACGTCCGCATGGCATGAACGGACGTACAACAACGAGGTATCCGAGGTCTGGTAGCCGCACCCCCTTGCCGTGGATGGCATGGGGCCATGATAGGTTGCGGCCCAGGAAGGGCCGCATGGAACATGGACTTCAAGGGTGCGTTTTCACCTTTTGACTACGTCCTCTTTCGCATCCAACAATCACGTAAATATTAGAGGTTATGAGAGCTATCTCATGTAACGTATAATGTCATGCCTCCCCGCTCAACTTCTTCGCTCGGTTGCCGAACAATAGAGCTACGGGCCGAAAAAGGGGGGACAGGGACGATGGGGAAAAAAGAAATCCTTCTTCGCTGCCCACACCGCCACCTGTCCCCGCCAGGGGACCGAACGCTCGCCCGTCGGAACGGGACGTCGGCGATGGGCTCTCCGCAAGCCCAAGGGGGAGAGCCGGGGCCGTCAGCCACAGTACCCGATGCCGATCGGGGATGTAGCCCTTCCCAGCGGGCCCGGCTTTGCGGAGCCTCCGCCTCGTGCGGGGGCTAGCTTGGCCGCCGAGGTCTCACCGCGGGCGAGCGTTCCACCTAAGTAGCCGTCGGGGGAATCTCGCAGGCGCCCTATCTCGCGAGAACCTCCCCGCCGAACCGCTGAAGCGCAAAGTAGAAACCGATGCCGGTGAGGGGAACGAAAAACAACACAAGGGCGCTGCCCGAATACCGGACAATGTTCCTCGTGCACGCCTCTATCTCCTCCTCGGTGCCGTTGTTCTGAACCAGCCGGAACCTTTTCACCACGTTCAAGGGGCAGGGGAAGGCGAGAAGGGCAAACCCTCCAAACAGGAGAATCTTTACGATGTGCAATGTCGTCAGATGAGGGATGGCGACGGCGAGCCAGATGCCGGTGACGGCCACGGCGATCAGGATCGGGAACTCGACCAGCACATCAATCCAGTAGTGCACGGCTGAAACGGCGAACAGCTCGGCCCTGGGTCTTTTCTTGAGATACGCATAGAGCTCCACCACACCCTCGGAAAGCCAGAGACAAACCGTCAGCATCGCGAGCGAGAAATGGACCAGCGCAAGGGCTTGCACGTTCTGCGGACTCATCATATTCCTCCGTGGGGTGTCACCGCCGGAGCATAGCAGAATCGTCGGAAAAGTGCTCCCCGAGGCAAGTGGTCGGACGGCCTCTCGGCCCGAACGGAAGCACAGGCCCTGTTGACATGAGGCACACATTGTCATAACCTTCGGACGTGGCAGGGTCATACGAATTCGAATTCGACCCGGCCAAGAACGCCCTACTCAAGAAGGAAAGGGGGGTCAGCTTCGAGGAAATCATCCTTCTGATTGACGAAGGCCACCTCCTGGACGTGGTCGAACATCCGAACAAGGCTAGGTATCCGGGTCAGCGGATCTACGTCGTTGATGTGGGCGGGTATGTGCACCTCGTGCCCTTCGTCAGGGAGGGAAATCGGATCACCCTCAAGACGGTCTATCCGAGCCGCAAGGCCACCCGGGAGTACAAGGAAAGGAAGGAGAGAAAACATGACCAAACGGCGAGAGCCCACTGAAACCGAGCTGGTGGCCGCCCTGGAGGAGGGCAAGCTGTCCACATCCCGCAAGGCCGGCCAAGAGATGCGGATGGCCAGGGAGGCGGCCCGCCGCTATCTGAGGAAGGACGCCCGGATCAACATCCGGTTGTCGGCTTCCGACTTGGAACTGCTGAAACGGAAAGCCGCCGAGGAGGGGATGCCTTACCAGACGCTGGTGGCCAGCGTCCTTCACAAGCTTGTTACCGGGCGCCTGGCAGGGGCGAGATAGCTTCTCGATTCGGGCAAGGTCCCCCCGTTCCCCCTTCGCGAAAGGGGGGCGAGGGGGGACCTCGACGCGCAGCTCCAATTGGTCATCGAGGGACGGGTGCCCACCCCCGGACGGATACCCTCGCCGCTCAGTTCGAAATTGACGGCGGGGGGGGCGGTGTGCTACCCCCAACCCGATGAAATCTTCCCCATTGCGCGTCGTCTACTGGGTGATGGGCTTGGCCTGGCTGCTCGCCGGGGCTCGGATGGTGTGGGCCTCGCCCCCTCACGTGGGCGGGTATTTCCGCGCCCGCGGGCAGCTTTTCAGAGACCGCGACCTGGACACGGGGCGCGACCCCAGCACCACTGCATTCGTGGACCAGCGACTCAAGCTCGATGCCGAGTTCGCCCTCACGGACGACGCGAAGGCGGCCGCGCAATTCGACGTCCTGGACAATCTCGTCTGGGGACTGAACGGGCCCGGCCTGATGGATCTGTCCGATCTCGCGCGGACCGACAACTTCAATCGCGAGGCCAAGATCGACGATGCGCTCACCGTGCGCCGGGTCTGGGGCGAGTTCGTGACGCCGCTGGGCGTCCTCGTGGTCGGTCGCCAGCCCGTCCATTGGGGTCTCGGCCTCTTCTACAATGACGGGAACTGCCTGGATTGCGATTTCGGAGATACGCAGGATCGCGTCCTGTTCGTGACGCGGGTCGGCCCGGTCGTCCTCTCCCCCTTTCTTGGCAAAGTGATCGAAGGGCCCGTGGAGCAACGCGGCCCGTCGCCCGGAGCGCAGGTGGCCCTTTTCGAAGAGGGCGAAACGCGTCTGCGCGATCTCCCCTCGTTCGACGCCGACGCCTCGGACATGGGCGTGGCCGTGACGTATCGCCCGACCCCCTACGAAGTGGGCCTTCTCTGGACCAATCGCTTCCAGAAAGCCGAGCCGCTCAGCGGCCGCCTGACGTTGCTGGACGTGTATGGCATCGGCGACTTGGACTTCATCCGCACCGAGGGAGAGGTGGTCTTCGTGGATGGCCACAGCAACAACGCGGCGATTCCCGAGCCGGAGCGGACGGATGTGACCAAGCTCGGCCTCACCGGCCGCGGCTACTGGAAGCGCCCCTATCTTCACTTCGGTCTCCAGTACGGCTTTGCATCGGGGCCGGCGCGCGATGAATACAATCCCTCGGACCCCCGCACATTCGAGGGAACGCAACAGGATGAGTTCCGTTTCGACCGTGACTTTTCGGCAGGCCTTCTCCTTTTCGAGGAGGTGATGAACGATCAGGTGGTCAGGACAGGCTTCAGGAAGATCGGTGGCGGGGCGGTTCGCAACGCCCACTTCTTCCGCGCGTTCTGGTTCGGCGATTGGAGTTTTGTAGAGCCGCGTGCTAGCATTCTGTCCGCGTTTTCATCGCGAGAAATCAACGGGCGGCGTAACTTGGGCTGGGAGATGGATTTGGAAAGCACATTCAGAATCCGCGGGGGGTTCGAAGCGCTTGCGCAGGTCGGCCTGCTGTTCCCCGGCGGGGCGGCGCGCGAGTTTCTCGGGTCCGCCCACGCCAGCCCGGTGCTGACCGTGCAGTTGGGAACCTATATCAAGTTCTGATGGGAGTCTGAGGCCGATGTCGGACGAAGAAAAACAGGCGGGTCAACAAGTGAGAGTGGTGGACCGGCGGTACAAGACGCAGGTGGACGAGGGGAAACCCCTTGAAGATCGGCGTCCCGAGACCCCGGTGGCCGCGGTGCGACCGCCGTCCCCGACGCCTCCCCCTCCGCCGCCCGCGTCCCGGCGCCCGGCGGACGAAGGTTTTCCGTTCTCCGCCCCCGGCGGTCCCGGCGGCGCAGCCGCATCCTCGGCCAAGGCGGCGCCCGAACCCCCCTCGTCGCGCGGCGCGGGCCAAATCGGGTTCGATCACTTCATCCGGTCGCTGTACACGCAGATCCTCATTCAGCTCGGGCTTGTGGAAGGGCCCGATGGAGAGACCTTTGATCCGGATGTCGAAGGCGCCCGCCAGACGATCGAGATCCTCGGACTTCTCCAGGACAAGACCAAGGGCAACCTGACCTCGCAGGAAAGCCGAGTCCTCGCGGACGCCCTTACGTCCTCGCGTCTCGCGTATGTGGAAGCCACCAAGCGGAGGCGCTGACGTGGCGGCGCGGCGCATCATCCTCACCACAGCCCTCGCGGTGGCGGCGTTTTTCGGCTGCGAAGGGCGATACTCGCTGGATCGCTTTTTCCCGCGGAAAGGAGCTCCCGCGGAGACGCCCACCTCGCTGCCGGCCGCGCGCGCCGAGGAGATTCGGCCCCTTGCCGAGGGAGTCCAGTCGCTTCCCGATTTCGTCGATCTGGCCGAACGGCTGATGCCCTGCGTGGTGAACATCGCCACCACCACCGTGCGCAAGACGCGTCGGGGCTACCAGTTCCAGGTTCCGGATGACGAACCGTTCCACGACTTCTTCGAGAAATTCCTGCCCCAGGTTCCTCAGATGCCGCGTGAACGAAAGTCACAGTCCCTCGGCAGCGGAATCATTCTGAGCGAGGACGGCTTGGTGCTGACCAACAACCACGTGGTTGAAGGGGCGGACAAGATTCGCGTCCGGCGCGGGGAGAATGAGAAGGAACTGGACGCCGAAGTGAAGGGGAAGGATCCCAAGACGGATCTCGCCCTCCTCCGGATCAAGTCGAACGGCTTTCCCCAATGCCCGCTGGGCGATTCCTCGACGCTCCGCGTGGGGGAATGGATCATGGCGATCGGCAATCCCTTCGGCTTCTCGCGCACGGTCACCGTTGGGGTCGTGAGCGCGCTGGGCCGGCACAGCCTGGAACTGCCCGGCGGAGCGCAGCCGACGTATCAGGATTTCATCCAGACCGACGCCGCCATCAATCCCGGAAACTCCGGCGGCCCTCTCATCAACACGCGCGGCGAGATCGTGGGGATCAACACGGCGATCTACACGCGCTCGGGCGGCAGCATGGGCATCGGTTTCGCCATTCCGATCAACCTGGTCAAGACGATCGTGCCCCACCTTCAGGAAAAGGGGAAAGTGGTGCGCTCCTGGCTCGGCGTCCTCATCCAGAAAGTGACGCCGGAGATCGCGGAAAGCATCGGCCTCCAGGAGCCGCTGGGGGCGCTGGTTTCCAAAGTGGTCGAGGGGAGTCCCGCCGCGCAGGCGGGCATCCAGCGACAGGACGTGATCGTGGAGTTCGACGGCGAGCCCATCGCCGAGTGGCACGAACTGCCCAACAAGGTGGCGACGCGGGGCGTGGGTGAGACGGTGAAAGTGAAAGTGATCCGGAACGGGAAGAGCCAGACCTTCAAGATCAAACTGGCGGAGCTGCCCGAGGAGATGGGCGGTCCGGAAGGCGAGGAGGAGCCCGAGGAAGAACCCGAAGGGGAAAGCCTACTCGGTGTGCGCGTCGAGACCCTCACCCCCGAGAAGGCGCAGGCCTACGGCCTGGATCCGGGCCAAAAAGGCGCTGTCGTCTCGGAGGTGGATCCGGGAAGTCCGGCCGATGATGCGGGGTTGCGCCGAGGAGACGTGATCCAAGAGGTCGGCCGCGTGGCCGTGTCGACGGCCGCGGAGTTCCGCGCCGCGGCCAAGGCGCAGTCCAAGAGCGGCAAACCCATTCTGGTCCTCGTCCGGCGCGGCGACGCGACGGTGTATCTCACGCTCGAGCCCGCGCCCGCCGAGTAGCTGCCGCACCTTCGTGGCTCCGTCGGCTCAGAGCGGCTGACCGATGCGACTCGAGCGACTCACCCTAAAATCCCAGGAGGCCTTCTCGGCCGCGCGGGAGATCGCGGAGCGGCGCGAGCACCAGGAGATCGACATCGAGCACCTCCTCGCCGCGCTCCTCGCCCAGAAGGACGGTCTCGTACATCCGTCCCTGAGACAGCTCGAGGCGGACCCCGAGCAGCTCCGCGCCGAGATAGATCGTCACCTCGAGGGCCGTCCCCGTGTGCAGGGCGTGGAAGCCGGCGGCTACCTATCGGCACGGATGGCACAAATCCTCAAGGCCGCGCAACTGGAGGCCGAGCGGTTCAGCGACGAATTTGTCTCGACCGAGCACCTGCTGCTCGCCGTCGCTGAAGAGAAAGGTTTCGCGGGCCAGCTTCTGCGTCGGAACCGGGCGACGAAAGAGGCTCTCTACCAGGCTCTTTCCAAACTCCGCGGGAGCCAGCGGGTGACCGACGCCTCGCCGGAGGAAAAATTCCAGCCGCTCGAACGCTACGCGCGCGACCTCACGGCGCTCGCCGGTCGCTCGAAGCTCGACCCCGTGATCGGGCGCGATGAGGAGGTGCGTCGCGTCATCCAGGTTCTCTCACGGCGCACGAAGAACAACCCCGTCCTTATCGGCGAGCCCGGCGTGGGCAAGACGGCCATCGTGGAAGGCCTGGCTCAACGCATCATCTCCGGTGACGTGCCGGAAGGGCTTCGACAAAAACGCATCCTGGCCCTCGATCTCGGCGCGCTCGTCGCGGGCACGAAGTATCGCGGGGAATTCGAGGATCGTCTCAAGGCCCTCCTGAAGGCCATCGAGGAGTCGCAGGGGCAGATCGTGTTGTTCATAGACGAACTCCACACGCTTGTGGGGGCCGGGGCGGCCGAGGGAGCCATCGACGCCGCCAACATGCTCAAGCCGATGCTCGCCCGAGGCGAACTTCACTGCATCGGCGCGACGACGCTGGACGAATACCGCAAGCACGTCGAGAAAGATGCCGCCCTCGAGCGCCGCTTTCAGCCCGTCCAGGTGGGCGAGCCGAGCGTGGAGGACACCATCGGCATCCTTCGCGGCCTCAAGGAGAAGTACGAGGTCCATCATGGCGTGAAAATCACCGATGCCGCCATCGTGGCCGCGGCGCAGCTCTCGCACCGCTACATCACGGATCGCTTCCTGCCGGACAAGGCCATTGACCTCATTGATGAGGCGGCGAGCCGTCTCAAGATGGAGATCGACAGCATGCCGACGGAGATCGACGAGGTCCAGCGCAAGATCAACCAACTCGAGATCGAGCGCCAGGCCCTCAAACGGGAAAAGAGCGACGAGACCAGGGGAAAACTCCAGAAACTCGAGGGGGAGCTCAAGCGGCTCCAGGGGGAGTTGGCGGGCCTGAAGAAGCACTGGGAAGAGGAAAAGAAACTCATCGGGGAGATCCGGCGCGCCAAGGAGTCCATTGAAGGGGGAAAGGTGGAGGCCCAGAAGGCGGAGCGGGAGGGCAACTGGGACCGTGCGGCCGAGATCAAGTACGGGCGTCTCACCGAGCTGGATCGCCGCGTGGAGGATCTCAGCGCGAAGCTGGCTGCGCTCCAGAAGGATCAGATGATGCTCAAGGAGGCCGTGGACGCGGAGGATGTCACACAGGTCATCGCCAAGTGGACCGGCATCCCCGTCACCAAACTCATGGAAGGGGAGCGCGAGAAGCTCCTCGAGATGGAGGATCGGCTCCGGCAGCGCGTGGTGGGGCAGGACGAAGCCCTCTCGGCTGTCACCGCGGCCATCCGGCGGGCCCGCGCGGGGCTCAAAGATCCCAACCGACCCATCGGATCCTTCCTCTTCCTCGGTCCGACGGGCGTGGGCAAGACCGAGACCGCCCGCGCCCTGGCGGAATTTCTCTTCGACTCCGAACAGGCCATAGTGCGGATGGACATGTCGGAGTACATGGAGAAGCACACGGTGTCGCGTCTCATCGGCGCGCCGCCCGGATACGTGGGCTATGAAGAGGGCGGGCAACTCACCGAGGCGATCCGCCGCCGGCCCTATGCCGTGATCCTCCTTGACGAAATCGAGAAAGCCCATGCGGACGTCTTCAACGTTCTTCTCCAACTCCTGGACGACGGACGGCTCACGGACGGGCAGGGGAGGACCGTGGACTTCCGCAACGCCGTGATCGTCCTCACGTCGAACATCGCCAGCGATGTCATCGCGGACCTGGCCCGAGAGGGTGAGGGTGAGGTGCGGCGCGAGATCGAGGCTGCCCTTCGGCGTCACTTCCGGCCGGAGTTCCTGAATCGGCTGGACGATATCGTCATTTACCACGGTCTCGGTCGCCCCGAGCTCGAGCAGATTGTGGACATCCAGGTGGCCCGGCTCAACCGGACCCTTCGGGAGAAAGGCCTCACCATCCGTTTGACCCCGGCCGCGCGCGACTTTATCATGGCCCAAGGATATGAACCGGCCTACGGAGCGCGCCCGTTGAAAAGGGCGCTTCAGAAATGGGTCCAGGACACGCTGGCGGCGCAACTCATCGCCGGTGAGGTGGCGGAGGGTGCCACGCTGATCGGCGACGTGGACGCGAAGAAAACGCGCATCGTCTTCAAGCCCGAGGGTCGCAAAGCGGCGGCCCTGGGTCCTCCGGAGTCGCAGTAGACTCGTGGTCAGCGTCGAGGATCTGGCCCGCATCCCGCTGTTCGCGAACCTCGGCGCCGACCATCTCGGCCTGATTGTCCCCAGCATCAAGGAGCAGCCCTACACGAAGGGCCGGATCATCGTCCACCAGGACGAGAGAGGGACCGTCTTTTTCATCATGGAAAAGGGTCTGGCCAAGGTGACGATGGCGGGTCGCGATGGGCGCGAGATCACGCTCTCGTACGTGAAGCCCGGCGAGTTTTTCGGGGAGATGTCGCTCCTCGATGGCAAGCCGCGCTCGGCGACGGTGGTGGCCGTGGAGGATTCGATCGTGCTCGTGCTCACGAGGGAGGACTTCCTCAACCAGATCCGTCTCAACCCGGAGATCGGCATCCGCATGCTGGAGGTGTTCAGCGAGCGCATCCGGTACGCAGACGAGAAAATCGGCCTCCTCACGCTGACTGACGTGCAGTCCAAGCTCGTCCACTACTTCATCCACCTGGCCGGGCGCATGGGCGTGCCGACCGTCAACGGGACGCTCATCGAGAACCGTCCCACGCACGACGTGATGGCCGCGGAGCTCGGGACGACGCGCGAGACGATCACTCGCATCATCGGCGACCTCCGGCGCAACGGCTACATCAAGATCACCCGCAAGACCCTCCTCGTCTCCAACCGCCTCTTCATCAAGAAGTAGGGCCGAAGGTCCGTCCCCGCTGCGATGGAGCCGGGCGGGCGATCCGTGCTAGGCTCCCCCGTCGTGGGACGCCCCCAGTCCGGCAAGCTGCGCATCGGCGATGAATGGAATGCGATCGTCCTCTTGGCCCGCACGCAAACCAATCCCCTGAAGGCCGTGGCGGAGCTCGTGGAAAACTCGTTGGATGCCCGCGCGCGGCGCGTCTCGATCGTCCGGGGCCGGCACCGCGGCAAGACCTACCTCACCGTGCTGGACGACGGCCAAGGCGTCAGGCTGGGCGAAGACGGGCGGCCGGACTTCCGCTACGTAGCGACGCACATCTGCGACTCCATCAAGCGCCACCTGACGGAGGGCGAGCGAACCGGCGTGCACGGCGAATTCGGCATCGGCCTCCTCGGATTCTGGGCGGTGGGGGAGGTGTTGAGGTTCTCCTCGCGGGGAAGCGACGGCGGACTGTACGAGATGGTCATGCGCGCGGGCTCGCCGAAATATTCGATCCACCCCTCAAGGGGACGGTTGCCCCTTCCGGGTGTAGAGGTGACGGTCACGCCGGTGAGGGACACGGCAAAGCGAACGCTGAGCGGCGAGCGCCTGGAGCGCTACCTGGCGGAGGAGCTGCGGGATCGGATCCGGTCCACGGGCGTCCTCATCGAAATCGTGGACAAGGTCTCGCGCAAGCGCCTCACCGTGAAGCCCAAGGCTTTTCAGGGAGAGAGGGTGGAGCTTACCCGGGAGATTGCCGTGCCCGAGGCGGCGCCCGTGCGGGTGGACCTCTACTACCGCGTCCCCGCCGAGGGGGAGCCCCTCGATGTCGGCGTCTTCCGTGACGGGACGCGCGTGGCCGGCCGGATCCAGGACCTCGACGATTTCAACCGCCCCCCCTGGACGCTCAACCGGCTGGAGGGTCTTGTAGATTTCCCCGGGCTCAACGTCAGCCCCGCCACGCGCAGCGGTGTGGTGCCGGACGCGATGTTGGCCCGGTTCATCGAGGCCGTGCGCTCTATCGAGCCGGCGGTTGTGGCTTTCCTGGAGACGCGGGAGCGCGCGGAGGAGCAGAAGGCGAGCGAGAACCTGCTCAAGGATGTGCAGCGCGCCCTGGCCGAGGCCCTCCGGCAGCTCGAAGAGCATGAATA
This sequence comes from Nitrospirota bacterium, assembly GCA_016190245.1. Classification (GTDB taxonomy): domain Bacteria; phylum JACPQY01; class JACPQY01; order JACPQY01; family JACPQY01; genus JACPQY01. The sequence goes on along the minus strand of JACPQY010000071.1, from coordinate 10,790 downwards.
CGAGTTGTTCGAGGTGGGCCGCGCCGCCAAGGAGGAACAGGCGGAAACACCGGGCGGGGGCGAGCGTGACCGGCGTCAGGTGGAAATCTTCGAGGTGGGGCCTCCGGGGCCGCTGACGCAGGTGTGCGTCGTGCCCGCGCGGGCGCGGATCGCTCCCGGTGAGACGCGCCGCTTGGTGGCGCGCGCGATGGACGAACAGCGCCGGTCCATTGACGCGGGCGTGGCCTACGTGTGGGAAGTCGAGAGCGGCCCGGTGCGGATCGCGGGAGCCGAGGGCCCGCAGGCGGAAGTCCACGCCCCGAACGAGCACGGGGCGGCTGTGATCGGGGTCACGGCGTCCCAGGAGGGGATCGAAGTCCGCGCGAAGGCCACGATCTCCGTGGAGGAGCGATCACCCCTCTTGGGCGAGGGGGGCGAAGGGCGCCGCGGTCTGCCCGGCTACCGCCTGATCCAGGCGGCCGGGCAGCCTTGGCGGTCGCGCTATGACGCCGGCGCCAACGTCATTGACATCAACGCGGGTCACCGGGACTACGCCGCGGCCCGGGGGAAATTGAGAAGCCTGCGGCGGTACATCGCCAAACTCTACGCCAAGGAAATCGTCCTCCTCAACTTCCCCGGCTATGCGCCGGGCGCGATCCTGGACCGCATGGTCGAACTCCTCACCCGCATGGAGGACCGGCTCTGACCCCGCCCGCCCTTGCGGCTTCGCCCGCTTTCTAGTATCTAGTCTTTGGTATCCAAGATGCGGGTGTAGCTCAGGGGTAGAGCATCGGCTTCCCAAGCCGAGGGTCGTGGGTTCAAATCCCATCGCCCGCTCACGTCGCCCCATTGGCCGGCCGCCCTTCAAAGCCATGGTGGCGCATATGGCAGTTCTCGCCACCAATTTGCCGGGCGACATAAGGTGATGGGTATGCTGTTTCTCGTCACCTCGTCGAATTGTTTGCAGAATAGAAGCTGAAAAAGGGGTTTGGCTCGTCCGGCCCTTGAATAGTCTCGAGCCGCCGCATAACATCCTGTACCGGGCGGGCAAAATACGCATTCCATGAGCTACACAAAGTCACAACTCAAGGCCATTTCCACGATCGACCGGAACCTGCAGATAATCGCATGCGCCGGCTCCGGCAAGACGGAAGTCATCTCGCGCCGCATTGTCGAGATTCTGAAACAGAAGAAATCGGCCTGCGTTGGACCTCCAAATATCGTCGCCTTTACGTTTACTGAAAAGGCTGCTGGAGAGTTGAAGGATCGAATTCACCTTCACTGCCGCGAAGTTCTCGGTACCGATCGCGGACTCGCCGACATGTTCATAGGGACAATCCATGCCTACTGCCTGACCCTGCTTCAATCACCGCCCCAGTATGACTTCCTGAAGTACAGAGTCCTCGACGAGGTTCAACAGCGTCTGTTGATCGATCGGAACAGCAAAAAGAGCGGGCTCACCGAAACCCCGCTGCTCAACGGGGGCCATTTGGAGCGTTGGAAAGACTCAGCTCTGTACCAGCAGTTGCTTGCGATCCTGGGCGAGGGGAAGGTCGAACCCAAAAAGATTCCAAGGGCAGTGTGGGAGGCGTTCGGAAAATACCATGAGCTTCTGGTCGAGAAAAAACTCCTAGACTACACGAAGATCATTGCCGAGGCGGTAGCTGAACTCAAGACCAACGCCACGATCAAGGAAAAGATCAGCAACCAACTGAAATACCTCGTTGTCGATGAATACCAGGATGTCAACCCGCTCCAGGAGTCGTTAATCCGGGAACTGGCCGGCCTTGGCGCCAATGTTTGCGTGGTGGGAGACGATGACCAGACGATCTATCAGTGGCGGGGAAGCGATGTTGGCAACATCATCACTTTCTCCGATCGATACGGGGACGTCCGGCAACTCCCCCTGAATGAGAATTTTCGTAGCAGTCGAGCCATTGTGGAAACGGCACGTAGAATCGCCGAAAAAAACAATCCAGATCGGCTCCAGAAGGCAATGGAGCATACGGACGCGCAGCCCTACCAGCGCGGCGACCTGCTCGCGCTTGGATTCAAGGATCCTGCCGCTGAGGCGGAGTGGATTGCCAGGAAGATCAAATCGCTGCTGGGGGCACCCTTCACGGACAGAAAGGACTCACCGCCCCGCGGCCTTACGTACTCGGATTTCGCCATCCTCCTTCGTACCGTTCGGAGGGACGCCGCACCCATCCTCGCCGCGTTGGATCGCAATGAAATCCGCTACGTGGTCGCCGGCATGGATGGACTTTTCGACACGCCGGAAGTCCGGGCCATGTCACTGGTTTTCTTCTACCTTTCTGATTTTGCCCCCAAGGGAGGCACCTCCCCCACGGAGACCGACGTTCGAGCAGCCCTCCAGTCGCCCAGGCTCGGTCTCCCATCCGGGCGGCTGGATGCGGGAATGGATTTTCTGAAGGCGAAGAAGACGACCATCGGCGATCGGATGGACGCTGAACTCTACCTCCAACGGCTATATCTGGATTTTCTCGAGGCCATTCAGATTCGGGAAGTGGACATCAACGCGGCAGCGGGAGACGCGAGCGCGGGCGAGATCGTGTTCTTCAACCTGGGCAAGTTCAGCCAGGTCGTTTCCGATTTCGAGCAGATACATTTCAATACGGTCCCGAAAGACCTGTACCCCAGCTTCTCGCAGTTCCTGCATTTCCAGGCCCCCGGCTATTATCCGGAAGGCTGGGAAGAAGCGGGCCTCGCGAGGCCAAACGCCGTCCAGATTCTCACCGTACACCGGGCGAAGGGGATGCAATGGCCCGCGGTTTTTGTTCCCGCGCTCCGCAAGAACCGCTTCCCGTCAAAGCGCCAAGGCGGCCGATCCGTGTGGAGCATCCTCCCGGAGAAGGCGGTTACGAACGCTGATCGGTACAAGGGAACGATTGCGGACGAACGACGGCTCTTCTACGTGGCCCTCACGCGGGCGGAAAAGTACCTCTTCTGCACGTGGGCGCCAATTGCCGATAACCAGCAGCAGCGTACCGTTTCGGATTTTTTCAATGATTTCACCAACAGCGAGCATGTCCTTACGAAGGATCCTGTGGTTTCAACCCCTCCTCGGATCCCGGAAAAGCCGCGCCGCGAGGACATCACCCTCAATCTGAGTTTCAGCGCGCTGAAGTACTATTTCGAGTGTCCGTACCTCTTCAAGATCCGATTCCTGTACGGTTTCGACACTCCCGTCAGTCGCGCGCTCGGCTACGGAAAATCGCTCCACGACGCCTTGGCCGAAATTCACTCGGAATCCATAGCTGGCAGAATACCTTCCGGGACTGACGTGCCGAGGTTGGTTGACGAGCATCTTCATCTCCCGTTCGCCAATGCGCAGGTCGAACAGTCCCTCCGTGATGCCGCCCACAGGGCCTTGTCTGGATACATCAACGAACATGGCAAGAATCTCACCAAGCTCGAACACGTCGAGAAGCCCATCGAGCTGAAACTCGACGAAGGTGTGGTTGTCTCAGGTCGGGTTGACCTGATACGGCGGACGGATACCGAGGAGGTGGTGATCGTCGATTTTAAGTCAGACGAAAGGGCTCAGAAGGAAGACATCTCGCAAAAACAGCTTCACATATACGCCGTGGGATACGAACAACTAACGGGGAAACGGCCCGACCTCATTGAGATTCACAATTTGGACAAGGGCGGAGCGATTCGAGAACAGGTCGATTCCACCCTGCTCGCCAACACAATGGACACGGTGGTGGAGGCGGGTAGGAATCTACGTGACAACAAGCTCACCCGGATTTCGTCCTGGTGCAAGACGTGCGAGGGTTGCGACATGGTCGGAATTTGCAGGCCCCGTGAAACTGCCATGTCCAAGAAAGCCGCGTAAGGAGGAAGAGATGGGCAAAGGGAAAACGAGTGGGAAACCGTCGAAGAAGGTCACCCGCTACACCTACGACGAGATCAAGGAGCCGCGCACGCCGGAGACCGGCCACACGCCGCTCCTGCCGGCGGACGAGCTGGTGGTGACGCTGCCGATGGACAACGGCTGGAGCAAGGCGATCGAGGTCGGGAAGCTGCCGGAGGGGGACGAGCGGCCGGTGGTGTTGGACATGGACCCGGCGGCGGACCCGGTGCTCTTCTGGGCGGGCAAGCGCAACCGGCGCGAGGTGCCGGTGCTGCCGCTGCAGCGCAACGAGATCGTCTCCGAGTCGCGCATCGCGCAGATCATCGAGCGGGCGCGCCGGGCGGCCGAGGAGAAGTCAGGCGCGGCACGGCAGGGGCACCTCTTCGCGGACCTCGAGAAGACGCTGCGCGAGAGCGACCGGGCGAAGCGCGTCGAGTTCTACACCCACGAGGAGGGCTGGAAGAACAAGCTCATCTGCGGCGACTCATTGCACGTCATGGAGTCGCTGCTCCACTACGAGAATCTGCGCGGTAAGGTGCAGATGGTCTACATCGACCCGCCGTACGGCATCAAGTATGACTCGAACTTCCAGCAGCGGGTGGATTCGACGAAGAACGAGGAGAAGGAAGCGGCCGATGACGTGCTGACGATCAAGGCGTTCCGGGACACGTGGGCGCTGGGGATCCACTCGTACCTGTCGTATCTGGAGGAGCGGCTCTACCTGTGCCGGGAACTGCTGGCGGAGACGGGATCTATCTTCGTACAGATAGGTAGTGAAAATGTGCACTTGGTCCGCGCCTTGATGGACGAAGTGTTCGAGCGAGCCTCGTTCGTGTCCCAGATTGCATTCATCCGTGCCGCCGGGCGCAGCTCGCAAGCCATAGACGACGTCTATGACGTCCTCCTTTGGTACTGCAAGTCACCAGAGGTGTTTCGCCCATTCCGGCTGTATCGCCCTCGTACGCCGGATGAGCGGAGCGACTTCAACTTCGTCGAGACCGCGGAAGGCGTCTGGGTGCAGCTCAGCGATGAGCAGCTCACGAGCACTGAGGCAGTTCCAGATGGTCGGCGCCTCATGTTCATGGACCTGACGAGTCAGGGAGAGAGCGAGACCGGATCGTACGAGGTCAGGTTCCGTGGTGAGGTCTTCAAACCCCGGCCAGGACGCCACTGGAGCACCACGCCAGAAGGCATGGCACGACTCATTGATCTCGGCAGGATCGGCCAAAAGGGAAAGAACATTTTCTCCATCCGGTACGCCAATGACTTCCCGGTTCGCACGCTATGGAACATCTGGGATGACACGGTAGTGAGCGGGTTCATGCGGTCTCACGACACACACTATGTGGTACAGACCCCACCGAAAGTGGTCGAGCGGGCGTTGGCGATGTGTACGGCACCAGGAGATGTGGTCTTCGACCCAGCCTGTGGTGGAGGCACCACCGCGTTTGTAGCTGAGAGGCTCGGACGGCGCTGGATCACGTGCGACACCTCGCGCGTTGCGGTCAACGTTGCCCGCCAGCGGCTGCTCGGCGCGACGTTCGAGCACTACAAGACCCGCAATGGGAAGGTCTCGGGCAACTTCCTCTACAAGGCTGTCAACCGCGTCACTCCGAAGAGCCTCGCCTACGACCTCGAGCCCGAGAAGGTAGAGCTCGTGGACCAGCCGGAAGTGGACAAGAGTGCCATCCGTGTCTGCGGCCCCTTCGAGGTCATGTCCCTTGGCCGCTACTCGGTCGAGGACTGGAAGGGTTATGTCGTCCGCGAGCCGGGCATCGGCGAGGCGGCGAAGCTCGAAAACTATGTCGAGGTGATCTGCCGCCTCTACCGCAAGGACGCGGCGATCCAGGGCGCGACCGGGCTCGTGCACGCGGTGGCGGAGACCGAGAAGGTCAAGATCGCTATCTCCGTCGGGCCGCTCTCTGGCCGTGTGACCGGCAAGCAGATCAACGACGCCGTCCAGGACGCGCTCGCCTCCGGCATCCTCGAGGTGCACGTCCTCGGCTGGGCCTTCGAGGCGAACGTGGGCGAGGTGAAGTCGCAGCTCGAGAAACGCGGCAAGGTCAAGGTCGAGCTGATCATGATCCGACCGGACACCCTCGCCGAGGGGCTCAAGGCGACGCAGCCGGAGATGCTCTTCTCGCCGCTCGCGCTGCCGGATATCGGGGTCGCGCCCGTGAAGAATGGTAAGGAGAAGCAGCTTCGCGTTACGCTCAACGGTGTCGCGCTCTTCGACCGCAAGCGCCGCACCACCGAGTACAAGCAGGCCGACTCGGGCTACGTCTCGGCGTGGTACCTCGACGAGGACTACGACGGCGACTGCTTCGTGGACTGCCAGATGTTCTTCGACTTCAAGAAGGCGCCGAACATCAAGGCCGCGCTCAGGGCCGAGGTAGACCCGGAGGAGTTCACGCTCAAGCTCGACTCGGAGCCGTTCCCGGTGCGCGGCTACAAGCGCATCGCGGTGAAGGTTGTGGACGTGTACGGCAACGAGTCGGTCGTCGTGCGAGACCTGGGGGAGGGATGAAAGTCCTCCACGATTCTCAGGGGCTCGCGATCCGGCTCACGGACGCCGTCGTCGCCCTCCTCAACGGCCTCTCCGAGAAGCACCTCGTCCAAATCGTCGAGACCTTCCACAAGCGCTGGGGCCACGATGAACGCCTCCGCGCGACGCTGAAGCACTTCCGGGAGTGGAACCGGAGGAGGGACTGAGATGGGCGCCAGCACCCGGGACTGGGAGGGCGTCTTCGGAACCTGGGCCGGGCCTCCGAGCCAGACCGAACAGGAGCAGTGCGAGAACGCGACGCGCGCGATCCGTGCCGCCATCGCGTCCAGCGCGAAGCTGAACCGCCGCGACATCAAGGTATTCATCCACGGGTCCTATCGGAACAACGTGAACGTCCGGCAGGAGAGCGATATCGACATGGGAATCCTGTGTCGAGACACGTTCTTCTTTGACCTACCCGAAGGCTACACGCGCGAGCAGCTCGGTCTGAACTCGCCCGCATCCTACGAGTACGCGCAGTACAAGAACGAGGTCGAGGAGGCGCTCGTGAACCACTTCGAGCGCGCCGCGGTTCACCGTGGAGACAAGGCGTTCGACGTCCGCGCCAACACCTACCGCGTCGATGCGGACGTGGCCCCCTTTTTCGAGTACCGCCGGTATCAGACCAGCGGCTCTTACCACGAAGGAGTGAAACTCGTATCGGACAGCGGTAAGGAGGTCATCAACTGGCCCGAGCAGCACTACAGCAACGGCGTCGCGAAGAACGATGCCACCAGCCGCGCGTTCAAAGGCGTCGTCCGCATCCTCAAGAAGCTCTGCATCGAGATGGAGGACGCGGGGATCGCTGCGGCCAGCGCCTGCCCCGGTTTCCTCATCGAATGCATGGTCTACAACGCGCCGAACGACTGCTTCAGCCAGCAGACTTGGAAGAAGGCCGTCCGCGAAGTGCTCGCCTTCCTCTTCAACAACACCCTCGACGATGAGCGGTGCTCGAAGTGGACCGAGATAAGTGGGCTCAAGTGGCTGTTCCGCGACACGCAGAAGTGGACGCGGCAGCAGGCGCACGCGTTCATCGATGCGGCGTGGAACTATGTGGGTTTGGAGTAGCAGGCCATGATTTCGCGGCTCCACCTCACGCCCATCGTTCTCCTCGTCGGTGTGGCGTGGCTCGTCCTTCTCATCATCGACGGCGTCGCTGTCGAACTGCGTTGGTTGAGACATGTCACCACCGTCGTGCCGATCCTCTTGGTCTTCCTCGGTGTCTTCGACAACTGGCTATGGAAGGCGCCCTGGCTGAACGGCTGGTTCACGAATCGCCCGGTTCTCTGCGGGACCTGGGAAGTGACGCTTCAAACCGAGTGGGTTGCCCCAAACACCGGAACGACCCCGGGGCCCATCACCTGCTACATGGCGATCCGGCAGACCTTCTCGTCGCTCAGCATGCGACTCATGACGCCGGAATCGGCCTCGTGGCTCATCGCACACAACATCGTGCGGTCGAACGATGGTGTCTTCCAAGTTGCCGGCGTCTACATGAACAAGCCGAATCTCCCGCTGAGAGGAGAACGAAGCGAGATTCACTACGGCGCCCTCCTTCTCGACGTTCAGGGACAGCCGCCGACCGCACTCGAAGGGCACTACTGGACCGACCGCCACACCAGGGGAACGATGCAGCTCGGCCGCAGGAATGCCAAGAGCTTCGCGACCTTCGGGGAAGCAAAAAGAGCCTTCGACGAGACCCCGCCGCCCGACCGCCCGCCCAAGGGAGGCGCATGACGACGATGTCCTCGCGCCAGGCATTGGGCACCATCTTCATCAGCAGCGTCCAGAAGGAGCTGGCCGAGGAGCGCCGCGCGGTGAAGGCCTTTGTCGAGGGCGACGCGCTGCTGCGGCGCTTCTTCATGGTCTTCCTGTTCGAGGATCTGCCCGCCGCGGATGCCCGGGCGGACGCGGTGTATCTCGACGAGGTGGACCGCGCGACACTCTACGTGGGGCTCTTCGGCAACGAGTACGGCCCCGAGGACGCGCGAGGCCTCTCGCCCACCGAGCAGGAGTTCGATCAGGCCACGCGCCAGGGCAAGCCGCGGCTCATCTTCGTTAAGGGCGCGGACGACCGCGCGCGCCACCCCAAGATGGCGGCGCTCATCCGCAAGGCTGGCGAGCAGTTGATCCGCCGCCGGTTCACGGGCACGCCGGATCTCACCGCGGCGCTCTACGCGAGCCTGGTGGATCACCTCGCACGCACGGGCCGGTTGCGCACCAAGCCCTTCGATGCCGCCGCCTGCCCGGGCGCGTCGCTCGACGATCTCTCCGCCGAGAAGCTGAACTTGTTTCTGTCGCGCGCGCAGTCCCAGCGCGGGTATCCGCTGCCACCCGGCACAACCATGGCGACGGCCCTGGCGCACCTCAACCTGCTCGACGGGAGCGAGCCCAGCCATGCTGCGGTCTTGCTCTTCGCACGCGATCCGCAGCGCTTCCTCCTGACCTCCGAGGTCAAGTGCCTGCACTTCCACGGCACCGAAGTGCGCAAGCCGATCCCGTCGTACCAGATCTACCGGGGCACCGCGTTCGAGCTGGTGGATCAGGCGGTCGACTTCGTCATGTCGAAGGTCGCGCGCCGAGTCGGGACGCGCGCCCTGTCGCCCGAGGCGCCGGTGGACTACGAGCTGCCGCGCGAGGCCGTCGCCGAGGCCATCGTCAACGCCGTGGCGCACCGCGATTACACCAGCAACGCCAGCGTGCAGGTGATGCTGTTCTCTGATCGGCTCGAGATATGGAATCCTGGCGAGCTCCCGCCGTCGCTCACGCTGGACGATCTCCAGCGGCCCCACGCCTCGATCCCCCGCAACCCGCTGATCGCCGAACCGATGTTCCTGGCCCGGTACGCCGAGAAGGCGGGTAGCGGCATTCTCGACATGATCGCGCGGTGCCGGGAGGCCGGGTTGCCCGCGCCCGAGTTCCGCCAGAGCGGTGGCCAGTTCGTCCAGACCCTTGGCCGGCCTCGGCCGGCCAGGACCCCGGAAGTGACCCCGGAAGTGACCCCGGAAGTTCGCCTGGTCTGCGTCCTGACAGGAGAAATGACACGTCAACAGCTCCAGCAGGCACTCGGGCTGAGAGACGACGAGCACTTCCGCAGGGCCTATCTGCAACCAGCGCTCGATGCCGGCCTGATCGAGATGACGATCCCCGACAAGCCTCGCAGCAGCAAGCAGAAGTACCGGCTCACTGCCGAAGGCGCGAGGAAGCGGGAGAAGCCCTCATGAGCCACAGGACCCCAGCGTTAAGGCCGCTCGAGGTCGCACCATGAAGTTCTCGCGCAGGTAAGTCCCATGGCCTACGTCGTCGATCGGGTCGTCATCTGCGATGCCTACCAAGAGCCCAGCAGGCACTACCATCTCCTCCCCGGCGGCCGCTCGAAGTGCGTCGGGACGCGCCGGCCCTCCATGCGTTTCCTCGCCTCGGCGAAGGACGTGAAGGGCGGCATCGCCGGCGTCGTCGGCAAGGAGGCCCAGCTCTTCGACGATCTCTCGGCCTCGGCTGCGGAGCTGAACGACTTCGTCAACCAGCTCCGCGGCGAGGTGCGCGCGTGGCGCCAGGCCGGTTACCCAGGCACGGCGGTTGTCACGCGGCGATTGCTCGAATGGTGGTTCGAGCGCGACGAGGAGCGCCGGGCGGTCGCCAAGCGGTTCTTCTTCTGCCAGCAGGAGGCGGTCGAGACCGTTATCTACCTCTACGAGGTGCAGGGGCGGCGCAAGATGCCCGAGACAGGCGAATTGCTGCGCTACGCGCTCAAGCTCGCGACCGGCACCGGCAAGACGGTGGTGATGGCGCTCTTCGTCACCTGGGCGACGCTGCACAAACGCAAGGTGAGCGGCTCGTCGCTGTCGGCGAACTTTCTCGTGCTGGTGCCCAACCTCACGGTGCGGAGCCGGGTGGAAGGCGTCCCGCGTGGCGATGGACTCGACCCGACCGGCGAGCACAACCTCTACGACGCCTTCGAGATGATTCCGCCCGAGTACCGGGAGGAGTTCCACCCGAATGTGCTGGTGCGCAACTGGCAGAACATTCAGCTCGAGTCGAAGCGCGAGGACTGGATCGGCGAGGGCGAGGTGCCGCTCGAGGAGGGGCGTTTCATCCCGCAGGCGGTGCTGCGCGCGATGCAGCGCCGCGCCCGGCAGGACCCGAACGCGCCGATCCGCCGGCTGCTGGGCGGCTGGCGCGACCTCGTCGTGATCAACGACGAGGCGCACCACGTCTACGGCGAGAAACGCGGCCGGAAGGGCGAGGACGCCGAGCACATCAAATGGAGCAGGATTCTTCAGCGCATCGGGAAGGCCGCGCGGGTGAGCCTGGTGATCGACCTGTCGGCCACACCCTGGTACGGATCGGGCTCACCGAAGCCGGAGGGAACGCTCTTCGAGTGGC
>JACPQY010000070.1 GCA_016190245.1 Nitrospirota bacterium | reverse complement strand
TCTGTACAGTATGGGGTGTGGGCGGATCGGAGCCGAAGGGCGGGGGCGTGCGGACGGCGACGGCACCCGTGCTCGGCCGGAAGAGGTGGGAGACGGTCGTCGCACGGTGCGGGGCGAGGCCGCCCGCAGGTAGTTCGGGGGACGTTTTCGGGGGACGTTTCCAAGAAAACCAACTTACGGCACTCCTACGGCAGTTCCGAGCAGGGCGCATTCGGGGGACAGGATACTCCAATTACTGGAGATGAAGTATTCTGTCCCCTGAACATGTACTCATTCACTCGTTCGCGGGCGATAGCATTTTCGTCCACCTGATCACCGCCGGCCTTGGTGCGGGATACAAGTTCTGACATTGGGTTCCTGAGTCCCGGCGTTCCCTCTGGGAAGTCCGGGGGGGGGGGCAATGCCGGCTGGAGCGTTCGGTCTTGATTGACCCACGCCGGAGTTCGTTGGATAATCCCCGTATGAGCACGGACGTGGCCGAGTTGATAAGAAGAATCCAAGGTTTGCCGCACGACAAGAAGAGGGAACTCATGCAGATACTGCCCTCTGTGCTGGATATTGATCCTGAAGACATGGCATGGCTCAAGGCTTCCGAACCATCTTTTCAGTTTTGGGACAACCCGGAGGACGAGATTTACGATCGCTTGCCGACCCGGTGATATCGTTCTCGTTCCGCTCCCGTAGTCGCCCGAGCCACGCCGCGTAGGGGAGGATGCCTGGACCCCCGACGTGGGCGTGGATTGCGGCGGCGGCTGCGCGGTATGGTTGCAAACCGAGAGAGTTGACCAGTCGGGCTTGCTTGTCACGCCTGCACCGCGGAGGTATCCTTGTCCTGATGAGCAGGGTGCTGAAGGGTGTCATAGAGAACGGCCAGGTTCGTTTGGTTGAGAATGCCGGCCTTCCAGAGGGCACGCCCGTCACCATCCAGGTTGAAACCCGCATGGAGAAGAAACTGGCCGAGCTTTTTGGGGCTTGCGGAGACGACCCGTCGTTGAAGGAGATTTTCGCCGAAGTTTCCGGGCTTCGGCGCGTGGGCGAGCGTCCCGTCCCATCCTTCTGAGTGTTTTTTCTCGACACGAACATCTGCGTTGCGTTCCTCAATGGGAACTTATCCGTCAAGGGGCACTTTCTTGCGAATGAAGGGCAGCTTGCTGTTTCATCGATTGTGGCCGCCGAACTGTACTATGGTTTCAAGGCGTCGGCCCGAGCGGCCGACAACTTGCCGAAATTGGAAGCTTTCTTGTCATCGGTTCATTTCGTCGAATTTGACGTGGAATCGGCGCGAGCCTACGGGGAGATACAGACACGATTGAGGAAGTCGGGCCAGCCGGCGCCCGCCGTGGACGCCATGATCGGCGCCGTCGCATTGAGCCGCGGAGGCACGTTTGTTACGCATGACAAGCGAGGATTCCCCAGAATCCCCGGCCTCAAGATCGAGGATTGGATGGAATAGGAGCGGTCCAGGCCCCCAGCACCGAGCGTTTTTCACGATAGTCGAACCTTGCGAGACACCCGAAGTCCAGGGCTTTGCCTGCCAGCCCACCCGGGAAGGCGCGCGGTTGGATCGCCAGTGGACGCCACCACCGGCCTCCCGCTCCCGCAGCCGCCCCGGCCACGCCGCGTAGGCGAGGGTTCTGGGACCCTTCCCCCCTGAGGGCGGGTGTGATCCGCCTGAGGCGGACACCGCCCCACATTCGAGATCCCAGTGCTGTTCGTTGTCGCTGACGTCGCAGGATCTGCTGCACATGTCAGTGTCTTCGATCCCTATCAAGAATGATAATATTTTCCTGCATGCATTACATCTTTCAGATGGTGGCAAGAGCTGCTTGTCTTTCTTATTGAATATACTGACTTATCTGTACTGATCTTGGCTTGCTTCATGCTGAGTGTGTACTCACTCACAAAAAACATGGGATACGCTGAGCGACTCTCGAAGCCTGAACGCCGAGCCCATATCCTTCAGAAAGCGGCCTCCGCGTTCGGGCGCTCCAACTACCGCCGCGCGACGACCAAGGCGATTGCCGAGGAATCCGGAGTATCCGAGGCCCTCCTCTTCCAGCACTTCGCCAGCAAGGAAGAGATCTTCGTTGAAAGCCTACGCGAGGCCGGCCGGGAACTCACCGGGGCGCTCGAGCGGATCATCGAAGAGCACTTGAGCGATCCCCTCCGGGCCTTTGCGGTGGCCTACACCTATTTCACCGAATACCTGAGGGACTGCCCGGAGTATGGCCGTCTCGTTCTCTCGGCCCTCTCCGAGTCCCAGGAACCGAAGGTGAAAGAGATCCTCAACGAGAACATTGCTCGCGCCGAGATGATCTTGGAGCAAGGCATCCGTCGCGGCACCGAGGCGGGGATTTTCCGCTCCGATGTGGACATCGAGGTCGTAAAGTGGATCTTCGTGAGCGGCTATCACTACATGATCATCTCCAGTCAACTGGGCCGTCTGCCCGCCCCCGATCCTAGGCTGATGCGTTCCCTTCTCGGGCCCGTGCTGCGCGGGGAGGAGGGGACCAACGGAGGCATCGCACCAAGTCAAGATCCTGGGAGGAAACAATGAAGGCGGAGTTTGACGTCATCATCGTCGGGGGAGGCATCAACGGCCTTGCCTGCGGCTGCTATCTCCAGAAGGCGGGCCTCGAGGTGGCCGTCTTCGAGAAGCGGAACGAGTGCGGCCCGTTCGCGCTCACGGAGGACATCTTCGGCGGCGGCGTTCCCGTGGACACCCATGCGGGCGTCTGCTTCGTGGTCATGAGTCCGGCCTGGGCGGATCTCGAGCTCGAGAAGTTCGGTCTGGACCTCATCATTCCGAAAGTCCCCGCCGGCACGGTCTGGAAGGACGGGAAGAACCTACTCTTCAGCACCGATCCGGCCCGCACCTACGAGGCCTTCGCGCGCTTTTCGAAAAAGGACGCCGAGACGTTTTTCAGAGCGGCCGGCTCGATCATCCCGCAGGCCCCCGAGATCCTGGAGCGGGGCGTTTTCAGCTCGCCCTCGGAGGAGAACCTCGATTTCTTGTGGGGGATGGGAAAGCACGTCGGTTTCTCGCCCAAGGATCTCAAGACGATGAACGGTTTCGAGCTCTTTGACCTCATGTACGAGAGCGACTACGTGCGGATGAGCTGCATGGGCGGCTCTGCCATCGGCGTGTTCGGCGATCCCGCGGAGAAGGGCGAGGGCGTTATCATGTCGCTGCTCGGCTTCACGCTCGCCTTCGGCGTTCCGCGCGGCGGGATGCACAACCTGGTCCACTCGCTCGTGCGTTGCTTCCGCACCCACGGCGGGTCGCTCTTCTACAATGCTCCCGTCGAGCGCGTGGAATTCGAAAACGGGACGCCCCGGCGCGTGCATCTGAACGACGCCGCCCCGTACCCAACCCGAGAGTTCCGCGCCCGCCAGGCGGTGGTGATGCACGTGAGCCCTCCATTGGCGAAGGAGATGCTGGGGAAGGACGCCATCGCGCCGAAGGACCCCGAGCTGTGGGGCAAGATGGAGGACTGGGACATGACCGGTCACTGCGCCTTCACCTCATACGTCCTCCTCAAGAGCCGGCCTCGCTGGGCTTCCGAATCATGGGACCCGGACGTGAACCAGTGCGCGTTCCCCCTTCGCGCGTGGGACTCCTGGGACCACGCGAAGCGATCCTTCCAATACGCGAAGAACGAGGAGCTGTTTTCCGTCGCCGGTGACGTGGGCGAGATGTACAACCTCTCCTCGGTGGACCCCACCCGCGTGTCGCCCGAGGGCCGCACCGTGGTCGTGTACGAAGTCGAGTATCCGATGAACCTCAGACGCTACGGCGGGATTCAGGCGTGGGACAACCGGGAGCTGACCGACCGCCTGCACCAGAGCCACATGGACGATCTCGGGGCCTTGATCAGCGGTTTCAAGGATCAGCTTCTGGCCCACACGTACTACACGCCCATCGACAATTGGCGGAGGAATCCTTCGGCGATCTACGGCCACGAGCTCGGCGGGGACGTGAGCGGCGGTCAGTGGTATTTCGGCCGCATCCCCGCCCGATCGAAAATCCCCGGCTTGTATTTCAGCCAGGGCATCTGGCCGGCGTCGCTCACGCACCTGGGAAACGGGTACGTGGCGGCTTGCTCGGTGGCCGAGGACCTCGGTGTGCGCAAGCGGGACTGGTGGACGCACCGGCCGCTCGACTACTTCGCGGGCAAGGGCTTTCTCACGGGCGGCTTCTGAGGGGGCCCCGATGAGCACGCAAGACGGATCGCAAGAATACGACGCCCTGGTGATCGGCGCCGGCCCCAACGGCCTGACGTGCGCGGCTTATTTGGCGAAGGCGGGGGCGAAAGTGGCCGTGATCGAGAAGAACGTGGAATCGGGCGGCGGCCTGCTGACGCAGGAAATCTCCGGGTTCAAGCTGAACCATCACGCGACCTACATGATGCTGGCCGAGCGCATGGTGCCGTACTCCGATTTGAACCTCGCCGATCGCGGAGTGGCCTTCGTGCGCCCGGAGGCCCAGGTGGCGTTTCTGTTCGAGGACAAGTCGTCCTTCACTCTCTACACGGACGTGAAGCGTTCGCAGGCGTCCATCGCGAAGCTCTCCCCAAAGGATGCGGAGGCGTTCGGCCGGCTCCACGACGACTTTCAGAAGATGTGCGACGCGTTTCTGATCCCGGCCACGTACGCCCCGCCCGTAGAGCCGATCGAACAGGTCGAACTCCTGCAGAACGCCGACAAGCTCGGGAAAGTCATTGCGGACATCTCCGAGCTCTCCCCACTCGAGGTCATCGATCGGTACAAGTTCGCCGACCGGCGCGTGAAGGCGGGCATCCTCTACCTTTCGTCGATGTTCGGTCTCGATCCCGAGGAGAGCGGGATGGGTTTTCTCGCGCCGATTTACGTCCACCGCCTCACGCAGAACGCGCTGGTGCGGGGCGGGTCCCATCAACTCGCCTCCGGTCTGAGGAGAACGGTGGAGGAGTTCGGCGGACGCGTGGTGACGAACTCGCAGGTGCAATCGTTCGTCATGGAGGGCGAACGGGTCGTGGGCGTGCGGCTCGCCGATGGCGAGCTGCGGGCGCGCGCCGTGGTAAGTACCCTCAACCCGGAACAAACCTTTGTAACGCTTCTTGATGGAACGCACGCGGCGCCCGCCGCCGCCGGAGGGCAGGGGAAGGGAGGGATTGTAGCGGCTTGGGGCGATGAGATCGCCGAACTGCGCGACATGGCGTCCGAGTGGCAGTGGGACGAGTGGAGCCTCTTTGTGTGCAGCTCGGGCGTGGTGGGCAGTGCGCCGAAGTACGAGGGGTACGAGGACGAGGTGAACGGCGCGTTGGTGGTTGTGATGGGTTTCGAGAGCCCTGAGGACGTGCTGCACCACGTCTCGGAGTTGCGGGATGGAAAGCTGCCGGACGCGATTGCGGGGCACGGGAGCTGTCTCTCGCTGTTCGATTCCCTGCTCGTTCCCAACCACGTGCCCTTCGGGGAGCACCACGTGCTCAGGTGGGAGTGCTGGGCGCCGTATCGAACCGACTGGGAGGCACGACGCGAGGCCTACGCGGACCGGTGCATGGAGAAGTGGGCCCATTACGCTCCCAACATCCGGCACGCCAATGTGCGGGTAAGGATTCCGTGGTCGCCCCTCGATATCGAACGCGAGATCCCCACGATGAAGCGAGGCGCAATCAAGCACGGCGCCTACGTGACGCTCCAGATGGGCTACAACCGGCCGTCGCCGGATTGCTCATCGTATCGCACGCCCGTGAAGGGGCTCTACGTGGGCGGCGCCAGCACGCACCCGGGCGGGATGGTGATCCTCGGATCGGGCTACAACGCGGCGCGCGTGGTAGCGGAGGACCTCGGGATCAAGGGCTTGCCTGGAGAGGATGCCACCGTCACCGAGGCGCGCAGGAAAGGGTACCTGCCGAAGGCGGAGGCGTAGGCACATGCGATTGTGGTCCAAGGGGCTCGGCTCGAAGTACATCCTTCCCCTCAACTTGCGCGAGGCGGACGTCGCCACGGCGTCCGACGGTGTGGTCCTTACGGGTATCATTCCCGTTCGAAAAGTCCGCTGGTGGTACAAGATGGCGCTCACGGAAGACGACATGATCCGTTTCGTCCGTTTTGTGAATCAGCGAGACGTGCGAACGTTTCTGGCGCGCCACGGGGGGGCCGAGTTGTGGCTCCGGGTTGTGAAGGACAGCCTGAAGTTCGTGGGGTATTTCGTGAAGGCGTGGCTCACGCGGCCTACGTCCGTTCCGGACGACGTCTCGCGCGGCCGATCGCTGAAAGCTGAAAGCTGAAAGCTGTCATGCAATTCTGGTCCAAGGGTCTCGGCAGGCGAAGCATGGCGATCGACATCGGGACAGAAGGGGTGGAGGACGATGGCCGTGAACTGGTTCTGACCGGTAGGGTGAAGGCTCCCGTGAACTGGGCCTACGTCATCGGCATGCAGAAGACCTGCTGGGATGATTTCTTTTCCATCGCCCTGAGTCCCCGGATGGCAGGATACATGGCCACACCGAAGAGGCTCGGTCTTTTTGTGAAACTCACGGCCTTCGTCGGCCTGTTCCTAGTGACCTATCCCTTTGCGCTGATGTCCACTCTTTGGTCGAACGGGCGGAGAGGGAGCACGGTCTCTTCGGAGTCCCCGTCGGATTCGGGCCGATTCATGGCGCTTGTTGCTGCCGGCCGCAGGAGCAGCGCGGCGGCGGAAGAAGAGATCGAGGAGGACGAGGCAGAATCTTGAGGAGGGTATGACCCACATCGCATCGCCCTTCGACAATCCGCCTATGGTGGACAGGGCGAGCGGGTCCGTTCCCGCTCGTGGTGAGTCCGCCGCGGCGGATCGAACCATGAGCGGGGAGTCCCTGTCGGAAGCAACCCAGGATCTGCCCTTGGCCGGGACCCGCGTGGTGGACATCAGCGGGTCCTACGCGGGGCCCTATTGCACGATGATGCTGGGAGACATGGGAGCGGAGGTGATCAAAGTGGAGCGGCCGCCGGCGGGGGACGAGTGCCGGACGTGGGGCCCGCCCTTCATCCCACCACCTGCAACCAGCCAGGAGGGTCGCTCAAGCGCCGTTTCATGTGGTGGGATGAAGCAGGGTGAGAGCGCGTGGTTTCTCTCGGCCAATCGAAACAAGAAGAGTGTTTTGCTGAACATGAAGGGCGCGGCCGGTCGCCCCGCGCTCCTGAGGCTGATCGGCTCGGCCGATGTGTTCGTCGAGAACATGAGGCCCGCCGCGCTGGAGCGTAGCGGGCTGACCTACAACGAGTTGTCGCAGGGTCACCCCGAATTGATCTACTGCGCCATCACGGGTTTCGGAATGGACGGGCCGCTACGCGACGCTCCCGCCTACGATCTCATCGGGGAGGGGTACGGGGGGATCATGAGCGTGAGCACGGAGGAGGGGCGGCGGCCGCTCAAGGTGGGGACGGCGGTGTCGGACATCGTGGCGGGGATGTTCGCGGCGTTCGCCATCGCCAGTTGTCTGGTGCGACGGCGCGAGACGGGCCGCGGCGAATTCATTGACGTCTCGCTTCTGGACGGGCAAATTGCCTTCATGGCGCCCCGCCTCGCCGCCTATCTGGTCGGGGATGAACTCCAGCGCTGCCGCGGAGGGTCGGAGTCGCCCATCGCGATCTACAGGTCCTTCCGGGCGAAGGATGGGTTTGTCACGCTGGCGGTGGGGAATGATGAAATCTGGTCGAGACTGTGCCTAGCCCTCGGTCGCCCGCAGCTCCGGGACGATGCGAGGTTCAGGACCAACGCGGATCGCAAGGCGCGCCAGATGGAGCTGTTCGAGATTCTCGAATCGGAGTTCCCAGCGCGGACGAAGCAGGAATGGATTTCGCTGCTGTCTGAGGCGGGTGTGCCGTGCGGACCTGTCAACTCGTGCGAGGAAGTCGTGGCCGAACCCCAAGTCTTGGCTCGGGGGGCGCTCCTCGATCTGGAACACGACACCCTGGGCCGAATCCGCTTGGCGGGAGTGCCATGGAAACTCGCGCAGACGATGACCCCTGAACCCTTCGGACCGCCCGTCCTGGGCGAGCACACGGAGGAGATCCTGGCCGCCCACGGGTTCTCCGCTGAAGAGATATCGGAAATAGGGCGCGAATGTGATGGCCTGTCCCATGACCCATGACGCATGCCCCGTGACTCTGGAGGGCAAGACAGCGATTGTGACCGGCGCGAGCCGGGGCCTCGGCCGAGCGATCTGTGTCGCCCTCGCCGAGGCGGGGGCCAACGTCGTGGCCGCGGCGCGGAGCGAAGAGGGTTTGCAAGAGACGGGCCAGGCCGCGGCAACGCCGGGCAGGGAGTTCCTCCCGGTGCGCGCGGATGTGTCGAAGGCGGCGGATTGCGTCGCACTCGTCGCGAAGGCATGGGAGCGATTCGGAAGAATCGACGTCCTCGTGAACAACGCCGGGATCCTTCTGGAGAAGCCGTTCCTGCAGATCGGTGAAGACGAGTGGAGCGAGGTGATCGAAACGAACCTGGGTGCGTGCTACCGTCTCTGTCGGGGGGTGGGAGCGCATATGGTCAAGGCAGGCTCGGGGAGCATCATCAACATCTCCTCGATCTGGTCCGAGATGGGCGTCAATCGCATGGCCTCTTACTGCGCGTCCAAAGGGGCCATCGTCAGCCTGACGAAGGCGTTGGCCGTCGAGTGGGCCCGGTTCGGCGTGCGGGTGAACGCGATCTCGCCCGGCTACTTCGCCACCGGCATGAGCGACGAGGCGATGAAAGTGGATCGTGCGCGTGAAGCGATCCTCGGCCGGATTCCCATGCGACGGATCGGGCGTCCCGGGGAAATTGGGCCCCTCGTCGTCTACCTGGCTTCGGAGGCGTCTTCGTTCGTCACAGGGTCCGTCTTCACCATTGATGGGGGGCAGACGGCGTCGTGGTAGATGACCTGGACTCGGTTCTCACCGAGGAGCAAAGGTTGATCAGGGATCAGGCGCGGCGCATCGTCCGGAAGGAAATCGCGCCCCGGGCGGCGGCGATCGATGCGACGGGCGAGTTTCCGCGAGAGAACCTGCGCCTGTTGGCTGAAGTGGGGCTCCTCGGCTTGGTGATGCCAGAGGAGTGCGGCGGAAGCGGGGAGGGCGTGGTGAGTCTCTGTCTCGCGGTCGAAGAGATCGCCCGGGCATGCGCCTCCACGGCCACGGCGTTCGCGACGCAGACGCACTGCGCCTACCCAATCTTGATGGCGGGATCGGACGAACAGAAGCGGAGATGGATCCCGGCGCTGGCATCGGGCGAAAAGATCGGGGCCATCGCGTTCACGGAGCCCCAGGCGGGGAGCGATATCTCGGCCATGTCCACGACGGCGACCCGCCGGGAAGGGCACTACGTCCTGAACGGCCGGAAGGTCTTCATTACGAACGGGCCCGAGGCCGACGTCGTTGTGGTGTTCGCTTCGACGGATCGCTCGGCGGGCAAGAAGGGGTTCTCGGCGTTCGTAGTGGAGCGGGGCGCCGAAGGCTTTCGTGCGGGGCAGCCGGAGAAAAAAATGGGCATCTGCGGATCGGGGACATGCTCGATGGAGTTCGAGGCTTGTGAGTTGCCCGAGAGTCACCGCCTGGGGGCGGAGGGAGATGGGTTCCCTCTCGCACTCCGGTTCTTCGATCGCTCGCGTCCAGGGATCGGGGCCTTGGCGGTGGGGATCGCGCAGGCGGCATTCGACTACGCCCTGGCGTATGCTACCGAGCGGAAACAATTCGGCCGGGCCATCGCCCAGTTCCAAGCGATCCAATTCATGCTGGCAGACATGGCGACCGCCGTCACTGCCGCCCGCCTGCTTGTGTACCACGCGGCCGCCGAGACCGATCGGGCATCGCGCGGGGCGGGGGCGGCGGCCTCGATGGCGAAACTCCTGGCCTCCGACACGGCTATGAAAGTGGCGACGGATGCCGTGCAGATTCTGGGGGGGTACGGGTACACGAAGGACTACCCCGTGGAGCGGTACATGCGCGACGCGAAAGTGACACAGATTTTCGAGGGCACGAACCAGATCCAGCGACTCGTCATCGCCCGCTCGCTCTTGGCCGGAGCAGCCACGCTGGGGAGGTCGTGATGTCGAGAAGTCGGGATGTCGCCAGTCAGGCCAGAGAGCAGGGGAAGCCTTCGACCTCTCGACCTCCCGACTTCACGCCGTCTCGTCCTGACGCCTACCGCGAGCGCCCCCGCCGCACCGCCACGTGGTCAGGCCTGGAAGTGAAGGAAGCCTATCAGGCTGCGGATGCCCCCCCGCCGAGGGAGGATCCCGGCACCTATCCCTTCACCCGCGGCATCCACCCGAACATGTACCGCGGCAGGTACTGGACGCGGCGCGAGGTTTGCGGGATCGGGGGGCCGAAAGACACGAATGAGCTGATCAAGTACCTCCAGCGCGAGGGTCAGACAGGGGTCAACGTGATCTTCGACATCCCCACGATGACGGGCCTCGACGCGGACCATCCCCGCGTGCCGCATGAGATCGGCGTTCAGGGGACATCGGTTTCGTCGCTTCAAGACATGGAGGACTTGTTTGATGGCATCCCTGTGGAGAACCTCAGCGTGTCGCTCGTGGTGACGTCCTCCGCGGCGCCGGTGATTCTTTCGATGTTCCTGGAGATGGCGCACAAGCGGGGGGCGGACGTCTCGACGCTTCGAGGCACGGTCCAGAACGATCCGCTTCACCATCGTTACTGCGGCTATCCGGCCGTTTTCGCGCCGATCGGACTCGCGCTCCATACGGCGGTGGACATCATCGAATACACGACCCGGTGCGTGCCCGGTTGGCATCCGATCAACGTGAACGGCTACGACTTCCGCGAAACGGGCATCAATGCGCCCCAGGAGATCGCCTTTGCCCTCGCCCAGGCGGAGGCCTACGTCCAGGGCGCGCTCGCCCGGGGACTGCCGATCGATGCGTTCGCGCCCCGCTTCGCCTTCTACATGTCCGCCCACATCGATCTGTTTGAAGAGGTCGCCAAACTCCGGGCCGCAAGGCGGATGTGGGCGCGGCTCATGCGGGAGAAATACGGCGCTCGGAGCCCGGATTCCTGGAAGTTCCGCTTCGCGGTTCACACGGCGGGATGTGCGCTTTATCCCCAGCAGCCGATGGTGAACGTCGTCCGCATCGCTTACCAGGCCTTGGCGGCCACGCTGGCGGGCGCGAGTTCGCTGCACTGCTGCGCCTACGATGAGCCTTTCGCGTTGCCCACTCGTCAATCGCACCGGCTGGCTCTGCGAACCCAGCAGGTGCTCGCGTACGAGACGGGTGTCGCCAACACCGCCGATCCCCTCGGCGGCTCCTACTACGTCGAGTCCCTCACGGATCGGCTCGAGGAGGAGGCGAAAGCGGTCCTGTCGCAGATCGAGGAAAGGGGAGGCATGGTGGAGGTGATCGACTCGGGCTGGATTGATCGGGAGATGGAGAAGGCGTCGCTCGAGTATCAGAAGGAGGTCGAGTCGGGGGAACGCACGATCGTGGGGGTGAACGCGTTTTCGATACCGCCGGAAGAGGATACGCAGGTAGTGGGCGAGGAGGCGCCGGCTGCTTCGAAGACGGACCAGATCCGCCGGCTGGCGCTCTGGAAAGAGCGGCGCGATGGCGGCAGGGTTCGGGCCTCGCTCGGCAGGCTACGGGAGATCGCGTCCCGCGCCCACGCGCACGCCGAGCGGGTCAGAGATGCGTTGAAAGGTCGTTCCACGCCGATCGTGCCGTCCACGGCCCCGGCTCACGAAGGTCTCACCGACGTGAACCTGATACCTGCCATGCGCGAAGCGGTGTCCTGCGGCGCGACCCTGGGCGAGGCGCTGGGTGTTGTACGGGCCGCGTTCGGAGAATCCTATGATCCGCTCGAAGCTCTGATGGATCCGTTCGCGTGAGACGACGGAGGATCCTCATGGCCAAAGTTGGCATGGACGGTCACGACCGCGGCATCAAGGTGGTGAGCACGCTGTTGCGCGAGGCCGGGTACGAGGTGGTCTATCTGGGCAAGTTGCTGACGCCGGAAACGGTCGTCGCGGCGGCCGTCCAGGAGAGCGTGGATGCGGTCGGTCTGTCGTTTCTCTCCGGGGAGCACGTGACCTACACCCAGGAGGTCGCCCACTTGATGGAGGCTCGCGGGTTGCGGCAGGCCTCACCCCCACCTTCGTCCTCCCCCGTCAAGGGGGAGGAGAACAAAGAGTCTCCCTCCCCCCTGGAGGGGGAGGGTACGGGTGGGGGGGGGGGTGTGCCGTCGGTGAAGCTCTTCGTCGGCGGCGTCTTCCCCAACACGGACATACCGAAGATCAAACAGGCGGGAGCAGACGACGTCTTCCCCGCGGGCACGCTGGTCACCGAGATCGTCCGGCGGATCCAGTCCGTCCTTGCGATGTCATGACAGGTTCTCGACTTCGCTCGAACGACAGCCCCGGAATAGGCTTCGAGCTTGCCTGCCCGCCGTTCCAGGTTTGGCGGGCCTGCCCGTCCGTCCGCCGTGGCGGACTGGACAGGCGGGTCGAGAAGCTCTTTTTCTGTTGGTGGCTCTGAGACATGCTCGAACGGAAGCGCTACGAAGATCTGAAAGTCGGCGATCGCGCGACCCTCACGCGCACGATCACCGAGACGGACATCGTCCTCTTCGCAGGGCTCACGGGCGACTACTATCCCGTGCACGTGGACGAGGAGTACGCGCGACGAAGCCGTTTCGGCGGTCGCATCGCCCATGGGATGCTTGTGGGCAGCCTCGTCTCCACGCTGAACGGCTGGATCCTGGGGACCGGTGGAGGGATTTCCCTCCGGCAGACGTTGGAGTTCCGCAAACCCGTCCGACCGGGGGACACCATTACGGCCGTCGCCGAGATCACGGAGTTGATCCCCGAGAAGCGGCAGCTCCGGGTAAAGCATACCCTCACGAACCAGCGGGGCGAGGTTGTGGTGACGGGAGAAGCGCTCGAAATGAAGGATGAGGAGGAGGCCCCGTGAGCCCGTCCCTGATCTCCAAGCCCATCCCGTCGAGCGAGTACTACTTTGAACGCTACATAAGCCCGCGCAAACGCGAGGCGGCGACGGGTCTCAGGCCGCGAATCGTGGACTTCGAGATCACCTCGAAATGCGGCGGCGCGTGCACCTACTGCTACACCAGCAGCCCTTTTTCAAGGGGGAGGACATGCCGACAGAGCAGGCCCTTCGCTTGGTGGATGATCTGGTGGACCTGGGCATCTCGCAGGTGCAGTGGTGTGGCGGCGATCCCATCCTCCACAGGGACTGGGAGCGGGTGATCGCCCATGCCGGTGAAAGGGGTCTCAACAACAGTGTGTTCGTCGCGGGGATCGTGACGAAGCGGGTGGCGAAGATCCTCGCCGGCCTGCCCAATCTCCATCTGGTCGGCATCAACTTCGACACCGTCGATGCGGAGGACTTCCTGAGGACGCACACCCGGAGCAAAGTGCTTGAGCAGAAATACCGGGCGCTGGAGAACCTCAAGGAGGCGGGGTTTCATTCGAGCCGGATCATGCCGTGCCTCACGCTGACGAAGCCGATTGCGCGCTCGATCGAGCGGACGTTGGACTATCTCGTGGATCGGTGGGGCGCGGGCTACATCCCGATGTTCGTGTACCATCCGATCGGGAAGGGAGCGGACGGAGCCTTCACGCCGAACCGCGAGGAGATCCGGCGCGCGTATGAGTACAGGGCCAAGCGGCTGGGTTCGCATTGGCTCAGGATCGGGCCTACGGAGTGCGGAAAGCACTACTGCCGGTCCAAGTTCCATATCACGTATGATGGACGTGTATTGCCGTGCGCCGTGTTGTATGACTTCGAGGTAGGCAATGTGAATCGCGGATCGCTCAAAGACATCGTGCGCGAAGAGTCGGGGAAGCTCTGCTACGACTTCGAGGTCCACGGCGCCTGCGCCGCCTGCGCGGATCGGGATGTGTGCTGGGGGTGCCGGGCCAACGCGTATTTCTACACGGGCGACATCACCGGCTCGGATCCGATGTGCTGGAAGCACGAGGGGGTTCCCATGGGAAAGCCTGCTGCCGGTTCGGCGGCCTCCGATCCGCTCTCCCCTTTGTAAGGGGAGGCGAGGTGGGGTAGAGAGGAATCCGGCGCGAAGATGAATCGGCAGAGTCGAGAAGGAGGCAACTGAAATGGGAATCCTGAGCGGTAGGACGGCCATCGTGACCGGTGCAGCGAGCGGGATCGGCCGGGCGATCGCGCTCCGGCTGGGAAAAGAAGGCGCCTGGATCGCCGTGGTGGACCTGGATGAAAACGGCGCCCGAGCCGTTGTGAAGGAGATCGAGTCGGGCGGCGGCTCCGGGGGGGCGTTCAAAGCGGACGTGACGGATTTTGGCGCCGTTCAGGGGTGCGTGCAGCAGATCGAGACCGCGCGAGGAGCCGTCGACGTCCTCGTGAACAACGCCGGGTGGGACCTGATCCTGCCGTTTTCGGAAATGACGGAGGACTTCTGGAACAAGGTCATCGCCATCAACTACAAGGGGCCTGTCCATTTTTCCCGGGCCGTCGTGGACGGGATGATCCGGAACAAGAAAGGGAAGATCATCAGCATCTCGTCCGACGCGGGGCGGGTGGGCTCGAGCGGCGAGTCCGTGTACGCGGGCTGCAAGGCGGCGATTATCGGACTCTCCAAAACCCTCGCCCGAGAACTGGCACGGCATCAGATCACGGTCAATGTCGTTTGCCCGGGCCCCACCGATACTCCCTTCCTGAAACGGGTGACCGGCGGCGAGATGGGCGCGAAAGTGATTGATGCGATGATCAAGGCCACGCCCCTCCGGCGGCTCGCGAAGCCGGAGGACATCGCCGGCGCAGTTGTCTATTTCGCCTCTCCGGATGCCGATTTTGTCACCGGTCAGGTGCTCAGCGTCAGCGGCGGCCTTACGATGGCGGGGTAGGAGGCAGGTATGAACTTCGAGGACATTCTTTACGAGAAGAAGGACGGCATCGCGATCGTCACGATCAACCGTCCCAAAGTGTACAACGCGTTCCGTGGCAAGACGGTGGACGAAATGATCCTGGCCTTCAAGGACGCCTGGCACGACCCGACCATCGGTGTGGTGGTGCTCACGGGCGCCGGAGACAAGGCCTTTTGCACGGGCGGCGACCAGAAGGACCGCGGCGAGAAGGGCTATGGCGATGCGAAGACCGGTATCGGGCTGGACATGGAGACGCTCCACTGGATCATCCGCGCCATCCCCAAGCCGGTGATCGCGGCCGTGAACGGATACGCCATCGGCGGCGGTCACGTCCTACACGTCATCTGCGATCTGACCATCGCAGCGGACACCGCCAAGTTCGGCCAGGTGGGGCCGAAGGTCGGGAGTTTTGACGCAGGCTACGGCACGGCCTACCTTGCCCGCGTGGTTGGCGAGAAGAAGGCCCGCGAAATCTGGTACCTCTGCCGGCAGTACACCGCCCAAGAGGCGATCGAGATGGGCCTCGTGAACAAGGTCGTACCGGCGGACAAACTTATGGATGAGGTCTTTTCGTGGTGCAGGGAGATCCTCGCGAAAAGCAGCACTTCCATAAAGTTTCTAAAGCATTCCTTTAACTCAGACACGGATCACATCGAGGGCATCTCGCGCATGAGCGAGAGCGCCCTCGCGCTCTATGTCCAGTCGGAGGAGGCGCAGGAGGGCCTGAAGGCGTTCAAGGAGAAGCGCCCCCCGGATTTCTCGAAGTTCAGGAAATAGCGGGGCGCTGCGGCGCGGGCCGACTTGTACCGGTGCACCGTTCATCGTACGATAGCCTCGTGGGCAAGCCCATCCGGCCGGTAAGGATCAGCACCCTTGACGAGAAGACGGCCGACATCAGGGCTGTGATTGATTCGGGATCGTTCTACACCATTGTCCGACAGGACCGCCTTCCGGCGACGCGGAGCGTCTTTCTGCAAACCTCCCCTTTGGAGTTGAGAGCGGCGCAAGGCGGGAAGCTGCGGGTGACGGGGGAGATCCCCTTGGTCATCGTTCTTGAGGGCAAACAGATCCGCGATTCCGCCCTCGTTTCCCCGGACCTCGTTCAGGACATGCTCATAGGCGCAGGAACGATGCAGAAGTGGCACATTGCAATCCTGAACAACAACGGCGAAACCACCGTGCGCGTGGGGCTGGACATGCGCGACCCGGACATCACCGAAGTCGACTGAGGGCCTGCGTCATGTCCAGAGCCGCGGGATGCGCGGCAGCCTTGGCCCTGTTCGTCCTCTCCTGCGACCGCGGGGGGGGGCCTCTCTTTCCTGTAGTGCAGTCTGACCGATGGGGCTACGCCGACGACGATGGCGACCTGAGAATCGAGCCGGCGTACGACCAGGCGCAGCCGTTCTCGCAGGGGCTGGCCGCGGTGAGCGTGGGCCCGAAGTGGGGGTACATCAATCGAAAGGGGCGGTTTGCGATCACCCCGCGGTTCGACGGGGCAAAGGAGTTCTCGCAGGGGCTGGCGGCGGTGAGAGTTGAAGGGAGATGGGGCTATGTGGACAAAGACGGAGAGATCGCCGTCCCCCTCTCCTTTGACGAAGCGCTCACGTTTTCGGAGGACCTGGCGGCGGTCGTTCAAGTCGGGAAATTCGGTTACGTCGACCGGAGCGGAAAGGTCGTCGTGGAGCCGCAGTTTGACGGTGGCGGACCGTTCCGCGAGGGAGCCGCGCGTGTCCTCAAGCGTCCCGTGTGGGGCTACATCGACCGGCAGGGGGGGTGGGTCGTCGAGCCCAAGTTCCAGCACGCCTTGGATTTCACCGAGGGCTTGGCCCCGGCAGGTGTGGGGAGCAGGCTCGGATTCATCGATCGCGGAGGCAGGTCGGTCATTGAGGAAAAGTTCGACTCGGCCTGCCCATTCTCAGAAGGTCTGGCCTGCGTGAGGTTCGGGCCAAAGTGGGGCTACATAAACAAGAAGGGTGAGCTCAGGATCGAAGCGAGTTTCGAGTACGCAACGGATTTCTCGCAAGGGCTGGCGGCCGTGAAATCCGGAGGGAAATGGGGCTACGTGAACAGGAAGGGGCGACTCGTGATAGAGCCCGCGTTCTCCTTCGCCAGCGCCTTTCTGGGGGACGTGGCATCGGTCACGACTCAAGCGGGCTACGGCTACGTGGACGAGGACGGCGAATTCATCTGGGAGCCTTCCAAGTAGGTCCGTCACACACCTGAACGCGGAGGGGGGTCGCTGTATCACGTTGCGTGCTGCCAGCTTGAGCTTCTGGGGGTCTCACCCAAGTCGGTGTCAGACTATCTTACGCTGGCCGCGAATAGTTTTCACACACTACCGTGTAGGCCTAGTATAGTCCACATTGCCCCTTGGAATTGGTGACAAGGCGCGTCCACGTCTAGCTGTCTAACGATCTATGACGGCAAGATATTTGCCACACAAGATGAATCCGGATTAGGGGAAAAGTCTCTGAAAATGTCAGCGAAATCCTAGTTCTGGCACCATTCTTGCTGAAAATACCGGAACTAGGCAGGGCTATTTGGATTTGGTGTGCTGGGCACGTGAGTGGCTACATGGACTATCGCAGTCCTCCCTGGCGGCGGTGTGTGGTTCCCGACGGCGAGTGCCTTCCCTTCTGGTCAAACAGTTCGTTCCGTGCCGCCAGTGGCTGGGCCTCTCAGTCGCACTTGTTTCCCTGCTCTCGTTGGCAGGCCCCGCCCACGCCGGCTCGGTCAGCATTCGCGTCAGCGTCAGCGCGGATGATGCCGAGGAGGACACGGGGACGGGTGCGGTGAACCGGACCAGCAGCGATCTCGAGCTGACCACGGACGGTGGCGTCGTCCAGCAGGTCGGCATGCGGTTTCTGAACGTCACCGTCCCCAAGGCGGCCGTCATCACCAACGCCTACGTCGAGTTCGAGACGGACGAGACCGGATCCAGCTCGACCAACCTGACCTTCAACGGGCATGCGGCGGACAATGCCGCGGTCTTCACGAGCACCAACTACGACATCTCCAGCCGGACCAAGACGACCGCCACGGTGACTTGGAGCAGCGTGCCGGCCTGGACACCCTGGACGAGAAACACCAGTCGCCGGACCTGTCCTCGATCATCCAGGAAATCGTGAACCGTTCCGGCTGGGCAAGCGGCAACAACATGGTCATCATCGTGACCGGCACGGGCACCCGGACGGCCGAATCCTACGATGGCGAGGTCCCCGCCGCGCCCCTTCTGGTTGTCTCCTACAGCACACCCACGCTTTCCTCGGCGGCTAACCAGTCGTTCCTGGTGGGCAGCTCACCGACAGCGATCTCCACGATCACGGTTTCGGATGACGCGACGACCGGCGTCATCACCGCGTCGAACGATATCCGGATCAAGATCCCCTCCGGCTTCAGCATGACGTGGGACAACACGGACACCACGGCCACGATCGGGGGCGCGGCCGCGGCAAAGGTCTCCACCACCGTGAGCTACGAGGACTCGAACCAAACCTTGGTGCTCAACGTGACATCCGACTTCGCCGCGGCGGATGCCATCACCGTCTCGGATCTGTGGTTCAAGAACTTCTCCTCCGTGTCGGCGGCGGACAACTTGGAGCTCGAGGTTCGGAACGACGGCATCACTCAGGCCTTCGACGACAAGACGATCACGATCACCGGCCCCACGATGTCCTCGGCGGCGAATCGGTCCTTCATGGTGGGCGACCCGACGACAGCGATCTCGACGATCACGGTGACGGACGAGGCCACCACGCCGGCCATCACCGCCGCGAACGACATCCGGATCAAGATCCCTTCCTCGTTCAACATGAAGTGGGACGATACCGACACCACGGCCACAATCGGCGGCGGCGCGGCGGCGAAGGTTTCGACCAGCGTCAGTTACGAGGACCTGAACAAGACGCTCGTTCTGGACGTGACGAGCAATTTCGCCGCGGCCGATTCCATCACCGTCTCCGGCCTGTCGTTCAAGAGTTTCTCGGCGGTCTCGTCCGCCGACAACCTTGAGCTGGAGGTCGCGAACGACGGCTCGACCGTGGCCTTGGACGACAAGACGATCACGATCACCGATACGATCGGCATCCGGGTCACCGTTGGCAACGATGACGCCGAGGAAAACACGGGGACGGGTGCGGTGAACCGGACCAGCGCCGACCTCGAGCTGACCACCGATACGGGCGTGGTCCAGCAGGTCGGCATGCGGTTCCTGAGCGTGCCCATCCCCCAGGGCGCGGCCATCACCAGCGCCTATGTCGAGTTCGAGACGGACGAGACGGGCTCGACCACCACGAACCTGACGTTCAACGGGGAGGCGGCGGACAGCGCGGCGGCCTTCACGAGCGGGGCCTACAACATCTCCAGCCGGACGAAGACGACGGCTTCCGTGGCCTGGAACAGCGTACCGGCGTGGAGCACGCTGGGCGAGAAGCATCAGTCGCCGGATTTGACGTCGATCGTTCAGGAAATCGTGAACCGGTCCGGCTGGGCGAGCGGGAACAACATCGTGATGATCGTGACGGGCACCGGGACGCGGACGGCCGAGGCCTACGAAGTGGACGTGAACGGCGCACCGCTCCTCGTGGTGGGATTCCTGCGGCTGTACATCTCGTCGGCCGGCAACCAGACCTTCGGGACCGGCATGGCGACCACGCCGATCTCGACGATCACTGTGCGCGACGATGGAGGGGTGTTCGTCACGGCGGCGAACGATATCCGGATCAAGATCCCGCCCTCCTTCAACATGACGTGGGACGTGACAGACACCACGGCCACGATCGGGGGCGCGGCCGCGGCAAAGGTCTCCACCACCGTGAGCTACGAGGACTCGAACAAGACCCTCGTGCTGAACGTGACCTCGGATTTCGCCGCCGGTGATGCCATCACGGTGTCCGGCCTCTCGTTCAACAACTTCTCGGCCGCGTCGTCGGCGGACAACCTGGAGCTGGAGGTCCGGAACGACGGGACCACGCAGGCGTACGACAGCAAGACGGTCACGATTGTGGACTACCTGACCTGGGACGGCGGTGGGGCGGACAACAACTGGAACACCGCGGCGAACTGGACCCTGGACGTCGTCCCTGGAGCCACCAACAGGGCCATCTTCAACGCCACGTCCACCAAGGCTTGCACGATCAACGCGAATGCCAGTGTGGCAGGTCTGGATATCCAGGCTGGCTACACGAGCACGATCACGCAGGCTGCTGGGGTGAGGGTGGAGACGGGGTCGGGCGGTTTTGCGCAGGCGGTGGGGACGTTTACGGGGGGCAATTCGCGGGTGGACGTGGGGGGTCCGTTTACGCTTTCTGGGGGGACGTTTACGAGCACGAGCAGCGTGTTGAGCGTGGAGGGTGCGTTTTTGAAGAGTGGGGGGACGTTCAGCCACGGGAGCGGGACGTTGGAGTTGAGGACGGTGACGGACCAGAGTGTGAGCACGGGTTTGGCGGTGCTCAATCACGTGACGGTGGGGGAGGGGGTGGTGGGGTACTGGAAGCTGGATGATGGGAGCGGGACGAGCGCGGCGGACGCGTCGGGGAACGGCTACACGGGGACGTTGACGAACGGGCCGACGTGGAGCGCCACGGTGCCGTCGGTGAGTTTTACGGATTCGTATTCGGTGGATTTCAACGGGTCGAACCATTTTGTGAGTTTGGGCAATCCGGCGTTGTTTCCGAGCGGGACGGCGGCGCGTTCGATGTGTGCCTGGGCGCGGACGGACACGACGGGGGCGGGTTACCGGTGGGTGGCGGCGTACGGGAGTGCGGCGGGGGGGCAGGCGATGTTTCTTGGGTTGAACGGGACGACGTTGTACGGGGGGGGGTATGCGGACGACCTGACCTCGGCGGGGTTCTGGGCGGTGGGGGTGTGGAAGCACGTGTGTTTGACGTACGACGGGACGACGGCGAGGTTGTACGGGAACGGGTCGTTGCTGACGTCGGGGGCGAAGAACTGGAACTTGGTGAAGAACGTGACGTTCATCGGGCGGCAGGTGAATTATGCGGAGTACTGGGATGGGTTGATTGACGAGGTGAGGGTGTACGACCGTGCGTTGAGTGCCACGGAGGTGAGCGTATTGGCGGGTGGGGGGTATGGGTTTGGGAAGCGGACGTTGGGCGGGGCGTTGGATGTGAACGGGGACATGACGGTGAAGAGTTTGGGGGAGGTGGACGTATCGGCGTCGAACTACGGGGTGAACGTGGCGGGGAGTTTGGCGGTGAACGCCACGGGGGTGTTCACGCCACGGAGCGGGACGGTGACATTGGACGGGACGGTATCGGGCAAGACGCTGCGGAGCAGTGGGCAGTCGTTCAATCACCTGACGGTCAACGGGAGTGGGGGGTCGTGGCAGCAGCCGGACGCGTTGGATGTGAACGGGGACCTGACGATCACGGCGGGGACGTTGGATTCGAACGGGCAGAACGTGAGTGTGGCGGGCAACTGGAGCAATGCCGGGACGTACACGAGCGGGGCGAACACGGTGACGTTGGACGGGACGGGCGCAGCGACCGTGACGACGGGTGGGACGGGGACGGGTCAGGACTTCAACAACCTGACGATCAGCAAGGGGGCCGGCGCCACCACGGTCACGTTGCAGACGAACGATCTGGACGTGGACGGGACAATCACCGTCACCACCGGCACCCTTGTGCAAGGGGCGCTCAACGTGACGGCGGGGGC
>JACPQY010000068.1 GCA_016190245.1 Nitrospirota bacterium | reverse complement strand
GCCTAGTACCGCGTTGAGGAATTCATTGAGCGGTTTCCAGCGTGGTCGCGGTACGGTAGCCCCGCTCTCCCCGCGCTGTTTCCGAATAGAGGCGGGGCGTATGTACCATGTTGCCACGTGAAGCCGATTTCCCATCCGCTCAGAGACTTGGTCAACATGGTACTAGTTCTGCTCTCGACCCACCTCAAGTTGCACCGATTGTAGCCGATCCCAGTGGTGAGCGCCTCAATAGGTCACCCACCAAGCCCCGTAATCTAACAGAATCCCTGCCGACATGTTCCAGAAATGGGTCAGGTGTACTATTGACGAAACACATGAGATCTGATATTAGAGTTAGAAGTGTTGGTTGATCTTTGTAAACTAAGTGTTGTCAATAACTTACGTGAACTCGTCCGCGAATGGTGGGGAGTGGAAATCCTCGTCATGGACGCGAACGGAGCACTTCTTGCGCCCCATCTTGATCGCCTTCCCGCCCCCACTCCCCTGTGCGGTTCCATCCTCGGCACCTCAAAAGGCCACGTCCACTGCCTGGCGGCTCTGAAAGGCGGCTACGTACGCGCCTTGGAAGGCTCGATCGAGCCTGCGGGGGCGGATTCTGACGGCTTCGAGGGAAGCTGCCGGGCAGGACTTCGTCACTTCGTGCTCCCCGTTCGCCAGGGGGAGAAGACACTCGGCTTCATCTTGGCCGACGGGATCAGGCGGGATCGGGGTAGCGAGGCCGATGGGCACGGATTGACTACCCTCGAGCTGGAACTCGAACTCCCGGCGGGATCGCTCACCGGTCAAGCCGCCGAGGGCCGCGCCCTCTCGCCCGAAGACGTCGGCCGACTGCGTGGGCTGGTCTCGATGGTGATCGGGGAAGCCATTGCGCACCTGGGGGAACTCCAGGAACGCGAGCGAAGAATCGCCGTGCTATCCGACCAGCGGAACAGAGACTCAGGTGACCCCCGCCTCGTCGGCCGGAGTTCGGCTGTGGAACAGGTCGCACGCCTCGCCGAGAGACTGGCGACGTCCGACGTGCCCGTCCTGATCGTGGGTGAGCGCGGCACAGGGAAGAGACTGGTGGCCCGTATTCTTCACCACGGTGGGCCCCGCTCCGGAAGGGCCTTCTTGGTGCAGAGCTGCGCCTCGCTCGGCGAGGCCGTGCTCGATGCCGAGGTGTTTGGTCGCGCGACCGGAACGGCAGGAGGCGCCGCGACTCACAGCCCGGGCGCCCTGGAGGCCGCGGAGGCGGGCACCCTCTACCTCGACGAACTGGGGGATATCCCTCCCAGCCTCCAGGCGAAACTCCTTCAGTTCATCGAGGACGGCACCTTCCATCCGGCCGGCGGAACGGATCGCCGTCAGGCCAACGTCCGCGTGGTCGCGGCGACGCGCCGGGATCCGGCAGAGCTCGTGAAGGAAGGGCGCATCAACCCCGAGCTTCATGAAGCGTTGAACGCGGTGGCCGTCGCGCTTCCGCCCCTGCGGGAACGAATCGAGGATCTGCCCCAGCTTGCGGAGCATTTCCTCGCCCGCCTGGCGGGGACCGGCCGACCCAAAGCACTGCATCCCGAGACGCTTCGTCTCATGATGAACTACACGTGGCCCGGCAACGTCCGGGAATTGGAGCACGAGATCGAGCGCCTCGTGATCCTGTCCGGCGCTGAGCCCATCTTGATTCCCGACCTGCTGTCGCCGAAAGTGACTCAACCTCGTTCCAGTCTGGACGCCGATGCCAAGGGGTGGGGCATGCTCCACACCGCGATTCGCCAACTCGCGCGGCAGCCGTGGCACACCGCGAAGGAACGGTGGATCGGCCTCTTCGGCCGCCCCTACCTCGAAGAGGTGCTCAAGTCGGTGGGCGAGAACGTGAGCCAGGCCGCCAAGCTGTCCGGACTGCCGCGCTCGACGTTCTACCGCCTCCTCCACAAGCACGGCCTGATGCGCCGGCCGCACTGATTCATTCGCTTGAAGCCCTATCGCCCACTCCTCCCCCTCACCCTCGCCGGGCTGGCCCTGTTCGCTTGCTCGAACGGCGAGGAACCCGCCCCGCTCCCGGTCGGAGACACATTCGGCATCTCCTCGCACATGGCCCTCGGGATGAGCCCGCAGGCGACCGATTCGCGCAGCAGGGAACTGCAGGACCTTCGGGACGTCGGCGTGCGCTGGATCCGGCGGGACATCTCGTGGGACCAGATCGAGCGGAATCCCGGCGAATTCGACTTCGAGGCCCAGGACGCGATGGTGTCCGATGCCACGGCCCAGGGCTTTTCCCTCATCGGCCTGATCGGCGGCGGCACGCCGGCGTGGGCGACGCAAGGACCCCATAGCGATTCCATCCGTCGTCCCCGGAGCAACGCGGAGGGGGCGACCTCGCGCGGCTCTTCGCAGGACGGCGCGACGTATGCCCCGGACGATCCGGAGCAGTTCGGCCGCTTCGCGGGACAGGTCGCCCGACACTACCGGGGAACGGTCAACCACTGGGAGATTTGGAACGAGATGAATCTTGCCGAGCGCTTCTTCAGGCCGCGCGCGGACCCGATCCTCTACGCCCGAATGCTCGAGAGCGCGTACCGGGAAATCAAGTCCGCGGATCCCACCTCCGTGGTTTCCTTCGGCGGCCTCTCTTCCTCGGACCCGCTCCTCTATCCCGACCGGCCCGTGCCGTGGGGCTTCCTTTCCGATGCGCTCGAAAGAACCCCCACGCTCGCATCCCACTTCGACGCGCTCTCGATCCATCCGTACACCTTCCTGCAAACGCTCTCCCCGGAGGAGGCTGCGCCGGGCTACGGTTCGCTCGAAGCCCTCCTGACGGGGGCGCGCGGCGCGCTGCACGGGGGCGGGGCAGGCGACAAGCGACTGTGGATCACCGAATTCGGCTGGCCGAGCTACAACGACCAAACGGGGCCATACGGCTACGGCGTGACGGAACTCGATCAGGCGAGGTTTCTTGTGCGCGCCTTCGTCCTCGCCCACGCCGAGGGATTCGAGCGTATCTGTTGGTACACGTACGGCGACGACTCCGGAACGGCGCGGCCGGAAGGGGAGAACTACTTCGGCCTCGTGCGCCACTCGGGCGAGCCGAAGCCGGTGTACCTTGCGTACCGCGAACTGGCGCGACAGCTCGGCGCGTCAAGCTTCGTCCGACGGCTTGGCCCGGATGAGGACATCCCGTCCTTTGCCAGGGTGTATGAGTACGATGAAGGCGGCCGGCCGCGGCTCGTGGTGTGGGCAGAGACCGCAGCCTCAGGCGAAATCGCGCTGCCTTGGAATTCTCGAGCCGCCGTCGAGGTCATCTCGCTCGTGCCGACGGAAACACCCCCGCCCTATTCAACCGCTGGGCGAGAGGTTCGACTCGTCCCCTCGACCACCCCGGTTGTCGTAAAGGAGAAGTAGTGTTCTGAAGGGCGGGAGCGTCCAGCGAAATGACGCGGGCTGCCTGCCCGCCGAAGTCCGTCCGCCGTGGCGGACTGGACAGGCGGGAAGCCCGCGGCTACCGGAAGCGGGGATCCAAGGTAGGCGCACCCGTGGAACGGGGCACAGCAGGCTTTGAGCCTGCGGGGCTCTCCCGCGAGACGTTCATTCTGCCAAGCGCACCAAGTCCTCGGCCGCCGGTGCTGGACCGAGGAGCGTCATCGCGAGACCATCCTCGCCGTAGACCTGCGCGGCGATATCTCTCGCGTCGTCCAGCTTCACGGCGTCAATAGATGCCAGGATCTCCTCGAGCGGTACGTGCCGTTGGAAAAGGAACTCGTCCTTGGCCAGCTTCTGCATGAGGTTGAAGTTGCTCTCCATGCCCAGCGAGACCTGCCCCTTGACCTGCGCCTTGGTTCGTTCCAGGGCCTCGGCGCTCATTCCCTCGCGCGCGACCTTTCGGATCTCGTGGAGGGTGACCCCCAGGCAGGCGTTCAATCCGTTCGGCTCGACGCCCGCGTACACGCCGGTGTATCCCACTTCCCGGTAGAGGGATAGGAAGGAATAGATCGTATAGACGAGCCCGCGCTTCTCGCGGACCTCCTGGAACAGCTCGCTGCTCATCCCCCCCCCGAGGTACGTGTTGACGAGGCTGAGGGCATACCGGCGGGGATCCGTTTCCGAGAAGGCGGGATACGCGAGACAGAGATGCACCTGTTCCAGCTCCCGCTCGTGAGTCCGGCGCGCCCGGCGATAGGAAGGCGGCGAGGACGATCCGTTCGCCCCACCCGGCCGCGGATCGCGGCGCTCGAAGGCCGCGCGAGCCCTGCGCTCCACCTCCGAGACATCCACTCGCCCCGCCACGGCGAGGACCGATCGAGATGGCACATACATGCGCCGAAAGAACGTCACGATCTGTTCGCGTCGAAGGGCATGGACGGTCTCGGCCGTGCCCAGCACGGGGAGGCCGAATGAGGTATCTCCCCAGAGGTTCCGGTGCAGGAGATCGTGGACCAGATCGTCCGGCGTGTCCTCCACCATCTTGATCTCTTGGAGAATCACCCCCCGCTC
This sequence comes from Nitrospirota bacterium, assembly GCA_016190245.1. Lineage (GTDB taxonomy): Bacteria > JACPQY01 > JACPQY01 > JACPQY01 > JACPQY01 > JACPQY01. The sequence goes on along the minus strand of JACPQY010000068.1, from coordinate 20,731 downwards.
CTTCTCCAACTCGCCGGCGTCGAAGAGGGGGTTGTGATAGATGTCCGCGAGGATGTCCACCGCGAGGGGGAGATCCGAGTGGAGGACGCGGATGTAGAAACAGGTGGCCTCCCGGCCCGTGAAGGCGTTGAGCATCCCGCCGACCTGCTCCACCTGCAGGGCAATCTCGCGGGCCGACCGGGTGGGCGTCCCCTTGAACAGGAGATGTTCAAGGAAGTGGGACAGGCCCGCCTGGTCGGTCGGCTCGCTGGACGAGCCCGACTCGACCCAGAGCCCCACCGCGACCGAGTGGCTGCTCGGGACGTCCCGAGTGAGCAGTCTCAGTCCGTTCTCAAAAACGGTCTTTGATACGCTCTCGGGAGTCACGATCGCGCGGTCCGCGTCCGCCTCCGCGGCGGCCGGCCCCTTCATCACCCGGATCGGAGACATCGTCAAAGCGGTCGTCTCCACCCTCGAAGCGGTCGTAGCGACCGTCCTGCGGCTCCTCGCCGCCCTCGCGGGGATCCTCGGCGCGCGCGGGGCGGTCGTACTGCTCTTCGCGCGGGCCACGCCCGCCTTCGTAACGATCGCGTTCTCCCTCGCGCGGACTTGGACCGGCCTGACGGGCATCGCCCTCGCGCTCGCGGCGTTCGGGCCCACCCTCGCGGGGGCCCCTCCCGCCTTCCGGGCGGTCATAGCCGCCCTCGCGCGGTCCCCGTCCGCCTTCTCGACGATCGGGTCCCCGATCATACCGGTCGTATCCCGCCTCACGAGGGGCTCGCTGCGGTCCATCCTCGCGAAAGCCTCGGCCGCCTCCGCTGGGGCCGCGGCTTTCTCCACTGCGCTCGCCGCGGAAGTCACGGGGGCGTTCACCGCGGTAGGAGCTGCCGCCCCGGCCGGGGCCGGGCCGACCTCGGCCGCGACCACCTCGGCCGCGGAAGTCACCGCGCTCGCCTCGCTCCCCGCGATCCTCGCGGGGTCGTTCTCCCTCCCGGGGCGCGCCCTCTCGGTATGCGTCCCCTTCCAGGAGTGCCCGCCGGCTCAGGCGAATCCGTCCGTTCGGCTCCAACGAGAGCACCTTCACTTCGATCTCGTCTCCCTCGTGAACAATGTCCGTCACCCGCTCGACCCGCCGCACGTCCATCTCGGAGATGTGCAGCAGACCGCTCAGGCCGGGGAAGAGTTCGACAAAGGCGCCGTAATTCTCGATCCGGTCCACCTTCCCCTTGTAGACGGTGCCCGCCTGGATGTCGTACTCCTGCGCCATTTCGCGGATCATGGCGATGGCCGCGTCCGCGGCCTCCTTGGACGTGGCGAAGATGTTGACGTCGCCGCTGTTTTCCACGTCGATCTTGACGTTCGTCTTCTCGATGATCGCCTTGATGTTCTTGCCGCCCGGTCCAATGACCAGCCGGATCTTGTCGGGTTGGATCTTGATCGAGAAGATCCTGGGGGCGTACGGGGAGATGCTCTCGCGCGGCTTCTCGAGAGTCCCTGCCATCGTATCGAGGATTCGCAGCCGCGCCTCGTGGGCCTGGCTCAGGGCCTCAGCCAGAAGCTCGCGCTTGAGGCCGTCGATCTTGATGTCCATCTGGAGGGCGGTAACGCCCTCGCGCGTGCCGGCGACCTTGAAGTCCATGTCGCCCAGGTGATCCTCGTCGCCCAGAATATCCGTGAGGATCGCCACGTCGTCACCCTCCTTGATGAGACCCATGGCGATGCCGGCCACGGGGGCCTTGATGGGGACGCCCGCGTCCATGAGCGAGAGCGTCGCTCCGCAGACCGTGGCCATCGAGGAGGAGCCGTTGGACTGCAGGATGTCCGAGACCACGCGGACCGTGTACGGGAAAGCCTCCTCGGCGGGCATGATGGATCGGATGGCGCGCTCGGCCAGGTTTCCATGTCCGACTTCACGTCGCGCCGGCGCCCGGAGCGGCTTGACCTCGCCCACGCTGAAGGGCGGGAAGTTGTAGTGCAGCATGAACGACTTGAAGATGTCGCCGGATAGGGCGTCGATCCGCTGCTCGTCGGACGAACTTCCGAGGGTGGTCACGACGATCGCCTGCGTTTCACCACGCGTGAAAAGAGCGGACCCGTGCGTCCGTGGGAGAACGCTCACTTCGCAGGTGATGTCTCGGATGTCCCGCGCGCCCCGCCCGTCCAACCGGCGGCGCTCCGCCAACACGAGACGCCGGACGATCCGGCGCTCCTCCGCCTCAATGAAGGCCTTCAACCCGGGGATGGGATCGGCCCCCTCGGGCTGGACGGCCGCCGTCACCACTTCGATCGCCTTCTTGCGCGCCTCGCGCCGCTCCTTCTTGCCGCTCGGGCTCAACGCGGAGGGAAGCTTCTCGTTCATGAGTGAGCGGATCCTGGCCTGAAGGTCCGCGTCCAGCACCAGCGGCTGGAACGGCGGCTTCTCGGGTTTCACCTTGTCCAGGAGCTCGAGTTGCATGTCGAGAATCGGCAGGATGCTGTCGTGGGCGAGGAACAGCGCCTCGAGCATCTGCTCCTCAGGCAGTCCCTTGGCGGATCCCTCCACCATGACGATGGCATCGCGCTTGGCCACCACGATGATGTCGAGATCGCTCTTCGCCATCTCCACGTCGGTCGGGTTGATCACGAAGGCCCCGTCCACCCTCCCCACGCGAACGCAACCGATCGGGTCGCTGAACGGAAGGCTGGAAAGGAGCAACGCGCATGCCGAGGCGTTCACGGCCACAACGTCGGGCTCGTGGGTCTGATCGTACTGGAGCACGGTGGCGATGATCTGGGTGTCTTTTGTCCACCCCTTGGGGAACAGCGGGCGGATCGGGCGATCGATGAGACGTGAGGTGATGGTCTCCTTTTCGGAGAGGCGCCCCTCGCGACGGAAGTAGCTGCCGGGGATCTTTCCGGCGGCAGACGTGCGCTCCAGATAATCCACCGACAGGGGCAGAAAATCGATTCCGAGGCGATCGTTGCCGGCCACGACGGTTGAAAGGACGATCGTGTCCCCCAGACGGGCCACGACGGCGCCGTGCGCCAGGGTGGCCACTTTTCCGGTTTCGAAAGAGAACGGCTTTTCGGCTAGACGGATTTCTACAGAATGAACGGACATGATGGGTTTACCTCCTCAGATGGGGTACGTTGACTACCTGCGCAATCCGAGCCGCTCGATCAAGGACTTGTAGCGTTCAGGGTAGTTCCGCTTGAGATAGTCAAGGTGCCGGCGGCGTTTGCTGACCAGCATGAGCAGCCCTCGACGCGAATGGTGGTCCTTCTTGTGCGTCTCGAAATGCTTCGTGAGAGCGTTGATTCGTTCGGTCAAAATGGCGACCTGAACCTCGGGCGATCCCGTATCTTCCTGGTGCTGCTGGAACTCGTGGATGAGTTTCGTCTTGGCGCTATGGTTGCCCTTGGACGAAGGCATTCAGGCCTCCCATCGCTTGGTTCGAGGCAGCGACCGGCCGGTGACCGGGGTCCACCTGGGCGCTCGGGCCGGCGCGCAAGGCGCGGCCAATCGAGACGTGTTCATGAGGGGTGGAGGATCTTGAGGGGGCGCAAGAGGATCTCGCCGGAGAACACTCCGGGCTCGGAGCCCTCGGCCGCCTCGGCCTCCGCCACCACCGACAGGTTGCCGTCAGAATCGCAGACTCTCATTCGTGTTGTTTGTTCGTTTTTGTTTCGGGCGGGCACTATAGCATGTTTTTGCGAAAGCTTCACGGCCAAGCCCGACCGGAGGGACACGAGAGCGGGTTCATCCAGGTCCACCCGCGGGAGGAAGGACAGGATCTCATCGAATGCCACGCCGTGGCGCAGCACAGACGCGGGATCGCCGAGGGCGTCCGCCGACGTCGCGTGCTCCACATTGAATCCGCCCCACCGCACCCGTCTGAGCTCGGCCAAGTGGGCGACCGTGCCCAGCCTCGCGCCGAGATCCGCCGCCAGGGCCCGCACATACACGCCCTTCCCGCAAACGACCCGCATCTTCAGCGTGGGCGGTTCGTAGGCGACCAACTCCGCTCGATGGATCTCGACTTCCCGCTCGCGCTCGGGCACTTCCTCCCCACGCCGCGCCATCTCGTAAAAAGGTTTTCCCTTGAACTTCGCCGCCGAGAACGAAGGCACCTTCTGGAGAATGCGCCCCTCGAAGGAAGCCAGCGCGGCGCGCACGTCGGCCTCAGAGGGCCACGGGCCGGGCTGCGAGCGCACCACGCGCCCCGTGCAATCCTGCGTATCCGTCTCTTCCCCGAGCTTCGCCGTCGCGAGGTATTCCTTGTCCAGTTCGGACAGAAAGATGGAAAGTTTCGTGGCCTCACCCACGAGGACGACGAGGAGCCCGGTCGCAAACGGATCGAGCGTCCCGGTATGGCCGATCTTCGCCCCCGGGAGAATGCGCTTGAGCCGGCGGATGACGTCGTACGAGGTGATCCCCGCGGTCTTGTCAATCAGTAGCAGGCCGTGCAGGTCCATGATCTTCGGACGGTGACGCGCTCTCTCAGCCCTTGCGGCCGTCCAGCGCCCGCGCCACTTCCTCCAGCAGTCGCCCGCGCGCCGGCTCAAGGCCGAGACGGATGGTGCAGCCGGACGCGTTCCGGTGCCCCCCCCCTCCAAAGGCCTGCGCCACGCGGGACACGTCCACCCGGTCCTTGGCGCGCAGACTCACCTTGACGCGGTCGGCCCCATGCTCCTTCAGGAGAATCGCCACCTCGACGCCATCCACCTGCCGGGCCATCTCCACGAAACCCTCGTTGTCCTCCATGGAGGCGCCTGTCTCCCGGAGCATGGCCTGGGTCAAGTCCATCGTGGCCACACGGCCGCCCAACTCCACCTTGAGCGAGCCGAGCACGCGTGACAGCAGCCGCCATTTCCGCACCGGCTCGTGATAGTGAAGGCCCTCGGCAATGGCCTCGGGGCGCGCCCCCCGCTCGACAAGCTCCGCCGCGACGCGCAGCGTCTCCGGACCGGTGTTGGAATACTGAAACGAACCGGTATCGACGGTCAGCGCCGTATACAGGTTCGTGGCCAAGGCTGCATCCACCTCTACACCAAGGCCGAGGAGAACGTAGTACACCACGTGCCCCGACGCGCTGGCGTCCGGCAGGATAAGATTGTGGTCGCCGTAGCGCGGGTTTGTGAGGTGGTGGTCGAGATTCACAATCGGCGGTCTAGGTTCGTTCACGATGCTTTCGCGAATCCGGTGCAGGTCGCCGCAATCCACGACGATCAGTCCGTCGAAGTCGGCAAACGAGTCGAGACGCGAGACCACCGTCTCGGCGCCCGGCAGGAACCTCAGCGTGGCGGGCACGCCGTCCTTGTTGAACGCGGTAGCCTCCTTCCCGAGGCGTCGCAACCCCAACGCCATCGCCAGCGTGGAAGCCAGCGCGTCGCCGTCCGGCGACTCGTGAGAGGCAATCACAAACCGGCGGTGTGACGAGAGGAACGCCAGGACGGCCTCGTAGTCGGCTCTGTGTTCCTCGGGGATCGTGCCCGGTCTCACGCCTTCGTCTCCGAGATTTCGCGCAGCAAGGACTCGATGCGGCGTGCCCGATCGAGCGTCGGGTCGTAGCGGAACGTGAAATGGGGGATATGGCGGAGGTACAGAACGCGCCCCAAGTGCCCCCGAAGGAAGGCTTGGGCGCTCTCGAAGCCATCCACCACCTGCCGGATGCGGTCATCGCCGCCGCGCACCTGGAAGTACAGGATGGCCTCGCGCAAGTCCGCCGTCACGTCCACCCCCGTGATGGAAACGTCCTCGAGGCGCGGATCCTTGAGCCCCTTGTGGAGCAGCCCCGCAATCTCACGCTGGAGGAGGTCCCCCACGCGCTGCGATCTCTTCGCTCCCCCCCATTTCATGGGCGCGCCGCCCTCCGGGACGTGAGGTCACCCAAAGTAGAACACCTCGCGGTCCGCGCGCGTCACCTGGGCATCGGTCCAAGTCTCGATCAGACGCGGGATCCGGTCCAGGATCGAGTCCACGATCCGGCGATCGCTGGAGACCATCGTGATGCCCAGGCCGGAGCGTTGCCAGAGGTCCTGGAAACCGGTCTCGGCGATCGAGACGTTGAACTCGTTGCGCACGCGATCCAGGATCTTCCGCAGCGCGTAGCGCTTTTCTTTCAGGGACTGCCGCCCGTCGAGGAAGAGCTCGAGGGACAGGACTCCCACAACCAGCTTGTTTTCTTCGCGCTCGATTCGTCTCGGCATCCGATTCCTTCGGCGAGTGTCCGCCCGCCTTCAGGGGGTATTCTCCTACGTCCGCCCGTCCAACGCCATCCTCGGTGGGTCCCCCAACCTGCGGAGGCCACCTTCAGACGGCCGGAACTTCCTCCTTGGTGTAGAACTCCAGCGTATCGCCCGCCTGCACGTCGGCGTAGTTGGCCAGCCCGATCCCGCACTCCATCCCGGCTGGAACCTCACGGACATCGTCCTTGAAACGCTTGAGCGATCCGACTTTGCCGTCGTGAACCACGCTGGTCGCCCGTAGCACGCGCGCGAGCGCGCTCCGCAGAACCTTCCCATCCTTCACATAACAGCCGGCAATGATGCCCACCGTTGAAACCCGGAAGAGCTGGCGGACCTCCGCATGCCCAATCACCTCGTGCCGGTAGGTCGGCTCCACCTGCGCCAGCATCAGCGCCTTCATCTTCTCCAGCAACTCGTAGATGATCTCGTACGTCTGCACCTGGACGCCCTCCTTTTCGGCCACGGCGTAGGCCTGAGGGTCCGTCCGCACGTTGAACCCGAGCACGATCCCCTTCGAGGCGGAGGCCAGCATCACGTCGCTGAGCGAGATGGCCCCCACCGCCGAGCGGATGACCTGGAGCTTCACTTTCCCCACGGCCACGGTCTCGTCGAGCTTGACCAGCGCCTGTCGGATGGCCTCCAGGGAACCCTGCACGTCCGTCTTCAGGACAACGTTCACCTCTTTCTGCTTCCCATCCCTCGCCTGGATAAGCAGTTCCTGAACGCTCGGCCGCACCACTACCTTCTGCGCCTCCAGCGCCTTGATTCGCTCCCGGCGCGCGGCGGCGAGTTCGCCCGCCTTGCGCTCGTCGTCCAGGACGACAAACCGGTCGCCCGGCGTCGGCACTTCGTCCAGACCCACGATCTCGACGGCGGTGGCTGGACCCGCCTCGCGGAGCCTCTGCCCCTGCCCGTCCATCATCGCGCGAAGCCGGCCCGAGGCCACCCCGCACGAAACGACATTCCCCGTCTCCAGCCGCCCCTGCTGCACGAGCACCGTGCAGACGGGCCCCTGGGTCTTGTCCAACCGCGATTCGATCACCACCCCGCGAGCCGGCCCCTGGTGGGTGGTCTTGAGATCGAGGACGTCGGCCTGGAGGAGAATCTTCTCCAGCAGCTCGTCCACCCCCTTGCCCGTCTTGGCCGAGATCGAGGCGTACAGCGTCTGCCCGCCCCACTCCTCGGGGGTCAGCCCATGCTCGGCGAGCTGCTGCATGACCTTGTGGGGATTCGCCGTCGGTTTGTCCATTTTGTTCATGGCCACCACGATCGGCACACCGGCGGCCTTCGCATGATCCACGGCCTCCACCGTCTGCGGCATCACGCCGTCATCCGCCCCCACGACCAGAACCACGAGATCGGTGGCCTTGGCACCGCGGGCCCGGATGGCCGTGAAGGCCTCGTGCCCAGGTGTGTCGAGAAAGACGATGGCCCGATCCTTGACCTGAACCTGGTAGGCCCCAATATGCTGGGTGATGCCGCCGGCCTCCTGCTCAGCGACATTCGCCTTGCGAACGGTATCGAGAAGCGTCGTCTTACCGTGATCCACATGACCCATGATCGTGACCACCGGCGCCCGGGGCTCGGGGATCCCCACTGTCGGCACCTCGGGCTCGGCAACGGCCGCCTCTCCGCCCCCCGTGTTCTCGATTTCGTAGCCGAACTCCTGGGCGACAAGGCCGGCGGCGTCGGCATCGATGGCTTGGTTGAGGCTCGTGATCCTTACACCGAGGGCCAGGAGTTTCTTGAGGACTTCATTGGCCTTGACCCCCATGCGGCGGGCCAACTCGGCCGCCGGAACGGCCCCATGGATCTTGACGCGGCGCTTGCTCGCCCTGGGCGTGGTGATTTCCGTTTTCTTGAAGGACCGGCTGGGCGGAGGCGTCGCCGTCCTGCGGCCCTCCGGAGCCGCGGGGGCGCCCCGTGTCGAGGCGAGCTGCTCCTCGATCACTCGCTGTAGCTCACGGGGCCGGTCGAGCTTGCGCAAGGGCTTCTCCGGCCGTTTGAGTTTGTCGGGGGTCAGCAACCGAGCCGGGGCCTCGCCGATCACGACGGTGGGCCGCAACCCGGCCGGCTGTGACGAAAGCTTGGCGGGCGCAGCCGGCCCCGCCAGCGGCCGGGTCGCTGCCGGGGCCGCATGTGGTGGCGGCGTCGGCGCAGCCGCGGCCTGAACCGGAGCGGGCGGAACGGGCTCGCCATCGGCCGGCGGCGCCGCCAACAGCGTGGGGGGCGGCTCGGGCGCGGGCCCCGCCGAGGTCGGAGGCGCCGCGGCCTTCGGCCCGTCGGGAACCGGTGGCAGCAGCGCCTCGCCGGGACGCTGGCGGATGACGGAGAATTTCCTCTCCTTAGGCTGCTGGAACTTGGCGCGGATCCTCTGCGCGATCTCGTCGTCCACCCGCATCACGTGGGTCTTGGCCAAGATCCCCATGGTGCTCAGATGCTGAATGATCACCTTGGACTCGACGTTGAGTTCACGGGCGAGTTCGAAGATCTTCGGCATGGCTTGGGGGTGGGAAGGGAGGGAGGGCTATTCCGTTCGCCGGGGGCGCATCGACTCGAGAACCCCCGCGGCCCCGTTGCGGATGCGCTCGGCCACGGCCGGCTCCACCCCGAGCGTGTCGCCCAGAGCGGCGGGCTCCATTCGCGAGATCTCCTCGATCGAATACACACCGCGCTTATAGAGCTCCTCGGCGAGGTGGTCGTCGATCGCCTCCACCTGCATGAGGGCCTTCTTGACTTGATCTTTAAGCTTGCGGACCTCCGACTCCGAGCGGATGTCGAGGTTCCAGCCGGTCAGTTCCACGGCCAGCCGCACATTCTGGCCCCGCTTGCCTATCGCCACCGAGAGATGATCGTCCCCCACGATGATCTCCATCTGGTGGGCCTCCTCGTCGAGGATCACCCGCTGGATCTTCGCGGGCGCCAGCGCGTTGCAGACATACGCGATCGGGTCGTCGCTGTAGGGCACGATGTCGATCTTCTCGCCGCTCAGGTCCTGCACGATGGCTTGCACCCGTGACCCCTTCGAGCCGATGAACGCCCCCACGGGGTCGATCCGCGGGTCCTTCGAGCGTACGGAAACCTTGGCTCTCCATCCCGCCTCTCGGGCCACCGCCACAATCTGCACCAGCCCCTCGGCCACCTCCGGCACCTCGCTCTCGAAGAGCTTCATGATGAACCCGGGAGCCCGCCTGGAGAGGATGAGCTGCGGCCCGTGGAAGTGGTTGGTCACATCGAGAATGTAGCAGCGCACCGTGTTGCCGATGCGATAGCGTTCCTTCGGGATCTGCTCCCGTTCGGGGAAGATTGCCTCGGCGCGGCCGATGTCCACCACAATGTCGCCCCGCTCGAACCGCCGGACGATCCCCACCACCACCTGCCCCTTGCGATCCTTGAACTCGTTGTACACGTTGGCGCGCTCGATCTCCTTGAGCTTCTTGGTGATGATCTGGAGCACGTTGCGCGCGAACACGCGATCCAATTCCTCCATCCCGAACCGCTCGGCAAAAAGGTCGCCGATCGTGATGTCCTCCACGCCGGCCTTCTTGCACGCCTCGCCCACGGAGATCTCGCCGGAGGTCGCGGCCTTCTCCACCACCTTCTTGTATTCCACCAGTTCCACGGTGTCGGTTTCAGGCTCGTAGTTCGTCCGGAATTCCGCCTGCGGCCCGAACTTCTTGCGCGCGGCCTCGTCAACTGCGGAGATCACCAACTCGCGGATGAGCGCCTGGTCGATCCCCTTCTCCCGGGAGACCTCATCGATAACCTGTTTCAAACGAATTTCCATGCCTGTTTCCTAAAATAAGGGTAGCAGGGTATCACAATTCGCTCAACCCCACCAGCGCGACCGCGCGGCGCGCAGTGGGATGACACGGGATCGCTCTTCGTAGACGCACCTTGCCATGGAGGGCACCTTGCCATGGAAGGCATGGTGCCACGAGATGAAGCCCCGCAGGCCATGGTCCATGCCGCGCCATCCTGGGCGCGGCGACACTGCATGGCCCCATGCCCTCCTCGGCAAGGGGATGCGGGGCATGTTACGTGGCATTCCCATGCCATGCCGATGGCAGCCCCTCTCCGCCGCGGCGGACTGCCTTCCACTCATGGCACTAGGGCATCCTGCCCAGGTGCGTCTGCAAGCTCGGAGCGATGAGAATCGCTCCCTACCCAGCCCTTCCGCCCCGAGGGCACCACGCCTCCATCAGCCAACGCACCTTGCCGGTGAATTGCGGGGCGCACAGGCAGGTAGGAGGGGACGCTTGATCCGACGGAAACATCCCCAAACTGGTGACAGTTTTTGCCTCTCCTGTCAAAAGCTAGGACAGGAATACCACGCCACTATGGCACCTTAGGCATTACTAATTTGAGATTACTGTACTTTACACGCACGTGTATTGGCACGGCGATTGCTTTTACCCATGTAGAGGCCAAGGGACGGTCAGAGAAGGGCAGTGGATGCCCGCGAAGCCCCGAGGGAATCGGGAGAGGAGGCGAAGATGGGACAGGTTGGCGGAAACGAGAGATTGATGGAGCACAGCTCCCCCTACAAGTCCCTCCGAAACCTCAAGAGGTGGGAGCTTGTGGAACTCATCAACTGGTGCCAAGCCCAGGACGAGGAGGGCGAGAACGTCGAGCTTCACGTCCGAGAGCAGGGCCCGGATAAGATCGCGATCGAGGCGCTGACGAATCGCGACACTTCCACCCTTGTAGTGGACTGGGAATCCGGCTACGCGGACGTGGAGACGCACAGGATGTCCCGGAAGGATGGCCTGCGTTTCTGGAGCGGGATCGTCGCGCAGGCGCTGGAAGGCAAGATCGAGAAGGCGGTCCACCGCGGGTACTTCCATTGCAAATTGTGCCAGGAAACGGTCTGGCTTTCCGGCCCGACCGATATTCAGGCCCACCTCGCCGAGCACGAGCTCCCCGTGGAGCAGGTGGTCGTCGGCGACGGGATCATGCTCAAGGTGGGCGAGAAGTCCGTGGGCCTGGAGCAGTTCCTGACGGGAGAAGATACACCGATCCACTGAACCACCCCGGGTACGACAACGCGGCGCCTCCGCCGGAGCGCGGAGGCGCCCGTTTTCTTTCTTACTTCTTCCGCCCTTTCTTTTCCTGCTCGGACAGAAACTTGTCCAGCCCCCGGTTCACCGCGGTGAGGTTGGGTTTGATGAGCGCGAAGATGAACTTCTCCATCTGCGGTTGGAAAACTCGCGCCAGCAGGCGCGGCACCCGCGGGTGATTCGACACATCTATCCGGAATTCGCCGGCCAGCACAAGCCGCGTTCCGCCCTTCGCCTCGCGGAACTCGTTGGTTCCCTCCGCGGTGACATAGTCCCTCAGCACCGGGATCTCGAACCGCCATTGGACCACGTGGTCTTCGTCATCCCATTCCGCATGGTCCAGCCAACTCACTTCCTTGAGGTCGATGATCTTCCTCACGGCGGCGGGCACCTCCGTGCTCGCCACCCACTTGTTCACGAGCCGAAGTTTCTTTCCCTTCTTCTCGCGCTCGATCACTTCGATCGAGCGGATGTCCGGAAGGTACGGGACCAGAGTCGGCAGCTTGTCCCGGTAGGTGGTGTAGACGGCATCGAAGGGATGAGGCAGGGTTTCTTCGATCGAGAATTTCATCGCGTCAGTGTAGCGGGACCTTTCCTCCCTTTCCAGTGAAGCCGCCCCCAACGGCTCGCCCCCCGCCAAGGGGCAGGGGGCTCACCGGTTCCGCCCCATCGTTACCGATGGGCGGAGCAGGTCAGGAGGCTTCCATCCGATCCGCGCCGCTACACGTGGTACCCCGTTTCCCCGTGCTCCGCGATGTCGAGGCCCTGCCGCTCAATCTCCTCGGCGGGGCGCAATCCCACCACCGCGCGCACAATCAACCCGATCACGATGGTGCCCACCACGGCGAGCACCAACGTCAGCCCGATGGCTTTCAATTGCTCCTGCCACAACGTGCTTCCCACGATCCCCTTCAGGTTGGTGAGGAGGTTCGCGTTTACATCCGCCGTCGCGAACACGCCCGTAAGGAACGCGCCGAGCGTCCCGCCCACGGCGTGCACACCGAAAGTGTCCAAGGCGTCGTCATACCCCAGCCAGGACTTCACCTTGTAGCAGGCGAAGAACGGGACCAAGCCGGCCAGCACGCCGATGGGGACGGCGGACGAAGGCGCCACGAACCCGCAGCCGGGGGTGATGACCACGAGTCCCGCCACCGCCCCGGAGCAAAAGCCGAGTACGCTCGGCCTGCCCTTGAGAAGCCACTCCGCGGCGGCCCAACTGAAGGACGCCACCGCCGTCGCGATGGTCGTCGTAGTGAAGGCATTGGCCGCGATCCCGTCGGCCGCCACGGCGCTGCCCGCGTTGAACCCGTACCAGCCGACCCACAACATCCCCGTGCCGATCATGCACAAGACCATGCTGTGCGGGGGCATCGGCTCCCTGCCGAAGCCGACGCGCCGACCCACGAGGAGACACAGGATGAGCGCCGACCATCCCGATGACATATGGACGACGGTCCCTCCCGCAAAATCGATCGCCTTAATGCCCGCATCCGCGTTCCAGACTCCATTCATGAGACCGGTGATGCCCCAAACCATGTGGGCGAGCGGGAAGTACACGATGAACATCCACAGGCCCACGAAGAGGAGGACAGCCCCGAACTTCATGCGTTCTGCGATCGCGCCGATGATGAGCGCCGGCGTGATGATGGCGAACATGAGCTGGTACATCGAAAAGACATTGTGAGAGACCCAGTAGGCGTAGTTCGTGTTGGGATTGGAATCCACGCCGTTGAGAAACGCGTGCTGGAACCCGCCCAGGATCGAGCCACCTGGCGCGAAGACCAAGCTGTAGCCGACCACCCACCAGAGGATGGTGACAAGCCCCGCGATCCCCAGGCACTGGGCCAGAACGGAGAGGACGTTCTTCGCGCGCACCAAGCCGCCGTAGAAAAGCGCGAGGCCCGGCAGGGTCATGAACAGGACAAGCGCCGAGGCCGTCATCAGCCATGCATTGTGCCCGGGGCCCGCTCCCGCCACCTTCGAGGTGAGGCCGGACCCGGCCGCGTCGGCTCCGCGCCCCGTGTTGTTCACGTAGGCTTCGAGATCCGCCACGCGTTGATCGAGATCCGACCGCGGTGCGCTGGCGGGCTCCACGGCCACCGTCGGAGGGGCCTCTTGCATCCCCTCCTGAGCCGAGACGCTGCATCCCGCCAACACCACCGCCAGGACGAGCAGCGCCAGCGCGGCCACACCTCCCGTGTTCATCCGCATATGCAACTTCTCCATGTTTCCTCCTCAACCTGCTCGAAACACTGCAGAAGGGGAGCGATCCCGAGGCCGCTCCCCTTCCCTGCTGCACGTTCTTGCCCCCGTCAGGTCTGGTGGACGGGTCTTGCGACCGGCGCTCCGGCGGCTCGCCGCTCGGATTTCGGCTCGTCTTCCTCCAGGCCGATGCCGGACATCTGGTGCGTGGCGAAATCCGGGTAGCACGCCTGACCGTGCTCGCCCAGATCCAGACCTTCCTGTTCCTCCTCCGCGCTCACCCGCAGGCCGCCCGTGAGGACACGAACGACACCCCACGCGATGAGGGCCACGATCACCGTGTACAAGCCCACGGTGACCACGCCCAGGAACTGGGCGCCCAGGAGCGTGAAGCCTCCACCGTAGAAGAGGCCCATGCCGGGGCCCGCCACGAACGCGTCGGAGCCGAACAGCCCGAGGGAGAGGGTTCCCCAGATCCCGTTCACCAAGTGCACGGAGAGCGCGCCCACGGGATCGTCCACCTTCACGCGGTCGAAGAACAACACGGAGAGGACGACCAGCACCCCCGCCACGAGGCCGATCGCGACCGACGCCTTCACGGACACGAAGGCGCACGGGGCCGTGATCGCCACGAGCCCGGCCAGGATGCCGTTAAGCGTCATCGAGAGATCCGGCTTCTTGAAAAGGATCCACGACGCGATCGTGGCCGCGAATCCCGCCGCGGCGGCCGCGGTGTTGGTGGTGACGGCGATGCCCGAGATGGCGTTCCAGTCGGCCGCCATCGTCGAGCCGGGGTTGAATCCGAACCAGCCGAGCCACAGGATCATGACGCCAAGCGTCGCGAACCCGAGGTTGTGACCGGGGATCGGATTCACCTTCCCTTCCTTGGTGTACTTCCCGATCCGAGGGCCGAGGAGGATCGCCCCCACCAGAGCCGCCCAGCCGCCCACGGAGTGGACGACGGTGGACCCGGCGAAGTCCCACATCCCCTTCTGGGCCAGCCAGCCGCCGCCCCAGATCCAGTGCCCGGTCACGGGGTAGAGGAAGATGCCCATGATGACGGTGAAGATAATGAACGAAGCGTACTTGATCCGCTCCGCCACCGCGCCGGATACGATCGTGGCCGCCGTCCCCGCGAAGACGAGCTGAAAGAAGAACTTCGCCCAGAGCGGAGTTCCCGTCCACGCGATGGACTTGTAGTCCCCCTGATAGGCGTCGCCCGTGTAGGGGCTGTTGTCCGCTCCGCCGAGGAACCAGAGGCCGTGCGTCCCGAAGAGGGAGTTGCCGTCCCCGAACATGATGCCGAAGCCCGCCACAAGGAAGGCGAGCGACGTCATGGCGAAGACGATCACATTCTTCGAGAGGATGTTGACCGCGTTCTTGGCGCGGCACAGCCCGGATTCCACGAGGGCGAAGCCCGCGTTCATCCAGAACACCAGCATCGCCGTGATGAGCGTCCACAGCGTGTCCGCCATCACCTTGGGCGCGTCGAGCGGGGGCGGCCCCGGCGGAGCCGCCTCGGCCACGGGTGCGGCCATCTCGGGCATCACTTCCTGGGCGATGGCCCATCCGGCCCAGAGGAGCGTTCCCGCGAATGGGATCAGGCTCCCGGGGCTCAAGAACTTCTTCAGTCTATTCATGGTTCACCTCCTGGGGAGATTCTCCGCTCCCTACTCGGCTTTCTTTGTGAACAGATCCATGTCGATGTCGAGCTGCATCGTCCAGACCATGCCGGGCTTGTCGGCAGCAACCAGCGCGCCGGTCTTGTCAGCACCGAACAGCGCCACGGGCGCCTGCACATCCTTCTCGAGGAAGAAAACCGGACCCGTGAGAAGACTGATCGTGGGCGTAAAGTAGAGGTAGACGCCGCCGCCGGCGGCTCCGAACCCGTTCTTGCCTGTCTGGATGTCGGCAGCCAAGATGACCTTGTCCATGTACGGTTTCTTGAGCTCGATGGCAGGGGAGAACCATCCGACCATCACGCCGAACTGCTCCTTGTCGCCGTTCTTGTCGATCAGAAGCTTGTCGTTCAGACCGTAGTAGAAGCCGACCTCGGGATTGCCGATCACAGGGAACGTCTTGCCGAGCATGAAATGCACGATGTTGTAGTCGGTCACGTCATCCTCGAATCCGACGCCGAAGATGCCGGCCGACCAGCCGGGAGACCAGTCCCCGAACGCACCTTCAGGGGAACCGACCTTGGCGTTGAGAAGGAGTGGCAGCGCCAGGCCCTTCACCTTTGGCGCCTTGCTCGGATCCTGAGTGGGGTAGAGGAAGTCGAATCCGGCCTCCATCTGGAACTTGTCGAAGGGCAACACACCCATCTCCAGGCCGGTATCGACGGGATAGAGGGCCGACCCCAGGAAGTAGGTGTCATACGTGATGTGGAGCAACCCGTACGGTTGCACGAAGGGCGTGGACGGAGCCCAGAACGTGGTGGATGGCGTGGCCTTGGCCAACGACGGCACCGTGAGCGCCAGCGCCAGCGCGAGCGCAAACCTCCCGAGGTTGCTTCTTGGACAGACCTGTACCTTCATAGTAGACCTCCTTCTCGTTTTCAGCGTGGCGCCGTCCTAGCGCTTGCGCCGTCCGTCGCGGGTGCCGATCCCGGCCACGCTCCGGTGTTGGGCGGAGGCCTCCTTGCCCCCGCGCGACTTCGCGTCCCTACGTCTCTATGCCGCACCTCCCGGCGCCACGTGGGCGCCCAGTTGGAACCTCAGAGATCCGTAGATCAAACATCGTAGTAGAGCTCGAACTCCATCGCCGTCGGCTTGAGGCGGATCGGATCAATCTCGTTCTCCACCTTCCAGGAAGTCCAAGCCTCGATGAGATCATCCGTGAACACGTCCCCCTTCTTGAGGAAGTCGTGGTCCGCATCGAGGGCCGCGAGCGCCTCGGGCAGGCTGCCCGGGAGCTGCTTGACCTTCTTCGCCTCCTGCGGCGGCAGGTGGTAGAGGTTCTTGTCGAGCGGCTCGCCCGGCTTGAGCTTCTTCTCGACGCCGTCGAGTCCCGCCATGAGCATCGCGGCAAAAGCGAGGTAAGGATTGCACGCGGGATCCGGGAACCGAACCTCGACGCGCTTGGCCTTCGGAGAAGGGCTGTAGAGCGGGATGCGGCAGCAGGCACTGCGGTTGCGGGCCGAGTAGGCGATGTTGACGGGGGCCTCGTACCCGGGCACCAACCGCCGATACGAATTGACGGTGGGCGCGACGATCGCGCACAGCGCGTAGGCGTGTTTCATGATGCCCGCGATGTACGAGAGACCGAGCTCCGAAAGCCCCGCGTATCCCTCGCCCGCGAACAGCGGCTTCCCGCCCTTCCAGATGCTCTGGTGGGTGTGCATGCCCGATCCATTGTCGCCGTACAGGGGCTTGGGCATGAAGGTCACCGTCTTGCCCGCCTTGGCCGCCACGTTCTTGACGATGTACTTGAACCACATCAGTTTGTCGCCCATCTCGACCAAGTCCATGAAGCGCATGTCGATTTCGGCCTGGCCGGCCGTGGCCACCTCGTGGTGCTGCTTCTCCACGATGATCCCGACCTTCTCCATGGTGAGGAGCATCTCCGTGCGGATGTCCTGCTGCGTGTCATTCGGAGAGACCGGGAAATAGCCCTCCTTGTAGCGGGGCTTGTGCCCGAGGTTGGAGGGGGCTTCCTCACTGCCGCTCGTCCACCACCCCTCGCGCGAGTCGATGTAGTAGAAGCTGTGCTGGACGCCGCTGGCATACCGGACGCCGTCGAAGATGAAGAACTCGGGCTCCGGGCCGAAATAGGCGGCGTCGCCGATCCCGCTCTTCTTCAGGTATTGAATGGCTTTCTTGGCGACGTAGCGCGGATCGCGCGAGTAGGGTTTGCGGGTGACCGGATCCAGGATGTCGCAAATCATCGTGAGCGTGGGCTCCGCGCAGAATGGATCCATCACGGCGGTCTTGGGGTCAGGCATCACGAGCATGTCGCTCTCCTGGATGCCCTGCCAGCCACGGATGCTGGAGCCGTCAAATCCCAGGCCCTCCTCGAACGTCTCTTCGGAAATCTCCGACATGCCCGTGGTGAAGTGCTGCCACTTGCCCAGCATGTCGCAGAACTTCACGTCACAGGCCCTCGCGCCATTTTCCTTCGCGAATTTCAGGACCTCCTTCGGTGTCATGTTTCCTCCTTTTCCTGCTCCTGCTTTCGTTTGCTTCTTCTCAGCCATTCGTGTTCCCCCGCGGGATCATCGCAAGTTGAGCCGTCAAATCGCGGACTCACCTCGCTCGCCGGTGCGGATCCGGATCACCTCGGACAGATCGTAGCTGAAGATCTTTCCGTCTCCGATCCGCCCGGTCTTCGCGGCCTTCTCGATCGCTTCCACCACCTTGCTCAGCTGATCGTCGGGGATGACGACCTCGATCTTGATCTTCGGCAGGAAATCGATCACGTACTCGGCCCCACGGTAGAGTTCGGCATGCCCCTTCTGTCGCCCGAAGCCCTTCACCTCGGTGACGGTCATGCCCTGCACGCCCACTTGGTTGAGCGCCTCCTTCACCTCATCCAACTTGAAGGGCTTGATGATCGCCTCGATCTTCTTCATGAGAGATCCTCCTTAGTTCTTCCGGGCGTTGCTCCTATGTCGTCCACTGTGCTTGGCCCTGTGCAAGCGCAGTGCCAATGTTGTGATTCCTGATGTATCGCCATCATTCGATTTTTCCGCGGCGATTGGGCGCCGGATTCCTCTGTGCACCCGTGGAGGGCAGCATTGCACCACGATGGTTCATCATGTGGGCCGCCATGGCACGAGGTCAACAGCCGCGGCCGGCGCACACCGGGATTGCTTCTCCGCCCCTTGGGCGGATCGCCATGACGCCTTCTCTTCGTCATCGCAAGTCCGCCATAGGCGGAAAGGGGCGCGGCGATCTCCTGCCACCGCGGTCCGGTGCGGTCCCGTTCACGGCCCCTGCACATCCGTCTTGAAGTCGCTGAGGAATCGCTCGAACGCCTCGCGGGACACGGTCGTGAAGACCTGCAGGTCCGCGTCGAAGTCGTCCAAGGCGTGTTCGGATTTCGATCCCTTCTTCATCCCGTAACCCAGCGACCGGGCCACAACCTCGCGCTCGGGCCGGGCGGACTTGAGCGCATGCGTCTGCTGTTCCTCGCTCATCTGGAGATGGTTCTCCAGTCGGCGCAAGAAAATGTAGGCCTCGCGCAACTGGCGCTTCTCCCCCGGCGAGAGGAATTGCTCTTTCTCCAGAGCCTCCATCGCCTTGATCGTGTGGGGCGTGCGAAGCAAAGGCATCTTTCCGCCGTTCAGGATCTGGTGGCCGTGGACCAAGAACTCGATGTCCCGAATCCCTCCGACGCCGGTTTTCACGTTCCATTTTCCGCGCTGTTCGCGCTCGGCGGCGTGCATGTCTTTCATCTTCTTGACGGACTGAACGTCGGCCATGCTCAGAAACCGCTTGTAGATGAAAGGTTCGAGGGCCTGAACGAGTCCCGTCCCGAGTTCCACGTCGCCCGCGGCGGGCCGAGCCCGCAGCAGCGCGAACCGCTCGAACGGCTGGCCCCAGGTTTCATAGTAGAGCTCCGCCGCGTAGGCCGAGTTGACGAGGGGACCTGAAATGCCTTCCGGCCGCAACTCCAGATCCACTCGCCAGAGGAAACCTTCCTCCGTGTCGCGCTGCATCAACTCGACGATCTTCTGAGCCCACTTGGTGGCCGGTTCGTGCAGCTCGGGCGCCGGCGATGCCATGGGATCCGAGCCGGAGTAGATGAATTGGAGATCCACGTCGGAGGCAAAGTTGAGTTCCTCGCTCCCCAGCTTGCCCTGCGCGATCACGCTGAGCCGGAGGGAATTCCCTCGGGCGGCGTCCGGACGTGTCTGTTCCAGCACGCCCCCGATGATCGCGTCCGCCAGGGCCGACAGCTCGGCCAGGATCGCCTCATACGGTCCGATCTCCTCCAGATCCTTCACCGCGATCCGGAGGAGTTCGTCGTACTTGAAGCGGAACAGCTCCTGCTCGCGCTCAGGGCCCGGTCGGCGGCGTTCCAGACGCTCGCGGAGCCGGGAGGCGCAGTCCGCCGGCCGCGAAGCCTTGTCGAAGAACTTGGCGTCGATCAGAAGCGAGGCCGAGTCGGGATGGCGGACGAGGTAGCCCGCGAGCGGCTGCGCGTAGCCGAGGATCCGCACGAGGCGGCGCCGTCCCTCCGCGCCCGCGCGATCCCACGCCGACCTCGCCTCCTCGCCGGTTTCCAGGAAGCGTTCGAGGTTGGCCTCGGCCAGCGCCGGATCGGCCGCAAACTTCTTGAGGTCCGCCGCGACGGGCGTGGGCATGGGCGTGGCCACGCCAGCCTACTTAGGTCAGGGCGGGGAGGAAGTCAACTTGCGGCCGTGAAGTCGTGAGTTCGAGAAGTCGTGATGCAGATGAGGGGGCTCCACGACCATTCGCCCACTATGCCGCGCGCGGTCGCAACTTGAGCTTTGGACCCGTCGGCTACCCGTTCGTACTTCTCGACACCTGGGCACGGAGCCCTGGTGCCACGAAAGGAAAGCAGGCCAGGACCTTGTTATGCGCGGGCCATCGTGGCCCGCATCTGCGCATGGTCCCATGCCCTCCGTGGCATGGGACGGCCTGCAAATAGCGTGGCAAGCTCGAAGGGCAAGAAAGGGCTACTGTTCGAGCGAAGTCGAGAACCGGTCATGGAAAAGCTCAAACTGTGACCGCGTTTGCCATCTCCCGACTTCACGCCGTCACGGCGCGGTGGGCAGATAAAACACTCGCCCCGTGTTCGTCCCCACCATGATCTGAACCGGACCACCCGTGTCCAGCGCGGAAACGGAGGAATCCAACCCCGTCGTGTCGAGCGTGAAGGTGAACCCGTTCGAGCTTTTCACTGTGCCCGATGCCGTGCCATCCGCTCCGCCCTCGTCGCACAGCGGCTCGACCGCATATATCTTCCCGGTGGCCGAGGCGATGTAGATCGTCCCATCTTTGATCAGCGGCTCCCGAAGCGCCACGCCAGCCTGCAAGGTCACCGGAAAACCCGTGCACGCCTGACCCACTCCGGGCGTCCCGTCACACCGATCCGCCACTGCAATCACACAACTGTTCCCCCCTTGCACGCTCGTGGTCGTGCAGACGCAGTGAAGCTTCCCGTCGTCCGCGCCGAAATACACCTCGTCCTGCTCAGAATTCCAATTCACGCTCGCCCCGCGGCTTACGTTCCCGATGTCCGTGCTCGGCCCCTGATACGGGAACCCTGCCAATGTCTCGTACACGTCCGTGCCG
>JACPQY010000067.1 GCA_016190245.1 Nitrospirota bacterium | reverse complement strand
CCTTTTTGCAGACACGGGCGACGGGCAATTCACTCCGACGACGGACTTGGAAATCGGCAACGCGGGTGCTTTCATGGGTGGGGTCTACACGTTCAACGGGCTGAACCTCGTCATTGCGAAGAACGGAGGCACTCAGCAGTTGTTTGTCGCTTTCGACATCTCGGCAACGGCCACGGCCGGCGCCCGGTTGAACGCCATGGTCGACGTCGCAGGCGATCTCCCCCAGGGACCGTACACCATGTCCGGCTCCTTTCCTCTGAGCTCGCTCGGAACGGCTGTGGACAGCGGCCATCTCGTCGATCCCACCCTTACCCTGATCCTGACCGCCCAGCCCGGCCCCGCGAAAGCCCGTGAAACGGTATCCGCGGACTACAGGGCTCTGTATTCCGACGGGAGCGCCGTCACGAGTTTCGGCGTGTCGCCTGCGGTAAAAGTGAAAGAGGGCGGCGCCGAAATCGCATCGGCCACCTGGTCTCCCCTCAACGCTTCGCTCGGCACCTACCGTGCCACGTGGGTGGTACCCGATTTGCAGACGACGTCAAGCAACTACAACTTCCTGCTGACGGCATCCTCCGGATCGGCGGGAGGCAATTTCGGTCCAGCCACAGGTCTGGCCTCCAACGGCTTTGCCGTGGACACGCAGCTCAGGTTTGCACTGGTCACGCAGCCGTCGCCCCGGAAGGCGGGCGACACGGTTGTGGCGGAATATGCCGTCACCTTCTCGGATGGCACCCCCGTTCAGACGCTGGAGGCCCCTCCGACCCTGAACGTACGGCTGGGCATTTCGAATGTGGCCGTTCCCAGTTGGTCGGTGTTCGATTTCTCGCTCGGCCGATACCGCGCCACGTGGAAGATACCCGACTTTCAAGCATCGGCCACAAACTACAACATCGCGCTTTTCGCCGGCACCGCCCAGGCCGCCGGCAACAAGGGCGTGAGTGCCGAACTGGCCTCGGCTGATTTCTCCGTGGATACGACGCTCAGATTCGCCTTGTTGAATCAGCCCAAGGCCGGAACAGCTAGGGAGACCACCGCGTGCGACGTTCGGGTTCAATACTCGGACGGCAGCCCGGTTGCCTCGTTCGACCCGCTTCCCAGGGTCAAGGTGTTCAAGGGAGCCCAGGAGGTGGGCGCAGGCGCATGGGACGTGGTGAACCCGAATGAAGGAAAGTATCGGATCAGTTGGTTGATTCCCGACTATCAAGTGAATGGTCCTGACTACGTGCTCATGGTCAAGGCGAACTCAGCCGGCAGCGCAGGCAATATGGGTCCAGTCGCGTCTCATTCCACGGCAGCCTTCAGCATCGACACGAGTCTCCAATTCAGGGCCGAGGCTCAACCGGCTGCGGCAGCCATCGGGGATGACGCCTGGATGGAATTCACTGTTCGAAGAGGATTCGATTCGGCCCCCGTGCAGCAGTTCGACCGATCCCCCACCGTGTTCGTTTTCAAAGGGGAACAGAACGTGGGTTCCGCAAGTTGGAGCACTGTGGATGCCGCCGGCGGGCGCTACAAAGCGGTATGGTCCGTCCCGCCCACCCAAACCTCGGGAACCGATTACACCCTGCGGGTGGCGGGCGATTCCGGGACGCGATCCGGGCTGCAGGGTCCTGAAGCAACACTGACCTCGGGGGCTTTCACGGTGACCGCGCGTTCCCTTTTCTGGGGATCCCTGCCGATCGATTTCAGGGTCGTCTCGGCCGGAAGCAGTAGGGTTCCGGTCCTCGCTCTCCTCGTCCACAACGCGGGCGAGGACAGCCAGGTCGTCAAAGGAATCACGGTCACGAGTCTGAATTCAGATGATTCGTCCGTGGCCTCGGTTCACCTCCACATCGACGAGGGCGACCAGAAGTTCGTTTCTGGTCCAAACGGCGATCCGGAAATCGGAGAGCCAGGACCGTTTCGGTCCGCGAAAAAGGAATTCCTTTTCACGGACGTTGGGATCGGGCCCGGCAGCGACCGTGTGTTTTTCGTGGCCTTTGATGTCAGCGACAAGGCGAGCACCGGCGAGCTCCTGAAGGCCGAGGTCGAGCAAAAGGGAGATCTGCGTCTCGGGGATGGAGTGGCCGTCAAGGGCTCTTTCCCGCTGTTTTCCCTGGAGGCACCGCACCAAATCAATACGGATCTCCTCCTCGACATTGCAACCCAACCCAATGACATCTCCAGGGGATCGATTGCGAGGATGATCTTTACCGTAGCACGGCCCGACGGATCTGAGGTGAGCACCCTGGGCCAGGAGCCGACCCTTGAAGTCCTCAAGGGAAACATGCCCGTTGGGTTGGCCGATATACGCACCGTTCGGGAGCGTCCGGGGAGCTTTGAGGCTCGCTGGGACTCTGCGGCATCGGAATACGCTGCCGGTAGCGACTACGCCATTGTGATACAAG
Organism: Nitrospirota bacterium; assembly: GCA_016190245.1. Lineage (GTDB taxonomy): Bacteria > JACPQY01 > JACPQY01 > JACPQY01 > JACPQY01 > JACPQY01. The sequence continues at coordinate 27,035 of JACPQY010000067.1, read as the reverse complement.
CCCATTCCGCTCAGGAAGGGAACAATTCCGGTCCCACCCGGGCGATCCGGAGCCAGGCGTTCGGCGTCCTCGTGAACGTCGCGGATCGAATGGGCTTTCACTCGAGCGACGGCATTCTTCAGGGTTGCGTGGGCACCGAGACGATCCTCGAAACGAGCGTGACGGATGCGCTGGGAGTGGGCGTGGAGGGCGTCTCTGTAGCCTTCTCATTGCCACCGGGATCGGATCCCACGACCCAGTTCACCTCCGATCTCGTCAATTCCGGGCCTGACGGTCTGGCCCGGGTGAAGGTTGTGATCGGGCAGCGCGCTGGGCGAACGACCTTGCAGGCCATTCGTACTGGGCTGGCGGGCAGTCCGCTCAACTTTTCGATAGACGGCCGGGCGTGCACTTCGGACAATCGGCTTTCCATCGTTGCCGCCGACCCCGTATCGTCAGTGGCCGACGGTGAGACGCCCGTCCGGGTGATCGCGTACATCCGAGACGCGTACGGCAACCCTGTCGCGGGGAAGACGGTTCAGTTTCACACCGACCAGTCCTCCAGCCTGGTCATCGAGCCCCCGGAGCGGATCAGCGACAGCACCGGCAGCGCAGAGGTGAAGGTCTACTCTTTCGAAGAACAGTCCCTCACGTTGCATGCGACGGTTGTGGACGAGAACTTGACCTTGGCCAGTGGTGCGGACATCCAGTTCATGGCACTGCCGGAAAACCGGCTGTTCCAGAGCTTCCCCAACCCCTTCGACCCCCAGGCGGAATCCACCACCATCCGCTTCAACCTCTCCAGGGCCGGCCCCGCCTCGCTCGCCATCTACGATTCGATGGGCGAGCCGGTCCGCACGCTGTTTCAAGACACGAATCGACCGGCGGGCCCCCAGTCCATCGAATGGGACGGAAAGGATCAAGGCGGAAGAATGCTCGGTATCGGTCGCTACCGGGGAGTCTTTGCCACGCAGGACTACCGGAAATCCATCGACATGGTGATTCATGCGGAGGACAAGGGTTGCTTCGTGGCCACGGCGGTCTATGGAAATCCATTCCATCCGAACGTTCTCGTGCTGAAACGATTCCGGGATTCCGTTCTCTCGAAGTCGTCCACAGGCAGATGGATCATTGGGACGTACTACCAGTGGTCACCTCTCTTGGTCCGCAGGTTGAAGGACAAACCTGCCGTGATCAGGTCTGTCCGGTGGATCCTAGACCGGCTGGTGTCCTTTGGCCGAACCACGTAGATGCGCACCACACCCGGCGGGTTGGCCCTGATTTTCACGCTCAGTGCCGGTCGCGCTTGGGGCGCGGGAGCCGTTGGTCCAGGTTTTCTCGATGGGTTGGATCATCCCCGTACCGTGGCGATAGGGCGCGCCGCCACCGGACTTGCCGATGACTACTCTTCGTCAAGTCAAAACCCTGCGGCGCTTGCGATGGTGGTCCGCAAAGCCGGCGCCTTCTGCTACGTCCAACCCAGCGCAGGCGGGCACGCCGGATGCATGGAATACAACCAGGGCATCTCCTCGCGGGGCACGATCGGCATGTTTGCTTACTATGCGGATCTCGGCGATTTTGCCCTCACCATGGGAGATTCCAAGACTGTGGGATCCGGACGGGAAACCCGCAGTGTCATTGTCGGCCGATTCGGCCGGGATATGGGGCCCTCCACGAGCGTGGGCGTCTTCTTGAAAGCATTTCACCAGCAGGTATTCGACACTCGATCCGTCGGAGCCGCCACCGACCTGGGTGCGGTATACAGGGTGCCCGTGCAGAATCTTCAGGTCGGAGCGTCCATCCTCAATCTGGGCCCCGGCGTTCGGGAGGGACAGCGCCATGCCCAGCTTCCAACTCAAGCCAACGTGGGCATCGGCTATAAGCTACTTCGACGGGATCTTCCCCTGCTGGCCGGCGACGTGGCCCTTGGGTTGGACGGATTTGTGCCTCTCAACTCGCAGGCCGGGGTTCGACTCGGCCTTGAATATGTCTGGACCTCCCGGGGGTCACGGTTCGCTTCGCCCTCCGACGAATCCGAGTCGTCGAATTCGAAAGGATTCGCACTCTCGCTACGGGGCGGCAGCGCGCTGAGCCCCGACCGAATCGTCTATTCCACGGGAGCGGGACTTTCCTTGGGAATCTTGTCTGTGGACTACAGCCTCACCTCCCAGAGTCCATTTCCCGCGGAACATCGCGTTGCGCTGGGATACAGGTTCGGATCTCAGGCGCGGCAGACCGGGCCCGACGTTCTGTACTCGCGCCGCATCGAACAGGATAGCACGGCGCGAGACCAATTGGTTCAGTCAACGGTAGAAGACACATCCATGAAGTTTGTCGAACAGGCGATGCATCAGGCCGGGACGCTCCTCGGGGCGGTCTGGGAGCTTGGAGGAGAACACCGTGAACCGGAGCGATTCGAGGAGGCCAGCCGGGTCTTCCAGGATGCCCGCACCGCCACCCAAGCGAGGAATTACGAGGAGGCCTGGATTCTGGCCTCCCAGGCATCGCTCAAGGCCATCGATTTGAAGGAGGCGCTCTCGAAGCCGATCGTTGAACCGGCCCCTGCCGTTCCTCCGCAGGTCGCCGACGAGCCCACGCCCGCGGAGCCTCCAGCGACACCCCGTGTTCACACCCCCTCCACCCCTGCGCCCAAGGCTCCGGTGGTGAGGGTTGCCGCACCGTCCGCGGAACCGGAGCCGACTCCAGAACCGGAACCGACTCCGGAACCCCTGCTCGGTCCAGATCAGGAAAGGCGTTTCGACGCCGGCAAGCGACAGTACGAACAAGGCCAGTACAGCTCTGCCATCTCCACTTGGGAGGATGTGCTCAGAGAGGTGCCGGGTCACTCGGTCACGCGAATCTCCCTGAGCCGTGCCTATCGCTACCTGGGTCTCGAATCGTTTCGGGCCCGGGACTATCGCCAGGCAGCCCGCTTCTGGCGACGAGGACTGCAACACGCACCGGAAAACGCCGAGATGAAAACTTTCGTGGAGAACGCGGAATCCATTATCCGCAGATTGGATTCGATCAATGCTACGTCCCGATAGCCCCTCGATATCCGAGACTGGAACGCGGCCCGGTCAGGCGACAAGCGCGCCGCAGGAATCAATCAGGCCCCTCTCGCGACCTTTGTTCGGGACGTTCCGGAGAGTCGCTACGGCGGACATGCCGGGAGAAACGGGTACGTCCGTCAGGAAGAAGCTCATCTACGTATTCGGATGCGTCATCATCGCCACCGTCGCCATCATCGGCGGAGTGACCACGATGAGGGAGCGAACCAATTTCAGGAGACTGTACCTGGAAGGTGTACTGGCCATGGCCAACCAGATCGCCATCCAGAGTCATGAAGTGGTCCTGCTTCCCTCCCACGACCTGCGCCTTGCGCTGGACAGCGTCGTGGCGGATCTCGTATCCCGGCAGAATCTGGACATCCTCAGCCTCACTATCGTTCAGGCGGACGGCAGGATTCTGGTTCCCTATTCAGCCGGAGACAACACAATGTACCACCACCCTCCGGGTTTCACCCTCCGCCAGGGTTCCTCCGGCCAGCCTTCACTTGCGCGCTATGGGACACCTTCCGGCATTCATGCTCTTCACGTATCGGCTCCCATTCTGCACGATAGGACCCTCATCGGACGGATCGAGGTGGACGTGTCGGAGGAGCGGGTTGAGAAGACTCTCCACCGGTCGACCCTCACTCTTCTAGCCCTGACCTTGGTTGTGCTTGTGGCCGGAACCGCGCTGGTCGCCTTCTTCTCGTCAAGGCTGTCCCGCCCTCTTCGAACCTTGACTGAACGGATCCGCCGGCTGGGGTTGGGCGTGGCCAAACTCCCTCACGCCCGCCGATCCGCCGACGAGATCGCGGAACTCGCGGCCGCCTTTGAACAGACGTGGCACAATCTGGAATTCAGCGTCTCCCAGATCAATGGTGGGATACTCACGTTGACGGAGAATTCCAATTTTCTTCAGCTCCCGGAAAATCCCGCCGATCTGGAAGCCCTCGGGCAGAGGTACACATCCATGCTCATGACGTCTGCCATCGGTAACGGCCCTTCGGACGAGCCGCGCGGCCTCCTTCAGGAGCGCCTGGCATCCGCCGTTCGGAAAATGCGTGATCTCGGCGCGCGCCAGGGACATATTCTCCGAGCGGCACACCTGGGTGAGGACGCCCAGATGAGGACATTGAATGGGCCCTACCTCACGAAACTGTTTGAATCGCTGGGCGCGGCAACGGACAACGTCCTCTCGACTCAGGAGATGCTTCGAACCGTGCTCAATGAGGCGGGGGCCGCCATCGTGGTCACCGATCCGCTGGGGCGCATCATCTTCCTGAACCCGCTTTCAAAGGAGTACTTGGGCATACGAGTTAATGGGCACATGCCGGAGGAGAGTATCTGGGGAATCCTCCATGCGCGCCTGGGCTGGGAGCGAGAGGCCATCCTCAAAGCCCTGCAAGCCATTGCCACGCCCCGCGGCCACTATGAGGTTCAGGTGGACGTCCAGGAACCGCCGCGCACCGTGAGATTGACGGCTGCGGGCGTTTGGGACCGGGAGCAGATTCTCCTTGCCTGCGTGTTTGTCTTCGCCGATGTCTCGCTTCTGGCCGAGCTCAATCGCCGCAAGACGGAGGTCGTGCATTTCATGTCGCATGAAATGCGGGCACCCCTCACCGTGATCCAGACCTACGCGGAAATGCTGCAGGATCGCTTTTCGGCGGATCCCCAGGCGGAGAAACAAACCAACCTGATTCTCGACCACGTCGCACGGCTCCGACGCTTGATCGACTCTTTCCTGGACGTCTCCCGCATCGAGTCCGGCCGACAGGAACTGCAACTGGCCCGGGTTAACGTCGCAGGATTGATCGAACAATGCATCATGGGCTTCCGCCCGAGAGCAACCGAGAAATCCATCCGCCTCTCCGTGGACATTTCCCCGGGCGATCACAGCGTGACCGTGGATGGTGATCTGCTAAGCCAGGCAGTGACGAATCTGGTTTCCAATGCGATCGAGTACAGTCCGGCCGACCGCGAGGTCCGTGTAACGTTGACCGCCGAAAAGGACAGCCTTACCGTTTCCGTCGTCGATCAGGGCTACGGGATCGATGAGAAGGAACTCCCGAACCTGTTCCAGAAATTCTATCGCGCCACGTCCTCGCAACATCGGAAGGGCAAGGGAACCGGGCTCGGTTTGGCTTTCGTCAAGGAGGTGGTGGAAAAACACGGAGGCCGGGTGGGCGTGACCAGTCAACACAATTCCGGATCGACTTTCTGGTTCAGTCTCCCGAGGAAATCCGGATCGTCCGGAGTGCCCGGATTGGATCGTTCTACCCGCCAGGGCGATCCTGTCTCCGGACCCATTTCTGCATGAAGACCTCCGGCAGGGCGTTTGATGGCGCCATTCACGCCAGCCGACCCCGCGCGCGAGCCCCAGCCCGGAGATTCTCAACCCCCATGGCTGCCCCCTGGCCCACTCCGGGACCTGCTGCCCAGCTGCCGGGTGGGACTACACCGGCGGGATGCGGGCGGTCATTTCGTTCCACTTGAGGACGCGATCGTCCTCTTCGCCGACCAGGCGGACGATCCAGTCGCGGACGTACGACCGGTCGAAACTCGCGCCTTGGGCGGCGAGCATCCGTTCGATATCAACCCAGTCCTTGCCTCGATTGAAGAGGGCTTTCAAGGTGGAAAGATCTTCCGCGGACAGGATTTTGACATCGCGATCCTCCAGGGTCTTGGTGACTCGCCTGCGTCGCACCGAGCCGTAGAAGTCGAGGGAGGGGAAGTACACGTCTACGCGCATCCCCTCGCACCACAGCCGGACATCGCCGCGATCCTTTGCCCCCTCCAAGGTTCTCTTTGGATCGACTTCGCATCCGGCTTGCCGAAGAACCCCCACACCCCTGGGCCAGTCCGGCGGATCAAGGAATAGGGTCAAGTCCACATCTATGGTGCCCCGAGGCGGGGCCCAGTATCCATAGGCCAGCGCCCCTCCCAAGGCGTATTCGATTCCCGATTCGACCAGGGCATCGACAAGTTTCCGCGCGAGAGCCGATGCCGAGGGTATCGGCTTCACACTCTTCGGCCTCGGGTCCTTACGATTCTGTACCAGTCCGTCAAGAGATGCTTTGCCTCTGGGTCGCCCTGCGCAAGCACGAGCCGGCCGTCGTCTCGGTTGGACAGGATGTGCGCCGCAAGGTCACAGGCCTGCCGGATGCCCCGGTCGTGGTCCTCCACGGGCCGGTTTCGCCAGTGGCCGATCTCATCCATCAAGTCCGCGAGGGTGTTCCGCGGGCGCAAGAAAGAATTCGGGTTCTTCGGCGTATCCGACGGCATGGGTGGATTGTACCACAGACTGGTCATCTCCCTCTTGGAGCCGGGAAATGCCCCCCGCGATGGGTCCTGCATCAACGGCCCCTGCGGCGACGATGCGGTGCAACGCGAATAAGCCCCATTCGGCGAGGACTGTGCCAGTCCGCCGGTGGACCAGATGAGATCGTATCGCTTGTCGTCCGGTGTCAGGACTCAGTCTTGATACGTGAACTTGATCTTGGGGTTGGGGGCGGGATCAGGACCGACATACGGAGATGATACCCCCGGAGCGAACCTTCATCAACGTTGTCGCGGAGGATGGGGGTTTTCGGGGCTGGAACCAAAGGCACCCTCTCGGGGGCATGGGGGCGATCAGTCGGAGTCGTCGCTGGTCGAGTCGGCGGAGGTGTCGGGCGTGGCTGCGTCTCCGTCCGAGGGCGGTTCGCCCGCGTCCCCGTGTTCGGCTTCTCTCTCCGCTTCCTCGATCATCCCGTCGAAGTCGTCGCCTAGGTCCTCTCCCATTTCCTGCCCCATCTTCTTCATCCACTTTACCATGCTGCGCGGGTCCTTCTCGTCGAGTCCGGCGAGGGATGAAGGGTCGGCCATTCGGTCGAGGCGGCTGCTCTCAGAGCGCACCACGCGCACGCGCGAGATGAGACGCTTCATGTTCTCGCTCCCGCAGTGCTCGCAGCGGGGGTGGACTACCTCGGAGACGCGCAGGGTAAGCACCGAGCTCTTCTTGCGGCATTTTTCACACTGGTACTCGTAGATGGGCATGAGGGGCGTTCCTAGGCGAACAATCGGCCGTCCATGTCCACCACTTGGCGGGCGATGTCGGTCTTGATCTGGATGGTTCGGACGGGCAGGAATGGGGCGAAGCGGCCGATGACGTCCAGGTGGCCTCGCAACTCGAGATCTTCCATGTCGTTGGCCAGCAGACGGCGCGCGTTGGCCAGGATGCGGTCATTGCCCGAGGCGACGAAGGCGTGGCACATGTCCCGGTAGACTTTCGTGCCGTTCTCTCCCTTTTCCCGCAGGATGCGCTCGGCTCGGAGCGTGGCGCAATCCATGGCGAAGAGATCAATGATCATGTTGCTGAAGATCTGGAGGTGTTGCTGCTGGTCCTTGAGGTCCGCCATGTGTTTCTGGACCATCAGGTTGGCGACGTAGGCCAGGATGCGTTTGGAGCGGACGACGGCCTCGGCCTCGCGGCGGAGTGGTCCCTCGGGGATGGCAAGGCTACGGCTCCCGGCCAATTCCTCCTGAGCCTGCTGAACGAACTCCATGAGTGGGATGATGCCCTCCATCGCCCGCTTGAGCAGCGTGCTCGGGATGATGAGGCGGTTGATCTCGTTCGTGCCCTCGAAGATGCGGTTGATGCGCGCGTCGCGGTAGTAACGCTCGATGGGGTAGTCACGCAGGAAGCCGTAGCCGCCTAGGATCTGGAGGGCCTCGTCGGCCACGAAATTGAGGGCCTCCGTGCCGAAGACCTTCGAGATCGAGCATTCGACCGTAAATTCCTCGATGGCGGCGGAGGCTCGCTTGAAGTAGTCGGGACTGTCCTTGTCGAGTGTTTTGAGGAGGGCGTCCACGAAGCCGGCCGCGCGGTAGTTGATGCTGTCGGCCACGAAGATCCGCGTCGCCATATCGGCGAGCTTCTGATGGATGACGCCGAACTCCGCGATGGGTCGCCCGAACTGGCGGCGTTCCTTGGCGTAGCGCGTCGCGATCTCGAGGCACTCCTTGGCGGTGCCTATGGATCCGCCGCCCAGCTTGAGGCGGCCCACATTGAGGATGTTGAAGGCGATTTTGTGGCCCCGGCCGCGTTCTCCCAGGAGGTTTTCGACGGGGACGCGGGCATTCTCGAGGATGACCTGCCTGGTCGAGGATCCCTCGATGCCGAGCTTGTGCTCCTCGCGCCCGACGGACACGCCGGGCGTCGCGCGTTCGACGAGGAAGGCCGTGAACTCGCGGCCGTCGATCTTCGCGAAGACGGTGAAAAGGTCCGCAAAACCTGCGTTCGTGATGAACTGTTTCACCCCCGTGAGGAGGTACTGGCGGCCGTCCGCGTCGAGCACGGCGGTCGTCTTGGCGGCCAGGGCGTCGGTGCCGGCCTGCGGCTCGGTGAGAGCGTAGGCGGCGATCAGTTCGCCGGAGGCAAGGCGCGGCAGGTACTTCCGGCGCTGTTCCTCGGTCCCGTAGTAGACGAGGGGGAGCGTGCCGATCCCGGTGTGGGCGCCCAGGGCCACGGCGAAAGACGACATCCGGGCGAATTCCTCCGAGAGGCGCATGCCGAGGGCCTTGGAGAAACCGAGTCCGCCGTACGCCTCGGGGACCTCGGCGGAGAGGAAACCGTTGCGCCCCGCCTTCTTCAGAAGTTCCACCATCACGCCTTCCTGCTTGCGTTCGATTTCCTCGTGGCGCGGGATGACCTCCTCGCTCATGAAATCGTGGGCCGCGCGCGCCAGGGCGCGGTCTTCTTCGGTGAAATCCTCGGGCGTGAAGATGGGGACGGATCCGAAGGGCTCGACGAGGAAGGCGCATCCCTTGGGGGACGTGGGCTCGCTCATGGCAGGGCTTATTATGCGGGCCTCCCGGGTGAAAGCAAGAGGGGGGGGCGGGGGCCAGCTTGCAAACGGCGTCGTCGCCGGACTAGAATCGCGCGACGTGGACCTCCGCATCTCTTCCTCAGCCGTTGCTATTCGCCCCTCGTCCATCGTATGTCTTCTGCAATTCGAGGGTGAGAAGGTTCCGATGTGGGGCCGCTTCGGGGGGAGGGACCGCCAGACGGTCCGGAAGGCGCTGGAGATCGACCGTTTCGAGGGCAAAGAGGGACGGGCCTGCCTCATCCATGTCCGGGCGGGTCGGGTCCTCGTTGTTGGGGTGGGAAAGGCGGCGTCCTTCACGCTGGAGAAATGGCGCCATGCGGTGGCCCGCGCGGTGGTGCGTGGACGGGAGGTGAAGGCGCGCGAGATTGTTCTGGCAGGCGGGAGGCATCGCGTGTGGGAGGATCTCGAGGCGGCCACGAGGGCATTTGGGGAGGCCGCCGAAATGGCGGTCTACCGGTTTTCCCACTACAAGAAGCCCGAGAACGGATTCGAACCGGACTCGGTCACGTTTGTTCCCTCGGCCGGCATCGCCGGCAACCCCCGCCAGGTGCTGGATCGCGCTGTCAGGGGCGCACGCGCGGTCAACTTCGCCCGAGACCTCGTGAACGAGCCGGCCTGCGCGATGACGCCGAAGGCGCTGGCCGAGGCGGCGCGGCGCATCGGGTCGGGCGTGTCCGTCAGCGTGCGGGATGAGGCGTGGATCAAGAGGATGAAAATGGGTGGGATCCTGGGCGTGGCCCAGGGCAGCGTCAACCGGCCGCGGTTCATCGAACTGCACTACCGACCGCGGCGTCCCTCCACGTCTCGGCCCATCGTGCTGGTGGGGAAGGGTGTCACGTTCGACAGCGGCGGACTTTCGCTCAAGCCTTCCAAGTCCATGGAGACCATGAAGTCGGACATGTCCGGCGCGGCCGCGGTTCTCGGAACATTTCGGGTGCTGCGCGAGATCCGGCCGCCCGTTGAGGTGATCGGTCTCATCGCAGCCGTCGAGAATATGCCGAGCGGATCCGCCTACCGGCCCGGGGATGTCGTGCGGACGATGGCCGGCAAGACGATCGAAGTGAACAATACCGATGCCGAGGGACGGGTCACGCTGGCGGACGCTCTGGTGTTTGCGACGCGCCGCCGCCCGCGCTTGATCGTGGACCTGGCAACGCTGACGGGCGCGTGCGTGGTGGCCCTTGGTGAGAGGATCGCGGGCGTGTTTGGGAACGATGAGAAGCTCGTGCAGGCGCTCCTCGCATCGGGCGAGCGGACAGGCGAGAAAATGTGGGCCATGCCCATGGAGGAGGACTACAAGGACCTTCTCAAGAGCGAGGTGGCGGACCTCAAGAACGCCGGCGAGAGATACGCCGGGGCGATCACCGCGGCGCTGTTTCTCCGGGAGTTTGTGGGGCAGACGCCATGGGCCCACATCGATATCGCCGGTCCGGCCTTCACCGAACGCGACCTTCCCTACTGCCCCAAGGGGGGCACCGGCTTCGGCGTCCGCACGCTCGTCGATTTCCTCCTTCACCAGGCGTAAGAGGGAGATGGGGCGGACGCCTCGCCTTGAAACGGTCCACACTGATCCTCTTGGTGATCCTGTCCTTGATCGTAACCGCAGCCGTTCTGAACACGGTGCGTGGGAAGAGATTGGGGGATGTGCTTCTCATTCTGCCTCCCAACGCGACGGACGCTGAGAAGGGCGAAGTCGTTTTCGGGAAGCGGTGCGGGCCCTGTCACCACGACGGCACCGCTTCGGAGGTGCCCTCGGTGGCGGAGGCGTACCGCCTGCGTGGGCCGGAGTGGGTGCGTCGGTACGTGGATCCGACGCAGGGCCATCGGCCCGAGTCCCGGGTCCCCGGTCTGTCTCTGACGCCTGAGGAGGATCGTCTGATGATGGCCTACTTGGCGGCGAGGGGGACAGGCGAGGGGCGGATACCGTAGAACGGTGCCGATGGATTCTCGAAACGCCGGTGGCCGAGGCGGTATTCCCGCGCCGGAAGGGTTTCGCTTCTCCGCCACGAGTGCCGGCATTCGGAGGCGCGGAGGGCGGGATTTCGGGCTGATATTGGCAGACCGGCCGTGTGTGTACGCGGCGGCCTACACGCGAAACGTGGCGAAGGCTGCGCCGGTCCTGTGGGATCTCACCCGGCTGGACAAGGCGAGGGTACAGGCGGTGCTCGTGAACAGCGGGAATGCCAATGCCGGGACGGGAGAGGAGGGCCTGAAGGATTGCGCTCGCATCGCGACAGCGGCGGCCCGTGAACTGGGGATGCCGACTCGCCGGATCTTTCTCGCCTCCACGGGGAAGATCGGCTCCCGGCTTCCGGTTGACCGGATTCTTCGCGCGCTCCCTGGCCTGAAGGCGGAAGCGGACCCGCGGGGCGTGGATCGTTTCTCGCGCGCCATCCTGACCACGGACACGCGGCCCAAGCTGGAGCATCGAACGGTGCACTGCGGTGGCCGGAGCGCAGGCCTCCTCGGCGTGGCCAAGGGCGCAGGGATGATTGCCCCGCGCCTCGCCGCAGTGCCGCATGCCACCATGCTGGCCTTTGCCATGACGGATGCGCGGGTGGAACAGCCCGAACTTCAACGAGCCCTCGCACAGGCCGTGGAGCGGAGTTTCAACCGAATCACCGTTGACGGCGACATGAGCACGAACGACACCGTATTGGTTCTTGCATCGGGGCGGGTCGCTCTGGACAGGGCCGCGGCCGCGCGCTTCAACGATGCACTTGAAGAGGTGCTGGTCTCGCTGGCGAAGCAAATCGTAGCGGACGGTGAAGGCGTCACCCGGTGCTTCACCGTCGCAGTGGAAGGAGCGAGGTCGGGCGAGGATGCGCAGATACAGGCGCGGGCCGTCGCCCAGTCCCTCCTCGTCAAGACGGCCGTCCACGGGGGCGACCCCAACTGGGGGCGGATGCTGGCTGCCCTGGGAAGCACGTTGATTCCCTTCTCGCTCGAGAAACTGCGGATCCTGATCGGTGGGGTGGCGGTCTTCTCGGGGGGACGCGGTTGCTCCGAAGTCATGCTGGCCAAGGCGCGCGGGCACCTCCGGGCCCGCGAAGTTCCGGTGCGCATCAGCGTGGGATCGGGGCCGGGCCATGCCACGATCTACAGCACGGATCTGTCGCGCCGCTACGTCGCCATCAACGCGCACTACGACTGAGCTTGGTCTTCCCCAGGGCACGCCCGCAACTACTCCTATTCACTTGCATTTCCGGAAGGGTCCTGATATCCTGCCCACGCCATGACGAAGTACGATCTCGTGCGGCTGTTGATGAAGGATTGCGCACTTTCGTATCGGAACTCCGAGCGCGTTGTGAACTACCTCTTCGACACCGTGACCGAGTCGCTGGCTGAGAACTCGCGGGTGGAGTTGCGCGGCCTCGGCACGTTTTCGGTCCGCCGATACGACGCGTATACGGGCCGCAACCCGCGGACGGGCGAGAAGATCGATGTCAACCCCAAGCGGCTGCCCTATTTCAAGATGGGGCGCGAACTCAAGCGGATGATCAACTCCAAGTCCTCCGGCGGGGGCGAGTCGAGCTAGAAACGGAGCGAAGGGGCGTGCAACGGAAGCACCAGACCCCTTTCCGGCTACTGTTATTTCTTGCGGGCTGGCTGGGAGCGGGGCTCGCGATAATTCATGCGGCGCCCGCTCGTGCGGGGGAGCGCATCCGTGTCGCCATCACCTGGAAGAAGGCTCCCCTCGTGCTCAAGGGCGGTCCGTTCACCGTTTCCGACGGATCGTCCGAGGTCGCCGTCGAGACCAATCCCCTCAGCGTCACGGTCGAGGGGCGGCAGCTCCATTTGAATTGGGAGCAGGGCAAGGCGTCCGTTCAGAGCGGGGCCCGTGTGGCGACCCGCGGGGCTCCGATCAAGATCGAAGGCGCACCCTATGCGGGGGACGTGGTCCTGCACGCAGAGGACCGCACGAAGATCCTCGTCGTGAACGATCTCGATCTCGAGGACTACCTGGTCGGCATCGTGAACCACGAGGTTTCATCCAAGTGGCCCATCGAGGCCGTGAAGGCACAGGTGGTGGCCTCCAGGTCCTACGCCCTCTTCAGGAAGAAGCGGCCCAAGGACTCGAGGTACGACCTCGTGGCCACGGTGATGGACCAGGTGTATCGCGGCACATCGAGGGCGGATGAGGCGGCCGAGCAGGCGGTTCGCGAGACGGCGGGCCTCGTCATCACCACCGGGGGCGATGTGGTGGAGGCGTACTACCATTCGTGCTGCGGCGGGCAAACGGAGTCCTCACAGGCGGTCTGGGGCCGACCCGAATCCTCTCTCCAGGGCGTGCCCTGCGGTTTCGACACGGACTGTCCCAACACCTACTGGGAGACCGGGATCAGCGCGCGGGAGATTGAACGCGCCTTCGGCCTCAAGGGGCTTGCGGACGTGGTGGTGGAAGACACGTCTGGCAGCGGGCGTGTGCAACGGCTTCGCCTCCAGACGGAGTCCGGCTCGCGCGCGGTCTCCGGCAAGGTCTTTCGCGAGAAGATGGGATTCAATCGGATCCGGAGCACCAACTTCAAGGTCGTTGGACAGGGAGGCTCATTCAAGTTCATGGGGTCGGGCTCCGGGCATGGCGTGGGGCTCTGCCAGTGGGGCGCGCGGGGTATGGCCCAGGCGGGCCATCCCTTCGACGAGATTCTCAAGAGGTACTACACCAACGTCGAGATCACCAGGGCGTATTGAGTTTGCCGGCGGTTCGCTGACCGGACGGCGTCGGTCCGTTTCCGCCTCGTTTCTCCGGGTGAGCCTAATCGGGGCGCCGGGCCTCGCGAGATAGACTTGCGTCATCCTTGGCGCTAACATCCGCCCTGACACGTGTCCAATGAAAAGCTTGTTGAAGTTCGGCTGGGCGAATGGCGGGTGGCGACGGGGGCCGGACAGAAACTTGTGATCGAACGGGTGGGGGCGGGAGTGGCCATCGTCGTGGTGGACTTGGTGGGACGTGCCTGCGGGGGTGCCCACTGCATCCTGCCCGAAGCCCCCTCGAATCAGGTGGGAAGCCTCGGGAAATTTGCTAATATGGCGGCTCCCCTGATCGTGGAAGAATTGAACAAGATGGGAGCCCAGAAGGGCAAGATGGTGGCCAAGATCGCCGGGGGCGCACAAATGCTCTCCCACACGATCCTGAGCGACCGCAACATCGCCGCCGCGCGCGAGGCCCTGCGAAAGCTCGCCGTTCCGGTGACGGGAGAGGACGTCGGCGGGCGCCACCTCCGGACGCTGGAGGTGGACCTGAACACCGGCGAAGTGACCTGCTACCGGGGCACCGGGGAGCACCGGGAGAGTCTGAAACTGTAGACGAGCTAAATGGCCACCGCCGTCTCCACGATGAACAAGATCCTGCGCACGCTGCAGGATCTTCCCCCCATGCCTCAGACGATGGAGAAGATCCTCGATCTCTCCAAGGACGAGAAGGCCTCCGCGAAGGACCTCGCGAATGTCATCGCGCACGACCAGTCTCTCACCACGAAGGTGCTCAAGCTGGTCAACTCGCCCTTCTACGGTTTCCCGCAGAAGATCACCTCGATCCAGCAGGCCACGGCGCTTCTCGGATTCTCGGTGGTGGAGAACCTCGCGCTCGCGGGCATGTTTGTCGACACGCTGCGTCGGTCTCTCAAGAGCTACGGACTGGACAAAGGAAGCCTCTGGGTCCACTCGATCATGACGGCCTACGGCGCGCAGGCCCTGGCCACCCGCCACAACCGGGCGCTGCGGGACACGGCCTTTACCGCCGGCCTCATCCACGACCTAGGAAAGGTGATCCTGGATCGTTTCCTCGGTGAGCAGTTCGAGGCCATCCTCGGGATGGTTCAATCCGAGAACATCGAGTTTCCCTCGGCGGAGAAGCAGGTGCTCGGCTTCGATCACGCGGAGATCGGGGCCATGGCGGCGCAGAAGTGGAGGCTCTCGCCGGAGTTGGTGGAGACCATCCAGTTTCATCACCAGCCCACCCAGGCCAAACTGAACCGGCAGCTCTGCGGCGTGGTTCATGTGGCCAACTGCCTGTGCCGGATGACCGGGCAGGGGGTTGGCTACGACGGGATGTACTTCAAGCTCGACGAGGAGATGCTCAAGGAACTCGGCGTGCGCGAGGGCGAGACGGAGGACATCCTCGGCGAAATGCTCGAGCGGGCGCAGGAAGCGGAAAAGCTCTTCGCCTGATCCCGGGCGTCGCTTGGACTTCGTCGAGCTCAGGGGGCAACTCTCCGATCTAAAGGAAGCACTCGTCGCCGATCCGTCGGCGTCCGTCCGATCGTTTGTCCTCTTCGGCAGCGGCGCGGCGGGGGACTACATTCCGGACAGATCGGACGTGAACCTGGCGGTGGTGTTGAGGTCCGGGGCGCGGCCGGTGCTCCCGAAAGGGTGGATGGCGCGGGCGACAGCGGTCGCCCGGAACCGGCTCCTGATCTGGGAACCGGAAGGACTGGACAGTCTGGGGCTGGGCTATCCCATCGAGATGAGCGAACTCGTGGAGATCCACAAAGTTCTCCACGGAGACGACGTTTTTTCCGGCCTCGTCGTCGACTCGCGCAATCTGCGTGTGGCCGTGGCAGGGCAGCTCGCGCGCCTCTCGATCGAACTGGCCCAGGAACGGCATGCGGATTCGCCCGGACGGACGCCTGAGCGCACACTCTACGATTTCGTGTTCGCGCTTCGGGGGCTTCTGAGGCTCGGGGGGCTCAAGCCCGCCAGGCGGAAGGCTGAAAGCATCGAGCAGTTCTCTCAAACCTACGATGTCATGCTGTCCACCACGAAGGTCTTTCTGCGTGTGCGCCAAGGGGCCATGGACCCTCCGGGAAAGCACGAGGTGTCGGGTCTCTACGATCTCTACTCGAAGGAAGTGACGGCCGTGCTCGCCCTCGCGCAGGAGATCCCCAGATAGGCGCTCTGGAGGGGGGGATGTTCGGCAAGGACTGGTCGTGGTTGTTCGTTCTCGTGGGCGTCTCCATTCTCACGCTGTTTCAGCTCCTCTCGATCCGGCGGAAGCTGAAGACGAAGAGTCACCTCGCTCCAAGGGCGCCCCGCGACCGCACACCCGGGAAACTGACCCGGGCCGGCCGGTCCGCCTTCACATGGGTAGGCGGGGCGTTCGGTGGCGTCGTGTCGATGCCTGCGGCGGTGTCCCGCGGCTCGCTCTATCAGTGGCTGTCCTTGAGAACGCGGCGATATATCGAGGCGACGTTCCGGAGGAAGTAGGCGGGTTCGAAAAGGCCGCGGAGACGGCGCGGAGGAATCCGTGCGGCGATCGTGCGGTCGTACAGGACCCTGTCTCTGAACGTGGCTCCCCCCCGCCACGCCTCCATGGCGTGACGTTGGATCAAGCCGTAGGCCTCTTCCCGGCTCAGGCCCGCGTCCATCAACGCCACGAGAATGCGCTGGGAGAATACGAGCCCGCCGAGGCGGTCGAGGTTCGCCCGCACGCGGTCGGCGTGGATCACGAGCCCTCCCACCAGTTCGGTCGCCCGCCCGAGCATGAAGTGGATCAGGGTCGTTGAGTCCGGTCCGATCACGCGTTCGACGGAGGAGTGGCTGATGTCGCGTTCATGCCAGAGGGAGATGTTTTCCATGCAGGGGGCCACGGCGGAGCGAACGATGCGCGCGAGCCCGGTCAAGTTCTCCGAGAGGATGGGGTTCTTCTTGTGCGGCATGGCGGAGGAGCCTTTCTGCCCCTCGGCAAAAGGTTCTTCCACCTCCAGCACCTCGCTGCGCTGGAGGTGACGGATCTCAAGCGCGATTTTCTCGATCCCCGCGGCGAGGAGGGCCAGGGCGGAGAAATACTCCGCGTGGAGGTCCCGGCTGATGACTTGCGTGGCCACCGCGGCGGGCCTCAGGCCGAGGGCACGGCAGACCTCGCCCTCGATCGCGGGTGACAGGTGTGCGTAGGTGCCGACGGCGCCGGAGAGCTTGCCAACTGCAATCGTTTCCCTGGCGTGGCGCAAGCGCGCTCGGTGGCGACCCATCTCGTCGAGGCAGAGAAGAAACTTCAACCCGAAGGATGTCGGCTCGGCGTGAATGCCGTGCGTGCGGGCGACGCCGATCGTGTGCCGATGCTCCAGAGCTCGCCGCCGGAGGGCGAGCATGAACCGATCGAGTTCGCCGAGAATCAGGTCCATCGCATCACGGAGCTGGAGGGCGAGTGTCGTGTCGAGAAGGTCAGAGGACGTCAGGCCCCTGTGGAAGTAGCGTGAGAGGGGGCCCAGGGATTCGTTGACGTTGGCCACGAAGGCCATGACGTCATGACGGGTTTTCTTCTCCAGTTCGAAGATCCGTGGGATGCTGAAGCGCGCCCTCCGCTTGATCGCGGCTAAATCGGCCCTGGGGACTTGTTTCCGGCGTGCGAGCGCTTCGCAGACGAGCAACTCGATTCGGAGCCATGCGGTGAACTTCGTCCCGTCCGACCAGATCCTGGCCATCTCGGGCCGCATGTAGCGTTCGATCATCGGCGCGGCAAGCCTACCACGCCGGGGCCGGGCGACACCACGGCTCTGGAGAGCCGTGATCCATCGGCGAGAGGCCCGCGCACGTAGGGACGCACAGACGGGCACACCCACCTCGGCCGCCGAACCTCACGCGACCTGTCTCTCCTGCCGGATGACGGCTGGCGGCGGAACGCTGGGGATCCACCGCTCCCGGGCGTACCAGTCAATGACCTCTCCGAGGACCTCCCGCGCCTTGGGATAGGTGAACTGGAATCCCATCTCCTTCAGTCGGCGATTGTCGTAGATGCGGTCGTGGCTCAGGTAGTCGAGCCAGTCCCGATCCAACCGAGGCTTCAGCGGGGAGTGAATGGCCTGGGCCTCGCAGACGCGCAGCCACACTCGGTACACCCACCGGTTGAGGGGGTTGAACCAACTCATGGGGAGCTTTGAGACGGCCCAGCAGAGCCGGCGGACGAGCCCTGCGAAGGCCGGTGACGCGATTCGGACGGGGCGCACGCCCACTTTCGCCATGATGATCTCGAAGGCTTCGTCGAGAGCCAGCGGGTCGTCGTCCGCGACGTTGAAGGCCCGACCGATCGCGTCATCGCGGTCGAGGAGGAAGCGGATGGCCCGGCAGACGTCCAGCACGTGGGCTTGATTGGCGCGCGGCATCGGCCAGACGGGCCACGCGGTGCGTTCGAGAGCACGGTGCATGGCGAACAGGGCGAAGTACAGGGCCTGGCCGTATCGGCTGCCGGGCCCGTAGATGAGAGAGGGTCGAACGGCAACGACGGGCAGGCCGCGCTCCGCGTGGAAGCGCATGGCGACGCGCTCTGACTCCCACTTGGTAAGCCCATACGCATCGCAGGCCCGTTTGGGGGCCTCTTCGGGACACGGCAGCACACTGGGTTGGCCGTAGACGGCGACACTCGAGAGCATGACCATGCGGCGGACGCGGAGGTCACAGGCGGCTCCGCAGACAACCTCCGTGCCGCCCACGTTCACGCGCCTGAGAAGGTCGAGGGGGGCGCCCAAGTCGAAAACCGCGGCGAGGTGGATCACTGCATCGCAGCCTTCCATCACCGCCGTCATTTCCCGGCCGTTCAGGATGTCGGCGGGCCGCGTTTCGGCTCCGGCCTTTCGCAGGGCCTCCAACGCCGGTCCGGGCAGATCAGTGGCCACCACCCGGTGCGGCCCTCCCGCCAACTGCGAAACCAGGTGCGATCCGAGGAATCCGGCTGCGCCGGTGACGAGGATGTTGGACAACGCGGCGGGCCGCTACATCTTGTACTTCCCGAAATCCTCCGGCTTCATCTTCTCGAGGATTTCCGCCCACTTGTCTTTCGAGGCGGGCGTGAAGTCAACGGCGCGCGACTGCTGCACGTCGATCTTCTGGGATCTCTCCACCACGTCCTTCGCGACGAAGATCGGGGCCTCCGTTCTGAGCGCCAGCGCGATGGCATCGCTCGGCCGGCTGTCGATGGAGAACTGTTCTCCCTGCGCGGATTGGAGATAGATCACCGCGAAGAAGGTGTCCTCTTTGAGGTCCGTCACTTCGATCCGGGTGACCTTGGTGCCCAGGGCCTGGAGGACGTTTCGCAGGAGGTCGTGCGTGATGGGCCTGGGCGGCTTCACTTTTTCCATCTCGGTGGCGATGGCACTGGCTTCGAACAGGCCGATCCAGATCGGGACGGCCTGCTTGTCTTCGAGATCCTTGAGGATCACGATCGGCAGGCCCGCGAAAGGATCGACCGCTATGCCGGCGACTTTCATCTGTAGGAACACGAGGACCTCCTTTGTGTGAGCCATGGAGGCGCTGGGCCGCGGGGGTGGGCCGTGGGCGGAACGCCCCGCTTCGCGGTCCTGGAAGAGCGCGTCCCCAATCCGTGCATGCTGTTCGACCTATTCGCTCCCTCCATTGCTGAATCACCGGGTGCGGTGCAACCGGTGTCCCATGAAAAATGATATCGGACGACCAAGGGCAAGTCAACAAAACGAACCGCCCGCCATCGTGCTCAGGCGTGGGGCTTGTCCTCGGGTCTTTTCATTAAGTCAAGGTAGCGCTCGATGTCTTTCCTCTTCTCGTCCGAAATGCCCGTGAAGGCGACTCCCATGCCGGGAATGAGTTGACTGTTCTTCGAAGGCGGATTGACCCACATGACCTCCGCCATCAGCTCGAGGGGGACCGTCGAGCCCGGAAGCGTGAACCGCAGCGAGAGCTGGCGGCCCTTCTCGAGAGGTTCCGGCGTCGAGATGAACATCCCCCCCCGTGAGATGTTGAGCGCGAAATCGGAGACGAAGCTCTTCGCGTCGCCGTACTGGATCTCCAGCAGCGTGCGCTCCCGGTCCTCCTGCCGGCGGCGATTCGGGTCGTCCGTCATGCCGGAGCGTTCCGATGGCGCTGACCGGCCCGGAGGGCCGCGAAGAGAGCGATGCCCATGCCGGCCGCATAGAGCGTTCCGACCGCGGCGTTCGGGATCAGGAGGGCCCGGACGGAGAGGAACGGTTCAGTCCCTCCGTGCAGGAACTGCTCGCGAGTGCCGACCTGCATGAGGCGCGACCACGTGGCGAGAGTGAACGCGCCGAGAGCAACGGCCACGCCTCCCATCACCAGCCGGGCCACGACCCTCTGGCCGCGGCGCAACCACGCCACACCCATGGCGAAGCCGGCGCAGAACGAGGCGAGATAGGCCAGAGCGACGACCGCCGCGAATCCGATGCTCTCACGCGGCGCGTCGAACGTGTACATCACACTCCAATCCGTGAAGCGATACGCCAGGTAGAAGCCAAGCGGCAGGAAGAGAACGATCGTCACCGCCAATGGAGCGCGGAAGAATCCCTGAGAGTAGGGTCTGCCCCCGCGCTGCACTTGGTGCTCCGCCACCAAAGCTGACGCCACTCCCATCAGGAAGTTGAGCGGAACGTCGATCTGAACTGTCTGACCTCACCTCCTCCACCAGGAGTCGTCAGCCGGATGCACGGTCGCCTGGGACGACCCACATCCCACGCGTCACTTGTAGCTGAATTTGATCTTCTTGTCATCCACATCCTCGTAGAACACCACTCGGTTGTACTCCTTGTCCGTGGTCAGCGTGGACACCCCAATCTTCAGCTTCACGCGGGCGTACGCCTGCTCGAGCGCGGTGATGGTCGCGCGGATCGTGTTCTTCTTCTTCTCGAGGAGGTTGATCTTGTCCTGAGTCAGTTGCTTGAGCGTGAGGCGTCCTGCGCGCCACGTTTCGAGGATGCGCACGAACTGGGGGCGTTGCGGCTCGGGGACGAAGCTGAGGTCTCCCTTCTCGAGGATGTCCCGCGAGAGGACGCGCTCGATTTTTCCGAGCGTCTCCTGGAGCGCCTTGAGCTTCGCGGCGTTCTCCACGAGAGCCTGTTCGGTAAGGAAGTCGATCCCCACCTCCAGAACAGTGCTGGAGGAGAAGTCCGATCCGAGTCTCTTCGCCTCGATCCCCTTGGCGGCCCGGATCTCGCCGCCGATGATGCCCCCCTTGCCCTTCACGGCGATCACCTTCCCCCCGCAGATGACCCTGCAATCGAACAAGCCGTTTACGATCTCGACATCGCCCTGGACCTCCAGAACGGCGCGCTCTGCATACAACGCGGCAAAGTTCCCCCCACACTTGATGATGCCCTTGTCCTGCCCCTTGATCCCGCTGCGGAGGATGACGTTCCCACCGGCGACGATTTCAGCCGCCTCGACCATGTCGCCCACCTCGAGGTCCTTCTCGACCTCCACTTTGAAGCCGGTCGCAATCCGCCCGCCCACCTTGAGGGAGCCGTTGCACTTGATGTTGCCCGTGTTGAAATCGATGTCGGCCGCCACGATGGTGCTCTCGTTGACGTCGATCCGGTTCCCGAGGATGACGTAAACGCCGTTGATCAGGGAATGGTATTCATACTCCCCCGTCGGCCGCTGCACGACTTCGACGTTTTTCCCGGCCACGAGTTGCGCGTCTTGCGCGCGCTTGGCTTTCAGGACTCTCCCCGTGACGGTGTGGCCGTCCGTTCCGGTATGCGCGCCGTGGCGCAGGGCCAGGAGGGCGCCTTGCGACACGGACTTGATGACCTTGCGTTGGCGGTAGTCCACCTTGCCGGTCGCCTCGTCCACTACGGCGGCTTGGTCGTGGATCTCCACCTGCCATTCGATCCGGCCCTCCTGACCGTCTTCCGGAAGATGGCCCTTCGCGACGACGGCGTTGGTGAGGGCCTGCCCCTTGTGAATCCGGGCCAGAGAATCAGCCATCTCTTTTTCCAGGATGCCCCGGACGACTTTTTGTCGCTTGAGTTCCTCTTTCAGGTTGTCGGCGGTGATCGAGGCACAATCCTCCGGCGTGAGCCCCTTGGGGTCGAAGGAGAGGTACGCCTCGAGCTCGTCCGTCGCGAGGGAGACCGAGTAGGGGAGATCGGCAGGTGCGCCGGCGGCCTGGTTCATCGCGGCGAGACCGCAGCCGCCGGGGCGCAGAGGAACGTGACGCCACGTCCCACTTCGGCCGCCGTGGCCTTCCGGTGATCGACATGCCCTCCCAGAGCCGTCATCGTCACTGTGGGGCTATTCTATACGATCTGACTCCCCGAAGGCCAGAAGGAATCAAACAGGCGAGGTGACGTAGAGCGGGCGAAGAGCCGGAGGGGGGAGAGGGCGGGCTTTGAGGTGAGCCATGCGGCCAAGGAGACCGATTTCCACGACGCCGGGGGTTCGAGCCAGGTCTGTCGGGTCGAATGGCGCCAACCCTCCGAGCTGCTCGATCGCCCCACCCGTCAGCCGGGTAAGCCCTTCGCCGGTGGACCGGATGCGGCGGAGCGCGCGTGTCCGGATCTGGGAATCGAGCCAGCCGGGCAGGAGGGCGTGCGCAACCATCTGTTCCGGCACCATGGCCGACCACTCAATGCCATCGGTTTGGTAGATGGCTGCGTAGCAGGCGGTGCGTGTGGCGGGAAGGAGGCCCAGTACGGCGTCCGCGGTTTCACGCAGGGGAAAGGTGAGGGCGGCGAGTGAGGACGTGCCAACCGCGGGGATCGGCCTGCGGAAGGCGAGGGCCTTGACGGTGGCGAGGGCGACGCGGATACCCGTGAAGGAGCCCGGACCGAGGTCCACGGCGATCAGGTCAACCTTCTCCAGGCCAATTCCAGCCTCGTCGATCGAGCGCTGAAGCAGAGCAACAAGGACGGTCCCCGGCTTTTCGTCGGGCTCGGCTTTGGCCTGGGAGATGACACGGGTGTCGTCGAGCATGGCGACGGCCGGGACCGGGCCCGCGCACTCAATGGCCAGTGTCAGCATCGTGGAGCTTCCGGGCTGCGACTTCCACCATGTCCATCGTCAGGGCCCGCATGCAGGCGCGGTGCCTGCACGCCCGGCCGACTTCGGGTGTGCAGGGCGAGCATGGGGATGGAGAATAGAGATGGGTCGAGCGGGGGCCGATGGCCCCCCATTCGGATGGCCGGGTCGGACCATGAAGGGCGAGAGTTGGGACCCCGAGGAGCGCGCTGAGGTGGGTGACGCCTGAGTCGTTTCCCACGTAGAGCCCGGTGTGGCACAGGATCTCGGCGGTGCGTTCGATGTCTTCCGAGAAGAGGAACTGGAAGCGGGAACCCAGGCGGAGGGCCTTGAACTCGCGTGCGAGGGCGTCGTCCTCGGGGCCGAACAGGAACGCGATGTCCTTCCATACTCCGGTGCCGGCCAGACGGTGGGCGAGTTCCCCGTAGGAGGCCGCGGGCCAGCACTTCCAGGCTGTGCCGCTCCCGGGGTGGAGGAGCAGTCGGGAGACGTCGGTGCCCGAGGTCGAAAGAACGCGGCGCAGGTCGGGGAGGGGAAGAGGTTCCACACCGATCGCGCGCAACTCTTTCCAGCACGCCTCACTCATGTGCTCTTCGGGCGCGGGGGCGTGGGGCAGTCGGAGGTACCGGCGCGTCGCAGGGGCGGGGTTCAGCTTGAGCCACGAGACCACCCAGTCACGCTTGTCCGAACCGTCGCCGAACAGGAGGCGGGTGGCCGCGGAACTCTCGATGGGGAGGTGCTGCGCCCCAATCCCCATCCGGCGAAGGAGGCGAAGGGCCCGGGCGGGCGCCACGACCGTGAAGGGTCCAAGGCGGGATTGGATGGCCCACAGGTGCGGCAGGGTGATGATAAGGTCGCCCAGCCCCCCCCCCCGAACGACCATGCCGGGTGGCGGCGTGTCGGGCAAGATCGAGTGGCGGGGAGGGGAGGGGTGAGGGTTTCCTGCCTCGCGGCTTTGAAACCTGTTCTCGGACCTGCAAACAGGGGCCGCCGCGGGCGCGGTTCTGGTGTTCAGCCGGAGAAGCGTCAACGGAACAGGTCGCCGCTGATCACGCGCGGGAGCAGCTCGTGGGCCGGTTTCGCCACCACCCCGAGCGCGGCGTTCTTTTCGCAGAATTTTCGGGACGTGCCGTCGGTCGCCCGGCTGGAATCGCCTGCGATGAAGGGCACGGGACCGGCCACGTGGGTCTTCCGCGAAAGATAGGTGAGGTGATCCGACGTGACGAGCAGGCGGTGGGGGCCGAGGGAGGCAAGTCCCTCGGAGAGCGGGGCCATCACCCGCCCGTCGAAATGCTCGATCGCGAGGAGCTTTTTCTCGAGGTCGCCCACGTGCCCGGCCTCGTCGATCGCCTCCACGTGGAGAAGAACGAAGTCCCCG
This sequence comes from Nitrospirota bacterium, assembly GCA_016190245.1. Classification (GTDB taxonomy): domain Bacteria; phylum JACPQY01; class JACPQY01; order JACPQY01; family JACPQY01; genus JACPQY01. The sequence continues at coordinate 3,042 of JACPQY010000067.1, read as the reverse complement.
CCGTCCCGCAGGAAGTCGAGGGCGAAGCGGACTTTTCCGGCGTAGTTGGTGTCGAGCCAGCCGGTCATGCCGGGAACGCGGAGCACTTCGAGCCCCGCGCAAACCGCCATCCCGCGGAGGAGCGGGACGGCGGAGATGACTGCGCCTCGCAGCCTGAACCGTGCTGCGAAGGAGCTGAGGGCGGGCCGGGTGCCCTGCCCCCAGAACCAGATGGAGTTTGCGGGTTTTTCCCCGCGCGCCGCGCGCTCGAGGTTGATGCGACTCGCGGCCAGCACATCCCAGGAACGCCGAATGAGCGCCGTCAGCCTATCCGCTCCTTCGCCTTGCGGCCAGCGGTCGGCGACGGGCACGCCCTGGATGTCGTGGGGGGGGGTGGTGGTGAGCTTTTGCGGGCCGCCGTGCCAGACGAGGGCATGGCGGTAGCTCACGCCCTTGATGAATTCGAGTCCAGGGGATCGTAGTTCCCGCGCGATCTCGTCCACGATGCCCGCCGCGTCGGCATCGCCGATGTGCCCTGCGCTGTAGTCTTCGATCTGCGGCCGGTCCGGAAGCCCGCTCATCGTGATGAGATTCATCCGGAAGGCCACATCGCCGGGGCGTAGCTCCACGCCCATGTCGATCACTTCGAGCGGCGAGCGCCCCGTAAAATACACGGCGGGATCGTAGCCCATCAGGCTCAGATTCCCGATATCGCTGCCGGCCGGGAATCCGTCGGGAATCGGGTGCGTCACGCCGATCGTGCCCAGCCCGGCGAGGCGATCCAGGGTCGGCGTGGCGACCGTTTCGAGCGGTGTCCTTCCGCCCAGCGAGGCGATGGGCTCATCGGGCATCCCATCCGCGACGACGAGGACGTATTTCATCTGCGAACTCTACACCTTCTGGCGTTTGAGCGTGTGCCCGCCGGCCAGCACGCGTTCGATCCACCCGATCACGCTGCGCGTCCATTCGCCCGACACGAACTGTCCTCGGTGGGCGAAACTCACCAACTCGATCGGTGTGGACCGCGGCACTTTCGCGATCCAGCTCTTCAGGCAGGCCGGGGGAGTGATCGGATCCGTAATGGCCTCGCCGACAAGGGCCGGCGCGCGGGGCTGGTAGCGGGGGAGCTCGAAGAAGGAGGCGAACCAGAGGACGAGGTTCGACTCGAGCGTGGCGAGGGGTTGGAGGGATTTCGAGGCCGAGGTCTTGCCCTCGATCAGCGGGTGTAGGGCTTGGGGGCAGAACAGGGGCCCGGCCAGCGCGACCCCTTTCACGCGCTCGAAGTGGGCCGCGATCCAGGCGAGGTTGGCGCCGAGGCCCACTCCGACCGCAAAAACCTGCGGGGTTTCCTGCTTGAGCACCTGGAGGGCGCGGGTCACATCCACCGCGGAGAGGAGGGCGGCCTGCTGCGGAGTGTCCTCGATCGAGTCCGTGAGCCACCTCGCGGTCGCGAGGGCGGGTTCTCCGGCCGAGGGACCGTGGCCCCGAAGATCGAGGGCCAAGGAGGCCAGTCCGGAGCGGGCGAGATCGCGCGCGAGGTCCTCCAGCCGTGTTTCACCCAGATCGTGAACGAGCAACACCATCGGGACACCCTCGATGCCGACGGGGCGGTAGAGGCCGCCAAAGATTCTCGTCTCGGCGGCGCCGACGAAGGAAATCTCGAACTGACGGACGTCCTTCGATTCCTTGATGAGAAGGGTCTTCACATCGAGGGGTCTCCCGGTGTGCTCCTGGACCAGTTGGGTGACGGCCTTTGAGAGATCCGGCCGCGCCGGGGGCTGGGAGACGGCGGTCAGGATCGCGAGGGCCGCGACGAGCCGGGTCATGACCTGCGCCCCTTTCCCGCGAGGTTCGCGGCGAGGCGGATCGCGGCGATCAGGCTGGAGGGGTCGGCCCGGTTCCGCCAGGCGAGATCGAAGGCCGTGCCGTGGTCCGGAGAGGTCCGAACGAAGGGGAGGCCGAGTGTCAGATTCACACCGTCCTTGAAATGGATCATCTTGAACGGGGCGAGGGCCTGATCGTGGTACATGCAGACGCCCGCATCGAACTCGCCGCGGTAGAGCCGGTAGAAGAGTGTGTCGGCCGGGAGGGGGCCGGTGGCGTCCACGCCTTTCTGCCGCGAGAGCTCCACCGCGGGGGCGATCCGGTCTTTGTCCTCAGTGCCAAACGCGCCGTTTTCCCCCGCGTGCGGGTTCAGGCCGGCCACCGCGATCTTTGGCTTGGCCCGGCGGAACCAGCGCCGCATCGCCTCGTGGGTGAGCTCAATCGTGTCGAGCACTCGATCCATCGTGATGAGGGTGGGGAGGTCACGAACGGCCGTGTGGATCGTCGCGAGGGAAACTTTTAGACGGGGGCCCGCGAACATCATGGCATGGCGGGGAGCTCGGGTGAGCTCACTCAGCATTTCCGTGTGGCCCGGCCATGTGTAGCCCGCCGCGTGAAGGGCCTCCTTGCAGATCGGGGCGGTCACCAGCGCGTCGGCCTCGCCCGCCAGAATCATTTCCACGCCCTTTCGGATACAAGCTGCGGCCGCGTGCCCCCCGGCGGCGCTCACCCGCGGCTTCGTGAAGTCGCTCGGCGTTTCGGTGGCCTTGGGTTCGATGAGGTTGAGCCTCCGGCGCCTTCGGGCGGGCAGGGCGTCGAAGACTTCCTTCAGGCCGACCACGCTGTAGTTCGCTCCGGGCAGTTTTTTCGACGAGAGGGACTTGGCGACGATTTCCGGACCGATGCCATAGGGGTCGCCCATTGTGATCAGGATGCGTGGTCTTCGCGCCACCTCTCGTCTTCTCCCTCTGCGGCCTCGCCGCCGTATGGCAGGGCATTCTAGCCCCGCCGTCACGCGAACTCCACTGGCGGGGACTGCTCGCGGCTAGGCTCTGTTTGAAAATGACCTGTAGGGGGATCGACCATGGGCAGGGCGGTTCTTCGTACCTTGGCCCAGGAAGGCCAGGTACCACGCAATGCCACGTTCATCGCAGCCCTTCGTGGGCTGCCTTCCGCTCGTGGCACCAGGGCTTCCTGCCCAGGTGTGGCCCTGCCAGGATGGCAGGGCAATGACCGTGG
>JACPQY010000066.1 GCA_016190245.1 Nitrospirota bacterium | reverse complement strand
TCGCGGTACGGTAGCCCCGCTCTCCCCCCGCTGTTTCCGAATAGAGGCGGGGCGTATGTACCATGTTGCCACGTGAAGCCGATTTCCCATCCGCTCAGAGACTTGGTCAACATGGTACTAGATCCTAACGTATTGAAAGAACGGTGAACACTCACGAATCGTTCCTGGGAGCCAGTTCAGATTGACCATTCCGTGCCACTGGCGCCGATGAACCAACAGCAGCGCGATGTCAATCGCGCGGCCACAACCGGAAATGTTCGTGCCACTCGCCAAAACCGGACTCCCACGATCCCCTTACCCCATGGAGCGGGCCTGTGTCCATCGCGAAATGCAAAGGGTCAAGTCCGAAGACCGGTCCCGCTATGCGGCGCGCGGGAGACCGCGTTCCCGGCCTAGGGCCTGGCCCGCCCCAACTCACCCCCACCCCGTTGCATGGATTCTCGACTTGAGCTATAGAGTCTGGCCGTATGGGGCTCCCGCTTAGGGTGCGCGACTGTACGGCGCCAGACGCGTCCGCGAAACGCCTTTGCGTGCGGAGACCTGCGGATTGGGCCATCGCCCTCCAGGACGTGTAGCGCGGGTCCACACCGCGCCTCCCAAGGATCGCCACGATGACGCCCCGCAGCCGCGTACCCCGCCTCGGACCCCATCAAACCGGGTGTGGTGTGTTCCCCCACCCCGCGAGCCCGCGGTCGATTCCCGGCCACGGGCGAACCGTCGCTTCGGTGATGGACCACCGATCGTCTGTAACCTGAAAGATGAGGTAATCAACCATGAAACCCTCTCGTTGGGTCCTAGCTCTTCCACTGGTCGCGTTCCTTTTCGCCCTGCCCGCCTGCGGCGTGACAAAGCAGGAGCATGAAAAGGTGGTGACCGAACTCAATGGGGCCAAGAAGGCCAAGGCCGATCTCGAGGCTCGCGTGAACCAACTCGAGCAGGAGAAGACCGGTCTGGCCGGTTCGAACAGCCAGCTCCAGAGCCAGGTGGCGAATCTCCAGTCTCAACTGGACGCCACGAAGGCCGAAGCGTCCAAGAAGGGCGCCAAGCCTGCGGCCAAGGCCCCCGCAAAGGCCCCGGCAAAAGCCCCGGCAAAGAAGTAGTCGCGGCTTTCATCTGCCAAACGACGCCGGTTCCCCTCGGGGAGCCGGCGTTTCTTTTCTCGTGCGCTGACGCCCTGCTCGCATGGACTCGCCCGCTTCGGCCCTCCTGACGCGCCCGGAAGACGATCGAGAAACACCAAGCCTCGATCACTCGATCAAGGACGGCTGCGCCCACGCGGTGATGCTGGGCGCGGGTGAGGCCTACCTCTCGCCTTTTGCCATCGCGCTGGGCGCCGGGAGCCTCTTTGTCGCTCTGCTGAGCAGCGTCCCCCCCTTCCTGGGCTCGCTGGTCCAGGTCGCCTCCGTGCCCCTGCTCAAGCGTCTGCGCCGCCGCAAGGATCTCATCGTTCGGGCTGCGACGGCGCAGGGCCTGTGCTGGCTGCCGCTGGTCGTGCTCGTGCTGACGGAGCCTTCCTTCGCCCTCGCCGCGCTGCTGGTCCTCACGACAGCCTATTTTATGTTTGGAAGCTTCGTGGGGCCGGCCTGGAACAGTTGGATGGGAGACTTGGTGAAGCCCGAGGCCCGGGGCCGGTATTTCGGCCGTCGGAACCGTCTCATCAGCGTCTTCCAGTTCATCGCGCTCGTCTGCGCCGGTCTCTTCCTCGAGGGTTTCACGCGCCTGGGAATGGAGCGTCTTGGCTACGGGGCGCTGTTCCTGGCCGCTCTGGCCGCGCGCGCCCTTTCCGTGCTGCATCTCCGGAAGATGGAGGAAGCCTCCTATTCCCCCCCGGGCCCCGAACAGGATTTCACCTTCTGGGAATTTCTGCGCCGCTCGCCCCGATCGAACTTCGCCCGCTTCGTCTGGTATGTCGCCCTCATCCAGTTCTGCGCCAACCTCGCCGGCCCGTTCTTCGCTCTGTACATGCTGCGGGACCTTCATCTCAGCTATGCGCAATTCACGGCTGCCGCCGCCGCGGTGGTGCTGGTTCAGTACCTCACCATGCACAACTGGGGTCGGGTGACGGACCGTTTCGGAAACATGCGCGTGCTCCGGCTCACCGGTCTGCTGATCCCGTTCGTGCCGATGGTCTGGCTTTTCTCGACCCGCTTCGGCTGGATCCTGGCCTGCCAGATCTTCGCCGGCTTCATCTGGGGGGGATTCAACCTGGCGGCGACCAATTTCGTTTTCGATGCCGTCACCCCGGCGAAGCGCGCCCGCTGCGTAGCCTACTACACCCTGCTCGTCCAAGGGGGCATCCTGCTGGGCGCCCTTCTCGGCGGGTGGCTCGCCTCGCGGCTTCCGGAACGGCTGTCCCTCCTTACGGTGGAGTGGCACCCCGCCCACTCGCTCCAGATGCTCTTTCTCCTCTCGGGCCTTCTCCGGCTGGTCGTCTCCGCCGCCTTCCTGCGGGCGATCCGCGAGGTTCGCTTCGTGGAACCCGCGCGAACGCGCGACCTTGTCTTCGAGATCGTGGCTTTGAGGGCGATCCCGGGCCTCAAGTTCTCCATCTTCCAAGGCCATCACCCGAGCGAGCGCGAGGGAGGAAACACGGTGGAGGGTGGCTCGAAGATGTAGGCCTCGCTGTGGCGCCACGTCTTCACACGTCGCCCCACACCGCACCTCGGAGCCAGGTGCCCTCCTCCGCCGAGGCTGCGGAGGGCATCCTGCGTAGCCTCGCCGAGCGAGGCGAAGCAGGATGGGCGCGAGAGGATTTGAACCTCCACGGTGTTGCCACCGGTGGATTTTGAGTCCACTGCGTCTTCCATTCCGCCACGCGCCCCGCACCCATCCTCCGATAGGCTGTGCAACGGGCAAGATTGTAGCCGAAGGCGGCTTCGCCTTCCAGGCATACCACAGGTTGAGGGGGAGCGTCGGGATGGGTGCGGGGCGCCCCCGATCAGAGCGTAAACCGTGAATCGTAAAGGAACGACGCGCCGTGTTGCATCGCAACATTTTTCACCGCGTGTGCGGGAGGCTTGACAGATCGCGCCGCTGTACTAACATCGTTTCCGTTCATGACCCGCAAACAGCTCGTTGGAAATCTTTTTCGCGTCAACGGGCTGAAAATTACGCGGCAACGGCAGGCCATCATCCAGATTTTCCTCAAGTCGCGAAAGCACCTGAGCGCGGATGAGCTCTATCAACGGGTGAGAAGGATATACCCTTCGATTGGTTACGCCACCGTGTACCGGACGCTCCGCCTTCTCAAAGGCTCCGGCATGGCCGAGGAGCGCCAGTTCGGCGACGGAAAGGCCCGCTTCGAGAGCCTCCTCAACCGAAAACATCACGACCATCTCATTTGCATGAAATGCGGCCGCGTCCAGGAATTCGAAGATGACGAGATCGAACAGCTCCAGGGGACGGCGGCCCGCAACCGCGGATTCAAGATCCTGAGCCACAAGCTGGAGCTCTACGGCCAATGCAACACGTGCCCGTGAGGCCGGGCCGTCCGACCCGAGCCCTCCACCGCGCCCGATCGCCCAACCGGCCTGAAGGAGGATCCGATGCCCTACGAACCCGAGAAAGACAAGGCTGTTCGCGAAAACGTCGTCGAGGTCGAGGGCACCCGCCTCAAGATCGGCGTGTACAGCTACAACGGCGGTGAAAAGAAAATAGGCATCGTCCGGGTTGTGCGCAAACGCGACGGCACCGACAGTTTCGCCCCGCTGGGGCGTCTTCGAAAGGCCGAGGCCCTGCTTGTCCGCGAAAACCTCGGCACCCTCATCGAGCTGCTGGACTGAGCCGCCGGCGCCGAGCAGCCCCCCCCCCCCCGCAGGAGGACTCCGCATGAAAGTCGACCACGTTTCCTTCGCCGTCGAGAACCTGCATGAGGCCCTGGCATTCTTCACCAAATACCTTTCGGCCGAGGTCAAGACGCCCCCCTCGCCCGGCTACGACGGCCGCTTCAATTTCGCCAATCTCAAGATCGGACCGTTCAAGATCGAATTCCTCGAGGACGGGGGACACGACAGCTTCGTCAAGAAATTCCTCGACCGACGGGGGGCGGGTTTCCACCACATCACGCTCTACGTGGACGACCTCGAGGCGCTCGTGGCACGACTGGAGGCGGACGGGATCCGCGTGGTGGACCGCTGGAGTGCCGGCGGATGGAAAACGGCCTTCATTCACCCCAAGCACGCCTTCGGGATTCTGGTCCAGTTCTGGGAACGCCCGAAGCAGGAAAGCGCCTGACGCCCGACACGGCCAAGGTGCCGGCGCTGGTCTTGTCCGACCCCCGGCGCTACACTGCCGTCATGGGCCCTTTCGGCGTGGCCGCTTGGCTCCTCCTCGCGGGTGCGGGGCAGGCCGGCGACCTCGGAGTGGATGCGGCCGACACTCCCTCCCTGCTGCGTCTCATGGAACGAGGACCGATTCTCCTCCTCCAGAAGGACGCCTCGGGGCAGGCGGAGTGGGTGACGGGCGGAATCATCATCCACGCCCCGATTCAAGCGGTCTGGGATGTCATCTCCAACCTTGACGGATACGAGACCTTCATGCCCCACACGGAAGACGTCCGGGTCCTCACTCGGGAGGGGGACGAAGAGCTCGTGCACTACAAGATGCGAATCAAGTTTTCCATCCTCTCCGTGGGGGTGCAGATGACCCACCGCGTGGTGTTCGACCGGGAACGCGGCGTCCTCTCGTGGAACCAAGTCCGCGGCGACATGCCCGGAGCGCGCGGCGCCTGGGTGCTCATTCCCGCCCAGGAAGCGGGGTTGACGCTCGCTTTCTATCGGGTCTACGGCGATCTGCGCTCGCTCGGATTCGGCCCCCGGATGATCCTTCGGGCGCAACCGGAGCTCGAATTGGGCGTCTACTCAGCCCTCGCTATCGAGAGCGTCGAGGCCGCCCGGGACCGCATCGAGCACCCCGAGAAGTATGCGCCGGAAGGCGCACGGGCGTTTCAATAGCCACTCAGTCAGCGTTCAGCCCCTTGCCACGGAGGGCATGGGGCCATGATATGTCGCCGCGCTCAGGACGGCGCGGCATGCAACATGGCCTCGGATCCGGAATGGGCCGCACATCGCGAATCTCCCGCCACCCCATCCGAAAGCCGAAAGCTGATCCGCCTGTGGCGGACTGATAGCTGAAGGCTTGAGCCTCGCAGCCCCTGCCTACAACTTCCGGCGCAACGCCCACATCACCCCCGCGCCCGCGATCGCGCCCAGAAGGAAAACCGACGAAAAGCTCAGGCGGATCAACTCCCAGTCGAAAAGCTCGACATCCCGGCGCACATCGAAGTTGCTGAGGATCAGCACGCCCACGAACAGTCCGGCCACGGTCAACAACGCCGTCTTCGGTCTCTCCATCGCGCCTTGTAGGAGGCGTGAACCTCCACTGAGCGCCGTGTTGAGGCGTTGCGTCGCGGGCTTGGGAGTCGGGTCGGGGGGCGGCTCCATCTCTTTACGCGGTAAACGCCGCTTCGAGATGCTCGATCATGCGAGCGCCATTCTGCCAACCAACGGAGACCACGTCAAACCGGCACTCGCATTCTGTCCACGCTTTCTCCTGGAGATAGTGGGTGGCCGTTCGGATGATTTGGCCCTGTTTCCGGGCACTGACCGCTTCGGCTCCGCTGCCGTAGCGGGCACTCCGGCGCGTCTTGACCTCCACGAACGCGAGGGTTGATCCTCGGCGCGCGATGATGTCCACCTCGCCGTAGCGGCAACGGTAGTTGAGAGCCAGGATGCGGTAGCCTCGCTCACGCAAGTGGCGCGCGGCGATCGCCTCGCCCGTCCGCCCGAGTTGGGCGCGCCCCGCACCCATCCCCCGATCGGCTGTGCGACGGGCAGGATTGCAGCCGGAGGCGGCTTCGCCTGTCACGTGCACCTCGCGCACGACGGACTCTCGGGATGGGTGCGGGGCGCGCCCGAGTTTGCGCAGTCGGTCGAACAGGCTCAACCGGCGGGCTGTTCGCCCTGTGAAGGAGCGCCCGCAGGCGCGGGTTCCACGGCCTCGGCGCCCCGATCCAACTCCGCCGGCGCAACGGCCAAGTCGAGCGCGGACTCCTTCAGCCTCGCCTTGCGGCCGCGCAACTCACGAAGGAAGTAGAGACGCGACCGCCGAACCTTGGAGCGGCTGAGGACCTCCACCTTCTCGATGAGGGGCGTGTGGACGGGAAACGTGCGTTCCACTCCCACTCCGAAAGACACCTTGCGAACCGTGAAGGTCTCGCCCATCCCGCCGCCGCGACGACGGATCACCACGCCCTGGTACTGCTGGACTCTCTCCTTCTCTCCCTCACGAACGCGGTAGTGGATGCCGACCACATCGCCGACACGAAACGCCGGCTGACGACGCACATGCGAGGAATCGACGAGTCGGATTTCTTTCATGGCGGTTTGGTGTCACCCTTTCTTCCAAGGCCCTACTACATACCCCTGTTTGCCCAGGAATGCAACTTCTTCGTCCGTGAGGTTCGACTGGGCCAGCAGATCGGGCCGGACACGTGCCGTGCGCAAAAGGCTCTGTTCGCGGCGCCAGCGTGCGATGCGGGCATGGTCGCCCCCCAGAAGCACGTCGGGCACGGCCGTGCCCCGAAACTCCCTCGGGCGAGTGTACTGGGGATGCTCCAGGAGCCCGCCCGCAAACGAATCCTTCGCGGCCGCTTCTTCCGCCCCGAGCACGCCGGGCACGAGCCGCGCGACGGCCTCGATGACGACCAGGGCCGGCAGCTCCCCGCCGCAGAGGACGTAGTCGCCGATGGAGAGTTCCTCCCTGGCGTAGCCCCCCGCCACACGCTCGTCCACGCCCTCGTAGCGGCCGCAGATCAGCACGAGGTGCGGCATCATGGCCAGCTCCCTCGCCCGTTCCTGCCGCAGGAGGCGGCCGCACGGGGTCAGGAGAATGACATGCCCACCCGGGCGCTCCCGCTCCACGGCCTCGATGGCGGCCACCACGGGGTCCGGCATCAGGACCATCCCCGCCCCCCCCCCGTAGGGGGCGTCGTCCACGGTGTGGTGCTTGTCCGTCGAGTAGTCGCGGATGTTCCGGAAGGCCACCTCGATGAGCCCCCGGGCCTGCGCGCGGGACAGGATGCTCTCGTCCAGGTACGAACGGAACATCCCTGGGAAAAGGGTCAGGACGTCGAATCGCATGCGCCTCCCCCTTGCCCCCGGGCCGGCGGCCGCTTACTCGAGGATCTGGAGGACCGAACGCTTGTTGAGGCGGTTGGACGCGGCCCCCAGGATTGTGCGCATCGCCTGGACGGTCCGCCCCTGCCGGCCGATCACCTTCCCCAGATCCTCCCGGGCTACCTTCAATTCGATCACTGAAGTCTGCTCTCCCTCGATCTCACGCACGTTCACTTCTTCAGGGCGGTCCACCACTACCCTGGCCATCGTCTCGATCAACTGTTTGAGCGTTGTCGCCTCCATATCCACCTCCCTACCGCGGCGTGGCCGCATCCAAGATCAACGATCAACCATCGACCATCCCGGATTGTCAATTGTCCATTGTCGATTCCTTCGCAAGAAGAGCAGAAGCTACGGAGGAAGACTCGATCGCCGGGCCCGGCGTCAGGCCGGGGCCGGAGCGCTCTCGCGCTTCGCTTTCTCGTAGAGCTTGGCCACGCGACCGGAAGGTTGGGCACCCTTCGAGACCCATTTCTCGTAGGCGGGCACGTTGAGCGTGAGCCCTCCCTTCTCGTTGCGGGCATCAAACGTCCCGAGGTTCTCGAGACATCGGCCGTCCCGCTTGGACCGGGTGGGAGTCGCCACGATCCGGTACCTCGGGATGCCTCTGCGACCGACGCGTTTCAATCGAATCGTCACTGCCATCTGGACCTCACATTCGCATGCCGGGCCGGCCCAGCGCCTGGAGCATGGACTGGGCATCGACCGTGCCCGGCCCGCGCTTGGCCGCCATCCGGACCACCTTTCGGAATTGTTCGTATTGGTTGATCACGCGGTTGATGTCCTCCACGCGCGTTCCGCTGCCCCGGGCGATGCGCCTCCGGCGCGACCCGTCCAGCAGGGAGGGGGTCTCCCGCTCTCCGTGCGTCATGGAATCGATCACCGCCATGGTTCGTTTCATTTCTTTCTCCGCCCTCGCCATGTCCGCCCCTCTGCCGACGAGGCGTCCCACCCCGGGAATGAGTTTTAGCACACTTTCCAGCGGGCCAATAGATGAGACCTCCCTGAGCTGGTCCCGGAAGTCGTACATCGTGAAGCGGCCCGACTCAAGCATCGCGCGGACCCGCTCCTCCTTCTCGTGCGTGACGCGCTCCTGCACGCGCTCGAAGAGCGTCTCCAGGTCGCCCGCGCCGAGGATCCTGGAGGCGTGCCGGTCGGGGTGGAAATCTTCGATAGCGTCCGGCTCCTCACCCACGCCGATGGCCACGATCGGGCGGCCGATGACGGTGCGGATCGAGAGCGCCGCGCCGCCGCGCGCGTCTCCGTCCATCTTCGTCAGGATCACGCCGGAGAGGCCGATCTTGTCCTCGAACGCGCGGGCCTGCACGGCCGCGTCCTGACCGACCGAGCCGTCCGCCACGAAAAGGATGTCCTGGGGCTGCGCCGCGTCACGGACGCGCCGCAGCTCTTCCATGAGGGCGTCGTCCACGTGGAGCCGCCCGGCCGTATCGAGTATGACCGGACCGACGCCGCGCCGCCGGGCATCGGCGGCGGCTTCTCCGGCGTGGGCCGCCACGTCGCGCGCGCCGGCCGGTGGGATCGCGCACTCCACCCCGATCTTCTCTCCCAGCACCCGGAGCTGCTCCACGGCCGCGGGACGTTTCCAATCGAGGGGAACGAGCAGGGGCCGACACGCGTGCTTCTGGGCCGCGCGCGCCAGCTTGGCGGCGGTGGTCGTCTTTCCGCTCCCCTGGAGGCCGACGAGCATGATGACGGAGGTGACCGCGGCATCGAACGTGATCCGCCGACCCTCCCCGCCCAGACATTCGATCAGCCTCCGCCCTACCAGCGTCATGAGCTGGTCCGTAGGCGTCACCCCTGCCAAGCGTGACTGTTCCCCCGCTTTTCCGCGAATGTCTTCTATGAAGGACTTGACGACGTCGAGGTGGACATCGCCCTCCAGCAGAACGCGGCGCAGTTCGGCCAGGAACTGGTCCACGTCTTTCTGGCCGAGGGTGCGACGATCGCCAAACCGCCGGAAGAGACGGTCGAGACTCCGGGAAAGCACGTCAAACATGGAGGCCCGTTCAGCGCCCCCCATCCTCTCCGCCACGGGCGGATTCCCCCACCAGGGGGTTAGGGGGGGGGTCCGCCGCGGCGGACGGGCAGGGGGGTGAACGCTTGCTCACATGGGAATCCGCGCGGACGGTCTCGACATAGTCGCGCAACGAGTCGCGCGTGCTGGGGAACGCAAGGTCGTCCCACGGGATGCGCTCCGGCGGAAACACGCCCACCTCCATGGATTCGTCCAACGCCCGAGGAACGCCGCTCATCAGACGAGCCATGTAGACGATGACGATCACGACGTGGTCCGGGTACGCATACACATTGAGCAAACGCAGGTCGCCGATTTTCACACCCGCTTCCTCTTCCGATTCGCGCACACACGCATCCACCGGGGTCTCTCCGCGCTCTACAAACCCGCCTGGGCAGACCCACTTGCCGTACGCAGGCTCGATGCCGCGCCGGAGCATCACGATCCCACCGTTGGACTGGAAGATACCGACCGTGGCGACCTTGGGATCCACATAGTGGGTGTGGCCGCAGGACCGGCAAACGTGACGGGGTCGTTCACCCTCTTTCAGAACCTTGAGGTCGTACGGCCCTCCGCAGATGAGACAGAAGCGGTAGCCGCTGGAGTCGTCGAATCGTGGGCTCACCGCGCCATTGTAGCCGAAGAGCCGGTCCTGGGCCAAACCGGGCCCCCTTGCGGAGCAACTCCCCAACGTGAGATCGCCATCCGCCAGTGGGCGGACAGGCTGCCCCTTTCCGCCTGTGACGGACTCGCGATGACAAGGGAAGGGCGTCAAGGCGATCCGCCAGTCCGCCGTGGCGGACCAGCCGGCGGAGAAGCAATCTCGATGGGCACCCCTCTGCGCGAGTTGAGGAATTCCCGCCCCCCTTGCGCTCGCCCTGCCGGCTTCGTACTGTAGAAGTGTTCCGTTATCAGCATTCAGCAATCGGCCGGCCACTGCGAGCTGAAGGCTGCGAGCTGATGGCTGAAAGCTCAGGCACGCCCTACCCCGTCGCCGTCATCGGCGCCAGCTTTGCCGGTCTGGCCGTCGCCCGGCAACTCCCCGGCCCGCTTCTGCTCTTCGACCGCGCGGCGCCCGGGGCCTTCCAGTCGTCCGCCTGCGCCCTCCCGCTGGCGTGGGTCCGCCACCTCGGTCTCGACGCCTCCGTTCGCTTCTCAACATCACGCTTCCGATGCGTGATGAACGGCTACGAGGCGCCCATCGAACTCAACGAACCGTTCTGCACGATAGACTACCCAACGTTCTGCACAGCCGGTGCGGATCTCTCCCATGTATCGTTCGTCCAGTCCAAGGTCCATCGCGTGGAGGGCCACACACTCCAGACCGAGCAGGGCCCCTACGAGGCGGAGGTGATCGTGAACGCCTCCGGATGGAATGCCGTGGATCGGCCGGGCCCACCCCCCCCCAAGGGCGTGGGGATCGAGACGGAAATCCCGGCCCGTGTGGACGCCTTCGAGTTCCATTTCGACCGGCCGTTCATCCAGAACGGCTACGGGTACGCCTGGGCATTTCCCTGCGGGGACACGGTCCGCTTCGGAGTGATCAAGTACTACGGCCGGCACAACTTGAAGACCTTGCTCACCGCCTGGTTGGAGAGCAAGGGCCTGAAGGTCGGGGCGACGCACGGGGGAGCGGTGCCGTACCTTCCGCAGGAACCGCTCGTGCAGGGAGCGATGTTCCAGACGGGCGATGCGGCAGGGTTGTGTTTTCCCGTCACCGGCGAGGGGATCCGCCTGGCCCTCTACTTCGGAACGATGCTTGGATGGCTGCTGCGCTCCTGGCGCGAAGGGAAACGGTCCCTCGAAGAAGTGCGGACGGACTACCGCGCGCTGGTTCAACACTACGAGGGCAAGCTGCGCGCCGTGTGGAAACTCCAGAAAGCCCTCAACCGGTACCCCTTTCTCATGGGACCCCTCCTCCGCTGGGGGACCCGCGGACCCCACTTCCGCTTGATCGCCAACAAGTACCTGCATTGTTTCCGGCCGCCTGCCGACTGCGAGACGGAACTGGCCCGCGTGATCGGGTGACAGCGCTTCCGAGGAGCCCCACCAACCACTCGGTCTATTGACCCGTCCTTACTCCCCCAACCTGATCTCCCACAACATGCAATCCCGCGAGGGCCAAGGAGGCTCGGTCACGTCGAGAGGAAAGAACTCGCCCGCGAAGAGCCGACCGTCCGGGAGCGAGACGAGATCGTGGATGTGATGGCAGACGATCCCGTTCGCCTCTAGCGCAGCGCACTCTCGCACGCGACGCTGCATGACGTCCAGCTCGTAGAGGACGGCGCGCCCCACGCCGGCCACGAAGAAGACCCGACCGGCGGGCGTGGAACAGAAAGCGCTGGCTCGGGGCGCAACGGAGAGGGGCTCCAGGAGGTGAAGCCTTCGATCATTCAGATCGAGAACGAACGGACGCGCCCGATTGCGTGTGCCGCCCACCAGCAGCCCCGGCGGGACGAAGAGCAAGCCGTCGATCCCCGGGGCCGCCCGGCGGTCCGAGCCCAGATCCTCGATGTTTCCGACCTGAACGCGCGTACCCTTTGCATCCGCAACGAAAACGATCCCGTTCGCATCCGACGTGACGAGCTCACCGCCGGGGCCGACCGCTAGCTCGTGAACGAAACCCTTCGCGGAAGGGAGAAGCGTGCTTTCGGTCCCGCTCGGCTCGGGGACCGTCACCCCCTTGGGTGAGAGCCGGAGGATCTGTCCGCGGGAGGCGTCCCACGCCAGGTCAATCGAAAACATCCGCACGTCTGCGTATCGCTCCCAGTGCCCGTCCGCGTGCCTCCGGACAATCCGGCTCGAACTGATCCTCTCGCCGATCTTCTGAGCCGTCATCAGCAGCCGGAGTCCGGCCTGAAAAAGACGGGGGGGCAGAGCGCGAGCCGACATCCTCCGTCCCGGTTGCGGCCACAAGGAGGGGAGCCGATTCGCCGCCACGTACAGCGACCCGTCCGCGGCCACCACGAGGGATCTGTGGATGTAGCTGCAGCCCCGCAGATGCCCGCCGGCCGGTTCCGGCTCGAACCCCCCGCGGTCCGGATCGAACCGCCAGAGCAGCGTTGACGACCCCCCGACGGAGACCCAAAGCTCGCCCCTCGAGTGCCCTGCTGCCAGACCGCCCACCATCGTGCGCGGTTCCGGCAGCGCGTGCGCGCAAACCTTCATGGCCCCTTCGCGGCGCGGGATCGCGCGCGGCTCATGCGGTCAGACCGGACGGAGGCTCGCCCGGCGGGGCGGCGCCCCTTCCTCCAGGAAAGAAAGGATCGGCGGCACGGCCTTCTCGGGATACTCGAGCAACAAGAAGTGCGAGGCCCACGGAAGGAAAATGTGCCGGGCGTTCGGCAGCAACCGCGCCATCTCCTGCGACTGGTACGCGGGGGTGAGGAAATCGAGCCCGCCGCTCAGGATGAGGGTCGGATGCGGGATCTCGGGCAGGTGATGATAGACGGAGTGCGCATCGAGCTCCTGGAACAGGCGAAGGTAGTTGTTGAAGTCGGTCCCGAGCACGTCCTCGGAGTATTGTTCGAGCGCCCGCTCCATCAGGGGCGAGATGCGCCCCACACGCCGCCCCACCCAGGCGAAGGTCCGAAGGTTGCCGCGCACGAGCCGCGCGAGCCGCTCCACCTCCCGCGGGCTTCGCAGGAGGTACCGGATGATCCGGTGGTTGAGCCGATCGAGTCCGGGGATCCTGAACAGCATCTGGAACCCGGTGGAAAGCGCGTGGCCATAGGTGCCGTTGATGAGGACGAGCCGGTCCACCCGTTCGGGACGCCGGCTGGCCAGCTCCAGGCCCACCTGCACGCCCATGCTCCACCCCACGAGGGCCGCAGTGCGGATCTTCTCGGCATCCAGGATCGCGATGACGTCTTCGGCGTGGTCGTGAACTTCCATGTTCGGCGTCCGGGCAGGCCTCCCGGACTCGAACAGCCCGCGGTAGTCCCAGGTGATGACGGTGAAGTTTCGTTCGAGCGACTGCACGAGCGGCGCCCACGCGTAGAGCCGCCCCCCAAGGCCGTTGGCGAGAACGACCGCCCGATCGCCGCGGCCCAGCACATCGTACGAGACGGGCACGCCATCGCGTGCCTTCGCGCGCCTCTTCCGCACCCGCGCCAGCCACGGAAACCGCTGCACGGGTGGGGTCAAGTCCTGACCTGACACAGGTTTCATCGGACTTGCGGCGACAGCGACCGGGCTACCTTTGTCAATTCAAGACTTGACCCCGGTGAGCCGCTGGATCTCGGCGGAGGCCTCACGGATGTGGCGCGCGAAGATATCCAGATCCGGCACCACGTCCCAGTCCGCGTTCAAGCCCCAGCACAGCTTCCCCTGGTAGCTCACGAGCGCGATGCCGAGCGCCAGCCCCGAAGACAGCGGCACCACGGGATACGCCGCCACCATCTCCGCGCCCTGAAGATAAAGCGGGAACTGAGGGCCCGGCACGTTCGTCACCACCAGATTAAAAGGGAGCCGCTCCACCTGCAATCGCGCGGCCTGCGCGATGAGGTTGGGCGCGCCCCAGTCCGCGATCTTCATGATCACATCCGCACCCAGCGCTTGCTTCGCCTCTTTCGCACTCGACGTCGATTCCTTAACCCTCTCCAATCTCTTCCGCGGATCGCTCTCGCCCACGGGCAGCACGGCCACCATCCCGGCCACCCGATTGCCCATCGTCCTCTCGGTCTCTCCCCGCACGCTCACCGGCACCATCGCCTTGAGCTCGATCCCGGCGGTTTTTTCCCCGCGGTGAGTCAGAAAGCGGCGCAACGCACCCGCCACAATCGTCAGCACGACATCGTTCACGGTGCCGCCGAGCGCATTCTTGACCGCCTTCACGTCGGAAAGCGAGGTCTCCACCCATTCGAAACGCCGATGGGGGCCGATCAGGGTGTTGAACGGCGTTCGAGGGGGAAGGTGCAGTCCGGGCGCGAGGAACTCGCTCACGGCCCGCAGGGCCAGTCGCCCTTTTCTGTACGCGTCCGCGGGGTCCCGTGCCGCGCGGCGCGCCAGACGCACGACGTCTAACGGCATTCGGGCCTGTCGGCGGAGCACGTCGATGAGGAGCTCCCCGGGCGTCGGACCCGGACGGGGCGCCCACGCCTCCGGGCTGGGCACCTCCACCGGATCGGGCACTGTGCTGAGCAGCAGCGATGCGAGGTCCATCCCGGCCACTCCGTCCACCATGCAATGGTGCGCCTTGCTGAGGATGGCCACCCGCCCTCCCGAAAGCCCCTCCACGAACCACATCTCCCAGAGCGGCTTGTTGCGGTCCAGCGCCTGGGACATCACCCGGCCCAGCTTGGTCTTGAGTTCGGCATCGCCCCCGGGGCGCGGCAACGCTGTGAACCGGACGTGATATCGGATGTTGAAGTTGGGATCATCAATCCACACGGGGCGGCGCTCGATAGGCAGCCAGTGAATCTTCTGCCGGAACCGCGGAACCATCGGCAGCCGCGACTCAATGAAACGAACCGCTTCCTCCTCCGCGAGGCCCCGCTTCCGACCGCCCCTCCCCGCCTTGAACACGGCACAAATCCCGACGTGCATGTGGTTGGACGCGTTTTCGAGATGGAGGAACGAGGCGTCCAGCACCGTCATCCGCTCGAAGTGTCCCATCAAAGCCCTCCGATTGCGCTCACGACCCAGCTTCCCTTCGATTCATGCCGGATAGACTACTCGCGGGCAGGCAGACGATCAAGGCCGAACGAGCGACCCCCGCCCTACGCGGACTTGAGGAAGACCCCAATCAGCAGTCCGGCCAGATAGAAGGCCCCAAACCGCCTCGTGAACACGAAGGCGAACGCCACATACCAGAGGGGCCACGCATCCTGGGGAAACTTCGCGGGCGGACGTTCGGGGCGCTCGTGCGTGTACACGCGCAAGAACCACCACGCCTGCCTCCCCGAGAGCACCACAAGCAGACACGTCGCGGGCAGCCGGCCGATCGCGACCAGAGCCACGATGGAACCGTAGGCGAGCACCATCAGTCCGATCGCCGTTGCCTTCGCCAAGCGCGGGCCGAGAAGGACGGGCAGCGTGTGGATGCCCCTCGCGCGGTCGTCTTCCAGCTTGTCGATGTGTTTCCCGAAGAGGACCATCGTGACCGCGCACGCGTAGGGCACGCTGGCCGCCAGCACCCAGCGCGGCAGATCGCCCGTCATCACGTAGTACGTCCCGCCAACCATCAGGGGACCCCACGTGAGGGCGACCACCGGCTCGCCGAAGCCGTACCGCTTCAGCGCGAACGGGACGCCCGAGTACGCATACATGAGAAACGCGCCACCGAGCGCCAGTCCGGCCACCGCCGGACCCCGCGCCGCCACGAGATACGCTCCAACACCAGCCGCCAACAGGGCCGTCACCCCGGCCCAGGTAAGCAGTTCCCGCTCGGTCATCAGTCCGGCCGCCAGCGGGTGCGGACCGTACCGGGCACGGAAGTAGTTACCCTGATCGATCCCGCTCCGGTAGTCCGAGTAATCATTCATCAGATTGCTCGCGCCGTGGGCGAGGAGGAGTCCCAGCGCCGTCCAGGCGTACAAGCCGGCATCGAACCGGCCGTCGAGTGCGGCGAGCAGCGCCGCCAACGTCGCCGAGAAAAGCGTCATGACGAGCGCGGCGCCCCGCACGGCCACGAGCCAGCGCGCCACGAGGTCCAGCCTCCGGAAAGCCTCCCGGTCCAGCCGAGGAATCACGCGAACCGCCTCGAGCCACATCTTGACGTTCATCCGTCGGCCTCCGATCGCCTTCCCCTCAGGCTCTTCTGGATTTCAGCGCGTCGAGAATCCCCGACAGGGCCTCGCGCGCCGGCCCCCCGGGGTATCGGCCCAACGCCTCTTCCGCTTCGCCGATGAGGGCGTGACTCTTGGCCAGGGCCTCCTCCACCCCCCCCCGTTTGCGGACCGCCTCCATCAGAGCGCGCTGCTCATCCTCCCGCATGAAGGGCCGGCGCAGGGCGTCCACGGCGCGCTCTCGATCCACAGGTTCCATCGCCCGCAGGGCATAGATGAGAGGCAGCGTGACGAGGCGGTCACCCAGATCCCGGCCTGCCGGCTTCCCGAGCGATTCGTCCGTGCCCGTGTAGTCCAACACATCATCCTGGATCTGGAACGCGAGACCGACCGCCCGCCCGAAGTCGCATGCCGACGTCGTCAGCCCGTTCGCCGTGGCGGCCTCGGCCCCAAGCCGGCAGCTCAGCTCGAACAACGAACCCGTCTTCCTCCCGATCACCTCAAGGTAGTCGGCCTCCGTCATGTGGGCGTTTCCCCTGAAGGCGATCTGGAGCGCCTCGCCTTCGCACATCTCCCGCATCGTACTGGAGAACGCCCGCTGCCAATCCGGCCGGCCCAAGTCGGCAAGGAGGCGGAAGACAACGGAGAATAGGTAGGCGCCCCCGAGCACGGATCGCTTGTTGCCCCAAATCGCGTTCGCGGAGGGCTCGCCGCGACGCAGGGGGCTGGTATCGATGACATCGTCCAGGAGGAGCGACCCGGCGTGGAGGATTTCAACCGCGGCCGCCAGCGGAAGCACGGGGCCCTCGCTGCCGCCCAAGGCCCGGGCCGTCCAGAGCAGAAGGAGGGGCCGCACGCGTTTTCCGCCGGACCCGAGGACGTGGTTCGCGACGTCATGAAGGACGAAGAACGCCGGGGCCTCGACGTAGCGGCGGATGACCGCCTCGACGGCCTCGATATCAATCTCGGTCTGGGCTCTCATGCCATCAGCGCGTTCTGGATGCGCCAGAAAAGGCGGACCACGCGAAAGCTCGGCCGCTCTGCCGTCGCCCGTTCGAGGAACTCCAGCGCCCACGCGGAGAGAAACGTCAGGCGACGCACCTTGCGCGCGGCCATGCGGTCCGTGAGGCTCGCGCCCTTCGCGAGGTCTGCCTGGCAGGTCCGGAAAACCTCGAAGGCACGTTCCACCTCCGCCCGCTCGCGGTCGCGGAACACCCTTCGGATCATCTTCCAGAGGCGTTCTTCTGCTCGGTACACCACGCCGGAGCGATCCGGCACGTGGAACCGGTGGATCGCGCCCCACTGATCCATCTCGCGCAGGAGGAGGCTGAGCTGGCCTCGGTTGATGGACAGATCCCGGCTGACCTCGCGGGCGGGCCGGGGGCCGGGGCTCAGGTAGAGGTACGCCCAGATCCGGCCGTACGCCTCCTTGAAGCTCCAAGCGGCCATGAGCCGGCCGACCGCCTCGACGAACCGCGCCCTCGAGCCCGTGACCATGACAGGTTTTTAGTTTGTTTCAAAAGAAATATCAAGGCGGGGACCGGCGGGGCGGGTGGCGGTCGAGCACGGCGAGCGGGTCGGAAGGCGATACGATGGAAGCCGCCGTCCTGAGCGCGAGGGACTGGATGGTGAGCGTCGGATTGAATGCCGTGGAGGTGACATACACGCTCGCATCCGCGCACCACGCGTTCTCGAGGTCGTGAAACCGGCCCCAGGGATTGGTGACGGACGTCGCGGGGTCCGCCCCCATCCGAGCGGTACCATGGATGTGGAACGTCTGGGGGATACCCCCTGTCAGCGCCGCACGCGTTGCCGTGAACACCGATGAGGCACCGGCCGCCGTGGCGATCTCCATCAGCGCGGGCGTGTAGCGCTCGACGAGGGCGAGGTCTCGGAGGTGCGGCCGATAGGTGAACCGGGGGACGGGCTGACCGTACACATCTCTCACCGTCGGGTCCAGATCGAGCCGATTCGAAAACACGGGCATGTCCTCGGCAATCATGGCCACGGGCGCGATCTTGCTCCACACCTCGCCGCCGCGCATGAGGAGCTTGTGGAGGCGACCCGGCGGAAGCGTCTTGCCGACGCTGATCGGATCTATGTGCCCACCCAGCTCCACGATGCCGCCGCGGAGGAAACCGCTCTCGCCTGTTCGATTGACCGTGAAATCGGCAAGCGCATGGGTGAGGGACCGCCCCTTGTACGGGTGGAGGTTGCGATCGAAAAGACCCACGGCGATGAAGATGACGTGAAAGGTGAGGTCTCGGCCCAGCCGTCCGCTCGAGTTCGCCAATCCGTCGGGGAAGCGCGTGCTCATGGAGGCCAGGAGGAGCCGCGTCGTGCCCACCGGGTTTCCCGCCAGGATGACGCGATCCGCCGGCTGCACCTGCGGGCGACCGCGCGCATCCAAATAGTGAACCGCCGCGATGCGGCGTCCCGTGTCGTCGGTCTCCAGCCGGTGGACGAAAGAATCGGCGCGCAACTCGCAGCGCCCGGTCTGAAGTGCCTCGTGAAGCACGGTGACCGCTGCCCCGCCCATGGCATGGATCGGGCATCCGTGATTGCAGAACCCGCATTCGTTGCACATCGGTCGGCCGCGGTATGGAACCGAGTTGACGGCGGTCGGGAAGGCAAACGGGTTTAGGCCGAGCCGCTTCGCCCCTTCGGACAGCAGTAGCCCGTCCAACTTCGGCGGCCCGGGCCGCATGGGGAAGGGCGCCGATCGCCGGGCCTCGAAGGGATTCGCGCCGTCCTCGCCTTGAACGCCGATGAGGTACTCCACAGCCGCGTAGTAGGGTTCGAGGTCGTCGTAGGAGATGGGCCAGTCCTCCACGTCGGCCCCCTCGACCAAGCCGTAGAGGCTCCGCATCCGGAAATCGTCCGGCTGGCAGCGGGGACTGTTCGCGTCGTAGTGAACCGTCCCGCCGCCCACGGTGCACGGGATCGCCTGCACTTGGCCCGTGTGGCTGCGCTCGACCTCCTCCGTTTCCCGAAAGGTGCGCGGTTCGATGATCGGATCGTTCCCGAGAAAGTACCTCACGATCTTGAGCTCGTCGTTGGCCAGATCGGTGCGGATGGCGTGGGTAGGCCCCCCGAGACCGCGATATCGGTTTCGCCCTTTTTCGAGCACCACCACCTGGAGGCCGTGCTCGGCGAGGACCTTGGCCACGATCGAGCCGCCGGCACCGCTGCCGACGACGACGGCATCAACAGGCTCGCGCACCATGCCCCTTTCTCTTACGTTGACACTTCGTCCGGCAGATACCCTGCCGGCTGGCGATCTCCCTCGTATCCGATGCTCGCCCACCCGACGCTGCCGAGGTTCCCGCCGTACACGGGATCCCCGTACATCGCCTCCACCGCGTGCTCGTAGAGGAGCCCACGCAACTCGGGATCAACCTCGCTCAGCAGGTCCAACGCTCCCTCCGGCGAAAGCGCCTCGGCCGACGCCCCTTGCCGCGCCCGCGCCGCCTCCTCGAGCCGCGCGAGCCCCTCCGCATACATCGCCCGATACCCGCGCGTCGGGCCGTTGAACTCCCGCTCGGGCCTGCCCTGCGACCCCTCGATGCGGGTCCGCCACGCCAACTCCTCGATCCGGGAAAGAGGAACGAACTTCTCGAAGCTCCGGTCGCCGCCGTGCCTCCCGCTGAACGGCCCCCCCCCGAACAGCCTCGGAGTGTCGAAGACGAGCGCGTTCAGCAAGAGCTCGATGTATTCGACACCTCCCGCCTCGATGGCGCCCGGCTGTTCGTCCGACGGGATGAGGGCACGGAGAAGATTCTCCAGGAGCCGTCGCTCAGCCGGCGTGAAGTGGAACTGCGGCCCCTGGGAGGGGGCGCACGTCCAACCGAGGCCGGCCGCCACGGGCGCTCCGGCCGCCATCAGCTCCAAAAACGTCCTACGCTCCACTCCGCGTCCCCGCTCCACGCGAATAGGAAACGCTTCCCGCGTGAGGTAACCTCACGCTTTTGCCTCAAAGCCGGCCTCTACGGCACCACCTCGAATCCTGCTCCACGAAAATGCGCGTCGAATGCGAACGCCGTCCTGACCCCTTCCCGGCGCATCGTGCAGAAGGAGTGGCAGTCAACAAGGGACACGGCCGTTCCCGTCCGCTCGAACTCCTCCCACGCGAGCCCCAAGAGCATCTCGTCGTCGGCATGGATCCTCAGGCCCACGTTCGCCCGGAGCGAACGACCAAGCCGCAGGGCGATGCGTTTGCCGAGGCGGGCCGCCACCAGCGCAATCGTTTCCGCCACAACCACGGTCGAGGTGTGCAGGGGCCTGCGCTCCTGCGCCAGCCTTGCGAGTGTCCGCGCCGCGTCACCCGCCCTGGGGTCCACCTCATCGGTCAGCGCGTACCACGCGGACGTGTCCACAAAGACGCCGCCGGACTCCCTCATCTCCGCCGAGCCCGACCCCGCTCCGCAGCCGGGTTTGAGGGGCGCCGACCCGCTTCTCCGCGCGGGACGACCCCGCGCTCGCGGGCGATCGCCTGCGCCACAAACTCGTCATGTCTTTCGGCGACCGCCGCGCCATCCCCTCGCCCGATCCCGACCATGGACTCGAGCTGCCTGTAGCCCTCCGCAATCGTACCCTCCTCACCTTGTTGCAGGAAGGCGTCCACGGCGCGCCGAACCAGGTCCGCCAGGGAGACCTTCTCCCGCACGGACCGGGCCTTGAGCGCTTCATGTGACCGCCTGGGCAGGTAGAGCGTGCCGCGATACTCTGCACTCATGACCGCAATGGTATGACGTTATCCTCATACTGTCAACAGTAGCGGAGAAGACGGGGCCCTCAGCGCCTGCCCTTGAGGTTTACAAAGCCTGCGGGCTCAACGAGAATGGGCGCGGGGCCGGGCCCCACGACGGTGGATCGTGTGAACCCCGCCAGGTCCGGAAGGAAGCAACGGTAAGCATGGGTCGCCGGCTGTGGGACGCCTGGCCCCGCTATTCGGCAGTCGAGAGCCGGGAGCAGCAAGCCGGCGCAACTCCGTAAGAACCCCGCCGCCGCCGCACAACTGCCGACTCCCGACTGCCGACTCACGAAACAAAAAAGTCGATCAACTCGTCCCTTCGCGCCTCGGCATCCTTCATGCCGAGATGAATGAGGGCCTTCGCGTACTCGCCGTCGAACAACAAATAGCTCAGGAGGTCGGCTTCCCTCTTGCCCGTTCCCATCCGCATGAAGGCCTGCATCCACCAGTCGAGGATCGCCTGAAGGCGCGGCTTCCTCCTGCGCCGGGAAATCGAGGCGGCGACGGTGGCAAGATGTTCCGACGGCCGGATAAGAAGATTGCGGACCTTTCGGTACGGCGCGCTCCGAACCGGCACGACGATGCGGTTGAGGCGCTCGTAGAACTCGCTCCCGAACGCCTGCTCCCCCCCCTCCAGGATGGCGTTGGTGAGCTCCAGGCGCGACACGTCATAATCAATGTGATCCTCCAGAAAAGCGTTGAGGACCTTGCCCAGGACGTACGCCGGATGGTTCGGGATCTCGCGGGCCGAGATGGGCGCGCGCGGGAGGCGCTGGCGGTCGGCCGGCGCGTAGTGGAGGCCGATCGTGAGCACCTTGGTGGCCCCCAGCCGGAGGGCGGGCCTCAGAGGTGTGTTCTGCCTCAGCCCGCCGTCGCAGTAGTACCGATCGCCGATCAAAACCGATGGGAAGAGAAGCGGAATCGCGGCCGATGCCAGTGCGTGCGACGGCATGATCCGGGTCTGGCGAAGCTGAATGAAAGGATCGCGGCTCCACGGGGGCACCGCATCCCCGCATTCGACAAAGACGGCCGTGTGACCCGTCTGGAGGTCCGTGGCCGAAAGGCTCAGGCCGGTCAGGTGGCCCTGCCTCACGTTGCGGCTGATATTCCGCCAAGGGACCATCGTCATCACGATCCGCTCGAGGGGCCGGGTATCGAGGAACCCGCCGAGGCGCTTGGGCAGGAGCCCCCGGCTCATGCGGCGCCGGTCCCTCATGCCGAGGGACCAGAGCAGAACATTCCAGAGCTGGCGCGTGCCAAACCGATAGACCGAGTCGAAGCGGAGATGGGACCAGATGTTCTCAAGCGCATGAATCTGGCCCGATGAATCATGGGCCGTGGCCGCGAGGTAACAGGCGTGGATCGCGCCCACGCTCGTGCCGCTGATGATGTCGAAACGAACCTTCGCGCGGGCCCGCGGCGGCAGTTTCTCCCGAATGTATCCGAGTACGCCCACCTCGTAGGCTCCACGGGCGCCGCCGCCGGAGAGCACGAGCGCCGTCTTGGCCGCATCCACCACGATCTTCGTTCCTTTCATCCCCCCCCCCGGTAGTGTATCAGATCCCCCACCCGGACGCCCGTGATAGAATCCGCCCATGCCGAGGCGTTTCCGCGTTCTCGCCCCCGCCAAGATCAATCTCAACCTCCGGATCCTCGGCCCGCGCCCGGACGACTTCCACGAGATCGCTACGGTCATGCAGAAAGTCAGCCTCGCTGATGAGATCGGCATCCGAATCACGAGCGGCCGCGGCATCCGGCTCATCTGCGACAACCCCGAACTCCCGA
The DNA here is from genome assembly GCA_016190245.1 of Nitrospirota bacterium. Classification (GTDB taxonomy): domain Bacteria; phylum JACPQY01; class JACPQY01; order JACPQY01; family JACPQY01; genus JACPQY01. The sequence continues at coordinate 10,082 of JACPQY010000066.1, read as the reverse complement.
CGGATCGCGGAAATCTCGCCGTGCGCGCGGCAGGAGCACTCTTGAAGAACGTGGATACCTGTCTCGGACTGCACCTCACGCTGAGAAAACGGATCCCCGCCGGCGCAGGCCTTGGAGGCGGAAGCAGCGATGCGGCCCAGGTGCTGCTGGCGCTCAATCAGGTCCTTCGGCTCGACCTCGGCGCATCGGCCCTCCTCGAGATCGGCGCCGGTCTGGGCTCGGATGTTCCCTTTTTCCTCACCCCCCACACGACCGCGCTGGCCGCCGGGCGGGGCGAGAAGATCGCCCCTTTCCCGGCTCCAGAGGCGGCGGCCTACGTGCTGGCCTATCCCGGTTTTTCAGTTTCCACCGCGGCCGTCTACGACGAGTACCGCCGAGGACACCGCGGATCGCGCATGAAGCGAGTATCTCCGGCGGACTGGGCCCGTGCCGCCCGCGCGGGCTCGTTCTGGCGCCGCCACGGCCGCAACGACCTTGAGCCGGTGGTTGTGCACCGCCACGCCGAGATCGGCCGCATGGAGAAAGCCCTCCTGGGAGCCGGCGCCATCCATGCGGCAATGAGCGGCAGCGGACCGGCCGTCTTCGGCGTCTTCGAGTCGGCCCGCGACGCACGCCGCGCCCTCACCCTGCTCCGCGGGGAACCCCGCTGGTCGGCTTGGGTCGTCACGCCTCACTGACAGCCGCGGAAATCGTGCCGAAGCATCTTCACGTCCGCGAAAGCCCAGCCGGGCGCCCAGCGTGCCTTCTCGCGCCAGGCGGGATCGCGTAGCAGAGGGGCCGCCACCTCCTCGGCGCACCGTCGTCGGAGCATGTCCGCGAGAGCTTCGAAGCGGGTGTTCAAGGTAGGCCGATATGAACTCCGAGCGTGGAGCATCACCACCCGTGCGGCCTCCGCCAGTCGGATCGTGTTGGCCGCCACCCAAGCCTCAGCGTCAACGGGGAGAGGCTCCACGGCCGCCGCGATCGGCCTCAAGCGCAGGTAATGCGCGAGGACCGAGGAATCGTGGACGACAAGGTCATCGGCTCCCAACGTCTCAGCCAGTTCCGCGTGGACTTCGCGCCACGGCTCAAGGAAACCCATCTTGAGGTACTCGCTGCCGGTTTCGAAGTTGACGACGGACCAGATCCAAGGCACGGCCAGAAGGATCGCTCCGATCCGCCCCGCGCCTTTTCCCATGCCCCGCGCCAAGAGGATCCAGTAGAGCGACGCGAATGGATAGGCCCGGTAGGGCGCCAGGGAACCGCTCAGGAGGCCCGCGGCCAGCATCAACGCAATCTGGCCGAGGAAGAGAACGGTCGCCCGGCGCGGCCCTTCTCGCCACGCCGCCCACAGCAGGAACCCCGCTCCGGCGGCCGCGATCGTCACCCACACGGCGTGTGAGGGCAGAAACGTCTCACCCAATGTGAAGGCGTAGAGAACGTAGGCCGTCGTCTTCCCCCAACCGAGGCCTTCAGGGAGATTCGTGATTGTTCGCAGCCACGCGAACTGGGAGAAAACCACGGGGACCCACGGCGCGAAAGCCGCGATGGCCAGCGCCAAAGCCACGAGCTTCCCACGCCGCCCCTCCGGCCGGGCCCACAGCAGGAAGAGCGCGTGCGCGGTCACGAGAGCCACGGCGTAATAGTTGGTGTACAGCGCCAGAACAAGGGTGACGAAATAGCCGGCCGAGGCCCATCCCCCCCCCCGGCCGAGAAGGCAGCGGTTGGCGAGCAGGACCCATAGCATCATGACCGGATACCACCCCGCGACTCGGCCCCACAGCAAGGCCAACGGTGAGACCGCGCAGAGCCAGATGGCCGCCCGCGCCGCCCCTTCCCCAAACGCCACCCTCCCCAGAGCACCCATGGCCGGAACGCAGAGCACGGAAAAAACGATACTCAGCGACCGAAGGGCCACCTCGCTCTCCCCCCAGAGGCCCATCCACACGTGCTGGAGAAGACCGAACAAAGGCGGTCGAACGAAATTCCCGCTCGCGAGGTGAGAGACAATCTCCACGACGCCGCGCCGGTATACCGGCAACTCCATCACCTCGTCGTGATAGAAGCTGTGCTGCAGGGTCGGAGGAATCAGCAGGGCCAGGTGCAGCAGGGCCGCGGCGGCGACCAGCCCCACGTCACGCAATCGGGGTCGTCCGGCGTTGAGCATGGGGCTCCATCCATGGTATAATGTTTTGTGAAAAGGGCATAAGGATTTGCCGTTTTTTCACAGGACGTGCGGATGACTGACCGGTTGCCGGTTTGTCTCGTCATTCCTCCCTCCCCGTTCCTTCTCGACGAGCGCGTGTTTGTTTCCCTCGGCATTCTCAGGGTCGCCGCCGTGCTCGAGCAGGCGGGCCGGCGGGTGGAGGTGGTGGATCTCTCGGGGGTGGAGAACTTCGACGAAGCCATCGCCGCGCATGCGGCCTCCTCGGAAGCGGTCGTCTTCGGCCTGACGGCCACCACGCCCCAGATGCCGGCGGCGCGCCGGATCGTCCACACCCTGCGGGAGCTGCGGCCCGACGCCCGCATCCTCCTCGGTGGTCCCCACGTGACGCTGGTGAATACCGCGGCCAAGCGGGAGCGGAAAAGTGATCGGGCCGGCAGGGCCAACAAGGCGCTTTCGCGGCTTCATGCCCTGGCCGACGTGCTCGTAGCAGGCGACGGTGAAGAAGCCATCCACATCGCCCTCTCCCGCGAGCCCCCACCCCTCGTGGATGCCGACGATCGCCGCTCTCCCCTCTTCCAGACCGACGAGAAGCTCGACGCGCTTCCCCTCCCCGCACGCCATTTGGTGGATCTCGATTCGTACCGCTACTTCATCGATGGCCGTCGCGCCACCAGCCTCATCGCCCAACTCGGCTGCCCCTTCGGGTGCGGGTTCTGCGGCGGAAGGGAGTCCTCGGCTTTTCGAATCGTGAGGACGCGCTCGGTGGAGAACATCGTCTCCGAGGTCCGCCACCTCCACGACACCTACGGCTTCCGCGGCTTCATGATGTACGACGACGAGTTGAACGTCAGCCCCGAAATGATCCCTCTCATGAACGCCCTCGCGGGGGTGCAGGATGAGTTGGGCGCCGACTTCCGACTGCGCGGCTTCATCAAGTCCGAGCTCCTGACCGACGCCCAGGCCGAGGCGATGGCGAGGGCCGGCTTCCGCTGGATCCTCGTGGGGTTCGAGTCCGGCTCACCCCGCATCCTCACCAGCATGAACAAGAGGGCCACCCGCGAGGCGAACATGCGCTGCATCGAGATCGCGCGGCGGCACGGCCTCCGCGTCAAAGCCCTGATGTCCCTCGGCCACCCCGGGGAGACCCCCGACACAATCGAGGAGACGCGCCGGTGGATCCTGGAAGTCCGCCCGGACGACTTCGATCTGACGATCATCACGACCTATCCCGGCACGCCCTACTACGACCACGCCTTGCCCGCCGTGGTGGGCCTGCCCGCCGTGGTGGGCCCGCCCGCCGTGGTGGGCCCGCCCGCCGAGGCGGGCCGCCCGGGCACGTGGACCTACGTGGCCCCCCGGACCGGCGACCGGCTCCACAGTATCGAGCTGGACTTTACTCAGGTGGCCGACTACTACAAAGGGGTGCCCGAAGGAGGCTACGTGGCCTACGTGTTCACCGACGCTCTCGATGCCGAGGACTTGGTCGTTGCGCGCGACGACATCGAGCGATCGTGCCGGGCGGCGCTCGGGCTCCCGCGTCCGCAGCCCGGCGCCCGGAGCCGGTACGAGCACTCGATGGGCCAGTTCGGTGCCGCGCTCCCGTCCAGCGTGCTGCGCCGGAGCGAGCCTGACCGTATGGGGGAAACTTCCCCGAGACCGCCGATTCCGGCCGGGCGAACCGCAGATGTGCCGGTCGCGCCCTGAGCCTCTCCCCTAGAACAGGGGCCTGAGCAGAATCGTATCGTCCCGGTCCGGGCCCACCGAAACGAGGGCCACCCGGGCTTCGCTGTGGTCCTCCACGCGCCGGAGGAAATCGCGCATCGTCTGCGGCAGCCGCTTGAGAGAGCGGATCCGCTCCAAACCGGCCACGGACCAGCCCTTCATGGATCGGTACACCGGCCGGCACTGCTCCAGGATCCGCGTGTCGTCCGGGAACTCGCGCAACAGGGATGATTTCCACTTGTACGCAACGCAGATCTTGACCTCCGGGAAGCCGTTCATGACATCGAGTTTCGTGATGGCCATGTCGGTGAAGCCGTTGAGCCTCGCCGCGTAGCGGAGCGCGACCCCGTCGAGCCAGCCGCAGCGGCGCGGGCGACCCGTCGTGGCGCCGAACTCGCGCCCCACCTCACCCAGTCGCTTGCCGATTTCATCCTTCAGCTCTGTCGGAAAAGGCCCGCTCCCCACCCGTGTGGTGTACGCCTTCGAGATCCCAAGGATGCGGCCGATCTGTCGCGGCCCCAATCCGCAGCCCGCGCAAACACCCCCAGCCAGTGTTGTGGAGGACGTGACGAACGGATACGTACCGTGATCCACGTCCAGCATCGTCCCCTGCGCTCCCTCGAAAAGGATGTTCCGGCGCGCCTTCGCAGCACGGTGAACGATCAGCGAGGTGTCGGCCATGAACGGACGCAGTCGGCGGGCCGCAGGCCACAACTGTCGAAGGAGATCCGCCGCGCGAAGTTCGTCGCGGCCAAGCAGTTGTTTGAGGATCACGTTCTTCGCCTTGAGGTTGGCTGTGATTCTGGCCTCCAGCCGCTTGCGATCCACGAAATCGGCGAAGGGAATGCCCACGCGGCCCACCTTGTCCTCGTATGCGGGGCCGATCCCGCGACCGGTGGTACCGATCCGGCCCTCGCCGAGGTATTCCTCCCGCCCCACGTCGAGGATCCGGTGGTAGGGAAGAATGACGTGGGCGCGCGAGGAGATCTTGAGATCCCCTTCGCGGCGGAGGTAGCCGGCCTTGCGCAGGCGCACGATCTCCTCCCACAGGACGAGCGGGTCGATCACGACGCCCGCCCCGATCACGCACAACGTGCCGGCGTGCAGCACGCCCGATGGGCAAAGATGCAGAACGAACTTGAGATCGCCCCACACCAGCGTGTGGCCGGCGTTGTTCCCGCCCTGATACCGAACGACGACATCCGCCTGCTCGGCCAGCAGGTCCACCACCTTCCCCTTGCCTTCATCGCCCCACTGGGCGCCGACAACCGCGACGGTGCTCATGCGAATCGGGAGCCCGCAAGCCGGGGAACGTGACGCGTGGACCTCGCCGGCCCGGAGAGGATACCGGAGAGCGTGCGAAGATCGAGCGCAAATCCTGTGGCAGGATGGGAGTGGCCGAAGCGGGACAGGAGCCGATCGTAGCGGCCGCCCGCAGCCACGGCCCCGGATGCAGAGGGGTGGAAGACCTGGAAGAAGGCCCCCGTGTAGTAGTGAAGGTCACGCACCTCGCCGAGATCGACACGCAGCTCGAAACCGGAGCGGCGGCGGTTGATCCGTCGCGCCGTCTGCCCAAGGTCCGACAGCACCTTCCGAGCCGCGGCGCTTTTCACCCGCCCCGCGAGCGACCTCAGGATGGAGGAAGGACCCTCCAAGGCAGGCGCGGCACCCGAGCGCCTGCCGACGAGTCCACCAAGCTTGAGTGCAGGCCACTCCTTCTTACCCAGCGCCCGCGCCGAAGCCCCCTGCGTCACGGCCCGCAGGAACCGCACATCGCCCAGTTGAACCACGAAGCCGCGCAGCCCCGCATCCCGAAGGAGACTCACGCACAGCTCGATGATCTCCCCGTCGGCCCCGGCCCCGCCCGGGCCGATGAGTTCTGCGCCAACCTGGACCTCCTCGTGTTTCTTCGTTCCGCGCCGCAAGTCGAACTTCAATACGGGCCCGAAGTAGCAGAATCGAAACGGAGGTCTCGCATGCCGGAGCAATCCGCCCGCCAGCCGGGCGATCTGGGGCGTGAAATCGGAGCGCACCGCCATGACTCGCCCCGTTTCCCATTCGACGATCTTGAGCAGCCTCTCGTCCAAGGCAGGATCACCCGTGGCCTCAAATGTGTCCACATAGTCGAGCAGAGGCGTTTGCACGAGACGGTATCCGCGGCGACGGAGTCGGCCCAGGAGACGACCGGCCAGCGTGAATTGCGCCTCGGCCTCATCAGGCAGAGTGTCGGACAGTCCCCTCGGAGGCGTTCCGTTCACCCCGCACCTATCCTCTCTGACCGATCACGGCAACAGCTCCCCATGACGGGGGAGTGCTGTCATGGCGGGGGAGTGCAGCGACCGAAGCCATCTCGGCCATGGCCAAGCCTCCTCACCCCTACAGCCGCACCTGCAGGGCCGACCGGATGTTGGGCAGGCGCGCCAACTCGTCCAGCAGTGCCGCGGACACAGAGGCGTCGATGTTGTAGAGCGCGATGGCGCGACCTCCCGGCGCGAGGCGGCCGTTCGCCATCCGGGCGATGTTCACCCCGTTTTCCCCCAACGTCGCCCCCACACTCCCAATCACGCCGGGCTTGTCGTCGTTCTCAAGAATCAGGATCGTCCCCTCGGGGACCGCCTCGAGCTCGAAATCGTTGATCCTCACGAGCCGCGGCTCCTTTTGCCCGAATAGCGTGCCCGCCACGCGCAAGCGATCGTTCGCATTCCCCACCGTGATCGTGACGAGGCTGACGAAATCCTTGGCCTCCTTCGTACGCGTGTCCTGGACGTGGATTCCCCTCTCGCGGGCGATCACGGGAGCGTTCACGTCCGTTACGCGGTCGGTCAGCAGCGGCGTGAAGAACCCCTTGAGCGTCGCGGCCGTGATCGGCTCGGTCGGTGCCTCCGCCACGAGGCCCGAATATTCGATGTGAATGTCGGTCACCTGCCCCCGGAACATTTGCGCCTGGAGCTTGCCGATCCGCTCGCCGAGAGTCATGTACGGTTGGAGCACACGGAGCGTTTCTGCCGCCACGCTCGGGAAGTTGACCGCGCCGTGCGCCACGCCGTCGGTGAAGAACTCCACCACCTGCTGCGCGACGGAGACGGCCACATTCACCTGGGCCTCCTTCGTCGCGGCGCCCAGATGCGGAGTCACGACGACGTTGTCGAGCTTGAGGAACGCATGGTCGGGCGGAAGGGGTTCCTTCTCGAAAACGTCGAGCGCCGCCCCCGCGACCTGACCGGACTTGAGGGCTTCGAGGAGGGCCGCCTCGTCCACCAACTCGCCCCGCGCGCAGTTGACGAGCAGAACCCCTTTCTTCATCTTGGCGATTGCGGACGCGTCCACCATCCGCTTCGTCTCCGGCGTGGACGGCGTGTGCAGGGTGAGGACGTCGGCCTGACGGTAGACCTCCTCCAACGGCAGGACTTCCACTCCCAGCTTCCGGCCGACCTCCCCCGTCACGTAGGGATCGAAGGCAATCACGCGCATCTTGAAGGCCAGCGCCCTCTCCGCCACCACCCGCCCGATCTTTCCCAGTCCCACGATCCCCAGAGTCTTCCCGTAGAGCTCGACCCCCACCAGCTCACCCTTGGCCCACTTGCCTCCCTTGAGGAGGTGATAGGCCACCGGGATCTTCCGGCAGAGCGCCATGATCATCGCGAAGGTGTGCTCTCCGGTGGTGATGGTGTTCCCACCGGGCGTGTTCATGACGACGATGCCCTTCTTGGTCGCCGCTTCCACGTCAATGTTGTCCACGCCCGTCCCCGCACGGGCGATCACCCGCAACGCCGAGGCGGCCTCGATCACCGGCCGCGTCACCCGCGTGGCGCTTCGTACCACGAGACCTTCGTAGGCCGGGATCGCTTCGATCAAGTCCTTCTCGGCCAGCCCCGTGCGCACATCGGTGCGAATCCGCGACGAACCGCGCAGGACGCGCAGCCCCTCCTCGGCAATCGAATCGGCAATCAGGACGGGGGCCGGCATTTCACTCGGGTTCGCGGCGGTCTCAGCCGGCCAGGATCTCCTGGACCTTGCGGACACCGGCGCCGATCTGCGCCGGGTATCCGAGGTCGCGCAACGTCATCTCCACGGCCGACATCACCATCACCATGTCGAACGGATTGTAGTAGCCCAGATGGGCGATGCGGAAGATCTTGCCCTTGAGTTTCGACTGTCCGCCCGCGATCGTCACGCCGTACGTCTCGCGGATGTGCTTCGGGATCTTCTCGCCGTCCACTCCGGCCGGCACTTTGACGGCCGTGCAGGCATTCGACGGGCTTTCGGGGGCGAACAACTCAAGACCCAGCGCGCGCATGCCTTCCCGCGTCGCCTTCGCCAGCCGCTCGTGCCGCGCGAAAACCTGCTCCAGCCCCTCCTCGCGGATCATCTGGAGGGCCCGGCGCAACGCCACGATGAACGGGACGGCCGGGGTGAAGTTGGTCTCCCCTTTGGGCTGGAGTTCCCGCTCCTTCCGCAGGTTGAAATAGAACTTGGGCAGGTCGGACCGCTCCGCGCGCGCCCAAGCGCGGGGGCCCATCGCGATGAACCCGAGGCCGGGCGGAAGCATCATCGCCTTCTGGGAACCGGAGACCATCACGTCAATTCCCCAAGCATCCATCGGCACGGGAAACACCCCGACGGCGGTGATACCGTCTACCGCGAGCAGTGTATCGGGGAGGCGGCGCGTGATCTCGGCGATCTCGTGCACGGGCTGCTTCACGCCGGTGGAAGTCTCGCTGGCCTGAACAAAGACGGCCCGGATGTCCGACCCGTTGGTCAGCGCCTTGCGCACGTCGGCCGGATCCACCGCCTTGCCCCACGGCACGCGCAGCCATTCGACGTCCACGCCGTAGGCTTGGCAGATCTCCCCCCAGCGCTCGCCGAATTTCCCTCCCTCGATCACGAGCGCGCGGTCGCCGCGAGACAGCGTGTGCGTCACCGCCGCCTCCATCGCGCCCGTGCCGCTCGACGTGAGCACGAGCACGTCCTGCTCCGTCTGGAAGAGCACCTTCAGATCCGCCCGCGCCTCCTGAAGAATGGCCTTGAACTTCGGACCCCGGTGATAGACGATCGGCTCCGACAGGATCCGAAGGATTTCCTCGGGAAGCTGCGTCGGTCCCGGTGCGAACAGGTATTCCCGTTTCATCGGGGCTGCATTCTACCCCCGACCCCTCGGCATTTCCACAACCCTGCCACCCGATCCCCCGCCGGAGTTCGCTTGTCGCGCGCCCATGGCAAGGGACATGCGGGCGGCGACTGCGGCGAAGACCGGCTTTGGTGACGCCCGGCGAGTTGACGGGAGCGGGCCTTCGTGTCACGTCGTGTCTCATGAAGACCATCTCCAGACGCGAGCTCCACGAGGAAACCGGAGGATGGGTGCGACGAGCCCGTCGCCATGGGGAAATCCTGGTGACGGACCGAGGCAGGGCCGTTGCCAAAATCGTGCCCCAGGAACCGGAACCACAGGCCCCCTACTTCTCCCGCCGGAACCCGAGTCCACGCTTTCGGGCGATCATGGACGAGCTTGAGGGTGGCACGGACAGCACTCAAACGATTTCGGAGGACCGTGACCGTCACGCCTCGTGATCTACTTCGACTCCAGCTACATCGTTCGGCTCTACTTCAAAGACGCAGGGTTCGAAGCCGTGCGCGAACTGGCGGCCACCGCCACCATCGTGTGCGCGGAGCACGGCCGAGTTGAATTCGTGTCGGCCCTCCATCGCAAGCGGCGGGAAGGGGTTCTCTCCCCCGACCGACACTCCATCACGATCGGCGAGTTCGTCAGGGAAAGCAGGGTCGGCGCGTTCAGGTGGCTGCCTCTCACACCGGCGGTCTTCGCGCGCGTCGAGAACGTCTTCAAGGCGCTTGCCTCCACCGTTCCTTTGCGCGCCGCGGACGCCATGCACCTCGCCTGCGCCGCCCAAAACGGCTTCACCCAAGTGTACTCGAACAACCGGGTCCTGCTGGCCGCCGCGACGCTCTTCGCACTCAAGGGCGTGGATGTACTCGCGGGTTGACGATTCGTCTTCGAGATTCGGGCCAGGCTCTGTTTGAAAACGACCTTAAGGGGATCGACCATGGGCGGGGCGGGTCTTCGTACCTTGGCCCAGGAAGGCCAGGTACCACGCAATGCCACGTTCATCGCAGCCCTTCGTGGGCTGCCTTCCGCTCGTGGCACCAGGGCTTCCTGCCCAGGTGTGGCCCTGCCAGGATGGCAGGGCAATGACCGTGG
>JACPQY010000065.1 GCA_016190245.1 Nitrospirota bacterium | reverse complement strand
CATTGCGTGGTACCTGGCCTTCCTGGGCCAAGGTACGAAGAACCGCCCCGCCCATGGTCGATCCCCTTAAGGTCGTTTTCAAACAGAGCCTAGTACCGTGTTGAAGAGGTCTTGGAACAGATCGAAAAAGGGCAGGTTCTCGTCAACACGGTACATACGCCCCGCCCCTATTCGGGAATTCGAACGGAGGGCGGGGCTACCGCACGGCGACAGAGCCGGAAACTGCTCCAAGAACTCATCAACGCCGTACTAGCCCGACCTCCTCTTAGCCAGGGAAAACTTCCTGATCCAGTTCGACAGCTGCGACCGATCCACCTTCAGATCCCGGGCGGCGGCCGTGATGTTCCAGTTGCGACGCTCAAGCGCGGTCAGGAGCATCTGCTTCTGGAAGTCGATCATGGCCTCTCGGAGGCCCTGGGCGGAACCCCTGCGTGAGGGGCGTGCGCCGCCGAGCAACTCGGGCTTCTGGCTGAAGGCTTCCGCCTGGATCTGTGGCCCTTCGCTCATCACAACCGCGTTGCGGATCGTGTTCTCCAGCTCCCGGACGTTGCCCGGCCAGTCATAGGCTTGGAGAAGCCGCAGGGCGCGGGGCGAGATCTCCTTCGACGGCACGCCCTCGGCCCGCGCGACTTGCCCGAGGATGTGCTGGACCAGAGGGGGGACATCCTCGCGTCGCTCCCGCAGCGCGGGGATTTCGATTCGAAACACGCCCAACCGGAAATAGAGATCCTCGCGGAACCTCTTCTGTTCCACCAGGGCTTTCAGGTCCTGATTCGAGGCGGAGACCACGCGCACGTCCACAGCCACCTCGCGCGTGCCGCCTACCCGCCGGACCACGCCCTCCTGCAAAACACGCAGCAGCTTCGCCTGGAGGCCGAGTGGCAGGTCCGCCACCTCATCGAGGAAGAGCGCGCCCGTGTGGGCCAACTCAAAAAGACCCGGCTTTTCTCGTTCCGCGCCCGTGAAAGCGCCCCGGACGTATCCGAACAGCTCGGCTTCGAAAAGATCCGCCGGGATAGCGGAGCAGTTCACGGGAACGAAAGGCCCCTCCTTTCGGGTGGAATTGAAGTGGAGGGCGCGAGCGAACAGCTCCTTCCCCGTGCCGCTCGCACCGCTGATGTGGACGGGAATGCGGCTCTCGACCGCTTTGTCCAGGAGCAAAAGGACCCGGCGAAGGGCCGGGCTCTGACCGATGATCTGATCGTATCGATACTTCGGGCTGCCCTCCTGAACCAGGAGTTTGATGCGCTCGCGGACAGTCTCGAGCTCCTCCTCCTGTTCGGTCACGCGCCGCGAGAGTTTCTCATTGGCCTGGCGCAAATCCTCATTCAGGGCCTCTATCTTCGACCTGGACTCCTTCAGCTCACGCAGCGTTCGCCGGAGCTCCTTCTGGTCTCGGAGGTTCTGAGCCATGAGGCGTGCCCTCTGGATGGCTACTGCAGCCAGATCGGCGAGGGCAGTGAGGACCTCCACGTCCTGATCGCCAAAAGCCCGTTTCCGCAGCCGCGTATCCAGGTAGATCGCCCCCACGATCTCATGCCCCAGCGCGAGCGGCACGGCCATCACCGACTGGACGTGAAACTGGTAGACGCTCTCGGACTCCTTGAACCGGGAGTCCTGCATCGCATCGAGCGCGACGACGGCGGCCCGCTTCTCGATGCATTCCTCGGCGATCGTGAGACTGAACGTGGCGGCGTCGAGCGAGAGATCCTTCCCTTCCGCCTGACGTCCGACGCGAACCTTCAGGTCCCCGTTTTCGAGGATCAGGAGAAACCCACGTTCCGCGCCCGTGAATCCCAGCAGGGAATCCACGATCTCGACCAGAACGTCCTGCACGTCCACCGCGAGGCTCATCTTGCGCACCACCTCCACCGCCGCCAGACTGTAGCCTCGAGGATTTTCGTTCGGGGCGCGACCGATCGAGGGGGCAGGGCGATCGCTCGGCAGGTACGCCGTGGTGGATTCGGGCAAAGGCTCCTTGGCAGGATCAGGGCTTTCCATTCCTCCCTCCTTCGAGCTCCATCTTCCATCTGAGAGCGGAAGACGCGTCATGGCATTCCGGGCCTCGCTCCCCACGTGCATCCGGGCGAGTCGGAATCCAACCTTCTTTCGAACGTCCTCCCCCAGCGTGGTGCCGGCCGGAGCCCTCGCCAGCGCCTGATTCAGGATGCTCCTGCATCTGTCCGCCTCGCCCTTGGGCAGCAGGAGCCCGCGCAGGTAAAGGATCAGGGCATCGAAGGGCTCGTCCGGCGCCGGGCCGAGCGCCGCCACGTGGCGATCCAATTCGCCGCCCGCCTCGTCGGTCAGACCCAGGCCCAGTAGAGCTTCCACGTGCCTGAGCCCGGCGAAGGCGGCGTCCTCCGGCCGCTCGGCCTGGCGGAAGAGCCGCTCGGCGGTCAAGGCATCCTGTCGCGCCGACTCGAAGTCCCCCTTGAGAAGGCCGCAATTGGACCGGACCACGTGAACGTTTGCCAGGAGGTGGGTCATGCCGAGCGCCTCAGCCTCCCGGGCCGCTTCGACCAGCGCATTCCGCGCCCCCTCGAGATCGAGGGTGTGACTCCGGATCACGCCGATGTTCAGGAGCGTTCGCGCGACGTTCGCTCGGTCTGAAATCCGGCGGAGGATGGTGAGGGCCGTTTCATAGTGCCGCAACGAAGCGATCCACTCGCCTTTGCGTTGGTAGCCGACACCCAGATTCACCTCCCCGAGTGCGCGCCCTCGGAGGTCGCCGACCTTCTTGGCGACGCTCACGCACTCCTCGAGGAGCGCCAGGGCGCGGGCCACCTCCCCCGCCTCCAAGAGAGCGCTTCCAAGAGCGTTGAGCGCCAATGGGATACGACCCTTCGCCCCCTCAGCCCGGACGGCTTGCAGATTCTCTTCGAACAAGCCGATCGCCTCCCGAACTCGGCCTTGATAGAAATGCACTTTTGCAAGGACATGCCGGAAGGCGAAGAGTTCTCCCGGCCGGCTCGGCCTGGAACCGGCCGTGTAGGGTTGCGCGAGGCGGGTGACATCGTCGTACCGCCCCTGCTCCAGGAGCAGGTCCGCGAGCAGGGCATCGAGCGTGGAAAGGTAACCCGAACCGGGTGTGACCTTCCCCTTCTCCCCTTCGATCAGCAGGAGAGCATCCGCTAGACGGCCACCGTACCGATACGCACGTGCCAACGCGACCACCACATCCATGTGCTCCCTGGGTGACCCCGCCATGATCTCGGCCTCCTCGAGAACCCGGGCCGCCTCGGGGTAGTTACCCGTGGCGAGCGCAGCTCGCGCCAGCAGCCACCGGCAGGCGTTCCGGTGGGAATCCTCCATGGCGTCCGCTTCGCGCATCACGGATCGCAGGAACCCCGCCACTTCGTCCGGCCGATGAAGCCTCAGGCGGACCTCTAGTTCGGACTGCGCCAGCTCGAATCCCTTGTCCGCCTCACCGCCCAGCCAGAAGGCTCGTGCGCGCTCGAGGCCGGCGTTTCCGCTCGGAGCCTCCATGACCTCGTGGGCCAAGCTGAGCCGATCCCATCGTTCGGCCAGCCGCCGAGACATTCGGGCCCGTCCCTCCGACGTCAGCTCGCCGAGTACCACCTCTCGGCGAAGGGAGCTGGCCGGAATCGCAGCCACACCGTCCTCGCGAATCCATCCCAGATCCGAGAGTCTCCGAATCGAGGGAAGCACCAATCCCGACAGGTACAATTCAAGCGTTTCGACATCGTCCGGTGTCAGGGGAAGCGGGGCCAAGCATAGCCATTCAAGCACTTGTCGATCCGTGTGGGGCACCTCTTTCAGTTGGTTGCGGCACCACTCCGCGCCGTCTGAGAGGCTGGGCATCCGGCTCCAGTCGACGGCCTCAAGCTGCACGTCCACCGCCTCGCCCGGCGCCAAGGCATGGGCGGCCAGCCACCGAGCAAACTCCACGAGAAAACCCGGCCGAGATTCCGTTCGGGACATGGCCTCGCGGAGGGTCTGATCCGGCATCCTCTCGACCCCGAGAAGCTCGGCAAGAAAGCGCTCCACCCGCTCTCGCGGCCAAGGGAGCAGTTCTAGAACCTCGTCGGCCAGGAGACCGAGCGGCAGCCCCTCCCTCCTGGTCGCCGTCGCGACGAGGAAGAAACCCTGCGTTGACCCCGCAGGAGCCTCCCGGTCCGCGTCGGGCAGCAGCCGCAATCGCTCCAGGAGAGCGAGCAACTCAGGACGCAGATCGACGTCATCCAAGAGAAGCACGGTGGGTCGGCTCAGCAGCAGGCAGGACAACGCCTCCGCCCATTTCTCGCGCAGAGCCTCGCGATGGAGATCAGGGGTCTGCTCCACCTCCGCAGGATCCGGGACATCGCGGAACCGCGCCGGAACGATCGACTTCAGATACGGAGCCCACGGTCCCAGGTCCGGCAGGGGTTCGCGGGCAAGCAGTTGGGCGAAGAGGTCGGCGACGCCATCGCCTCCGCGCGAGGGGCTCACGACGAAAATGTCTCTGAGCTCGCACCACCTGCGGAACTCGTCCAGAAGCGCGCTCTTCCCCGTTTGGGCGGATCCGGCGATGATCCCGACGAAGGAGGCCGACCCTGGCTGCCTGAATGCCTCATGCCACTCCGCCAGGCGCCCCAGTTCGGTGCGTAGGCCGGCGGCCAAGGCGGTCGCCTTGTCGGGGATCCGGACCCGGCCCGGTTCCAAGGGGAACGCGGTTTCCAGTTCGTGATTGAGCCGGCGGATCACGTCGTTGGCGGACCAAAAGCGACGCCTCGGCTCGGGATCCAAGAGGGTGATCAGAACTTTCCGGAAACTCAGTGACACACCTTCCCGAAATTCTTGTTCCGTTGGGGGAGTGCGAGTTGCCGTTTCGCAGAGCATATCCTCCAGCGAGCGCGACCGTTCGCCGACGGAGGCATCCGCGGACTCCTTTTCTCCATGCGGCGCGCTGCGGCCGCCCACAGCCGACGGGTCTGCCAAGGCCCGAAAGAACGTCATTCCGAGGGCGTACAGGTCCGCGCGCCCGTCAACCGCCTCCCGCCGCGCCATCTCCGGCGCGATGTAGGGGAAGGTACCCGCGATGAAGGCACTCCTGGAGACCCTCACGGTCTCGTCGGCAATTCCGAAATCCAGGATCTTCGCCTGAGGTTGAGGACTATCCGCACCCGCAACCAGAATGTTCGAGGGTTTGATATCCAGATGAACAATCCCGCGCTGATGCAGATACTCCAGGCCCTGCAGGACCTGCACGAACGCCAGCAAGCGCCGGGGTTCACCAACCCTCGAGAGGTAGCCATCCAGGGGGGGACCTTCGATCAGCTCCTCCGTCAGATAGTGGTTTCCGTTGGCTTCATCGTAGACCAGGTCGTACACTTGAACGAGCGAAGGATGTCGAAGCTGGGAAAGCAGTCTCATCTCCTTCTCGAAAGTGCGCACGGGCGCCTTCCCCTCGCGCCCGCAAAACTCCTTGGCGGCGATCCGGCGGCCTAGAACCCGATCGAACCCGCTGAACACCCTCCCGAAATGCCCCTGACCCAGGAGATGGTGTAGGTCGAGGCGTCCAGCCACAAGCGTGGCCATTGTGCGTCCGCAGAGGATACCATGTTGGGCGACTGAGTCAAAATTCCTCACCCCTGTTTCATATTCACACGGGTAGCTGGTGCACGCATGACCGTGCAAGGGGGACTACGGACGAGGGGCGCAAACCTCGCCGGCGGGCTGACCGAAAAGATCGAGGGGTGCGCAGCCATCGCAATCCGGAGCATAGGCGATGACGCCGCTGACGTCTCCCGCCGAGAGCGTCCCAAATACATCCACCGTGCCGCGGACCGGCTCGTTTGTGCACGCAGCACGGTTTACCTGGACGCCATCGGACCTGAACGTCAGCCGATACAGATCGTCCCAGACCACGATGGTAAAGGACAGGAGGATTCCACCCCCGCTGTGCTGGGCTTGAAGGTCAGCCTCGATGTGCACGGGCTCGGAACCGGGCAGGTCCTGAAACGTGTCCGGCCTCATTGCCTGCGCGAAGGACCGCATAAACTCACCCATCACTTCAAGTGTGTAATTCACGCTCGAGGTTGTCGAATCCCCCGAGGCTCGTAGCTCACCCCGGCTTGCGGGGACCTGCTCACCATCGTCCTGCGAGAGGCGGATATCGGAGCTTTTTGAGATCTCGAAGCCGCCCCCCGGCGACTTCTGCTCATCCATCAGACCATTCCCGTAGAACGCGTACGAGAATCTGCGTCGCCCTTCATCACGACGCACCCCGAACCGGTCAGCCGAAATCTCAACGGCCTTTCGCGTCGTGGTCTCGAGCGTACTCTCTTTCCAGACCCCGGTTATTTCCACTCCTTGGACGAAGCAATCCCCCTGGATGGTCTCCACCGCGGCGCCGGTGACCTCGTCGAGGTTCCGTTCCACGCTCGGACAGTCTCTTGAACTGTTCTCGCCATCGCGCAGGGCGAGCCGGCTGAAAGGGAGTGGTTGGTGCGCCATCGATCTGGGCGGAGCACCTGGAATCGGCTGCTCGGTGCCCACGAAAGCAACGGCCACGCGGTCGCCAATCTTGAACTCCACGGGGTCCGATAGACACGCCTCGTCCACGCAGGGGTCGGTGATCTCCTCCGAAATCAGCCGATAGGCGGACTCGATCTCTGAGCGGGCCTGGCTCGTGTCGATCGAAGGGGCCTGCGCGGTCTCTGTCCCGTCCGTCCGGTCGCCGGAATTGGAGCATGCCGTGGCGAGGACGGCGGGCGCGAGCCCGATGGCAAGACAAATCGACCTGAAACGCAGCCCCAAGCCACTCCCCATTTCTCCCCTGCCCTTGCACGGCATTGTACTGCGGGGCCGACCAGGAAGCCAATAAGACGGTGACGTGTGCCGAGAAATCGTGCAAAATGGGGCCGCGTATTGGATGGCTTTCAATTGGGCCGTCGTCCAATTGGCAGGACAGCGGACTTTGGATCCGTCAATGGAGGTTCGACCCCTCCCGGCCCAGCCACTGGGCGAAGCGCCGTGAATAGTGAATCGTCAAGAGTGAAGCGAGTGCAGGCGGAGGAATGCCTGCTGCCCATGGGCACCGGATCGCCACGCTGAGAGCGGGCGCCTGACGCGAAGGGCAGCTACGTAGAGAAGAAGAGGCGCAGGTAGAGGCCGGTGTACAGCGTCACGAGGCCGGCCGCCAGCAGGTCGAGGAGCGCCCCCACTTTCATCATGACCGGCAGCCTCACGTAGCCGCTGCCGAAGACGATGGCGTTCGGCGGCGTGCCGACCGGCAGCATGAAATCGCAGGACGCCGCGATCGTGGACGCCGTGAGCACCGTCATGTGGCGAGGCAGGATGTTGAGCATGACGTTGATCGTCGCCGTGTTCGAAGCCAACGCGGAGAGCGCGATCGTGGAAGCGGCAGCGAGACCCACCTGATGGAGAAGGGGAAGCTCGGCGAGCGCCCCGAGCCGGCCGGTGAGCCAGACCGCAAGGCCGCTCCCCTCGATGCCTGAGGCGAGCGCGAAGCTCCCGCCCAGGAGGAGAAGCGTACCCCAGGGGATCCTCTGGACCGACCGCCAGGAAAGCGCGCGCCACGCCATGAGCGTCAACCCGCCGCCCATCGCCACCCAGGCCTCGTAGTGCTTGTTCTGGAACTTGAAGCCAGGCCAGAACTCCGGAACGTGTGGCGCGAGGACAGGCCGGATGAGGTCGCCGGCGATCCACAGGAGGGCCGCGCCTCCGAAGACCGCCGCCACCTTCCGCTCGCACGGCGTCATCTTGCCCAGCGCGCGCAACTCCACGTCCAGAACCGCCCTCCCCAGCGATCCACTCAGCCGATCCCGGCGGCCCACTCGCCAGAGCACGAGCCAGACAAGCGGGAGAAAAAGGGCCACGAACGGCAGGGCCATGGCAACGTACTCTCCAAAGCCGATCTCGATGCCCATTTCCCGCGATGCGAAGCCGCAAAAGATCGAGTTCGTGCCCGTTCCGATCTTCGTGCCGATCCCACCGACGTTCGCGCCGTACGCCACGGCCAGCATGAGTGCCGTTCCGAAGTGGACGGCCCTGCCCTCCGGGCTGCCGGCCTCGAGCCGGCGCAGAAGCGCCAGCCCGATCGGCATCATGATCACCGCCGTCGCTGTGTTCGAGATCCAGAGCGAGATGCCGGCCGTGGCAACCAACATTCCGAGAAGGAGGCGGGCGGGGTCGGTTCCGATCGCGCGAAGGACGTGAAGGGCCACCCGGCGATGCAGGTTCGACTGCTCCATCGCCGCCCCGATCATCATCCCACCAAGGAAGAGGAAGATGTAGGCGTCCACGTAGGGCTCCAGCGACCTGGGCACGTCGCCGGGTAGCGTCCCGCCGAAGACACCCAAGGCCGGGAATAAGACGAGGGGAAGGCACGCCGTCCAACTCATTGGGATCGCTTCCGTGAACCAGAGCACCGCCATCAACACCGCCACGGCCGCGGCGCGCGCGGGGCGATCGCCGAAGGCGGGCACAACGTGCAACTCGGACGGGAGGACCAGCACCGCGGCGAAGGCCGCCGCCCCCAAGACAAGCCCGAAGGCCTTTCTCGGGCGCAGCCAGGACCGGGGCGTCCCGCCGCCGGTCGCTCCGCTCATGACCTCAGTCTGGGCATCTTCGTTTGGCCCAGAATACCCGGACGACCGCTCGAAGCCAACGGCGCGGGGTGATAGATTGCGCGGGATCATGCGCCCCCCATCGCGCCTGGCCCCGCGGTCCTCCGCTCTCCTCGCGCTCGTATGCGCATGCTCCCTCTCGAGTGGATGCTACCGAACCGCCCAGTGGTGGCTCGATCTTCCCCCGTTCCGCCACGACGCCGGCGAGGAAATCGAGATGATGGTGCCGATGCGGGATGGCATCAAGTTGGCGACGGATGTGTATCTGCCCGGTTCGGCAGTCGGGAGTCCGCCATTCGGCGGACAGTCGGGAGTCGGGAATCGGGAATCGGCAGGAGGTATTCAGGAGACGGGTACCAAGGGGGGACAAGCGTGGCCGACGTTGCTGGTCCGGACGCCCTACTCCAAGTCGGGCGTGCCGATGTTCATGGAAGTCGTGGGACGTTTCTTCGCGCGCTACGGATACGCCGTGGTCATTCAGGACGTGCGCGGCCGGTACCGGTCCGAGGGCAAATGGTATCCCGTCCTGCACGAGTTGGAAGACGGCGCCGACACCGCCCGATGGGTTCTCGCCCAGCCCTGGTGCAACGGCTCGCTCGGCCTCCTGGGCGCGAGCTACCTAACGGTCACCGCCTGGCTTGTTGCCGATCAGGTGCCCGATGCCGTGAAGACGATGGTCCTCGCCGTGGGCAGTCTCGATCCCTACATCGTCGCCTACCAGCGCGGGATGATACGGTCGGATGTCGTCGGCTCCTGGATCCTCGCGATGCACACGCCGGAATTGACCGTGTTCGATGTGCGGCGGCATTTCGACGCCTTCACCCGACACTGGCCGGCGTCGGAGGCGGACGACACGACGGTCGGGAACGTGCCATTTCACGACGACTTTCTTCACCACCCGGCGAGGGACGAGTTCTGGCTCCGCCATCCCGTGGGAGTGGCCTCGCGCGCGCGCATGCCTGTCCTCATGCTCACGGGCTGGTACGACTTCTGGCTCGTCTGCATTTTGGGTACATGGGGTTACGAGGGTAGCGGGAGGTTGGAGCAGTTGTGATAGATGTTGGTGATGTACGTGTCGAGCTTGCGGAAGCCGAAGGACCGGTGGCTGACCAGCTTGATCTTGTTGTTCATG
>JACPQY010000061.1 GCA_016190245.1 Nitrospirota bacterium | reverse complement strand
TGGTTCGCCAGGGCGAGCGCCGCCCGGTCCTGCTCATCCGGGCGCCCGCCCCGGTGGCTGCGGACCTCCGTCGGCGACTCACGACGGCCGGCCATCCGCCGGTCAACGGGTGAACCGCAGTGAGGAGAAGAACCTCGTGCGCCTGAAGACGACCTGCACGAACCAACGGGGCGAGGTAGTGCTGGAGGGGACCGCGCTGGTGATGCCCCCCAAAGGCAAAATGACCAATGTCCAATGACCAAATCCCAATGACGGTGGGCGCACCATGCGCGCCATCTCCATCAAAGGAATGGCGCAAGGCGCCGCCGCCATTGATCATTGGTTCATTGGTCATTTGTCATTAGATTGGGAGCCCATGAGCGTTCCCCGCGTGAAGGATTGGATGGTGCCGGACCCGATCACCATCGGGTCCAAGGCCACGGTGGCCGAGGCGGAGGCAGTGCTGGAGGCGCATCGCATTCGCCACCTGCCGGTGGTGGACGGTGGTCGTCTGGTGGGAATGATCACCGACCGGGACGTACGGTTGGCGTCCATGCCCCGACCGCGGAAGGAACCGAACCACCCCGATGCTTTGCTCCAGCTCGTTCGTGTGGAGCAAGTCATGACGCCGGACCCGGCCACGGCGTCGCCGAGCATGCCAGTCGCCGAGGCGGCCTGGCTGATGCTAGAGCATCGCTACGGCGGACTACCGGTCGTGGCGGATGGGCGCCTCGTGGGCATCCTCACACAAGGGGACCTCCTGAAGGCGCTGATGGCCCTCCTGAAGCCTGGAGGCTCGCCGCGCTAGTGACCCGAGGGACGAGAGGATGCTGGCATCGGATTGGAGTCCCGGTCTACGAACTCGCATGTGGGGTCTCCTCGGGCATGGAATGGATCCGACTTGGCACGAGATGTTGCGGCCAGGGATGGCCATGAGCTAGGCCAGTCAGAAAAGTATCGAGGATCTTAGCAAGACCATGTGGGGCATCTCGCAGAAGGTGATGGGAGGGGACGCATCATGACGAACCAGACGTATTGCCGCTACGCGGTTTAGGGCGCCGTTCAAGGAGGCCGAGTCGCCGCAGATAGACGCTTTTGATTCGGAAGGAGGGGGGGGAAATGCATACCGTGAAGTCGAGCAGCGTGGTAGCCGCGGTTCTTTTTTCTTTGCTGTTGACAAGTTATGCCTCTGGCAATGCGAATCCGCCGTTCATCAAGGGGGAGATCGTCTCCAATACCTATGATGGGGGAACCGATGACCTGCTTACCGCAGGGCTAGGCAAGACAGGCCTCCAGGGGGCGGCTCCTGTTTTTGCCGATCCTTTGAACCCGACCGCCGCGGAGCTTCGCCGCCGTGCCATCTACACCAACTACCGGGCGCTGGTGGACCCCACCGCAGGCGGCGGCTACGGCGTGCTCTACGGCCCCAACATTGACCTCAACGGCGGGAACACGCTGGGCGAGGGCAAGATCGCGGGCGAGGAGCACCTGGCCTTCGCCGGCGATGCATCGGGAAAGGAGAACGTGGTGCTCATGGTGCAGATCCCGGCAAGCTTCAATGCCGCCGACCCTTGCATCGTCACCGCGCCCTCCTCCGGTTCCCGCGGCGTCTATGGGGCCATTGGCACCGCTGGGGACTGGGGACTGAAGCGCGGTTGCGCCGTGGCCTACACCGACAAGGGCACGGGCACCGGCGCCCATGATCTGCAGAACGGCAAGGTGAACCTCATTACCGGCGAAGTGGAGAGCGCCGACGTGGCAGGCAAGAACTCGCATTTCACCGCCAAGGCGAGCCCGGCGCAGCTCGCGGCCTTCAACGCTGCCACCCCCAACCGCTTCGCCTTCAAGCACGCCCACTCAGAGCAGAATCCCGAACAGGACTGGGGCCGGGATGTGCTGCAATCCATTGAGTTTGCCTTTTTTCTGTTGAACAACAAATTTGGAGAGACAAGCCCCATCACCCCGGAAAACACCATCGTGATCGCCTCCAGTGTTTCCAATGGGGGCGGTGCCTCGATTCGTGCCGCGGAGCAGGACAAGCGCGGTTTGATCGACGGCGTAGCGGTTTCGGAGCCCAACGTCAACCCAGAGCCGGGGGCGCCGTTTGTCATCGTCCAGGGATCAGGCGCCCCCTTTGCGGACCACAGCAAGAGCCTGCTCGACTACACGACCCTGGTCAACGTATTCCAGCCGTGCGCTTCAGTAGCGCTGGGGGCGGGTGCGCCGCTCAACTTTGCGCTTAGCCCTAACCGCTGCCAATCGCTAAAGGAGAAAGGCCTGCTGCAGGCCGACACCTTGGCGGCGCAAGCCGCCGAGGCCCAGGCCATCATCAACGCCTACGGGATCTTGCCTGAGCAGAATGTGGTGCAGCCGTCCCACGCCTTTGCTTTTGTCCCCCAATCCATTTCCGTGACCTACGCCAATGCCTATGGACGCTTTGGCGTGATCGACAACCTCTGCAGCTACAGTTTCGGCGCGACAAGCGCCACCGGTAATCCGATCCCCCTGGCTCCGGCTTCGCTCGCGGCGATATTCAGTGTGTCCAATGGCATCCCACCCACTGGCGGCGTGAACTTGATCAACAATCTCTCGATGGGCGGGCCCAGGGAGGACCGGGTCTCGGTCTCGGCTTCCACGGGCCGGCAGGACCAGAACGTGGACGGGGCCCTCTGCCTGAGGGCGCTCGCCATCGGCGTTGACCCAGCGACGGGACAGACCCTCACCGAGCAGGCCCGGGCGAATCACGTGAAGATCCTCTCCGGGATCGACAAGATCCGTGCGAGCGGCGACGTGCGCGGGAAGCCGACGGTCATCGTGACCGGGCGCAACGACGCGATCCTGCCGCCCAACCACACCTCCCGAGCGTACTACGGCCTGAACCAGCTCGCGGAGGGAGCGGGTAGTCAGGTGCGTTACTACGAGGTGCTGAACGCGCACCACCTAGACGCCTTCAACGCCTTTGACGGCTTCAACGACAAGTTCGTGCCCCTACACCGGTACTTCATCCAGGCCCTGAACCTTATATACGCCCACTTGAAGAACGGGACACCGCTTCCGCCGAGCCAGGTGGTCCGCACCATTCCGCGGGGCGCCGGGGCTCCGATTCCGGCCATCACGCTGGCCAACGTCCCGCCCATCTCGGCGACGCCCGTGCCGGGAGACCTGATCACCTTTGATGGCGCGACGCTGCACATTCCAGACTAGTCGGACGGCCACGCACATTGACAGATACGTGAGGCTGAGGACGCCGGCTCCTTAATGAGGGATCGCCACCGTGACCGAATCCTACTTCGACTGGACCGCCCGGCTGTTCGACCGGAGCCGCATCTTCCAGAAGCCGGAGGCGCTGCGCGGCATCCGGGTCCTGGACATGTCCCTCATCATCTTCGGCCCCGCCACCGCCGACTACCTGGGGGAGCTGGGGGCCGAGGTGATCCGGGTGGAGATGCCCCGGACCGGGGACGTGATGCGGATCGTCGCGCCCGAGGGCTTCTACTGGAAGAATGTGTCCCCCGCCTTCTT
>JACPQY010000060.1 GCA_016190245.1 Nitrospirota bacterium | reverse complement strand
GAAGATGGTAAGAGTCGTGAATCGAGAATCGTGAACAGCGGGACAGAGAAGTCTCAGATGCAGCCGGCATCGGGGATGGGAGCATGGAGTTGGCACCCTGTTGACGAGTCGCGATTTGCGATTCACGATTCCCGATTGAAGTTAGGAGGTCCACCATGAAAAAGGGCTGGGTCATCGCTCTCATCACCATCGGGCTGATTGCCGCGCTCGGCATCGGCGGCTGCGGCTACGTCGTCTCGGTGCGCAACCGCTTCGTCACCGCCGAGGAGGTGGTCAAGAGCCAGTGGGCCCAGGTCGAAAACGTGCTCCAGCGGCGCAGCGACCTGATCCCGAACCTCGTCAACACGGTCAAGGGATACGCCGCTCACGAGAAGGAGATCTTTACCGGGATTGCGGAGTCTCGCGCCAAGCTCGGCGGCGCCGCCACGATCGGCGAAAAGATCAAGGCCGCCAACGAACTCTCTTCGGCCCTGTCGAGATTGCTGGTGATCGTTGAGCGCTACCCCGACCTCAAGGCGAATCAGAACTTCACCCAACTCCAGGACGAGCTGGCGGGCACGGAGAACCGGATCGCGGTGGAACGCAAGCGATACAACGATTCGGTTCAGGGGTACAACACGATGCTCCGGCGATTCCCGGCCAACATGGTCGGCTCGTGGCTGGGGGCCACCGCGTTCCCCTACTACGAGGTTCCTGAGGAGAAGAAGGAAGTTCCAGAAGTGAAATTCTGACCGATGAAAGATCCTTTTCTTGCGGTCCTGCTGGCACTCCTCCTTCCCGGCCTGGGCCATCTCTACCTCGGCGCGTGGGGACGCGGTTTCGCCTTTCTGCTCGGGAGCGTTCTCCCCGGTCTCCTGCTCAGGCCTGTCGGCCTTGTCGGCTCGGTGGCCGTCTGGATTTGGTCGGTCGTAGACGCCTACCGCCTCGCCCGCGCCCGGCGCGAGGCGGCGCCGCCTTCAGCCACAGTGGTCGACGGCCATGCCTTGGAGACGCACCGGCTTGCCCTGTCCGCCTACCTCCCCTTCGTGGTCGTGCCGATCGGGATCATCGCACTCCTCGTTGCCGTGGGGGCATTCTTCATGGGCCGCAGGTCAATGCGCGTTGACGAAGATCCTGCCAGCGCCGCCGGCCGGGTCATCGAGCGAATCGAAGCGTACCACGCCGAGCACGGCGCCTACCCTGAAACCCTCGACGAGGTCTCGCCGACTGACGATCCGATCGAGCGGAAACGCGCTCTCGATGCGTGGGGCCGACCGCTGGTTTACCGAAAAACCGAGTCCGGCTTTTCGCTCTTCAGCGCCGGCCCCGACGCACAGCCGGACACCACAGACGACATCCTCTATCACCCCTCCGTTGCGCCCGCGCCCTGATGCGGGGCCGTCCGCAGCCGCCCCGGAGCGTCATGGTGATTGTCTGGCGCGTACTGGACGCAGGCTCAAAGCCCCTTGCCATGGAGGGCATGGGGCCATGCAAGGTCGCCGCGCCCAGGATGGCGCGGCATGCAACATGGCCTGCGCCTACCTCGGATTCCAAGCCCCGGTAGCCGCGGGCTTCCCGCCTGTCCAGTCCGCCACGGCGGACGAACTTCGGCGGGCAGGCAGCCCGCGCTGTTCTACCCGGCGTTCCTAGAAAACCTCGGTCTCCTGCGCCTTGCTTTCGAAGCGATTGAACTCCGGGAAAAAGGCCAGCTCGATCTCGCCCGTCGGGCCGTTACGGTTCTTCCCGACGCCCAACTCCACTGTCCTGTCGTGGGGGTCCGGCGTCTCCTTGTAGTAGCCGGGCCGATAGAGGAAAAGGATCAGGTCCGCATCCTGCTCGATGGCGCCGCTCTCGCGCAGGTCGGCGAGCTGCGGTTTCTTCTTCTCGCGCTGCTCCACCTGGCGGTTGAGTTGGGAGACGGCCACGCACGGCACCTCTAATTCCTTCGCCAGCGTCTTCAGCGATCGCGAGATCTCCGCCACCTCACGTTCCCGGTCCGACGTTCGCCCCCCCCGGCCCGGCGCGCCGGTCCCGCCGAGGAGCTGGAGGTAGTCGATGAGAATGAGGTCCAGCCTCTTCTCGGCTCTCAGACGGCGGCAGCGCGAGCGGATCTCGCGCACGTTGAGATGGCCGGAGTCCTCGATTTCCATCGGGCTTTGCGCGATGCGCCCCGCCACACCGGCCAGCTTCTCCCACGCCTCCGGAGGGATGAGCGCCCGCCTGAGGTCCATGGAATTCACGCGCGCCTCGGAAGAGAACAGCCGCATGACGAGGAGTTCCGCCGACATCTCGAGGGTGAACACCATCACCGGCCGGCGGGCGCGGAAGGCCGCGTGCGCGGCCATGTTGAGGCAGAAGCTCGTCTTCCCCATCGAAGGGCGCCCCGCCACAATAATAAGGTCCCCGGGCTGGAAGCCGTGCGTCAGGTGATCCAGATCGGCGAACCCGCTGGGGATGCCCTGCAGGCTCGCCGGGTCTTTCGAGACCGTCTCGAGCTTCTTCAGGTAGTCCTTGACGAGGTCCTTCATCGGCTTGGTCCGGGCGTGGAGGTCGTTCTGCGTCACTCGGAAAATGAGCTGTTCCGTCTCGTCCACGAACTTTTCCACGTCCTCCACTTCCCCGTGGGCCTGCTGAAGGACTCGCGTAACCGTGTCGATCACCCTCCGAAGCACGGCCTTTTCTCGGATGATCCGCGCGTACTCCTCGACATTCATCTTGGCCGGCACAAGGTCTTCCAGTTCGGCGATGTAGGACATCCCGCCCACTTCTTCGAGGATCCCTTTGCGTTTGAGCGCCTCGCTCAGGGTGAAGTAATCGATCTCCCGGGTCCGGTCCATCATTTCGCAGATGGTCTCGAAGACCCTCATGTGGGCGGCGGAGTAGAAGTCGTCCGCCTTGAGAAGGTCTTGCACACGATAGAACAGATCCGCGCTCTTGAGGATGGCTCCCAGCACCATCGCCTCGGCCTCGCGGCTCTGAGGGACGGAGGGCTGCCCGGCGTTCGGATCCATTCGGACGGAGGTCCCTGACGGGGCTACTGGGCGACGACGGAGATCGTGGCCCGGGCGGTCACTTCAGGGTGCAGGCGGATTTCGACCGTTTGATCGCCAAGGGCTTTGATGGGCTCGGGCAGATGGATGGCGCGGCGGTCCACGGTGATCCCGCCCGCGCCGAGCGCCTCTTCGATGTCGCGTACCGTCACGGATCCGTACAGCTTGCCCTGCTCGCCCACCTTGACCTTCAGCGGGATCGGTTTCTCCCCGATCTTGGCCGCAAGGGCGCGCGCGGCCTCCAAGGCTTTCTTTGCGGCGGATTCGATGCCGCGGCGGACGTGCTGCATCTTGCGGACGTGCTTCGGGGTCGCCGGCGCAGCCAAGCCGCGCGGGATGAGGTAGTTGCGGGCGAAGCCCGCGCGCACCTTTACGACGTCGCCGGGTTTTCCCAGGTTCTCAACGAACTGCTGCAGGATGACTTCCATGCGATCCTCCCTTGGGTCATGCCTCCGGTTCCTGAACGCGGCCGAAACGCCGCACGTCCAACCAATAGTCGAAAAGTCCGAGAAGCGCCAGCGCCGCGGCCAGGGGAAGCTGGAGCACGAGGAGCACCACCACCAGCCCGCGCACGAGGGGCGGCACGCCGACCTTGCGCAGGTAGAAGGCGACGATGGAAATCCCCTGGAGGAGGAAGACGAAGAGGAGAAGGGCCACGCCGTTCCACGCGGCGTCCCGGGCCTGATCGGGTCCCAGCCCAACGAGTCCGCCCGCGATGATGAAACCCCACAGAGCCAGCGAGGGGGCGCGCCACTCCCCCGGCACCCAGGAAAGTCCCGGCGGTCCGAGACGAAGAGCGCCCAGGGCCTGCGTCAGTCTGAGCGCAATTCCCCCGACCACCGCCAGGTCCACCACGGCGAGGGCCGGCCCGAACTTTTTCAGTACCTCCGCCAGCACACGCTGCCGATCCGCGCTCCAAGGTCCGGGTTCGAGCCCGAGGGGCGGCATCCACTCGGCCGGCTCCGCCGGGGCATCGGGCCAGAGTCGGGCGATGGCCTCCGGGCCGATCGGAAGCCCCGCCCAGGACGCAGCGGAGAGGCCGATCCACGCGACGGCGTGAATGAAGGTCACCCCGGCCACCGCGAGCCAGAGTGCATCAGGCGGCGCGCTGCGGCGGAGGATGGCCCGGGCGAGGAACACCGAGAGGAGACCGAGCGTGAGGGCCAGGCCGACCCCGGGAAGCGGTCCGTCCAGCGCGGCCACCACCGCGCACGCGGCCAGCACGGAGAGGGGGGCGACGTCGAAGCGGCCCGCGGCGCGCGCGGCCTGGAGGACGATCACCGGAACGAGGCACGCGAGGGCCGGTTTGAGCGCCAGAGGAACGCGGGCCGTTGCGAGCCACACCACGCTCGTCCCGGCCACCGCTCCAAGGAGAGACGCGAACAGACTCGCGCCTCCCGGATCGTCCGGGCGGGCGTCTGCGGGGGTCGCCTCAGCCGAGGACATCGGGCGGCAGGCGGTTGCTGATCGTGAACGGCAGCAACGCCATCATCCGGGCCCGACGGATCGCGATGTTGAGCTTGCGCTGGTGCCAGACGCAAACCCTGGACTGGCGCGAGGAGACGATCTTGTACCGTTCGGTCAGGAACGTGCGCAACATGTGGACGTTCTTGTAGTCGATCTCGAGGTTGGGATCCGCGCAGAACCGACAGCGACGAAAGGACCGACCCCTTCCCCGCCGGGCGCTCGGCCGCCGAGGGCCCTTTCGACCCTTACCCTTTCCCCTGCCTCGCCCAAAAAATCCCATGCTTCACCTCAGAATGGAATGTCTTCGTCCACCGGGGCCTCTTCCTCCGCCACCGGCGGCGCCGGGGCGGCAGCAGCCCCGATTTCGTCCTCGTGCACTTCTGCGGGAGGCCCGCCTGCCTCTGCCTGACCGCGAGCCGGTCCCATGAAACGGACGCGGTCCGCCACGATCTCCACCTTGGAACGTTTCTGCCCGTCTTTCTCCCACCGTTGCTGGCGCAGGCGGCCCTCGACGAGAACGCTGCGGCCCTTGCCCAGATACTCGGAGCACACTTCCGCCTGCTTGCCGAAGACGACCACGTCGAAGAAGCTTGCCTCATCCACGGTCTGATCGTTTTTCTTGAAGCGGTGGTTCACCGCCACGCCGAGCTTGGCCACAGCCGTCCCGCCCGCCGAGAACCGCAGCTCGGGCGCACGGGTGAGGTTGCCTATCAGGATCACCTTGCTGTAGCTCGCCACGCCTTAGGCCGCCGCCGGCGCCTCGACGGGCCGCTCACCAGTGCTCGCCGGAGCGGCCTGGCGGCGCGCCCAGGCCTTCTCATCCAACCTGAGTGTGAGGAAGCGCACCACGCCCTCGACCAGTTTCAGATCGGCCCGCAGCGCCGCCATGACGTCCGGGGGCGCCTCGTGCACGATGATCCAGTACCGGCCCTTCTCGACCCGACCGATGCGATAGCTCAACTCCCGGACGCCCCAGTCCTCTTCCTTGAGAATCTTCGACCCCTCCGGGCGCGTGAGCAGGCGGCGGACGCGGTCCACGGCCTTGCCTTCACCCTCGGGGGTGTGCGGGTCCATGATCATCATCGTCTCGTAGAGACCGTTACTCACGCCCTCTTCTGTAGCAGCACGGACCGGCAGTGTCAACCCCGTTTGGGGCGGGCCTCACCGAGCCGCCACCGGAGGCCGTCCCGCCGGAGAATTGACAAACCCAAGATGAGTGGGTTTACTCCGGACGGCGGCATGCACCGCTCTACGAAGGATCTCCGGAAGGATTGTCGGACGCGTTGCCCTCTCGCCTGGGTCGTATCCATCGTCTTGTTTCTCCCGGGAGGCTGCGCTTCAAGCGGGCCGAAACCGGAACACCAGGAAGTTCGTCAAGGGGCAAGCGCGGCCGATCGAGATCTTGATCGGAGAGTGGAAGCGGGAAACGGGAAAGCCCCTGCGAGTACATCACCCCAGGAATCGGCCGTGCCGGGAAGGCAAACGGTACCCGGCCTTCCTTCGCCCGCCGAAGCGGGCTTCGCGAAGGCGGGAGCGCCACGGATGGCCGCGGAGGGTACCACCCCGCGGCAGCCTCCCATCCCGGCTCCCATGGCGCCGCCCGCGCCCAAATCTTCCAAATCGGAACCCTGCCTCAGCAAGGAGGCCGAGGGCACGGTCGATTTCGGGGAGCAGGATACTCCCTATCAGGCCAGGGGAAGGGCCATGGCCCTGGCAAGAAAGCAGGCGATCAAGGACGTCCTGGGCTACGAGATTCGAGCGCGCGACGCGATCTTCGAGCAGGAGGGGCTGGCTGGGCAGCAGGTGCTGGTCGAGAGTCTCATTTCCAGCACTCAATCCGGACTGATCCTCGGCGAGGAAATCCTGGAGGCGAAGCCCGTGGCGATTTCCGGGGGCCGGATGCAATACGTGGTGCGGCTCCGAGCCTGCATCGCGCGCCGGCCGGATCGGATGGACAAGGGCTTTCGCGTGATGCTGGATCTGAACAAGCAGAACTTCGTGAACGGCGACGACGCCATTGCCACGATCACCGTCACGCGCGAGGCCTGCGTCTACCTGCTGAACGTGGCCCAGGAGGGCGATTGGGCGCTCGTCTTTCCGAATGCGCATGCCCCTGAGAATTGCACGACACCGTCCCGTTCCATCACCTATCCGGATTTGCGGTTGCGAAACATGGGCATCCGCTTGAAAGCCGAATTGCCGCCGGGCGAACCCGTTTCTGCGGAGGTGCTGCGCGTCGTGGCCTTCAAGACGCGAATGGATCATCTCTTTCAGGACGGCACCGCGGCGCCCTCCGCTGAAGCGGCGCACCGGGAATCCTACGCTTCGCGCCCGGGCAAGCTGGGTGAATGGTTCAGACAATTGGTGGCGGAGGACGTCGAGTGGGCCGAGGACAGCGCCGCTTTCGTTATCCGCGCGAAGTGAGGGCGGTAGGTTGTTTCTATGAAACTGTTCCTGACTCAGCACGCCCGACTTAGGTGCAGGAAACGTGGAATCTCTGAAGAAATGATACGTGAGGCGCCTACGCAGCCGGACCGCCGGGGTCATGGTTACCAAGACCGCACGCTTGCATACAGGGAGTTCGGAAATCGAGTCCTGAAGGTGGTCTACGTTGAGGAAAATGACGGCCGTGTTATCATCACCGCCATGTGGGGGGAAGCATGAAAATCAGCTACGACACCAAGGCCGATGCCGCATATATCACCCTGAAAGAGGGCGAATTTGCCCGTAACAAGGAGGTTGAGGAGGGGATTGTCCTGGACATCGGGAAGGATGGCAGCTTGCTGGGAATCGAGATTTTGGAAGCAAGCACGCGGATGTCCCTGTCGGACATTGCAACGCTCGGCGTGGAGATGCCCCTTGATCTCGCCGCCTCGTAGAGAAAGTTTGACGGCGCTCGGTAATCCCCTCCCCCCATCGAGGGGGAGGGCAAAGGTGGGGGGGGAATGCGCAGTACCGGCGTTCTTCTTCGCACTCTTGATTTCGGCGGCCACCGTCGCTGCGGGTTGCGCGCAGCCGAGGCCCGTCCTCGATGAAACGCGACAGAGGGCGCGGCAGGCGGATGAGGAGATTGAGAGAGAAACCGGGGGATCCCCCCCATCCTCTCCGCCACGGGCGGATTCCCCCTCCGGGGGGGAAGGGACAGAAGATAGAATCCCCTCCCCCTTGACGGGGGAGGGTCAGGGCCTGCCCACCGATCGCGTGGCGGGCATCACCTGGGAGCCGGGGGCCGACGATCACGACTTGTTCCGGGAAGAACGAACATTCAAGGGGCACGGGGATTCGGTACGGTCCGTCGCCTTCTCCCCGGACGGGCGCTATGCCCTATCCGGGAGCGATGACAATACGCTCAAGCTCTGGGACGTGGGATCGGGCAACTTGGTGCGGACGTTCAAGAGCCATGGTAGCGCTGTCTACTCCGTCGCCTTCTCCCCGGACGGGCGCACCGCCCTGTCGGGAGGCTGGGACTGGACGCTCAAGCTCTGGGACGTAGGAACCGGCAACCTGGTGCGAACGTTCAAGGGGCACGGGGATACGGTACGGTCCGTCGCCTTCTCCCCGGACGGGCGCTATGCCCTATCCGGGAGCGATGACAAGACGCTCAAGCTCTGGGACATGGGATCGGGCAACTTGGTGCGGACGTTCAAGGGCCATGGCAGCGCTGTCTACGAAGCGACCGATTTGCGTCCTTCCCGCGAAGACGGGCTCAGGACGTTCAAGGGCCATGGTAGCACTGTCTACTCCGTCGCCTTCTCCCCGGACGGGCGCTATGCCCTGTCCGGGAGCGATGACAAGACGCTCAAGCTCTGGGACGTGGAATCGGGCAACTTGCTGCGGACGTTCAAGGGCCATGGTGACGTGTTCCGTAGTGGCATAGTGAATTCCGTCGCCTTCTCCCCGGACGGGCGCACCGCCCTTTCGGGAAGCTATGACAACACACTCAAGCTCTGGGACGTGGAATCGGGCAACTTGCTGCGGACGTTCAAGGGGTACGGGGATACGGTACGGTCCGTCGCCTTCTCCCCGGACGGAGGCTATGCCCTGTCCGGGAGCGATGACAAGACGCTCAAGCTATGGGACGTGGGATCCGGAAACTTGGTGCGGACGTTCAAGGGCCATGGTGACGTGTTCCGTAGTGGCACAGTGAATTCTGTCGCCTTTTCCCCGGACGGCCGCTATGCCCTATCCGGAAGCGATGACAATACGCTCAAGCTCTGGCAATTGCCGGTTGTTAATGCTGATAAGGGCCTCACCGGCTTTGAGCTTTTTTCGAAGCTCTTTGCGGATGAGCTCCGCCGGCTTGCTGAGGGGTCTGCGGGAGGCAAGCCGGTTCCTCCGGTT
This sequence comes from Nitrospirota bacterium, assembly GCA_016190245.1. GTDB lineage: Bacteria > JACPQY01 > JACPQY01 > JACPQY01 > JACPQY01 > JACPQY01. Next base: position 167,605 of record JACPQY010000060.1, on the reverse strand, counting down.
CTGACTCAAGGCAAGTACGAGAAGACGGCCGACTTCCGGGAAAGGGTGGCCCGCGCGAAAGCCGATTATCAGTCCGAGACGGATGCCTACAGCCGGCGGCTTCTTCGGCCGGCACCGGCCGCGCTCAGGGCCGAGGCCCTCAAGAACGCCCTCTATTCGGTGTTCGGCGAGCCGGCGATCGCCGAGACACAGTACGACCCCGACCGGGGTCTTTTTTCATGTGTGGTGAAGCCCACCGGCAAGCGCGCCGGTGACTTCCAGTTGAATCTCGTCCTGAAAGAGGGGGTTGCGAACGACCGGGCTGAGGCGTTCGACCGGGATCTCAAGCAGGGCGTTCCGAGGATCCGCTTCGCGTTGGATGACAGTGGACGGATTTCCTTCGCGCAGGCCGAGATCGAGGTGAGCGCTCGGGCGTACGCCGCCCTTCCGACCAAGGAGACCCTCAAGCGATCGTTGGCGCAGGTGCGGATTGACCCCGCCGATGGCGGGGCCGCCGCAGGCCCGGTGGCCTCCCTGGATATCCGCTACTCCGCGCCGCAAACCCTCGAGACCCTCGAGCCGGCTGCCGACCTCTCCGTGGACGAGCCTCCTTCCGGCCGGGCCAGGCGCGATGAGAAGTCCTTTGCGCTGCTCATCGCGATCGAACGCTACCCCGGCCTGCCGGCGGTGGACTTTGCCGAGCGGGACGCAAAGACGCTCCAGAAATACCTGGTGAGGTCCATGGGGTTTCCGGAAGAAAACGTGATCGCACTGACCGGCCTTCAGGCCACCAAGTCCGGCATTCAGAAGTACCTGAACGAGTGGTTGCCGAAGAACACGGACGCGCATTCGAGGCTGCTCGTCTTCTACGCCGGTCACGGCGCGCCGGACCCCGCCTCCGGCGGGGGCTACCTGGTGCCCTACGATGGCGACCCGAACTTCCTGGAGACCACGGGATTGGCGCTCAAAGACTTCTACGCGGCGCTCTCGAAATTGCCTGCGAAGGAGGTGATCGTGGCGATGGACTCCTGTTTTTCCGGCGCCGGCGGGCGTTCCGTCCTCGCCAAAGGGGCGAGGCCGCTGGTGACGAAAGTGGACTCGGCCCTTCCGCCCTCCTCCAAGATTGTGGCTCTCACGGCCGCCTCCGGGAGCGAGATCTCCGGCTCGTATGAGGGGGGAAGTCATGGGCTGTTCACGTATTTTTTCCTCAAGGGTTTGCGCGGCGCGGCGGACAAGGACGGCGACGGCTGGGTGACGGTCGGCGAGGCGTACGATTACCTCAAGCCGAACGTCCAGAAGATCGCCCGCCGCCAGAACCGCGACCAGACGCCGCAACTGCTCCCGGGACTGGAGGTCCTGGGACCGAGGGCGGATCTGAAGTTGTCGAAGGTGAAGTAGTCGTCAAGACCCTTCGCGGCCGCTGTAGTCTCTCCTTATTCCGTAGGCACAGGTGCCCTCCCCTGGCTCGGGAATCCGGCGTTGTTCATGGACCAAGGCCGACGCCCCTTGACACAGTGCGTTATTCGTGGTAACGCATTGCGTCATGACCGCGAGGAGGCCGCGGAGGGGGGGTCTTTCATCACGCCGCACGCGCATCTCACTGTGTGCCGCGACGCTGGCGCTCTGCGGCGTGGGACCGGCCACCGGGCCGCTCGCCGCGCCCGAGCCGGCCGCGCGGGGGACCCTTGCCTGCCCCAGCCTGCCGATCCCTCCTCACCCCGCGATTCAGACCCATGTCGAGCGCTGGCTCTCCCCGGAGGGACGCCCGCAGATGGAATCCAGCCTCGCCCGCTCGGACGACTACCTCGACCCCATCCGCGACGCACTCTGCGAGGAAGGCCTGCCGCCCGGGCTCGTCTACCTCGTCCTCATCGAGAGCGGTTTCGATCACCGCGCCGAGTCACCGGCCGGCGCACGAGGGCTCTGGCAGATGAAGGAATCCACGGCGAGAAGCCTGGGCCTGCGGGTGGAGGAAGGCCTCGACGAACGGCTCGATCCCCGGCGCTCCACGCGAGCCGCCGCCGCCTATCTGCGTTACTTGCACGACCGCTTCCAGTCCTGGGATCTCGCGCTGGCGGCCTACAACGCCGGTGAGGGCCGCGTGAGGGCGGCTATGGCCGCCGGCGAGACGGAGGATTTCTGGAGCCTGCGGGCGGCCGGTCTGCTGCCGCTCCAAACCCGGGAGTACGTGCCCAAGTTCTATGCCGCGGTTCGTGTCGTGAGGTCCGGCCGTTTGGGGCCGGGGTAGGCACCCACCCTCTCCGCCCTCGGGCGGACTCACCCATCGGCCTACTCCGCCGTAGCAGCCTCCGGCTGCGAAGGCTGGAAGCGGAGGGGACAGAAAGTGAGACCTCCGAAAGTCACTCGTGTGCCGGCAAGAGGGCCTCCCCATCCACGCCAATCAGACGCCAGGCCAGCTCTTCCGGCTCGAACTCCAACTCGTAGGTAGAGGCTCCGTCCGTTGCGCTGACCCCCACGATCCTCGCCTCCCCCCGGCGCTCGCGCCAGTCGAAGAGGGTCCGCTCAAACCGCACGCGGCGGCCGCGCCAGAGCATCGCGCGAACGCTCACCCGGCGGCCGCGAAACGAGGCCAGCACCGCCACGGGCTCACCGCGTACCGCACCGCCTGTGAACCCCGCCCGCTGCCCCATGGTCGCACCATAGCACACATATGTATGCACTGCAAGAAGCGCGCGCGGCCGCCTACCGGCGCGCAGCTTTCGGCTGGGGGGCCGCCTTCGTGTACTCGCCCCGCTCGAGATAGGACTTGAGGTGCGTGCGCAGCTTGAGGATGGCCGAGGAGTGGATCTGGGAAACCCGCGACTCCGTCACATTGAGCACCTGACCCACTTCCTTCATGTTCAGGTCCTCGTAGTAGTAGAGGGAGAGCGCCAACTTCTCCTGCTTGGGGAGGTTCTCAATGGCGTCCGCCAGCACGTCCCGAAGCTCGGAGAGGTGCAACTCGGCCAGCGGATCCTGCACGCTGGGATCCATGAGGGTCTCCAGGATGTCGCGGTGGTCCTCGGAGCGGGAGCGCAATTCCTGCAACTCCTCGAGGCTCATGAGCGAAACCCCCTGGGTGCGCCCAAGCAGTTCGTAGTACTCCTCGAGGCTCAGCTTGAGCTCCTTGGCCACCTCTTCGTCGTCCGGCGGTCGCCCGAGCTTGTTCTCGAGCTCCACCATGAGTTCTTCGAGCTGTCGGATGTCCTGCCGCATGGGGCGGCTGAGCCAGTCCTCCGAACGGAGCTCGTCCAGGATGGCCCCGCGGATGCGGAGGGCCGCGTAGTTTCGGAAGGGAACACCCCGGGTGGCGTCGAACTTCTCGACGGCATCGATGAGACCCAAAACGCCTGCGCTCGTCAGGTCGTCCGCGGAGACGTGCTGGGGCAGTCGCGCCTTGAACCGGGCCACCTCGTGCTTGACGAGCATGAGGTGGGCCTCGATCATGGCCTTCTTCTCGTCGGGCGTCTGCTGGGAGTAGGACTTGGGGTGCATTCGTGCGGAGGCGGACGCGGGGCTCTAACGCCTCCCCTTGACGATCCGCTCCGCCAGCTTCTCGGAGGTCGCGAGCTCGATGTCCTCCGGCACGCGCTGGCCGGTGGTGACATAGGCCACGGGCTTCTTGCAGTACATGAGGACGTTGAAGATGTGGCCGTAGCTGGAGCACTCATCTGCCTTGGAAAAGACCAGCCCCTCGTAGCCGACCGTCTCGAAGCGCCGCACCATGTCCATCAGATCGCGGTCGCGCGTCGGGCAGGAGAGGACGAGATATCGCTCCGGGTCCGGGCAGACGGCCATGAAATCGGACAGTCGCTGGAGTTGCGCCTCGTTGAAGTGCGGGGTGCCGACGGTGTCCACGAAGATCACGTCGTACCCGGCATACGCGTGGAGGACCTCCCCCAGGTCTTCGGGCTCCGACACGAGCTCGGCGGGGATGGCGATGCGGCTCACGGTGGAGATGGCCTTCGCGAAGAACTTGACCTGCTCGAAAACGCCCTTGCGCTCGTCCACGGTGATCATGGCCACGCGTTTTCGCTGGACGATCGAAAGGTCGGCGGCCAGCTTGGCGATGGTGGTGGTCTTACCCACGCCCGTCGCGCCGATGAAGGCGACGACCCTCGCCCGACCGTCTCCCGCTTGGAGCGGCCCCGAGGTGTGGATCAGGTGCGCGATTACGCGTTGCAGGTAGCCCTCGAGGTAGGCGCCATCCAGGAGCTTGTCGCTCGCGAGCTTGCCGTTGATTTCCTCCACGAGTTTGCCGGCCAGCCGCTCCTCGACACCGCGCTCGATCAGCCGTTCGCGCCATTCGATGAGGCACGGAGGAAGCTGCGCGAGGCCCACACTGCGCTGGTCCTTGATGAGGGAGCGGAGCATGGCCTTGATCTCGCCCATCTCCTCCGGCCTCGTGGAGGGCTCCGGCTTGGATTGAAGCGCCCTCTCCACGATCTCCCGGATGTCATTCAGGCGATCCTCGAGGGGCTGGATAAGTTCGACGCTCTGCTCGGCCAGTTTGAGTCGCTCCAGCCCCTGCCAGGGCGGCTGGGCCGGCGGCGGTTCGCTCGCCTCGACCGCAAGCGCGGGCGCGAGGACCGGCCGGGCATCGTCAATGCCCGCGGTGATTTCCACCAGGGAGCGGCCGAGCAGTCCGAAAGTGCCCTTGCCACGTTTGATCGCCCGGGTCGCCAGGATGACCGCCTCGGGGCCGAACTCGTCCCGCACCTTACGGATGGCTTGCTCCGTGTCGGACCCGACAAAACGCTTGATCCTCATCGCCTAGCGCGACCGCCCATCGGCCTTCTGCAGGTCTTCCATCCGGACCGTGGCCACGTTCTCGATCTTCACGCGCGGCTCCACCTCGGCGTAGGAGAGAACCACGAGGTGGGGCAGGAAGGGTTCGGTAAGGTTCTTGAGGTGCCTCCGGATCTGTGGGGCGACCAGAAGGACGGGATGGTGCTCCGTGGCAAGCATCTGCTCCACCTGTTTCGTCAGCGCCAGGATCAGGCGCTGGGCCACCTGGGGCTCCAGAGCGATCACGGACTGGCTGTCCGCCCGCTGAACGGAGGCGGTGACCAGTTCCTCGATCTTGGGCTCCAGCGAGATGACGCGCAGCACGCCCTTGGCGGCAAACTGCTTCGTGATGACGCGCTTGAGGGACTGGCGGACGTACTCGGTCAGGGCATACGGGTCTTTCACGGTCGCCCCGTAGTCGCCCATGGTTTCGATCACGGTCAGAAGGTCGCGGATGGAGATCTGTTCGCGGACGAGGTTTTGGATCACCTTGTGAACATCGCCCAAGCTTATCACCTTCGGAACGATTTCTTCAACCACCTTCGGATATTTCTGGGCCAGGTTGTCGAGCAGATTCTGCACCTCCTGGCGGCCGATCAGCTCGTAGGCGTGTGATCGAACGATCTCCGTGAGGTGCGTCGCGATCACCGTAGGCACGTCCACCACCATGTAGCCGCCCATGATCGCCTTCTCCTTCTCGGTCTCACCAATCCAGTAGGCCGGCATGCCGAAGGCCGGATCCTTCGTGCGCGTGCCCGCGATGGGGGTCTTCACACCTGCGGGGGCCATGGCGAGGAACGACTTGATCTGCACGGTGTCGCGCGCGACCTCGATCCCCTTGATGAGGATCGTGTACTCGTGCGGCTTGAGCTGGAGGTTGTCGCGGATGTGGATGGGCGGGACCACGATGCCCATGTCGAGGGCGAACTGCCGGCGGATACCCTTGATGCGATCGAGCAGCTCGCCGTTCTGAGTCGAATCCACAAGCGGGATGAGGCCGTAGCCCACCTCGAGCTCGATCATGTCCAGACTGAGGAGTTTCTCGACCTTCTCCGGTCCCTCCGGTCGGGCGGCTTTCTTCTTGTCATCGGCCTCCTTGGCCAGCGCGCGGCGCTCCGACCGGTAGGTGACATAGGCAGCAACCGAGGTGATCGCGCCCATCATCGTGAAGGGCACGGCGGGCATGCCGGGGATGACGCCGGCCAAGAGGAGGAAACCGGCGGCCACACCCAGGGCGCGCGGGTAGCTGAAGATCTGTTTTGCGAGTTCGTTGCCGAGCTCGGCCGCCCCGACGGCCCGCGACACAATGAGGCCCGACCCCACGGAGATCAGGAACGACGGGATGATGGCCACCAAGCCGTCGCCGATGGTGAGGATGGTAAAGGTCTGCAGCGCGCCGAAGATGTCCATCCCCTTCAGGAAGATCCCGATGAAGAACCCCGCCAGGATGTTGATCACGGTGATGATGGCCCCCGCCACGGCATCGCCCCTGACGAACTTGCTCGCGCCGTCCATCGCCCCGTAGAAGTCCGCCTCGCGCTGGATGTCCCGGCGCCGGTCCTTGGCCTCCTGCTCGGTGATGAGCCCCGAGTTGAGGTCCGCGTCGATGGCCATCTGTTTGCCGGGCATGCCGTCCAACGTGAAGCGCGCGGCCACCTCGGCGATGCGGCCGGAGCCCTTCGTCACCACCGCGAAGTTGATCACGTTGAGGATGATGAAGACGACGATCCCCACGGCATAGCTCCCGCCCACAACGAACTGGCCGAACGCCTCGATGACGTGCCCCGCGGCGTCCATGCCCTGGTCGCCGTAGAGGAGGATCCGTCGCGTGGTGGCGACGTTCAGCGACAACCGGAACAACGTCGTCATCAGGAGCAAGGTCGGGAAGACCGAAAACTCGAGGGGGCGGAACGTGTACAGGGTGATGAGGAGGATGAGAAGGGCGGAGGTGATGTTGACCACGAGGAGCACATCGAGGAGAGGGGCGGGCAACGGGATCATGAGGACCGCGATGCTGCCGACGACGAACAGGGCGAGGATGATATCCGAGTTCCGGCTGACCCACCGGGGGCTCAGGATGGCCGGAATGGCGGGGGCGGGCGTAGCCATGGATTATGCCGCGGCCTTTCCTTTCATCCGGTAGACGTAGGCGAGCACTTGGGCGACCGCTCCAAAGAGTTCGGGCGGGATCTGCTGCCCTATCTCGACCATATCATACAGGGATTGCGCGAGGGGGGGATCCTCGTGGATGAGCACACCGTGGGCCTTGGCGAGGTCCCGGATGCGTTCGGCCACGAGCCGCGCCCCCTTTGCCACCACCGTCGGGGCCTGCATGTCCTCCGGGGCGTAGCGGATGGCCACCGCGATGAAGGTGGGATTGGTGATGACCACGTCGGCCCTCGGGACCTCCTGCATCATCCGCCGCATCGAGACTTCCCGCTGCTTCTGGCGCTGCTTGGCCTTGATCTGCGGATCACCTTCCCGTTGCTTCGCCTCGTCCTTGACCTCTTCCTTGCTCATCTTGAGGCTCTGCTCGTACTCCCACTTGGTATAGGCATAGTCGATGATGGCGATGATGATCATGACCACGCCCACCGTGAGAAAGAGCTTGGTCGCCACCCTCAGAATCTCGCCAAACATGTCGGGGAGGCTCATGTCACCGATGAAGGGCAGCGTCAGCATCTCCTTCTTCACCACGTAGTAGGCCACCCCGCCGACCACGATGAGTTTGAGGCTGGACTTGAACAGCTCGAAGATGCCGTTGAGCGAGACGATGCGCCGAAGACCGTTAATCGGATTGAGCTTGGCCAGGTCCGGCTGGAGCGGCTCGGTCGTGAAGATCCACCCCACCTGGGCGATGTTGGAAAGAACCCCGGCGACAAGCAGGATCAGAAGGATCGGCAGGATGAGCTTGGCTACGAACCGGGCCACAAAGAGCGCGTAGGCCAGGAGGCCCTGCACGGTGAAGTCGAGCTCGTGGAGCCGCCCGAAGGTGTGGGCCATGAAGTCGCCCATGCCATCCACCAGGTCTGTCCCATACCAGGCGAGCGCGACCAACGCCGCGAAGAGGACCACCACATTGGATATTTCCTTGCTTCGCGCCACCTGGCCGCGGCCGCGGGCCTCGCCCCGCCGTTTGGGCGTAGGGGCTTCGGTTTTCGAGGGGTCCTGGCCGAAGAGAGGCACGGTCTATCTCCCCATCAGCTTCAGCACGTCGGCAATGTGCCGTTCTACCTGAGGCATGTTCTTCAGAATCATGAGCGTGGTGACGGGGATCATGGCCGAGACCGCAAAGACACCCAGCAGAACCTTGACGGGCATGCCCACCATGAGGATGTTCATCTGGGGGACGGTGCGCGCCACCAACGCCATCGCGACCTCGACGACCATGAGCACGCCCATCACGGGGGCCGCGATCTTGACCCCGAGCACGAACAGCCCCCCCGCAAGGTCGAAGAGGTACTCTACCATGGCGCCGTGGAAGCGAGCGTGCAGGAGCGGGACCAGCCGAAAGCTCTCCGCGACGGAACGGAAGATCATGTGGTGACCGTCCACGAGCAGGAAGAGCATGAACGCGATCATGATCTTGATCTGGGCAAGGATCGTCACCTGCCGCTCACCCTGCGGGTCGAGGACGTTCGCCATTCCGAAGCCAATCTGCATGCCGAGCCACTGGCCGGCCATCTCGACGCCGGAGAAGAAGAAATCCGCGACGAGGCCAAGCGTGGCCCCCAGCATGAACTCTCCCGCCAAGCCGATGAGGAGGTCGGGCAGACCGCGGAACCCCACATCCAGATCCGCCGGAAGCGTCGGGTAGATAAGGAAGGCGAATAGGGTCGAAAGCCCCGTCTTCACCATGATCGGAACGTTTCTGGCCCCCAGCACGGGCGAAACGAACAGGATTCCGCTGATGCGGAAGAGCACGAGCGCAAAGATTTCGAGCGTGCGTTGGTCGATCGCGATCGGAGCCATGCCGGTGGCCGCCCTACTGCAACATGAGCTGCGGATAGGTGCTGAGCATTTCCACCATGAAATCGAGCAGCATCTGGAGCATCCAGGGGCCGAAGATGATAAGGGCCAAGCCCGTCAGCGCAATCTTCGGGACAAACGTAAGCGTCATCTCCTGGAGCTGGGTCATCGCCTGAAACAGGCTGATGAGGATCCCGGCGATCATCGCCACGCCGAGCGCCGGGGCCGCCACGAGGAACGTCACCTCCATGGTTCGGCGGGCGATGGTCATGACGAATTCCTGTGTCACCCCACCACCTCCGACGCCCCGCCGAAAGGCGGGGCGAAATCCGCCCGGCCCTCGGGTCCGGTCGGAGGTGGGAGGGTCATCGGCGCGCCTCCGGCGAGCATCTGAGATTTGGGATTTGAGATTCCAGATTCACACCCGGAGCCCTTTCACGAGCGAGGTAATGACGAGGTTCCAGCCATCCACGAGCACGAAGAGCATCAGCTTGAACGGCATCGAAACGAGAACCGGTGGCAGGAACATCATGCCCATGCTGAGGAGGATGGCGGAGACGACCATGTCGATCACAATGAACGGCATGTAGATGAGGAATCCGATCTGGAAAGCGGTCTTCAACTCGCTGATGATGAAGGCGGGGATGAGCACGCTATTGGGTACGTCCTCCTTCGTGCGCGGACGCTCCCCGCGCGAGACGTTGATGAACAGGGCGATGTCTTTTTCCCGCGTCTGGCTGAACATGAATTCGCGCAGCGGGCCCATGGTTTCGTCGTAGGCCTCCACCAGCGTGATCTCCTTGTTCAGGTAGGGCTGGAGGGCGTGCTCGTTGATCTTGTCCCAGACCGGCCCCATGGTGAAAAAGGCCAGGAAGAGGGCGAGGCCCCCCAGCACCTGGTTGGGCGGCATCTGCTGTGTGCCCAGCGCCTGCCGGAGGAAGAGAAGCACGATCATGATCCGGGTGAACGACGTGAGCATGGCCAGGATGGACGGGGCCAGGCTGAGTACGGTCATGAGGATGAGCACCTGGAGCGACAGGGCCACCTCCTGCGGCTCCCTCGCGGCATCTATCCCGAAGGTGATCTTGGGGATCGGGATGGCCTGCGCCCACACCACGGCGGGCACGATCAGAAGCAGGAGGCCTCCGGCCCAGGTCACGATGCGCGCGGGTCGAGCCTTCCTTGTTTCGTTGCGGGGGGCTTCCATGCCCTGTTCTCTTCAGATCCCGTTACGGTTGAAGTCTCAGGCGACCGAGCTCCTCGCGGAGCGTTTTCGACCAGCGGGCCATCGAGCCCCCTCCCGCAGCGGCGGCGGCCGGCCGCGCCGGTGCTGCCGCCTCTTCGGGCTTCGCCTCCGCCACTCGGGCCGGGGTGTTGTGATCCTCGATCTTCGACAGGAACTGGAAACCGGAACCGACGGCGGCAAGGAGGAACTTCTCTCCGTACGCCTCCACCACGATGAGCGACTTGCGAGGCCCCAGGATGAGCCGGTCCACAATGCGGATGAACCGCGCGCGCGCCCCGATGACCGCTCCCTTGAGAAGATACTTCTGCGCAAAGAAGGCGAGAGCGAAAAGAAGCGCCAGCACGAACCCCACGCCGAAGACCACTCGCACGGAGCTCTGGAGCATGCTGGGAGATGAACCCGAGCCGAGATCCAGGGTTCCCAACCTTTCGCCCGTTTCAAACCCGAGCGGCTCGGTTCCGGCCACTCCGGCCCCGGCGGCCCGTGTGGGCCCCGCGAGTGCGGGCGCGCCCATGCTCACGGCGCCCAGACACACCAAGGCGCCCACCACCATCCACCTCCGAACCTCCATGTTCGTCATCCCCCCTTCCGCTTCCGCCTACGGCGGAGACAGGTCTGTTTTCACGTGCCTACACCAGCTTCTTGATTCTTTCGGCCTGGCTGATGATGTCGGTCAATCGCACGCCGAACTTCTCGTTGACCACCACCACTTCTCCTCGGGCCACGAGGGTGCCGTTGACCAGGATCTCCACCGGTTCGCCCGCGGCCTTCTGGAGCTCGATAATAGAACCCATGCCCAGGCGAAGGAAATCCTGGACCATGATGCGGGTCTTGCCGAGCTCTGCGGTGATCTCCATGGGAATATCGAGGATGATCTCGAGGTTCCTGGGCTGGGCGCCCGGCTCGGGCTCGACGGCCTCGATGGTATCGAACGCCTTGGCCTGAACCTTCTTCCCCGCCTGCGGCGGCGCCGGGCGAGGCTCGGCCGAGGTCATGTCCTTGAGGGCCTCATCCCAGCCGGATTCCAGGTTCATGTCCCCCAGGGTGGCTCCCCCCCCTGCTGCAGGGGCCGCCGCGGGGGGGGCCGCCTCGCCGCCGGCCGCAGGCGCGGCCGCGGGGGCCGCCCCCGCTTCCGGCTTCTGCCCTTCCTCCGCCCCGCCGGACGACCAGAAGTCGTCGAGCGAGGGAAACTCCTCCTTCTTCTCCTCATCCGCCATTTTTCACTTGCTCCTCTTCCAGTAAGGCCGAGACCTTGACCGCCAGGTTCCCTCTGTAGATCCCGGCAACGCCCTTCATCTTCGGAACGCCCGACACCCGCACCAACAACTCGTCAGTGTGCATCTGCTCCAGCTCGACGATGTCGCCCACCTTAAGACTGAGGAGCTCGCGCGCGGTCGTATGCGCCCGGCCGAGCTCCACGGCCACCTCGATGGGAACGCTCTTCACCTCCCGGCGGATGAGGGGCTTCCATTTGTCGTCCGAGGACTCCTCTTCCGCCACCTGGACGCGGAGACGCTCGCGCACCGGGTCGAACAGGCTCTGCGGGAAACAGAAGTACATCTTGCCCGAGTGCTGGTCCAGGTCCATCACGAAGGTGACGATGAAGACCTGCTCGTTGTCGTGCACGATCTTCGCGAACTGCGGGTTCATCTCGCCGCGCTGGTAGTCCGCCTTCACGCGCAGGATGTCGGAGAGGGCGCGCTCCAGGTCCTCCAGCATCATGTGGATCACCTTCTGGATGATGCGGCTCTCGATGCCGGTGAATTCGCGGCCCTCGATCTTCATGGAGGGCTTGCCGCTACCGCCAAAGAAAATGTCCACCAGCGCGAAGACGAGGTTGGTCTCGAGCACGGCGAGCGCGGTCCCCTTGAGGGGATCGAGCTTGAAGATGTGGATGCTGGAAGGCAGAGGCAAGCGCGAGAGGAACTCGCCGAAGTTGCCCGCCTTCACGGCGTTTACCGCGATGTCCACCATCGTTCGCAAGGAGTTGGACAGCGTCGTCCGAAAGGACCGCGCGAATCGCTCCAAGGATCTCTCGAGGCTGGGGTACTTGCCCGTGACGGAGCGCTCGTGATGGGTAAAATCGTAGGACGACGCGTCCGGCGCGGCCGCGCCACCGCCCTTCGCCTTCGCCGGTTTCTTCTCGTCGAGGGCGGTGGCCAGATCCCCGGTCTGGATCCCCGAGAGCAGGGAATCGATCTCATCCTGGCTGAGCATCTTGTCCGCCATGACCGTCTCCGCTATTGGACCGCGATCTCCGTCACATAGACCTCCCGGATCGTGTGCTCGCCGGTGAGGATGGCGTTCACCTGGTGGAGGATCTCCTCCGAGAAAAGGCCGATGCCCGTGGAGGTGTTGAGCTCACGGGCCGTCTTGCTGCGCAGCGTCAGGTTGATGATCTGCTGGATTTTGGGTTTGCGCTTCTCCAGCTCCTCCACCATCGCCGCATCGCTTAACTCAAAGACGAGCTTGAGCTTGGCAAAGCGATCGCCGCTCTCATCCCCCAGGTTGGCGATGACCGGCTCGAGGTCGTAGGTGGGCCCCATCTCCTTGATCACGTCGGCGGGCTCCGCCTTCTGGGCCATGAATTTCTTGTAGGCGAACATCCCCCCTCCGGCGAGCACACCCACGCCGACGAGGGCGGCCGGGACGATGATCAGGATCTTCTTGAGGCCCCCTCCACCCTTTTTGGGCTCCGGTGCCGCTTCGTCTTTTGCTGGTTCTTCCTCGGCCATCCTCTCTACCTCCTATCCCCTCTCACGGGGCCTTGGGCTCCCTTAGCAGGATCTCCACGCGACGATTTCGCGACCGGTTCTCGGGCGTGTCGTTCCTAGCCAGGGGACGGCTCTCGCCATAGCCTACCGCGCCGATGCGCCCCGGTTCAACCCCCGAAAACTTTTCGAGGATGCCGGCCACCCGCGAGGCCCGGCGCGCGGAGAGGTCCCAATTGTCCTTGACGAGCGGCGTGGAAATGGGCCGATCGTCCGTGTGGGCCTCCACAAAGACATCGTATGGCGAATCCTTGATGATTGAACCCATCTTCTTGAGAAACGGCAGGCTGGAGTCGCTCGGATTGAAGCCGCCCGGCTCGAAAAGGATCTCGGTGTTGAGGCGGATCAGGATCCCGCCGGGCCCGGACTCGACGTCCACGAACTCTCCAAGCTGGTTCTTCTGGACTTCCTCCTCGATCCGCCGCTGGTACTCGTGCTTGCGGAATGCGGGAAAATCAAAGGCGCTCGTCTTGGTGATGGCGTCAATGGGCGATTTGACGGGATTCATGGACCACGTGCCGATCGGGATCCCGAACGCTTTTTCGAGGGACATCATGGCTTCCTGGGCGCGTTCCTTATCGATCGTCGAGAGCGAGAGGAGCAGGACGAAGAACGTGAGCAAAAGGCTGTTCAAGTCGCCGAAGGTGAGGAGCCAGCCGGGCGTCTCGATGTTCTTCTTCGCGGAGAGAGGCTTGGGTTCGCGGCGTGCCATGGCGGTGTCCTATCGCGTCCTGCGCTGGGGAAGTTCGAGATCGCTCCCGGGCGACCACGTGCGAGGCGGCACCTCAGGCTCCTCCTCGGTCTCGATGAAATAGATATCCACGCGCCGATTCCGCGCGCGGTTCTCCGGCGTGTCGTTGGGAGCAATGGGCCTGTGCTCCCCAAAACCGACCGCGGTGAGCCGCCTGGCGTCCACCCCGCCCAGCCCCTGAAAAGCCCGAAGGACACTGGTGGCGCGCAGCGCCGAAAGCTCCACGTTGGACGGCACCGACTCCGACTGGAACGGGGCGGCATCCGCGTGCCCCTCGATCCTCACGGCAAAGTCGGAACTGCGCACCAGCGGCGCCAGGGAAGCCAGGAACGCGATTCCCGTGCCGCGCATCTCCGTGGAGCCGGGATCGAAAAGCAGCGCCTCCTGCAACCGCAGCCGCAAGCCCTCCGGCGTCTTCTCGAACTGGGCAAACTGCCCCGTGCGTTGCTGCCGGATCTTCTCCTCCACCTTCCGCTGGAACTCCGTGGGTTGATGCACCGGCATGTTCACCGGCTCGCTCGCCTTGTGCAACGGCATCTTTCGCTTGGCCACGTCCGGGGCCGTCTCCTTCGACTCCCCGAAGGCGTTGTTCATGGAGATGATCACCTGCTTCATCTTCGGCTTGTTGGGGACGGACAGCGAGATGAGCAACACGAAGAATGTCAGGAGAAGGCTGTTGAGATCGCCGAAGGTGAGGAGCCAACCCGGCGTCTCGATCGCCCCCTTCTTGGGCATCGCTCCACGTTTTTTCCGATGCGCCATCCCGGATGCTCATTTCCCGGCAAACACCGACTTGCGCTCTTTGGGCGGCAGGAACGTGAGGAGCTTCTGCTCGACCACGCGTGGGTTGTCGCCGGAACTGATGGAAAGAATCCCCTGGACCACGAGGCGCTTCATCATGACCTCGTTGTCCGAGCGGTTGGCCAGCTTGCCGGCGATGGGAAGGCAAAAGAGATTCGCCATGATCGCGCCATAGAACGTCGTGATGAGCGCCGTGGCCATGCCGGGGCCGATGGCCGAGGGGTCATTCAAGTTCTTGAGCATCTGCACCAGCCCGATGAGCGTGCCGATCATGCCGAAGGCCGGTGCATAGTAACCGATCTTGTTGAAGATGTCCGACCCGGCCTGGTGGCGGCCGTGCATGTGCTCGATGTCGGACTCGAGAATATCGCCGATGGCCTCTAGGTCGTAGCCGTCCACCGCGAGCTGAATGCCCGTGCCCAGGAACTTGTCATTCGTCTGCTCCACCACGGACTCGAGGGCCAGAATCCCTTCCCGCTTGGCGCGCTGGGCCATCTCGACAAACTGGGGGATGAGCGCGGCAGGCGAGGCGGGCTGCGAGAACAGCGTGTTCTTGGCCACTTTCATGATGCTGAAAACCTCGCCCAGTGTAAAATTGATGAGCGTGGAACCGATTGCACCACCACCCACGATCATCACGCTCGGCAGGTCGTAGAAGGTCAGTAGGGGGCTGCCCAGAAGGATCCCGTACAGGATCATCCCCGAACCTGCGGCAACGCCGAGAAGGGTTGCGATATCCACGGACTATGACCAGCTCCTCAACGGCAACAATATAGCCGAGAGGGTTGGTCTTGTCAAACAAATACTTACAATTCCGTTCAAGATAATTCAAAGAACGTACAACGATTGCAAAAGGCTTCTTGTGTGGTTCACGCGTGGTCTTGGGGGCACTGGTCTGGCGACGCTCCTTGGAAAGCACCGGTACAACGCGGCCTTTGATTGACAAACGCCCTCCCCTTCCTACAATGGCGCGCACGGGGGCGACATCCGCCGCCGGCACACATCATCACCCACGCCGGCAGGAACGGGACGGTGACTCGGGACGACTCGATCGAACAGATCCGTCAGCGGCTTTCACTGGTGGACTTGGTCCAGAAACATGTCCCCCTTCGGAAGTCGGGCCGGCACTTCGTGGGCCTGTGCCCTTTCCATTCGGAGAAAACACCCTCCTTCCACGTCAACCCGGACAAGCAGCTCTACTACTGCTTCGGATGCGGAGTGGGCGGGGACCTCTTCCGGTTCTACATGCAGACCGAGCACGTCGGTTTCCAGGACGCCTTGAAGGAGTTGGCAAAGCGAGCCGGCGTGACGCTGCCGCAGCGCCCGTCGGAAGCCCGCCGGGAAAGCCTGCACGAGGCGATGCGAGGCGTTCTGGAGGCGGCGCGCTCCTTCTTCCGGGCGCAGCTTGCCTCCGCCGCCGGAAAAAGCGCCTTCGACTACCTGCGCGCCCGAGGGCTCACGCCTGAGACGATCGAACGGTTTGAGCTCGGCTGGGCGCCTGAAGGCTGGGAAAACCTCCGCGATCACTTCCGCTCCCGCAAGGTGGACCTGAGCTTGGCCGAGACATGCGGGCTGCTCCGCAGCGGGAGGAGCGGGTACTTCGACCTGTTTCGAGCCCGAGTCATCTTTCCGATTCGCGATGGACAGGGTCGCCTCGCGGGGTTCGGCGGCCGCGTGACGCAAGCTTCGACCGCCGCGGCGCCCCCCGAGGGTCGCACCGAACCGAAGTATTTCAACTCCCCCGAGACGGAGCTTTTCCACAAGGGCGATCTCCTCTACGGCCTCCACCATGCGCGCGAGCACATCCTGAAGGCCTCGCAGGCAACCCTCGTGGAGGGGTACATGGATGTCATCGCCCTCCACCAGGCCGGTCTGCCCACCGCCGTGGCGCCCCTCGGGACGGCGTTGACTGAGAACCACGTGCGGGGCCTCAAACGCGTGGCCGCGACGGTCAAGGTCCTGTTCGACGCCGACGATGCCGGCACCCGCGCGGCGCTCCGCGCGCTGCCTCTGCTGCTTGCCGAAGGGGTCCTCGCCCGCGCCGTTCGCCTCCCTCGGGGCGAGGATCCGGACAGCCTGATTCGCCGCCTCGGCCCCTCGGAGATGCACCGCCGCTTCGAGGCCGACGCGGACCTCTTCGACGTAGCCCTGGACACCCTCATAGGCGGCTCCACCCCGGCCACGCCCCAGAAACAGAAACAGGCGGCGGACGCCATCCTCACGATCCTCCGCGCCGCGAGTGAACCCGTGGTCCAGGACGCCTACCTCAAGAAAGCGGCAGCCGGCCTTGGCATCCGCGAACAAAGCCTCTGGCGTTCGCTCACCACCGGCCGTGTCGAGCCGCCCCTCCACGCGCCCCCTGCCGCCGCCCGGCCGGACCCGCGTGATCTGCGGTCCTTGCGCGCCCGCCACCGCACCGAGTACGAGGAGGATGCTCTCCAGGCGGCTTTCGACGACCCCCTCCTTTGGGAAGTGGTCGTCCAAACCCGTTCCCTCTTCTCCGACCCTTGGCACCTCAAGCTGATCAAAGTGGTGAGCGAGCAGGCCGGGGCCGCGGAGGAAAGGACGCCGGACGCCCTCATGGCCCACCACGGAGACGATCTGGACCCCGCTCGTTTGACGCGCCTCCAGTTCCGCTCGGGCCCGGCCCCGGACGCCCTCCCGGAGGCCCGGCTGCGCGATGCGCTGGAAAACCTCCACGACCTTGCGAAAAAGGACAAACTGGTTTATGTAAGGAACCTCATTCGGAAGGCCAGCCGTTCCGGCAGCAGCGCAGAGATGAAGGATCTCTATCGCCGCAAGAAGGAGGTCGAGACGTCCCGCTTGCCTTGGCCGATCGCGGAGGGCCTGCCCGAATGGCTCCGGTCTGAGCCGGAAAACACGATCAACCATGAGCGAAGCTAGAGCCGTCCCCAAGCGGTCGAACAAAGCGAAGCCTTCGAAACCCTCCGAGCAAAGCCGGAACACGGTCAAGGCCGTTATCCAGCGCGCCCAGGAAAAGGGCGGCTACATCACCGTGGACGAGCTGATGGACTTCCTCCCCATCGAGGACTACACCACGGACCAACTCGACGACATCATCGCCGCGCTCAGCGACAAGGGGCTGGAGTTGGTCGATCCGCTCGCCCGTCCCCCGGCCACCAAGCCGCCCGCCGAGCGGGAGATGGAGGAGACCCCGGCTGAAGACTACGACGAGTTGGTCCGCAACGACCCCGTGCGGATGTACCTGCGCGAGATGGGGGCCATCCCCCTCCTCACGCGGGAGGGCGAGATCGAGATCGCCAAGAGGATTGAACAGGGCGAGGACGAAGTGTTGCGCGCCGTCATCGAGTGTCCGATCACGTGCGAGGAGTTCATCCGGATCGGCCGGCGCCTGAAAGAGGGCAAGCTGAAGCTGCGCGATGTGGTGAAGG
Source organism: Nitrospirota bacterium (assembly GCA_016190245.1). Lineage (GTDB taxonomy): Bacteria > JACPQY01 > JACPQY01 > JACPQY01 > JACPQY01 > JACPQY01. Next base: position 149,887 of record JACPQY010000060.1, on the reverse strand, counting down.
ACTTCGACGACGAGGACACCGAGGTGGACGAGAAGGCCTACATGAAGCGCATCATGCGCGCCACCTCGCGCATCGACCAGACCTACCGGCTCAACAAGAAGGCGTACGACCGTCTCAAGAAGAAACGGATGGGCGAACGCGCCCGGAAGCGGCTCGCGACCAAGCTCAACTCCAACAACGACAAGATCGTGGCCCTGCTCAAGGAGATCCACCTCAACTGGAAGCAGGTGGGCCGCATCACCCAGATGCTCAAGGACCTGGTCGGCCGGATCGACAAGGGGCGGGAGGAACTTCGGGAGATCGAGAGGGCGAAGGGAATGCCCGTGGAGGAGCTCAGCCGCACCCTTCGCAAGATGAGGCACATGCGCCCCAAGAACCGGCAGGAGAAGATGTCCGAGATCCGCATCTCCTCAGCGGAGGACATCGTGGAGCTCGAGAACCAGATCTCCCGGGCACGGCGGCGCATCAAGCGCGTCGAGGCCGAGACCGAGTTGAGCGCGGCCCGACTCGAGGAAACCATTCAGCGCACCGCCAAGGGCGAACTGAAGTCGCGGGAGGCGAAGAAGCAGCTCATCCAGGCCAACCTCCGGCTCGTCGTGAGCATCGCGAAGAAGTACACGAACCGCGGCCTCTCGTTCCTCGATCTCATTCAGGAGGGGAACATCGGCCTCATGAAGGCCGTCGAGAAATTCGATTACAAGAAAGGCTACAAGTTCAGCACCTACGCCACGTGGTGGATCCGGCAGTCCATCACGCGCGCCATCGCGGACCAGGCGAGAACCATCCGCATCCCGGTGCACATGATCGAGACCCTCAACAAGCTGATCCGCGTGTCCCGGCAGCTCGTTCAGGAAAAAGGCCGCGAGCCGCTCCCGGACGAGATCGCCGAGCGGATGGACATGCCGGAGGACAAGGTCCGCAAGATCCTCAAGATCGCGAAGGAACCCGTCTCCCTCGAGACGCCCATCGGCGACGAGGAGGACACGCACCTGGGCGACTTCATCGAGGACCCCAAGATCCTCACCCCCGAGCAGGCGTCCGAGCGCAAGGATCTGCACGAGCAGATCCAGAAGGCGCTCGCCACGCTGACGCCGCGCGAGGAGCGGGTGCTCCGGCTGCGGTTCGGCCTGGGGGTGGACTCCGACCACACCCTCGAAGAGGTCGGGCGCGATTTCCAGGTCACCCGTGAGCGCATTCGGCAGATCGAAGCGAAGGCCCTGCGCAAACTCCGTCATCCCATACGGAGCAAGAAGCTCAAAACCTTCATCAAGGAATAATGCGAGCGCCATCCATCGGGGGTCCCCCCGCACCTTTCGGGCACTGAGCATGCTCGCCCCAGCCCAGCGCCGTTGCAAAACAGACCGCCTAACTGCCGCCTTGTCGGCAGGCCCACTCGATGGCGTCGCATTCTCCTCTTCTGAGGCCCCGCCACGCACAACGTCCCTCCGGAAGGCCCTGTGGCAAACGGGCGCGAAAATGGAGAGAATGCGATTCGCCCGAAAGGTGCGGGGTCCCGTAGCTCAACGGCGAGAGCGGCCGCCTTATAAGCGGCTGATCCTGGTTCGATCCCAGGCGGGACCAGGATCCATCACATCCCCTCTTTCGAAACCATGATTTCCATTCGAGCCCAGCTCCGCATCCTGGTTGACCTCCAGGACATCGACGCCCGGATACAACAGATGCGCGACGCCAAGGAGCAGATTCCCCGCGAGTTGGATTCGATCCGCGCCGAGCAAGCCGCCCATGAGCAGCGGGTCGCTGAGACCCAGCAGCGCCAGGCCAAGATCGAGACCGACCAAAGATCCATCGAGCATGAGATTCAGCTTGAAAAGGAACAGATCAAGCGCTACGAGGAGCGTGTAACCCAGATCAAGACGAACAAGGAGTACCAGGCGCTCTTGAAAGAGATCTCGGTCGCCAAGAAAATGAAGGAAGACAGCGAGGAGGAACTTCTCAAGACGATGATCCTGATGGATGAGAACCGGCGCGTCCTGAGCCAGTCCGAGAGCGAGAAACGCGCCCTCGATGCCCAGTTCGCGGAAAAGGAGAAAGCCCTTCTGGCGCGACTCAAGGAAGTGGAGGAGACGATTCAAGGCGTGGTGACGGAGCGGGACCGGACCGCCGTCGGCGTGAGCGCGGACTTGCTGCGGCGCTACGATCTCATCCGTCAGCGTCGGGGCGGCGTGGCGCTGGCCCGGGCAAAGACGGAAATCTGCATGGCCTGCCACCGAAACATCCCCCCCCAGATCTTCAACGAGCTCCTCAAGGATGAAGTCATTCACACCTGCCCGAGCTGCAACCGGATCCTGTATTTCGAGCCCGGGGACGAGGTGGCTGAAGCCGGGACCGCCACCGCATGACCACGGACACCGCCCTGCAAGCTTCGATCGTGGACCTCGAGATCTACGTGGATGGAGCTTCGCGGGGCAACCCCGGGCCGGCCGGGGGGGGGGCCGTGCTCAAGGGCCCGGAGGGAGGGAAACGCGCCGAGATCGTGCTGCCGCTCGGACGCACGACGAACAACGTAGCGGAGTACAGCGCCCTCGTCGCGGCGCTCCAGGCCGCCCTCCAGCACGGCGCCAGGCGGATCCGCGTGTACTCGGATTCCCAACTCCTCGTGAACCAGGTGACCGGCGTGTACAAGGTTCGCCACGAGCGGATCGTTCCGCTATGGACCAAGGTTCTTGCGCTGCTCGGGGAGTTCGAGCGGTGGGAGCTTGTTCACATACGGCGCAAGCTCAACGGCGAGGCCGATCGTCTCGCCAACCAGGCGGCGAGCCGCAGCGAGGCGGGCGAAGGGCCGGCCGCGGCCTCTCCCGCGTCCACTCAGGCCAAGTAGCTCCGTCAGGAGCGGGCCGCGAAACGTAGGCGGGGACCTCCCCGCTTTCGCGGGAAGATCCCCAACCGACGGGATGACCTGTAAGCCGGGTTCTGTCTGGCCCTCCACCCAACGTGGTGGGGGGCGAGGCGATCATTCCTCTCGTGCGTCCTACCCACCCCGCCCTCCCCGCCGTTCGGCGAGGACATCGGCCGGGCCGGCCTTCCCCGCAGCGCTGCGGAGGCGGAGTTTGCTTGGACTTGCTCCGGGCGGAGTTTGCCGCGTTTCACGTCCTCCCCGCCTCGCGGCGGGGAATACTCGTCTCTGTGGCACTGTTCGTCTCCCCGCCTTTCGGCGAGAAGCCCCCACTTCCCGTCCCGCGCGGCCCCGTCTGCCGTGCCGAACGCTGTTCGGCACCCTGCACGGGGCGCGGCGGGCTCTCGTGAGGCACCCTGCCCTGCGGAGCCCGGACTTTCCTCCCCCCGCGGAATCGTGAACCCATGAACCCGCAACGCCGTCCCGCCGAACTCCTCTGAACCCGTTCACGGGCTCACAGGTTCACGACCCGGGGGAGCGATCGCCCGGTCACCCCATCTACAGGATACCACCTCCCGATTGACTTTCAACAGGTGCGCCGATAGCATCGCGGGCAGTGATCGCTCCCGCCGATCGCGAAGGCCGATGACGCGACCCCCCAAGACCGAAACCGAACCCGTTATCGAGACCCTTCAGGATCTCCTGCGGCTAATCCAGGGAACCGACGTCCTGGAACTTGACGTGAAGGACGGGACCAAACGGATCCACATCAAGAGGGCCGGCGCTTTTGCCTCGTCGGCGGCTCCAACGACCGGGACGCCGCCGCTCTCGCCGCCGCCACCCCCCGGGTCGACGGCCGCCTCCGGGTTGAGCCAGACGCGCCTCGAACTGGAGCCCGGGCAGGTGCTCGTCTCCTCCCCGCTCGTCGGCACGTTCTACAGAGCCCCCTCACCGGGGGCCAAAGCCTTTGTGGAGGTCGGCGACAAGGTCAAGAAGGGCCAGACGTTGTGCATTGTCGAAGCCATGAAACTGATGAACGAGATCCAGTGCGAATTCGATGGAGAGGTCCACAACGTCCTCCGGGAGAACGGGACGACGGTCGAATACGGCGAGCCTCTCATGGTTCTCAAGCGGCAGTGAAATCCGCAGGCAGCGGGCGCTGCGCGACCCGCACCGTTTCTTCCCCGGAGCCCTGAGCCCTGTTCCGCAAGGTCGTCATCGCGAACCGAGGCGAAATCGCGCTCCGCGTCTGGCGCGCGTGCAGGGAGCTCGGCGTGAGCACCGTCGTCACCTACTCCGAGGCCGACAAAGACGCCGTGCCGACCCTGCTTGCGGACGAACGCGTGTGCATCGGGCCGCCTGAAGCCGCCCACTCGTACCTCTCCGCCCTCCCCATCCTCGCGGCCTGCCAGATCAAGAAGGCCGACGCCCTCCACCCCGGCTACGGCTTCCTCGCGGAGAACAGCGCGCTCGCGGAAGTGTGCGAAACCTACGGCATCACCTTCATCGGTCCCCCCCCCCAGGCGATGAGCCTTCTCGGAGACAAGATCCAGGCCAAGCGTGCGGCTCGCCGGATCGGCGTGCCGACGGTTCCGGGCACGGAGGAGAAACTTGCAGACGAGCAGGAGGCGCTGCGCGCCGCCGCGCGTGTCGGCTATCCGGCGTTGCTCAAGGCGAAAGCGGGGGGGGGCGGCCGAGGCATGTCGGTGGTCCAGCGGCCCGAGGACATGCCCGTCGCCTTCGCGAAGTCCCGCCAGGAAGCCCGGGCCGCCTTCGGGGACCCGGATATGTACCTCGAGAAATACATCGAGCGCCCCCGGCACATCGAGATCCAGGTGCTGGGCGTCGGCCCCGGCCAGATCCTCCATTTCTTCGAGCGCGACTGTTCCGTTCAACGCCGGCACCAGAAGGTGATCGAAGAAGCCCCTTCCTCTACGCTCTCGCCAGGCCTGAGGACCCAACTCACTGAGGCCGCCCTCGCGCTGGCACGCGAGGTCGGGTATCTAAACGCCGGCACGTTCGAGTTCCTGTGCGATACCTCAGGCCGCTACTACTTCATCGAGGCCAATACCCGCCTTCAGGTGGAGCACCCCGTGACGGAGGCCATCACGGGGCGAGACTTGGTCAAGGCCCAGATCCTCGTGGCCGCCAAGGAACCGCTCGGCTACGATCAGGGCGATCTTCGCCCGCAGGGACACGCCCTCGAGTGCCGCATCAATGCCGAGGACCCGCGCGATTTCATGCCGAGCCCCGGCACGATCGTCTACGTCCACTTCCCCGGCGGTCCCCACGTGCGGGTGGACACGGCGGCGACCGGCTCCACCGTGATCTGGCCGCACTACGACCCGCTCGTCGCGAAAATCATCACCCACGCCCCCACCCGGGCCGAGGCCATCTGCATCATGAAACGGGCCCTGGCCGAGACGGTCATCGTCGGCGTGAAAACGAACATCCCCTTTCTTCAAGACTTGATCGACTCACCCGAGTTCCTCTCCTGCGAGTACGACACGACGCTTGCCGAACAACTCCGCCTCCGGCGGGCGTGAGTTGTGAGGGGAGGAAGGCGCTCCCCCGCGTCCGCGATCCCAGGAGCCGAAAGACCGCCTGGCTCAGACCAGCCGGAAGCTCAGCACCATCGCGGGCAGGGCGCGAAGGTGGAAGCGTGTCACCGAGCGCGAAACGAGCCGGCCTGATGCATCGGTGAGGTCGCCGTAGAGCGTCGTATGGGAAACGTGGAGATTCCACGGCCGGATGTTCCGTTTCTCGCCGAGAAAATGGTACGCCTTCCCTCGCGCGCGGAAATCGAAACGATAGATCAGTTTGCCACTCAGGTAGGACAGCTCGATCGAGCCTTTGCACGGCGCATTCCGGCAGAGCCCACCGACGGTCACGTTCCCCTCGAGGTCCCCCACCAAGTAGGCGCCCTTCAGCGGGTTCAGGTACGTGCGTAGATCCTTCGCTCCCCATGTCGCGGTAAAGCTCATCGGGTGTTTCCCGGGCGGTCCGAGGCCGGGCTCAAATTCGTGCTCGCCCACCATCTCCTCATCCACGAGGAAACCGAGATGGCGATCCCAGAGTTTTCTCAAAGCCTCGGTGAACGATGGCATGTTGCGTTTCCCTCCAATTCCATTCGTCGCCTCTGTCGCGGACATCACGCCGTCTCCGCCTTGTTCTTCGACCCTGCCGGTGCCTTCGGCTCCGCCGGCGACGCGAGGAGCCGGCTGGTGACGAGACCGATCACGGCAGCCGCCGGTGGCACGAGGTGCGAATAGAACCCGATGTGGTTGAAGAAGCTGACCATCTCGATCCGCTTGCCGCTCCTCACGGCCCGAAAGATGATCCGCGCCACTTCCTCCGGTGTGTCCGAGTAGTACGGCAGAAGTTTCATCGAGAGCCGGCCGGTGAACGTCTCCCCCCGCACGCCTTCGTAGAAAGCGGTGTTGACCATGAACGGGTACACCGTCGTCACACGGATGCCGTACTTGCGCAGCTCGAAGGAGAGCACCTCTGAGAAGACCCCCAGCGCGACCTTCACCGCGGCATAGGCGCCCCACGTCGGGAGCCGGTAAAAGGCCTGGCCGGAACTGACGTTGACGATTTGTCCGGCGCGTCGCTCGATCATGGAGGGCAGAAAGGCGTAGACGTGGTAGAGAGGCCCGAGCAGGTTGACGTCGATCAGCTTCCGCCACGCCGGGATGGTCGTCTTGGCCAGCTCGGCGTTGTGTCCGATCCCCGCATTGTTGATCAAGATGTCGAGCCCGCCGTGACGGTTCAGAACCTGTCGCGCCATCTTTTCGACCTCGTCCTGCCGCGTCACGTCCACGACGTGCGTCTCCACCTGAATGCCGTGGCGCCCCAACTTCGCGGACGCGTCCGCAAGCGCGTCCTGACGGATATCGGTGAGGACGAGATGGCACCCGGCCCGCGCAAACTCCTCGGCCGTGCACAGGCCGATCCCGCGCGCCGCGCCCGTGATCAGAACGCGCTTGCCCGCGAGTTTCACGCCCATCCTGACCTCACGATTCCCCCCCCCCTGCTCCATTCTCCTCGTCGTCCTTCTCCGCCAAGCGCGCGACGGCCGAGACGACCTCCCCTTCCTCAAGGGTGATCGCCCGCACGCCCTGGGTGCTGCGTCCGGTGACACGCACATCTTTCGCGCGGATCCGAAGGACCGTGCCCTTGCTCGTGATGAGCATGAGGTCGTCCTCGTCCGTCACCACGCGGATGTCCACGGGGTCCCCCGTTCGTGGCGTCACATTGATGTTGATGACGCCGCCCCCCCCCCGGGTCTGGAGGCGGTAGTCCTCCAGGTGGGACCGCTTCCCGTAGCCCTTCTGGGTCACCGTGAGCACGGTGCTCTTGGGATCGACCGAGACAGCCATCCCCAGCACCTTGGCCGAGCCCTTGAGCCGAAGCGCCCTCACGCCGGCCGCCGACCGGCCCATCGGCCGAACGTCCGTCTCCTTGAACCGGATCGCCTTGCCCTGATCCGAAGCGAGAATGACCTCAGACTTGCCGTCCGTGATCGCCACGCCGACGAGCGCATCCTTCTCCTTCAGCTTGAGCGCGATGATCCCCCGCGACATCGGGTTCGAAAACGCGCTGAGCGGCGTTTTCTTGATCATCCCGTCCCGGGTCGCCATCATCACGTACTTGTCGTCCTCGAATTCGCGGACGTTGATGATCGCCTGCGTGAGCTCCCCCGGCTCGAAGTTCACGAGGCTGACGATCGGCGCTCCGCGCGTGGCCCGGCCGGCCTGCGGGATCTTGTGAACCTTGAGCCAGTACACCCGCCCGCGATCGGTAAAGATGAGGAGGTAGTCCTTCGTGGAGGCCACGAACACGTCGGCGGCAAAGTCCTCCTCGCGGGTCTTCATCCCGATCTTCCCGCGCCCGCCCCGCCGCTGCGCCCGGTAGAGCGAAAGGGGGTTGCGCTTGATGTAGCCCTGGTGGGAGATCGTGACGACCATGTCCTCCTCCACGATGAGGTCCTCCGTCGTGACCTGCTCGGCCTTCTCCACGATCTCGGTGCGGCGGGGATCCGCGTAGCGCTCGCGGACTTCCAGAAGTTCCTCCCTCACCACGTTGAGGAGCAGTTTCTCGCTCGACAAGATTTCCTTGAGCCGGTTGATCTCCTTGAGGGTCTCCTTGTAGTCGGCCAGCAGCTTCTCGCGCTCGAGCTGGGTGAGTTTCTGCAGCCGCATGTCGAGGATGGCCTGGGCCTGCACATCGGTGAGCTTGAACCGCGACATCAGGCCCTCCTTCGCCTCCGCGGGCCCTTTGCTCGAACGGATCAGTTTGATGATGGCGTCCAAGTGGTCGATGCAGATCTTGAGTCCCTCGAGGATGTGCGCCTTCTCCTCCGCCTTGCGCAACTCGTAGAGGCAGCGACGGCTCACCATCTCCTTTCGGAAACGGATGAAGTGGCTGAGGAGGCCGTGAAGGTTCACGAGCTCGGGCCGGCCCCCCACGAGCGCCACCATCATGAAATTGTAGACCTGATCGAGCCCGCCCGAGTGATAGAGCTGGTTCATGATCGTCTGCGCGGGGGCATCGCGCTTGAGATCCACGACGACCCGGATCCCGTCCCGGTCCGATTCGTCGCGCACGTCCGAGATGCCTTCGATCTTCTTGTTCTGGACGAGGTGGGCCATCGTCTCGAGGATCCTGGCCTTGTTCACCTGGTAGGGAATCTCCGTGATGACGATGCTTTCGCGTCCGCCCTTCTCGTGCTTCTCGATCCGAGCACGGGCCCGAATGTTCACACGCCCGCGGCCCGTGGCGTAGGCCTCCTTCAAGCCCTCCGCGCCGTGGATGATGCCGGCGGTGGGGAAGTCCGGGCCCTTGACGAACTTGAGGAGGTCCTTGAGCTCGGCTTCAGGGTGGGTGATGAGATGGACAAGCGCGTCAACCACCTCGCCCAGGTTGTGCGGGGGCACCTCGGTCGCCATCCCCACGGCAATGCCCGTGGAACCGTTGATCAGGAGATTGGGGATGCGGGCGGGGAAGACGCGCGGCTCCCTGAGGGAGCCGTCGTAGTTGGGTGAGAACTCTACCGTGTCCTTCTCGATGTCCGAGAGCAGCTCCTCGGCGATCCGGGCCATCCGCACCTCGGTGTAGCGCATGGCGGCGGGCGGATCGCCGTCGAGGGAGCCGAAGTTGCCCTGACCGTCCACCAGCGGATGGCGCAGGGAAAAATCCTGGGCCATGCGCACGAGGGCTTCGTACACGGGGTCGTCCCCGTGGGGATGGTACTTGCCGATGACGTCGCCGACCACGCGCGCCGATTTCTTGTAGGCCTTGTTGTGGAGGTTTCCGAGTTCGTACATGGCGAAGAGGATCCGGCGCTGGACGGGCTTGAGGCCGTCGCGGACGTCGGGCAGGGCCCGGCTCACGATGACGCTCATCGAATAATCGAGGAACGAGCGTTTGAGCTCGTCCTCGAACGCAATGGGCTGGATCGTCGGTGCGGCGGGCGGGGTCGTCGTCATGTCATCACGCGGCGAGGAAAGATTCGAGCTCCGCGTTGAACCGATCCGGGTACTCCAGCATGGGGCAGTGGCCGCACTCCGGAACCACCGTCAGAGTCGAGTGGGGAAGAGCCTGTTTGAAGGCGTGGGCGTTTTCGAGTGGCAGGAGCGCGTCGCGATCGCCCCACACGATCCAGGTCGGAGCCTGGATCTCGCGAAGCCGGGCCTTCAGCGGCGCAAGGAGCGCGTTCTGGGCCGAGGACATGAAGGCGTGCGCCCGCCCTTGGAAATCGTTGCCAAAAAACTCGCGCAGAGCGTGTTGAACCATCTTCTCGAGCACGGGCGGCTCGGTGAAAAAGATCAGACGGCGGATGTAGCGGCGGACGACCTGCTCCCGCTTGGCCGGGTCCCTCTCCACCCCCGAGGCGACGGCGAAGACTTGAATCGGTAGGTCGTCCATCTTCATGAGGTTCGGAGGGAATATGTTGATGCCGGCGGCATCCACCAGGGCGAGTCGGGCCACTCGATCGGGGTGCGCCAAGGCAAACGCGGCGGAGATCATCCCTCCCATGGAGTTCCCAACCAGCGTGGCCTTCTCGATGCGGAGTCGGTCCATGAATTCCCGCGCCGTCTCCACGAAAAATTCCATCGTATATTCTCGCTTGGGTTTGTCGGAATGGCCGAAACCGGGCAGATCGAGGGCGACGGCCCGATGGCCCCGCGCAAAGTAGGGCACGTTGAACTCCCAATTCTCCTTGTATCCCCCGAGGCCGTGCACGAACACGACGGCCTCTCCCCCACCCTCATCGTAGTGAGAGATCTCCACTCCCGACAGCTTCGCGCGCTTCTCCTCCACGTGGTTCCGCGGTTTTCCGCCGCGCCATACTAGTCCTCCCCACCGCTCCGATCAAGGAGAAAGGCAGACGACGGTCCACGCGCGCCTTGCCTGCCGGCACGGCTCAGTTCCGTGGGCCGTCACCCATTGACTCGGCCCAAGGCGCGATCCAAGATCATCATCGCAGTGGGCAGTTCGTACACAAGGGCATCGGCGGCCGCCTTCCTCATGGCCCTCTGCGCTATGACCGTCATGCCCGCCTGCGGAGAGGGCGATGGCTGCCCGGACATCGAGGAGGCCGTGCTCCTCCTGCAAACGGGGACTCCGGACCGCCGTCGTATCGAAGAGTGCCTGCGTGTCGGCCTTGCCCGCGCAACCCCTGAGGAATTGTGCAACCTTGATCTCGACGAGAACGGCCGGCCGGCCGCCGTGGACCTCCTGAATCTCGCCACGCTTCGCGTCGCCCAGGCAGGGGAAGAACAGCCCATGCGCAAGACCAATCCACCCCTCACCACCACCGAGTACCTGCTTCAGCGTGTGGGAGCGAGCTGCCCGGACCTCCAGGATGCCGCTCGGTTCACTTACCTCATGTTCAAGGTGGCTCAGGCGGCCGAACCTGCCGTAGCCTTCCTCGCCCCATCTTCCGGCCCGGGAGCTCTCGACTTCTCGGCTGTCCTCCCGTTGCTCACCTCCCTCCTCGACCCCACGACCAAGTGCAGCGACGGCGGCTTTGCCATGTGCGGCCGGGACGTGTCCAAGGCCGTCGAGGCCATGGGGGAAAGCATCTACAGCCCCCACGTGATGCCCTCCACAATCGTCACGATAGCGAACGACTCCTACGACCTGGGCGGCACGTACAATGAGCCCGCCTTCCGCCTCCTGGCTGCCACAGGCGAACTGACCTATGCCATCCTGTACTTTCTGGCGGCCCACATTGACCTGACCTCGATCATCAGTGAGGCGACGAGCCTCATGAGCGGCCTCAACCTGTCTTGCGAAGCGAACACGGCAGGCCAGTTCCTCGGCAGTCTGGATTCCATGGACCGTCTGCTCATCAGGATTCTGGAGACCCCAACCATCAAGGTAGTTGGCACGGCCCAGCTCGTCCTAAGCGCGGAAGCAGTCGAGCGGGCCGCCCGTTGGCTGACGGGGGGCCACGGCGCCGAGTCTGCCGTCCTCCGGTCCCTGACGACTCAGATCGACGAGGGCCTCGGCATCCGCCTCGTGAATAGCGGGGATTTCCGGCTGGGAGCCTGCGACTCGATCCAATTCAACCTCGGCCTTGCCGATTCGCTGTTCTCCGACTACTACGATTCCGAGCCCGCCGAGGGTTGCACCGAACCTGTCCCGCCACGAGCCATCCAATTCGCGAAAACGACGCCAGACGGCACCGCCATCAACTACGATCTCCTCCTTGAAACGATCTCCGGCCTGCTCGACAAGCTCGGGCGATCCGCGCTCGATCCGTCGATCGGGTTCTCGTTCGCGGACCTCAACCCGATCCTGTCCGCGGAAGGGGACCGCCCCATCCCTGCGCTCGCCGAGATCTATCCAGGTGTCCTCTTCAGGGATGGGCTCAGCATGTTCGCGCCGCTGTCCTCCGGATCGGGGGAGACTTTCAGAGCGGCCGTGGAGGCCGAGGTCAACCAGGACGCGCCCACATGTCCGGAGGGCAAGTCGGAATCGGGCGAATGGGTCTGCAAGAACGCCAAAGGTGAACAGGACTACTCGGGCGCCATCTATCGAGGCGATGCCGACCACTTCAGCAGGCGCATCGCGGCCGACCACATCTTCGTCACGGAGGAGCTGCTCGATCTCTACAAGGCAAGTCCCACCGACTTCTTCCGGAAAGCGCGAGGCGGGGGCTATCTCCCGTACATCGAACCGAAACATCCCGATTTGCGCGGGCTGCTCAGGGTGGATGAGGGTGTCCTTCTCGCCGTCACGGACGAGACCAAGCCCGTCTGCGACCGGTTTCTCGCCCCCTGGCTGACAGGCAGGTTCGTCTCCACGGATGCGCGCACCCTGAACGCCCTCCTCAGCTTCGCCGTGCTGGAATCCAAGCTCTGCGAAAACGAAGCCCTGGACACCATCGGGGATACCTTCTTCTCCTGCGGCGGCACATCCCTCGAAGGGCTGTCGTGTGCCTCATCCTTCGACTTCAGTTGCGAAGGCGATTACTCGTGCGAAGACGAGGGTGACATGAATTGCTCTCCCGACCTGAGCGACCTCGATTTCGGCTGTGATTCCTCGGATTTCGACTTCGGCTGCCCGGCCCAGCCGCCGTCGTCCGCCTCGGCAAGCCTTCCCATGTGCATGCTGGTTGATGCCCGGAGCGGAGTGTCATCCGTCCAGGCCGAGAAGGCCATCCGTCGCCTGATCCTCTCGAAGCTGAGGCCCAAGGCGACCACCGGACGCCTCGCTTCCTACGTTGTGAATTTCGGTGTCTTCCTGGCTCCCCTCCTCATCTTCCCGTTGCTGCGGAAGTCCCGCCCCGGCCGAACGAGGCGGGCCTGAGGAAATCTCAGGGAAAGAGAGCCTGTCCCCCCATCAACGAAGCGGAAATCCTCCCCCCGATCATCACCAAAAGGAGCTCACTCGGAGCTTCCACCCAACCGAACTGGGTGATATCAGAGGGCGGGAACGCGAAAGCCCAGGGCGCGCGCCGTGCGGGCCTGGTCTCGGTCCAACGTGAGGAATTCGATGTCCGCCGGTTCAGGCGAGAGAAAAAGCGCGCACGCCAGGTGCCAGAGGTCGGCCCCGCGGAGAAGCCCGGCGTCGAGCACGCGGACCATCTCCTCCGTGAGCGGTCGGTCCGGGAAGACCCAGTTCAGCCACGCAAGATGGGTTCCCAGCGACCCCACAGGCACTCCGGCACGCCGGACGACCGATCGCAGCTCAGCCTCGAGCAGATTCGAGGAGTAGAGCCCTTCGCACCGCCGCAGTTTCCGCCGGACGGATCCCGCGCCCCGCTCGTCAAGAACGACGGCGGCCAGGACCGACGTGTCGACGTAGGCCCTCATCGCGCTCCTCCCGGTCCGCGTGCAACCGTGCCACGGCACCGCGGCGCTGGGCGATGGGCCCGAGTCCCACTCGGTGATCGGCCTTCGCCGGCACGATCACGCCCTGCGCCGTAAGGTCTGCGATCCGCTCTTCGAGCGTTTGTGCCCTCTCCACGGGAACGACGCGCGCCACCTCCCGGCCGCGCTCGGTGATGACCACGCTCCGGTTCCGCTTCACCGTCCGAATGATCTCGCTCAGCTTCGCCTTCGCGTCGTAGATCGAATACCTCGCGCCCATCCCCCCAGCGTGCCTCACCTGGTCAGACTAGTCAAGTGAGCCACGTCGCCGGGCGCAAATCGTGCAGGCCGGCCCCGAACCCGAAGATGCGCGCGAAGATCGCCCCTGCCGTTGTCCTTCCAACTGTGTTGGGCAGAGAACTCGACCGGTGGTAGGCTGGTCCTGTGACCGCAAGGCTGGTCGGCGCCATCGCCGCACTCCCCGATCCTGCTCTCCCTGCCGCCGGTTTCTTTCCCCTCCTTTTGCGATTGCACAACCTGCCGCCGAGTCGAAGATGATGAAATCGTCCCGCCTGTTCCGGATCGCGCTTGTGGCCGCGGCCTGCTCCTTCGTCGCGTTCGCACTCGTTGTCGTCGTGGACCAAGTCCACCTGAGGAGGACCCAGGAACTCGCCAGCCAGGCCATTGTCGCTCCCGAATCACCGGCCCCCGTCCGGAGTTCGGGCGAAATCCCCGCCGCGACGGCACCAGGAGAGTCGTCCCCGTCAACCGAATCTCGGCTGACCCCCGAATCCATCACCCCGGAACCCAGCCGACCGCCGCGTGGCGAACCCTACGTTCCGGTAGACCCGCGGTAACGCCATCCCCTCCCGCATCCGAATCCCTCGACTTGAACAAAGGGGCGAAGGTGATCGCGATGCAGGTGTCACCGAGGGGGCCGGATGTGCTGGCCGTTGTCCAGGGACCGGCCGTGACGCAGGAGGTCTGGCACTGGCGACCGGGAGGTGGCCGTGGCCGCACCGAGATCGCGCTGCCCGAGGACACTTCGATCCACTCGTTGGCCTGGCACCCCGACGGAAAGACCGTGTTCTTTGCGGCGCGCCGGGGCGAGCGACACGCCATCTTGAGGAGCGCGTTCCCCGCGAAAGGATGGTCTCCCTCAACCATCCTCGACACCGACCGGTCGTTGGGAAACCTCATTGCGGGCCCCGAACCGTTCGAAACCCGCTCGCGGAGCGGCGAGTGGATCGAGCGCTACCGACTCTTCTTTGGCGTGGCACGCCCCGGTGACCGATGGGCGATCTACAGCGCGACGGAAGAGGGGGAGCGAATCTACCCCGTGGTGGAGGAGACTCCTGACACTGAACTAGAAACTTGGTCTGCGCCCGTGCAGCCCAGGTACCAGGATCCGCCGGAAACCCTTCGCGCGCGATCGGCCGAGCCGGTCGGCTTCCATCCCGGGGGCTACGTCATGCTCTTCAGAAACGAGAAAGGGTGCCACGGGACGGCACACTACGGCATCTGGAATTGGGTGGGAAAACACGGTTTGGGACTCCCCGATTCCGTCTCTTGTTCAGGAGGCCTCGCATACGCACCCAACGGCGCGGCCGTGCTGCACTGGCGCCCAGGCGCTCGAGGGGTCACCCTTTATCTGACCGGCAGGAATGCGCCGGTGCGCCTCCTCACCGACACGACGTTCCTCTCCATGCCCATCCTCATGGCGGATGGCAGAGGAATCGTGGGGGTGACGGAAGGTCCGAAGGGGGAGAAGATAGTCTACATGCCTGTCGCAATTCCGCTGGGCGACGTGGCGAACGCCTGGCAGTTTGTCACGTCAGAGAAAGAGTGGGAACTCTTCGAGTCATCGAGCGGCCTCTTCCGTCCCCTGGCCCGTTCGGAGTTTCCCGCCGATTCGCCGCCGCAGATGTACTCCCAATATGAGTTCAACACCTACCCCTCCTGCCGAGGCGAGCCCCTTGTGGAGCACCCCAACCTTGTCACAACCGATCTGCTCTGGGACCTTTTCTCCGCAGCATTCGAAGGCCTGTTCATCCTGGTGGAAAGACAGGCCGCCATCCCCGCCTTTGTCCGGTTCGTCGCGGGGGCCGAAGAGCACTTGCGACGCGACTCCCCGCGTGCCGAGGTCACCCAGGTGCTGGCCGCGCTCAAGGCCGTGCTCGTCGGCGATTCCGAATCCGACAAGCTCGCCGCCGAGATCCTTGCCGATCAAGGCGAGTTCAAGCCGAGGGGCCACTACGCCCTCGATCCGGAACTCGGACTCTATTTCAGGGCGGCACATTACTTCATGGTGCTCAAACCGACCAAGATCGATCTATCGCCACTCGCAAAGCTGCCGGATGACGTGCAATCTCTCGCCCGGACCTGGATCGAGGCCTACTCACCGTTTCAGGCACCCTCGCGAAGACCGCTGATCTGGAAGGGCGTTGCTTACGACCCGCCCTCGTACCTCCTTCACCCGATCAAGCTTGCGTTCACCTCTCCGCTCTCCTGGGGCTTCGACAACGAGATCATGAACCGGGCTGTTTATCACTCGGACTGGCCGCCCGAAGATCAGGTCCTGGGGCCGGAGGGACCCCGTCTGCTCCCCTCCGGAACGGACATAGCGATGGCGCTCGGCAGCCCCGTTGCCGCCCGATATCTCGAACAGAGCGGTGAGTTCCTCCGCTATCCGGTCCTGCCGGGCAAGCTGAAGGCCCTCCGCAAGAACTTCAAGGAACATCGGGAAGGACGGAAACGTCCCGGCAGTCTCTACGAGAGATGGATAGACTCTCTGGCCCTCCAGTGGGCGGAGGATGTCGTCTCACCGGGCCGGACATTTTCATCATCGCTGTGGCACGCGAAGCGTCTCCAAACCGGCCTTGCCTCGTGGACGATGCTGAGGCACGCGACTCTCCTCATCAACGAACGCTCCGCGGCGGAGGCAGGGGAAGGAGGGTTTGAGGCGATTCTCCTCACGCCCCCCAAGGGCTACGTTGAGCCGGACCCGAGGGCGTTCAACGCCATCGGAGATCTTTTCGATGCCACAGCCTCGTGGTTCAAGTCCGCTGGAGGGAAATGGACGGGAGTGCTGCCGAGCGAGCCCTATGCAAACGAGAAGGAAGCCCTGAGGGAAGGTGTGATCCGGCGGCTCACGGAAGCGCGAAACCTTGCCGCGCGGTTTGCGGACATCGCGCAGAAGGAGATTGACGCCCGCCCCCTCACGGAAGACGAATTCATTCTGATCCGTGCCGTCGGAGGTTGGATCGAGCACGACCACCTGGTATTCAGGAGCCTCTCGCGGAAGGACCTCGGTCTGGGCGAGCCGGGCCCGCTTCCCAGGGTCGCCGACGTGGCGGATTCCGGCGAGCGCCCGCCACGCTACCTTCATGCCGCTGTTGGAAATCCCCTGGTCTGGGACCAGATTGTGCCGTTTTTCGGCCGGCGACAGATCGCTTCGGGCTCCATCTACTCCTACTACGAGCTGGTGTCCGCCGAATTACTCGATGACTCTGAATGGCTCGGCAATGTGGACGGCCAACCGAGACCGCCGTGGCTCAGACCGTTCGTCCACGATCGACCGCACACCTGCCTTCCTTGAGACCTGCCTCCGTCGGCCTCGGGCTCCTCGTCGTGACCGCCTGGGTCGTCCCGCTGGATTCGACCACTCCGGCGAACACCCGTTCGAGCGAATCCAAGCTGATCTTCGTGGGCGACATGCTCCTCTCGCGGGGGGTTGACCAGGAAATCCGGATGTGGGGGGGAGCCTCGCCTTGGGAGGATCTCGCCGGCTTCTTCGCGGACGCGGACTGGGCGGTGGGGAACCTCGCAGGGGCGGTGGGCGAACAAGCCCGGTGTTCTGGAAAGTCCAGGGCCCGTGAATCCCTCTGCTTTGCGACACCCGAGAACCATCTCGGGCTGCTTCGGGCGGCGGGGCTCGGAGCGGTGGGGATCGAGAACAACCACGCCTCGGATCTTGGGCCCCGCGGGCGGGATGAAACCGTCCGGGCGTTGCGCCAAGCCGGGGTGTACCCACTCACGTTCGTGGGCTCGCCGTATTTCCGCCGGATCGGCAACAAGGTCGTTTCGTTGATCGCATTGGACCTCACCCAACCGGATTCCCGTGCCGGGTCTGCGGCCTTGGACGCCGCGGTCAGGCACAAGCTCCGCCTTTCGAGACGCCTCTCGCACTGGACCATCGCGTACGTCCACTGGGGGTCCGAGTTGCTCGATTGGCCCGACGCCCGGCAAGTGTCCCAGGCCCGGTGGCTGATCGAACACGGAGCTGATGTCGTCATCGGTCATCACCCACATGTCGTCCAGCAGGCTACCTGCGTGAGCGGACGCCCCGTCTTCTACTCGTTAGGAAACCACCTGTTCGACCAGCGGTATCCTGCGTCAAAAGCGGGACTGATTGCGGACTGCCGGATCTCGGATGACTGGATGCGATGCGGGAGTGTCGCAACTCGGGCCAAGCCGGGTTCCTTCTTCCCGCGTCTCGACTTCCCGGAACATCACCCTGGCAGCCGGGCAGAACTGCAATCCACCCTCGACTGCCCCGTCCGAGCCCGAAGTCCCATCACGGTGGCGGGCTACGAACTCCTGCCCACCTATCAGGACACCACGTTCTCGTCTGGAGAACTGGTCATCGAGGCGCAGGAACGGGGCTCGCCCCGCTGGGCCGAGGGCACCAGGAATCTTCTTTCCCTCGACGCCCTGCCCTCCACCAAGGAGGGGGGAGAGGAACTTCTGTTGCTGCTGCACTCTGCGGTGTCCGACTTGGATGGGGATAGTGCCCCGCGTCCGGCCGTGTACAGGCTCATGCCGGGCGGACCCACCGCCGTGTGGCGAGGAACGGCGCTTGCCTGGCCGCTACTGGACGCCACGGTACTCGGGACTCCCGAAAACGGATACTTCCTCTGTGCGCTCCACCGGGGGGACTCGTTTCTGGCGCGAGGACCGGGTCGCGAGCGTGTGCGAACTCAGGCGTATGCTTGGAACGGCTTCGGCTTCAAGGCATCCTCAGGTCCAGGCGAAGCCCGGCTCTGTGAGGAAAACTTCTCGAAGCCTTTCACCGCCAAGAATTGAAAGTCCAGCCTCCACCCCCCCCCTCCCGTGCCGGTGCTGCTGATCCGCCATCGAGGGTCGCAGGAACCCGGCTGGCCACCCCTTGCAGACACCCGCGGGGCTCCTGAACCCGCGCTCCTTGTGATTCAGGCGGCGAGCAGCCGCGGGTTCTTGAGGCGTGACTGCAGGGGGGCCAGACCGTCAAACTGAACGACCGCGAGTGGCCGATTCGGCTCTTCCCGCCTGATCCGCTCTACCAGCCTGAGGTTCTCGCGACGAAGGGGGGAATCGCCTTTCGGCACCAGCACAACCTGAGATCCCTTTGGAATCTTCCTTGCGAACGACGGATGAGTGAGCACGTACCGACTGAACTCGACTGCCAGCACCAGATTCTTGTTCCTCAGCTCCGTCTCACTCATCGCTCACCTCCGCAAATGCCTTGCCGTACTCCCCCCAATTGGCTCGCAAGTCATCCTCCGCATACGTCAGAGCTTCGTCAAAGCTCATCTTCCCCAGCCTGGTCTTGGTCGTTTCTCCTGTGGCCCCATACTCGTCCTTGTGTGCGTAGCCGTGCGCCGTATCGTAGCGAACGACGGGGCACCATGCACCTCGCACATGCCGCTCGTATTGTAGCATGAACGAGACCACCCTACCCTTCTCCACTGAATGCATGTGGCGGATCCGATCACGGTCGGTCAACCAGACGAGGAACTCGACGACTCGCATTTCGGCAGTCTGTCCTGGCAAAGGCGCCGAATCAATTCAACCGGGAGCTTCTGAAACTCCGGTCCTGCGCCACTCGCTCTCCAGCGGGCGTCCGGCAGACGGAAGGAGGCGGCGTTGACGGTGCGGGGCCCCGTGGGCGTAGTTCAGGACTCGGTGAAGATCCGGGCGGGATCGGCCCCCCTCGCAGGGAGGGCCTGCCGGAGAAGGGCGACCAACGGTGGGGGACCACACAGATAGAAGTCGGTCCGCTCCGGTTCCGAGGAGAACAGATCGAGGTGAGCCGTTGGGAGGCCGCGCAGGCCTGCCCACGCTGCACCCGGCTCGGACAGAACGGTGTAGCATGTGAAGTTCGAGCGCGCATGCTCCAAGTCTCTCCACTCGGACAGGAAATAGAGGTGATTCCTGGAACGCCCCGCGAGGACGAGATCCATCTCCCGCCGGACGCCTCGGCCGAGCGCGTCGAGGATCATCGAGCGCAAGGGAGCGATGCCGGTGCCACCTGCCACGAACACGGCACGATGATCGGGCTTATCACGAAACAGGAAGCTCCCGGAAGGACCCAGCACTTCAACCTCAACGCCGGCTCGGAACTGGTCGAAGGGACTTTCGGCGTCATGGGACACGAGGTTGAGAAGGATCTCGAAGCGCGGTGTCCCATCGGGGGCGCTGGCGATCGAGTACGGACCCGATTTCTTCCCTGACCCCACCGGAAATCCTATGGAGGCATGCTGACCCGCGAGGAAGGCGAACGGCTCGGCGCCACCCGCCTCGAGAACCAGCAGTCTCGCGCGATCGCTCAGATCAAGAGCACGAGTGATAGTGGCCGTTCGTGGCATGGTGCGCCTTGGAATCAGAGCTGGACGAAGACGTTCTTCGGCTGGAGGTACTCGAGGATGCCCTCCACCCCGCCGTCCCGGCCGAACCCGCTCTGCTTGTAGCCGCCGAACGGGGATTGGATCGGAAGCGTTCCGTAGGCGTTCACCCAGACCGTTCCGGCCTGAAGACGCGCCGCCACGCGCAATGCCCGCGAAATGTCCTTGGTCCAGACAGCGGCGCCGAGACCGTAGATCGTTTCGTTGGCCCGCGCGACGACCTCCTCCTCGGTGTCGAACTCGAAAACGCACATCACCGGGCCGAAGATTTCCTCTTGTGCCGCGCGCGACTTGGGGTCAACCCCGGTGAGCACGGTGGGCGGATAGAAGTTTCCCTTCCCCACCCTGGCCGGCTCCCCACCGCACAGGACTCGCGCACCCTGCCCTTTCGCGTCACGCACGAAGGAATCCACGCGCTCCAAGTGACTGTTCGAGATGAGCGGCCCGAGCATCACGCTCCCGTCGAGCGGATCGCCTACCTGGAGTGTTTGTGCGAAGTTCACGATGCCCCGCACGAACCCCTCGGCCAGATTCCGATGCACGAACAAGCGCGACGCCGCCACGCACGCCTGGCCGGTGAGAGAAAACATGCCGTAGGTGGACATCATCGTCGCGCGCGAGAGATCCGCGTCCTCGAAAACGATGTTGGGGGACTTCCCACCGAGTTCGAGCGACACCCGTTTGAGCGTTCCGCTCGCCTGGGCCATGATGTCGCGGCCCTTGCCCGTCCCGCCGGTAAAGGCCACCTTGTTCACCGCCGGATGCAGAGTGAGACGTCTCCCGACGTCGCCATCTCCGTAGAGGACCTGGACCAATCCAGCAGGGAGCCCCGCCTCGTGAACGGCCTCGGCAAAGGTGTGAGCGGTCACGCTGGCGAGCTCCGACGGCTTGAGGATGATCGAGCAGCCGGCGGCGAGAGCCGGAGCCACCTTGGATCCAAAAAACAGGAAGGGCGAATTCCACGGGACGATCGCGACGACCACGCCGACCGGCTCGTACACGACATAGTTGAGCGACTCGGCCGAGGCGCCGGAGGGGACGAGATGGCCGCCAACCTTGTCCGCCCACTCGGCGTAGTACTCGAGGTGGCGGAGCATGGCCCGCGAGGAGAACTGTTGCGAGACCACCCTGGGCATCCCCACGTCCACCGCCTCGATCCTGGGCAGGTCCTTCTCACGTTTCTTCAGCGCCTCGACAAGCCCCAGCAGGGTCTTCCGCCGGCGGCCGGGCGAGGCGTTGCTCCATTCCGCTTGGGCCTTCACAGCCGCCTGCACGGCGGTTTCGATCTCTCCTTCCGTGGCCTGGGGGATTTCGGTAATGATCTCTTGCGTAGTGGGATCGACCGCCGGGAGGGTGCGCTTTGCCTCCGCCCGGAAGCCGCCTGCGATGTAGTGGCGGAGGGCCTTCGGGATGCCCAGTTCCTGGATGGTTTCCCGGTGGCTCTCGATCATGACGCCCCTACCGGCCCTCCATCGTGAGTTGGACACGCAGCGCCGTCGTCTTCTGGTTCGAGAGCGCGTCCGCCGCCTCGATGGCCTGGTTCACCTCCGTGAGAGCGAACGTCCGGGCAGACATCTTGTCCATCGGAAGCTTGTGCCCCGCTTCCCTCACGAAGTCGAGCGCGTAGCCCAAGCAGATCGGGTCGTAGAGACAAACCCCGTAGAGCGTGAGGTTCTGGGTGACGCAGATCGAGGGGTCCAGCTTGACGAAATCGCGCGGGTTGATGCTGCCCATGATGAGATAGCGGCCACCGCGCTGAAGCATCCGCACCCCCTCGTTCACGGCCACGGCACGCCCCACCACCTCGATGCACACGTCGGACCCGCCGTTCGTGAGGCCCTTGACGAAGGAGGTGCGCTCCTTCGCGTCCGGCACGGCCTGCATGGACACGACCTCGTCCGCGCCGAACTCCTTTGCCAGATCGAGGCGGGCCTGGATGCCATCGATCACCACGATCTTGCTCGCGCCCATTTTTCGTGCGACGGCCGTCGCGTAGAGCCCGAGGCCCCCGGCGCCCTGGATCACCACCTGATCGCCGTACCTCAGGCCAACCGTTCGGAGGCCGTGAATGACCTGGGCCAGGGCACAGTTGCACCCGGCCGCGAGTTGCGGGGAAACGCCCTCGGGCACCTTGAAAACCTTCTGGCCGGGCCGCACGTAGTAGTACTCCGCCCAGCCGCCCTTGAAGTGCGGCGCCTCATCCGCATCCGAAACGATGGAGATGAGGCTGAAAAAACAGGCGTACTCGCGACCGCTGAGGCACACACCGCAGGTGCCGCAGCCACGGAAGTAGGAGAACGTCACGAGGTCTCCGGGGCTAAGCGTGTTCCCGCGCGCGTCGCGCTCCACTCCTTCTCCAAGCGCGGCCACGGAACCCATCATCTCGTGTCCCATCACGAACGCGAAGGGGAGCGGCATCCCGGCAAAGGCGTCACCCCGGTACATGTGCAGATCCGAGCCGCAGATGTTCGCGCGCTCGATCTTCACCAGCACGTGCCCCGGCGGGGGCGGCACCACCGGATACTCCCGGATCTCCACAGGCGCACCCGCCTTCACCCATACGGCCGCTTTGGCCTTCTTCGGCAAGTCAACCATGTGTCTCTCCTTTTCTGCAGCTTGGAATCTGAAATTTCAAGTCAGAAACCTGTGATCTGAGATTTGAGATCTGAGATTTCAAATCCTCGGGGCTCATCCCCCTTGTTCCGCCCGCGGATAGTCAAGCATCCGCCTCGCGATCACGATCCGCTGAATCTGCCCCGTGCCCTCCACAATGTCCATCGCCTTCACGTCCCGGTAGAGCTTCTCGATGAAGTAGTCCTTGGTCACCCCCGCGTCCCCCAGGACCTCAAGACCCAGGCTGCACGCCTCCAGCGCGGCGGGCGCCGAGTACGCCTTGGCCATCGAGGCCATGAGGGTGTTGGGCTCGCGCAGGTCGGCCATCCATCCCGCCTTCCAGCAGAGCAGGGCGGACGCCTCGATCTTGCGCTTCATCGTGGTGAGCCGGTCGAGCATCCTCGCATACCGCGGGATGGGACGCCCCGTGGTGTAGTTCTGCTTCACGAAATCCCGCGTGTAGTCATACGCCGCGCGTGCGATCCCTGCCGCCATCGCCGCAATCGCGGGCCGCGAGATGTCGAACGACTTCATCGCGGAAACGAACCCCGCCTTCCCCTTGTACACCGCCTCCCCTCCAAGAAGATTCCCCGCCGGCAGGCGGCAGTCCGTGAGCGAAAACGAGGCCGTTTCGTAGGACACCAGCCCCATCTTCTTCTCGAGTTTGGGCGTGCTCATGCCCGCCGTCCCCCGCTCGATCACGAACGCCCGGTGCCCCTCGCGGCCCAGGTTGCGGTCGATCGTCGCATACACCACCACCCAGTCGGCCCGCGGGCTGTTCGAACAGAACGACTTCTCCCCGTTCAGCACCCACTCGGAGCCCTTCTTCTCGCATCGCGTGGCGATCCGCGCCACGTCCGAACCCGCGCCCGGCTCCGTCATCCCGAACGCGCCCCACCGGGGTTTGGATGTGTCTCGAAAAATCCCCAGAAACCTCTCCTTCTGCTCGGGGGTGCCAAGTTGCGAAATGGGCGGCCCCCCCAGCCCGGGGCCCGGCAGTGAAACGGCCATGCCCCGATCCCAGTAGGATGCCTCCTCGAGCGCCAGGACCGCCGAGCGCGCGCCCCACCGCTCCTTCCCCTCATCCTTCTTTTCGTCGGCCGGCGTCTCCTGTTCCATCCGGCGCTTCATGATCCCCATCTCGGCCACCATCTTGTAGAACGGATGATCGGGCGGGTGTGGATGACCCTGTCGGTCGGCCTCGATCCCGAGGGGCCGCAGATGCTCCTTCCCCATCCATCGCGTCATCTCGACCAGATTGCGGATGGCCGGAGGGACTTCGACCAGATCGATCACGCGGCCTCCAACGAAGATCTAAGGGCCTCGTTCGCGTCGAGCTGCGCACCGTCCGATCCGCCCATCAGAAGCGTGAGGGCTCGAGCCTCCCGCATCCATTTCTCGACGGGGTGATCGCGCACGTATCCCGCGCTGGCAAGGAACTGCACGGCGCCCGTGGTGGTCATGAGGGCGCATTCCGACGCCTGGAGGAACGCCGCATTGAGTTCCAGCGCGGCCGGCTTTCCTTCATCCGCGGCAGCCGCTGCGCGGCGCACGAGCAGCCGCGCCGCTTCGACCGCAATCGACATGTCCACCAGCGCAAAGGCCACCGCCTGGTGGTGCGCCACCTTCTTCCCGAACGCGACCCGTTCCAGGCAGTAGGCTTGGGCGTACTCCGTCGCCGCGCGCGAGACCCCGAGAAGGACCGACGCCAGATAGAAGCGCCACAGGCCAGCCAGTTCGAGCGCGACGGGCCGCGGGAAATCCAACGACCACAGGACCGGTCCGTCTATTTCGGCCGACGACGCACCCAGCGCGTCGAGAGCGCCGGGAAGCGTGGGCGCGAGCGAGACACCATCCCGGATCGCCGCCAACCTCCTCCCTTTCAACACATAGAGAACATCGCACCGCGAGGCTGGCAGGTAGGGAAGCCGTCCCTTCAACCGGCCCGATTCGAGCGCGAGCCGCTCGTCCGTGTCCACGCAGGCAACGGGCGAGAACCCCTCGCCGCCCTCGCGGATCGCCGCCGCCACTCGGTCCGCCGCGCCCTCGATATCGAGTAACGGCGAGCAAACCCAGGAGACGCGGTCCAGCGCAAGCGCCGCCGCCGCGTCGCCAAACGCCAACTCCTCGAGCGCGATCCCCTTGCTCAAACGTCCGAGCTGCACACCACCGTCCTTCTCAGGCCAGTCGAGGCCCAGCAATCCCAACTCCCGGTACGTGCGGACGAGCTCCCCGCTCAGACCCTGAGCCTCCGTGTCCCTTTGGCGCTCGCGCAAGGTCTGCGCGAACCGGGCCGCCGATTCGGAAATCAGTTTCTGCTCGCCGCTGAGCGCAAAGCTCACTTTCCGCGCCCCGCCCCTGCGCTCTGCACTCTGCCCCCGGCCCTTTGCCGTTGGCCGTTCACCCCTGCCCTCCCACCTGCTTGAACTGGTGAAGGACAATCTCCCCCTCGATCTCGATGAAATCGAGCCGCACGGGCAGTCCGATCCGAAGCGTCTCGATCGGGGCGGCGATCTTGGTCAGGATGTGTCCAACACCCCTGAGTTCGACGAGCCCGAGCACGTCGGGTTTCGTGAATCTCAGCGCCCGGTCCTGCTGTGAGAAGGCGTAAAGCTTTCCGCTGCGGGGCAGATCCACCCACTCGACCTCACCCTTGCCGCAGAAGGGACAGAACGCGCGCGGCGGGTACCCGATCTTCCGGCACGAGAGGCATCGCGTGGACTTGAACTCGCGCGCCTTGAGATGTGCGAAGAATTTCAGCGTGGCCTCGTCACCGTAGTGGCGCAGGCACGCCTGGCCGAGGTTTCCTATGATTTCCTTGGGGTTCATGCTCGGTCTCCCCTCATGCCCCCTCGAGGATATACACCGAAGACCCGTTCAGCATCCCGTGCTCGGCGTGTACGAGTGCCAAGTCGAGTTTGCTCCGACTCGTCTGGAGTTCGCCGCGCAGCGCCCGGGTCGCCCCCCAGACTTCCATCAGCGGCGTCGCCGCCGCCGGATGGCCGAGCGAGAGACGCGAGCCCGAGGGATCCACCCACACGCCGGTCCCGTCGGGACCGATCGAGCCGTCCGCGAACGCCTTCCACGCTGTCCCCCTTTCGAAAAGCCCAAGGTCCTCCAGAATGATCAGTTCCGTCGCTGAAAAGACCCCGTACACCTCGGCCACGTGAAGGTCCGATGGAGCAACCCGCGCTTGGCGGAACGCCTCCTTGCTCGCGCGGCGGATGCTCTCGAACGTCGAGATCGGTTTGGTGTTCGAGAAGAAGGATGAGGGATCGTGCCACTCGCCCATCCCCACCACCCAGACGGGACGCTTCTTGAGCTCCTTGGCCACCCGCGGCGAGACAATCACGGTCGCCGCGGTACCCGACGCAAAGGCCGAGCAGTCAAGAAGATGCAACGGCGGACTGATGACGGGCGAGGCCGTCACGTCTTCGGGGCCAATCGTTTCCTTGTACATCGCCTCGGGGATCCGCGCAGAGGAAAGCCTGAGCGTCACCGGAACCCACGAGAGTTGCTCACGCGTCACGCCCGTTTCGTGGAGGTACCGCTGGGCCGACATCGCGTAGTAGGGAATCGGAGCGCCGAGACCGTACAGCGCGTCAATCGGACCGTACACCGAGAAAAGCGACGTGACCGTCACGGTCAGGAATTGGCTCATGTCCATCCCGCTGTCCGCGGTCGGGTCCAGTCGGATGTCGATGGCGCAGACCACACAGACGTCGCAGCGCTTCGACATCACTTCATAGAGGCCGAATCGGAGCGCCTGTGCTGCCGTGGCTCCGCCATTCTCCACCATCGTCTCGGTCTTCAGCGGGAGGCCGAAGAGGTGGCCCATGTGGTGAGCGTGCATGGCGTGGCTGAGGCCGGCGATCCCGGGCGGCGTGAACACCATGCCATCCACGTCCGTCAGTGCCAATCCGGCATCCGACAGCGCTGCCTCCACAACGGCACGAATTTCGTCCTTGTACGGCCTCTTGAAGTGCTTCGCGATGGGGCTCATCGCCACGCCCGCGATCGCCGCCTTCCGCATCCGCCTACGATCGGCCACCGTTGCCTCCCTTTCGGCTCCCTTCATCCCGCGCCCGCATCTCCTTCCGGATGGCGCCGAGGAGCCGCCGGACGATCTTGCGGTGCAGCGCAGCGATCATCTCGTTCGTACAGGTCATGACCTCCTCCGCCACCTTCAGCAGTTCCTCCGGCTTCATCTTTCCGAGGATGCCCTGGAGGGCCAGTCCGATCTCCTTCTTGGCCAATTCCTCAAGCGCCTCTCTGTAGATCTTGAGATGTTCGATTCGAAAACCCCGCTGCGGCGTGAACCCCGCCTTCCTCACCCTCACCAGATTCCGGATGATGGAGGCATCGTCCGGCCCGTAGAACCTCTCCCCATGGCGCACCTCGGGGTCTATGATCCCTACGCGTTCGAGGCGCCTCAAGTCCTCGGCCGTGATCAGGCCCTCCTCCGTCAGACGCCGTTCCTCGATTCCCTCCAGCCCCCCTCCCCACTCGGGTGGACGGAAGCCTCGGAACTTGAGGACTTCGCGGATGTCGCCGGGGTCCGGCGTGTGCCGGAGGATCCGGCGAACCACACTAAGCGGCAGGAAGGCCTTCTCCTGCAATTCCTTGATCAGCCGCACGCGCTCGACCGTGCTCTGGTCGTAGTAGGCCATGTTGCGGCTCGTCTTGACGGGCCTGGGCAGGAGACCCTGGCTCATGTAATACTTGATCGTGCTCGGCGCGACGGCCGCGCGCCGGGCGATCTCGCTCATCCTGAGCCGTTCCCGTTGTGGCATGTCGGAAGTACCACTTACTACTTCCTATGCCCCCCTGTCAAGGCCAGCCCCCCGCCTCGACCGCCGACCGAATGGAACGTGGGCAAGAGGGACGAGTTGGGGTAGATTGGTGTTGTGCCGGCGCCGCCCAAGGACCAACGGTTGATTGTGGTGTCCAGCCGGGCGCCCTACAGCGTTCGCGGCGCGCCGACGGAGCTTAAGGCCGAGCGCGCGGTGGGAGGTCTCGTGGCGGGCCTCGATCCGATCATGCAGGAGCGCGGCGGCCTGTGGATCGCGTGGGGGGACACGGGGGGCGATCGGCGGGGCCTGCGCCGAGTCGAGGTGCCGATCGAGGCTCCACGCTACGCGCTCCGGCTGGTCCATCTCACCGACAAAGAGGTCTCCGGTTTCTATTCGGGGCTGTCGAACAACGCCCTTTGGCCCCTCGCCCACTATTTCATCGGCCGATGCAAGTTCAGCACGGAGGAGTGGGAGACGTTCCTCCAAGTCAACCAGAAGATCGCGCGGGCCGTCCTGGATGAGTACCGGCCCGGAGATGTCATCTGGGTGCACGACTACCAATTGGCGCTGGTTCCGCACATGATCCGAACCCGGCGAAAGCGAGCCAGGATCCTCTTCTTCTGGCATGTGCCCTTTCCCGCAAGGGAAGTCTTCGCCGTCTTCCCGTGGCGCGCCGAACTGCTCCTGGGGCTCCTGGACAGCAACGTGATCGGCTTCCACACCGTCGAGTACGCGAGGAACTTCCTGCAATGCGTGAACAAGGTCCTGGGGCTGAAGGTCCTCCGAAAGAAAGGCACGGTGCGGCTCGAGGACAGGCGGGTCAAGGTGCGGGCCTTCCCCATGGGCGTCGACGCGGAGGCGCTGGCTCAGCTCGCGGACTCCGCGGAGGTGAAACAGCACGTGCGTGAACTGAGGCGCCAGCTCCGGGCGCGTCACCTGGCGCTCGCGGTGGACCGGCTCGACTACACGAAGGGGGTGCTGGAAAGGCTGGAGGCCATCGAGGTCTTCCTTGAACAGAATCCAGCGTATCACGAGCGGTTCGTCTTCCTCCAGGTGATGGTGCCGAGCCGAACGCGGGTGGGGGAATACCGCCGGATGAAAGAGGACATCGACCGGTCCATCGGTCGGATCAACGGGCGCTTCTCGCGCTCGGGGTGGGTCCCGATCCACTACTATTTCCGGATGCTGGCTCTTCCCAGCCTGGCGGCGCACTACCGAGCGGCGGACGTGGCGCTGGTTACGCCCCTGAGAGACGGCATGAACCTCGTGGCGAAGGAATATGTGGCCTGTCATCCGGAGGAGCGAGGGGTCCTCGTCTTGAGCGAGTTCGCGGGGGCCGTCGAGGAGATGTCGGACGCGCTCGTCGTCAACCCCTACAACCCGCAAGAGGTGGCGAAAACCTTGGCCGCCGCCCTTGAGATGCCACTCCCCGAAAAACGCAGGCGCATGAGAAGAATGCGGGAGTTGGTCGCCGCCCACGACCTCAGGCATTGGGCGCAGGCCTGCCTCTCTTCCATGTAACAGTCACCCATGGCCGACATTGACCGAATCGTGTCCCGGATCGGCTTGGCGCGGCGGCACGGCACCCCCCTCCTCCTCTGTCTGGACTACGACGGCACGCTTGCGGAACTGAAGGATCGGCCGGGAGACGCGCGGACTCCGAGGCCTGTCCTCGAGGCGCTACGTAGGCTTGTCAGGTTCTCGAACGTTCGTGTCTTCATGGTCAGCGGTCGGACGGCAGCCCAGTTGGTCAGGCTGCTGCCGATTCGAGGCCTGACGCACCTGGGCGCGTACGGGGCTCAGACCAAGCGGCCCGGGGGGAAAGCCACATGGCACCCCCGTGTGCGCGCGCTTCGGCCCCTTGTCCGCCGCATGCATCGATCGCTGCTTCGGGACTTGGCACGCTTTCCCGATCTGATCATCGAGGACAAGTGGGGCTGCGTCGGCGTGCAGGCGCGACTGCTGCCGCCGGCCGCAAGGACCGAGGTGGCTCAGATCGTGCGCGCGCGACTTCGGCGGCTCGACAGGCGCCGGTGCCTCGTGGTGGCTGAAAACGCCTACGGGATCGAGGTCGGCCCCAGGGGGATCGACAAAGGCTGGGCCGTGTCGCAGCTTCTGATCAGCCGGAACGGACGGTGGCGGCGACCCGCCGTCGTCTACATCGGCGATGACACGAGCGACGAGGCCGCCTTCCGTGCGCTTCGAGGGAAGGCTGTCACCGTCCGAGTGGGCAAACCGCTGCCCAGCGCTGCCGAGTATCGTCTCGCCAATCCGGCCCGCGTGCTGGAGTTGCTTGAACGGGTGTGCACTGAAGCAGTCTCAGAGCCTACGGAGCCGAATCTTCGGGCCTGAGCGCCGAATCCACTCACAACGGGCACGGGAAACGGACAGCGTTCCGACCGATCGGCCGATTCGCAAGCCGCGAATCGAAAGACGCGTCAGCCCCGGCGGCAGGATGGGTTTGCGGAGCTCGAGGTGGCCCGCCGGCGCGTCCGCAAAGAGGCCCATGGACGCGCGGAGCATCAGGAACAGCGACGCTGCGGACCACGCCTGCGGCGCGCAGGCCAGTGGGTAGGGAACGGGGAGTGGGTGATCTGTTCGGCCGAATCCGCAAAACAGCTCAGGCCATCTCCGGCCCGGCAAGGAGCTCACCGCTTCGCGAAGACTCGTGAAGAGCGACGCGGCATCCGAGGTCATCCCGTATCGCGACAGACCGAAGGCGATGATGGCGTTGTCGTGCGGCCAGACGGTCCCTCGGTGGTAGTGAAGAGGGTGATACGCCGCTTCGTCCGATGAAAGTGTGCGAATCCCCCAGCCGGAATGCATGTCGGGCTTGAAGAGACGGTCGCGTATCGAAAGGGCAACGCGTCGGCCGACGGCGCCTGAAAAGAGCAGATGGCCGGGGTTCGAGGTGATCAGGCGGAGCTGACGATAGGCCCCATCCAGCGCGAGGGCGGTGTAGCGCGTTCGGGGCAGGCTGAATTGGCTTTCGATACGGCGCTGCAATTCGCGCCCCCGAACCGCGCATCGCGATGCCCGCAGGGTGTCACCTAAAGCTCCGAAGAGTTCTGATGAACGGCGGAGAGCATCCACCCAATACCCCTGAACCTCGACAAGTCGGATGGGCGGCCGAGGGGACCTCCCCCTCTCGTCCGTCAGGCTGTCCCGACTGTCTTTCCATCCCTTGTGGACGAGTCCTCGCCCCGGCAGACGGTCGTATTCGATCCAACCATCGCCGTCCGCGTCGCCATGCACCTCAGCCCACTCCAAGGCGCGGGCGAGCGCCGGCGCGAGATTGCGAACGGTTCCTTCGTCTCCCGTCCAGAGGAAGTACTCGTGGAGGAGGGAAACGAAAAGCAGCGAGACGTCGATGCTTCCATAGTAGGGGTTGTGCGGCACCTTGCCGGCTCCAGCCAGTTCCCCCAGGCGGAGTTCGTGGAGGATCTTGCCCGGCTCTTCCTCTCGGACAACGTCGGTCACACGGCCCTGTCGCTCGGCCAGGAAGAGCAGAACCTCCCTTGCCATCTGCGGCCGGAACGGAAGCAGAGAGAATGCCGTGAGGATCATGTCTCGCCCAAAGGGAGCGTGAAACAGTGGAACACCGGCAGAGGGGACGGATAAGCCATCGAGGGGAAGGTCCAAGCACCGTACGTCGTCGAGGGCGCGTTCGAGTTCGCGGTCCAGGGCGGGGTTGTCGCTCTCGATAGTCGCCGTTCCGTCGAACCACTTGTCACGCTGCCGCTCGAGGGCGCGAAGGCGCAGAGGTATGGAGGCCCCGTCGGTGCGGGGCTCCTCTTTCCTTCGGCCGGTCAGCCGCCTGCCGGCTTCCGCTCCCGCGCGGATTTCGATGGAGAGTCGCATGATCCCGCGCGAAGCCAAGGCGACGCGAACGCGGCCACCATCGGCACGCACGCTGGCCGCTGGATGAGACATCAAGATGTCACAGAAGTACGTCCTGGCGTCGTGTCCTCGATACGCGAGTCGCACGCCGGACCCTAGCCGCTCCACGACAACGCGCCGACCCCCCCCATCGTGGAGCCCCGGCTGGCGAATCTCGGAGACGTCGGCGAAGTCCGCGCTCCATTGGTAGCGAATATGGATCGGAACGGGCCGTGGTGTGAAATTCCGAATTTCGAGCGCGTCCACGAAGGCCGCGTCAAGAAACTGCGTCCTCGTGATGTGGACGAAATGGCGCGGATGCTGGAAGAGCCCCGCCGATGTACGATCCGTCAGGGTGAGACCGAATCGCCTGAGGTTCGGCTGCGGCTCTTCGGTCGTCAGAAGGTTCGGGATTTCACCGTTGATGCGAAGATCAAATGTGCGCACCATTCGTGTGTCGTACCAGGTGAGGCCTTTCGGCTCGCTCAGCCTCTCATCGGCGTTGCCACGGCGGTTCGAAACATACATGAGTGGGCCGAAAACCAGGATCTTCTTGTCGTCGAGTCTCATTCAGGTCCAGAAAGCATACACGGAGTCCGCGCGCGGGTCTTGCAGCTTGGCCGGGAACGCCCCCAGCGGCGTGGCTGTCTGCGGAGGGAACCAGGCTTTCAAAAAGAAGGCTCATCACCGCCCCGTACCCCCGATCGGTTATCGTCTCATGAACGCCAACCAGCGGGCAAACAGACCCTTGAGGAACGGCGTCAGCCTCGTCCGATTGTAAGCGTCACCGACCTTCCGTATGGCCTCGGCCTGAGTGGGGTATGGGTGGATCGTGCCGGCGATGGTTTTCAGGCCGAGCTTGCCGGTCATCGCCAGCGTGATTTCCGAAATCATTTCCCCGGCGTGCCTCGCCACGATCGTGGCGCCGAGGATTCTGTCGGTGCCCTCTTGGATGAGAACCTTGACGAAGCCATCCGACTCCCCATCCAGAACGGCGCGGTCCACTTCGTCAAGTTTCTGAGTGAAGGTCCGCGTCATGATGTTCCTGGACTCAGCCTCGTGTTCGTAGAGTCCGACGTGGGCGATCTCGGGGTCCGTGTACGTGCACCACGGAATCGTGAGGGCGCTTACCTTCGCCCGGCCGAAGAAGAGCGCATTCTGGATGACGATTCGGGCCATGAAGTCGGCGGCGTGCGTGAACTTGTAGCGCGAACACACATCCCCGGCCGCAAGAACGCGCGGGTTGGTCGTCCTAAGCCGGTCGTCCACCCTGATGCCCTGTTTCGTGTCGTACTCGATACCGGCCGACTCCAAGCCTAGTCCCTCCACGTTGGGTGATCGACCGACACCGACAAGAACTTCATCCACCTCGAGGGTTACCGGAGTCCCATCGCAGGCGTACCTGATGGTCTTTGTTGCGCCTTGGCTCTCCACGTCAGAGATTTTCGCGGAACAGACGCATCGAATCCCGTCCCGCTTGAAGGCCCCAGCCACAATCGAAGCCGCCTCGCGGTCTTCACGCGGCAGGACGTGGCCTTCCGCCTCGAGCAAGCAGACCTCCGAGCCAAAACGCCGGAAGGCCTGTGCCATTTCGCATCCAATAGGGCCCGCGCCGATGACCGCGAGCCTGGCCGGGAGGCGGGTAAGGGAGAAGATCGTTTCGTTGGTGAGGAAACCGGCCTTTGCGAGCCCGGGGATGGGGAGGCCGGTGGCGCGACCGCCCGTGGCGATCACCGCGCGACGGAACCGCAACTTCGCACCATCAACCTCTACCGTATCGGTTCCGTTGAACCGTGCTTCGCCAAGGAAGACATCCACGCCCAGGCCCCGAAACCTTGTTGCCGAATCGTGCTCGCTGATGTGCGCGCGAAGCCCTCGCATGCGCTCCATCACGGCGGGGAAGTTCACACTCACGCCCGTGGCGCCAGTGACCCCGAAGGCGCCTGCGTCGCGCGCGTCGGCCGCAGCCCGTGAGGCGCGAATCAACGCCTTCGAAGGGACGCAGCCGTAGTTGAGACAATCGCCGCCGAGCAGGTGTTTCTCGACCAAGGCCACCTTCGCGCCCAAGCCGGCCGCACCGGCGGCGGTCACAAGCCCCGCCGTCCCCCCTCCAATGACCACGAGGTTGTAACGTTTTTCCGGCGTGGGGTTTTTCCAGCCGCGCGGATGCACATTCTGGACAAGCGCCAAGTTGTGGGGGTCTTGGGGCAGGACTGAGGGCTGCGTCGTCATCGCGCCTCCTCAGGGAATCCGATTCGCGGCACCGGCGAGCAAACCAAGAATTGCGGGGAGCCCATGTCAGCAGCAACCCGGACCGCACTTAGCGCCTATCCTAGAGCCCGAGTCGAGGGCTTCAGAATTCCTCACCCTATCCCTCCCCGCCTGTCCGCCTCGGCGGACGGGCAGGTCCTCTTCGAGGAGAGGGAATCCGCCTTTGGCGGAAGGGTCGGGGTTAGGGTTTTCGGACAGGATCTCGCCGGACGGTGATTCGGCCTCTGAGCCATCTGGTTCCAACACGACAAATGTTCCGGAATACGGCGAATGTCTGAGCTTGGCCGCCGTGTCGGTGCAGACTTCGACCGGCTCGTTTCGCGGAAAGAGGTGCCCTTCCTCGTCGATCACGGCCTTGAACGGACCGGAGTAGACCACCCGCTGACCGATGTAGGTGCAGCCCGCCTTCTTCTCGAACTTGTATCCTTCCACCGTGACCGAGGAGAAGCGACTACCCTCGACCTCCTTCCAAGGCTTCCTATCGATCAATCGCAACCCATAGAATCCCGCACGCTCGAGATAGGCGAGGAACTCCTCTTCCGTCAGCGCACCGCTGATGCAGGCGCCCCGAAGCTCCACGTCTCGCTGCATGTCCAAGGGAACGGCCTTGTCGGCGACGATATCCGAGATCACCACGCGCCCATGGTCCTTCAGAATGCGCCACATCTCCGCGAAAACTTTCCGCTTGTCCGGCGAGAGATTCACCACGCAGTTGGACATGACGAGGTCGGCTGTGGCGTCGGGGACGGGCACTTCCTCGAGGAAGCCCTTTCGGAATTCGACCACGTCGTACCCGAGCCGCCCGGCCACTTCGGCCTTGCACCGCTCAGCGACCGCGAGCATCTCGTCGGTCATGTCCACGCCGATCACTCCGCCCGAGGAACCGACCTTCCGCGCGGCAATGAAACAATCGATGCCCGCTCCGCTGCCGAAATCCACGACAACCTCCCCCTCCTTGATCCGTGCCGCGGCGACGGGACCGCCACATCCGTAGAATCGGTCGATAACGTCCTTCGGGATGTGGCTCAGCTCCGAGGAATCGTATTTCACCGGGCAGCAAAGAGCCTCCTGAGGCTCCTTGGCGGCCTCGGCGTAGTAGTTCCGCACGTCTTCCCGAAGATGGGCGATGTCCACAGACAAGTGGCAAGACGAATGACCCACGGCCACGCCGTTTCGGCCTCGCGTCAGTTCGGATTCCCGCCCGCAGAGGATGGAGTCCCCCATCGAACGAAACACCACGGGCGAGTTGAACCCGCTCGTCCTGTTGAGAGGGCCCCTTGGTTTGGACTCCTCCACAAGAATCCGCTCCAGCGCTCCTTTGTAGAGACCACAGAAGGGGTCGTGTTCCATGAACCCCACGTAGGCGGCACGGGCCTTGCCGTTCTGCGAATAGGCATATGCGTGCTCGATCTCGCCTCCGCCGCAGATGTAGCGCCACTCGCAGGAACGACATATCACCTTGTCCTTCACAGATGCCTGTCTCGCCTCGGCGAGGACCCTCGCGCTCTCCCAGATGGACGACAGGGGCAGTTCAAGCGCATTGCCACACGATAGGTTCGCGTAGCCGGCCGTCGAGGCGGACGGGAACACTCGGCCATCCGAATACACGCAAAGGCTTTCGACACCGGCCCCGGTCAGGTCCATCCTGACGAACCGCCGACCGCTGATTCGGGCTCGGAAGGACTCGAAGTTGTCCACTGCAACACCCGCCTCGCGCCCCGCCTCGCGAGCCTCCAGCAACACGTCCAGGCACTTCTCGGCCGTCAGCGTGAAGTTTCCATTGAGCATCGCCGCGCGCCCACGCAGATGAGGCCAAAGCAGGTGGTGACTCTTCACGCCCAGCGAGCCCAGCAGACGGGTCACCCCCGCCACCTTTCGCCGATTCGATTCGTTTACAACGGTGGTGACGATCGGCTGGAAACCTGCGTCGAGCCCAGCCCGGATGCCGTGGACGATGGGCTCGAAACTCCCCTTGCCTCGAATCGGATCGTTCGTCCCCGCATCCGGTCCGTCCAGACTGATCTGGAGGGTGAGAGGCCGTCTTGAATAGTCCTTCAGCCGTTCGAGAATCCTCCCCTTCAGTAGCATCCCGTTGGTCAGGATCACGAGCCTACGCCCCGGATCGGCCAGGACGGTGTCGATCAAGTCGAAGATGTCCTTCCGAACGAACGGCTCGCCACCGGTGAAATAGACCTGCCTGGCGCCAAGATCGAAAGCTTGCGCCAAGATGCCTTTCCACTGGTCCAGTGCAAGCCCCTTGTCCTCCTTGGGTCCGGAGCTCACAAGGCAATGGGCACACGCAAGATTGCAGGAATTGTTCGTATGAATCCAAATCTCCCGGAGTGCCGGCTCGATGATGGCGGCTCGGCCCTCGTAGGCTTGCCTGCTAGAAAACGGTTGACGGCCGGCGAGCCCGGCCCGAGCGGCATCCTTCAGAAAGGTGAAACAATGTGTCCAGGCGAGAGCCATCGCCGTGCCTGAATGCTCGGAGTAGCGCCGGACCAGTTCGGCGAACGAGATCTTTCCATCGACCAGACGCAGAATGCTCGCACCACGCGCGTCGGTCGAGATCCAGTTGGGGCCTTCCGGGTCGAGAAATGTGAAGGTATCGCCGTGCCGCTTCTCCACGAGAGGGGGAATGTGCCAAATCGTCTTGTCCGAATAAGCTTCTCCGATTTCTTTCATGACAACCTCCCTAGCTCAAACTGTGCCACAAACAATACGTGGCCGCGGAGAGCCCCGCAGCCACGGGCAGCGTGACAATCCAGGCAACCAAGATCTGGCGGATCATCGCCCAGCGGGCCTTGTGTGAAACAACCCCGACACCCAGGAGCGAACCGACCGAGACGTGTGTCGTGGAGACCGGCATTCCCCAACGCGACGCCAAGACCACGAGCGCCGCCGTAACCAGATTGCCGGCAAGTCCCTGGCCGTGATTCATCTCGGTAATTCTCTGACTCATGGTGTGCGCCACGCGGCGAGCGGCCACGAGGCCACCCAAGGCCATCACCAACGCGACCGCCAAGGCCGACATCTCGGGGCGGAGCGCACCCGCCACCATCAGGAGGGCGGCGATCTTGGGCGTATCGTTCAGACCCCGGGCGAAACCGACCGCTCCAGACGAGAAGAAATGGACACCGTTGAGGATGGACTGTACACCCAGGCCGACAAACTCCCCCTGATAGCGTTCGTGGCAGCGCGTCGGCTGGTCGGCACGCACGGTGAACAGGCTCCGAGCTGCTGCGTAGCCCTCTCCTGCCGGGTTCAGGCCCACCGCCACCACCTGCTCCTCGCGCCCGACGCACACGCAGAACTCTTTCGAAATGCCCATCCAGCGACGGATCCGCGTGCCCAGCCCGTAGACGATAAAGGTCAGACCCAAGGCGGCGATCGGGCCTGCAATCAAGGGCAATACGAAGGTTCCTGCAAGTGCCGCGAATTGGACTTGCCCGCTTGAGGCAACCAGACCCCCTCCAACAAGCCCGCCGACCAGCGCGTGAGTCGTGGAGATGGGGAAGCCGAAACGTGTGGCCAGGAGGACCGAGCCCGCAGCACCCGCGCCGACAGCGGACAGGAAGCCAGGCTGGCCGACGAGCTCATTCGGGACGATGCCCTTTCCACTGAACACGAGCATGAGCTCTCCTGCCAAGAGGAAGGAGCACACCGAACCCGCCAGCGTGGTCGCCGCGGCCCACACGAGGGCCGAGCGATAGCGGGTGGTGCCGCTGCCAAAGAGAGTTGCCACGCCCTTGAAGTTGTCATTTGCCCCATTGGCGAACGCGAGTAGTCCCACAATGACGGCCACAAGAGCGAAGAGACCTTTAGCCCCGAGAACCGAGTTCACGATGTTCGCTGCTCTTTCACGCTTCTTGGTCAGTGGCTCCGGGGTCAGGATTCGTTACAGTTGCGTGGTCGCAACGACAACTTCCGGCGCTCCACGTCATTCTCGAACGCTCCAAGGAATGGAGGCACGAGAACACGCATGAGCAGATTGACCGGAGCCTTGGTCATGATGTTCCACACCCGGCATGCATCGGCGAGTGGGGGCGTCGTGAAACGTGTAACGCGGTGGAGGTATCGGCCACCCACCTGCGTGTGCCTCGCCACAGGGCTGGTCTGCGCCCGAGGCACTGGGGATTGGAATCCCAGAGGAAGAGACATGATGATGCCGACCTCCGTGATGGGCACGTGTCGTGAGACCGCCCAGAATATCAGCGACTACATCGAGGGGCGGACCCCCCTCTTCAAGAGGATTCGAATCCGGATTCACCTCGGTGTCTGTGCCGGCTGCCGGAGGTGGCTGGCCGAACTTCGGTCAACGCTGAAAGGCGTCCGTATGACCCGTTCCGCCGAGATGGGGATTCACGTGCCTCCGGAGTTGAGGCAGAACATCGAACGGATCTTTGCGAAAACTCTCAATGTCTAACTTGGTCGGGGCGTCCCGCCTCCGGCGGGAGACCACCTGAACCCCATTCAGGTGCCCCGCCGGCGGCGGGGCTACGCCTCCGCCTCACACCCTTTCAAGAATCCTGCGCAGACCCTCTCCCCCTTTCATCCTCTTCAACTGCCTTTCCCGTCGAAGGGCCTCGGTTCGGACAGGATGCTCCTCCATGTAGGCGAGTTCGAAGGGGGTGCGATGCCAGGTGGACCGCTGCAACCCGGCATTGCGAAAGGCCAGTCGGGCCTGTACGTCTCTCGTCGAGCCGATGTAGAACCGGCCGTCCTTCAGGCTTCTCAGCACGTACACGAAATACGGCAATGCCCTTCGCCCTTCTCTCGTCGGGGCGCGCGGATTTGAACCGCGGACCACCTGAACCCCATTCAGGTGCGCTACCAGGCTGCGCTACGCCCCGAACTTCCGCGTTCCGATTGTCTCACTTCCAAGCACCATTCAGGTGCCCCGCCTCCGGCGGGGCTACGCCCCGTGGGGAGTAAGCTGAAGACGCTATACCCACCGCCCGACTTTTTCAAATCCGCCTTCCGGCCTCAGAGATTCTCCAACGTGAGATCGCCATCCGCCAGCGGGCGGACAGGCTGCCCCTTTCCGCCTACGGCGGACTCGCGATGACCCGAAGAGGGCGTCATTGCGATCCGCCAGCCGGCGGAGAAGCAATCTCGGCGGGCACCGGCCCAGGCAAGTTAGGGAATCTCTCCTCCGGCCCCCCTCTTGTGGACGAGCCCGCGCGATCGCGCTATCATCGGCGGCCATCGGAACCGGAATCGTCACCCATGGTGGTTGTTGAGCATCTGACGAAAGACTACGGCGCCCTTCGCGCCCTGGACGATCTGTCGTTCGAGATCAGGAAGGGCGAGTGCGTCGGCTTCCTCGGCCTCAACGGCGCGGGCAAGAGCACCGCGCTCAAGGTCCTGTGCGCTTACCTCATCCCAACGTCCGGCATCGTGCGGGTGGATGGCTGGGACACCGTTGAGAACCCGATCCAGGTCCGCCGGAAGGTGGGCTTCCTCCCCGAAGACCCGCCCCTCTACGGCGACATGGAGGTGGGCACCTACCTCCTGTACGTCGGCCGCCTGCGCGGTCTATCGAAACGGCAGTCCCGCCTTCGGATGGAGGCGGTGGAGGATCGGATAAGTCTGCGCGACGTCCACCGCGAACCGGTGGCGCAACTCTCATTCGGCTACCGCCGGCGCCTCGGCATCGCACAGGCCGTCATCCACGAACCGTCGCTGCTCATCCTCGATGAGCCCACGTCCGGCCTGGACCCTGTCCAGATCGTGGAGATGCGCTCGTTGGTTCAGGGGCTCAAGGGAAGCCACACGGTCCTCGTCTCAAGCCACAACCTCTCTGAGATCAGCCGCACGTGCGACCGCCTCCTCGTGATCCAGGCCGGCCGAATCGTCGCCCAGGGGAGCGAGGAGGAGCTTTCAAAGGCCCTCGCCGGCCGTTTCGTGTTGGAGGTGGAGGTTCGCGGCTCCCGCCAAGAACTCGTGGCCTATCTGCGTTCCCTACCGGCCATCGAACACTATGAGGTGAGAGGTGAACGCCCCTCGAGCACGCTAGTGCGGATTGAGTCCAAGGATGACATCCGCGAAACGCTCAACCACGGCCTGGTCGAACGCGGCCTCGGCGTTCTGGAGATGCGCCGCGTGGAGAAAGAACTGGAATCGGTCTTCCTCCGTCTGACCCAGCCCCCCCCCCAGACCGCATCATGAACGCCGTCTGGCTGATCGCCCGCAGGGAACTTGGTGCGTACATGGGCTCCTGGCTTGGGTACACCATCGGCGCTCTCATCTTGTTCGTGGATGGACTCCTGTTCAACGTGTACGCCCTCGGCGGGGCGGACAAGCTCTCCTCGGACGTCCTGCGTCTCTTCTTCTATTTCTCCAGCGGCACGACCATGGTCGCGAGCCTCTTTCTCTCCATGCGACTCCTCGCGGAGGAACGTCAGACCGGGACGATCGTAGTCCTGTACACGGCTCCGGTCCGCGACGTCCACATCGTGCTCGGCAAGTTCTGCGGCGCGTTCCTTTTCCTTGCGGCGCTCACGCTAGCCACGGTCTATATGCCGCTCCTGATCCTCGTGCGCGGCAGCGTCTCGCCCGGCCACCTCGCCGCCGGCTACCTCGGACTCCTCCTCCTCGGGGCCGCCACGCTTTCGATGGGGTTGTTCGCCTCCTCGCTCACGCGCAGTCAGCTCGTGTCCGCCGCCGTCGGCGGGGCGCTTGTCGTGAGCTTCCTCCTCCTCTGGCTCCTCGGCAAGGTCACGGATAGCCCGTTCAACGACGTGTTCTCGTACCTCGCCCTTCACAACAAGCACTTTGAGCCCTTCCAGAAGGGCGTGGTCAACACGCGCGACATCGCCTACTACCTCTCGGTGATCTGCTTCTTCCTTTCACTGACGACCAAGGTCGTGGGCGCCCGGAGGTGGAAGGCATGAGTGGGGCCCGCGTCCTGTGGACCGTGGCCTATGCGGCCGGGATGGTTCTCATTTTCGCCGGCGAGCGATTCGTCCCACGCTTCCATGCCTCCCGCTGGATCCTGGACGCCTCGGGCCTAGGCATTCTCGTCCTCACGCCTTTCCTCCGCGCCTTGATCGGGCGACACGATCCCGCGGGCCTGCGAGCCTACGAGCGGCGGATCCGCGCGGCGTATCTAGCCGGCTTGGTCGCCATCGTGGCCTACACCCTCCAAGCGGACCCTCTCTTCGGCTTCCTGCGCCTGCGGTACGGCTGGGGCGACTGGGCGGGACGCGCGCGCACGATGGCCCAGGTCGGGTGGCCGATCGTATTGACCTGCGCCCTCGTTCCCCTTCTCTTCATGGAAACGTCTTTCCGCTCCATGGCCCGCGGCGCGCAGCTCGACGCGCGGCGCATCGCCTTCTCGGCCCGCAGCGGCCTCACCGTGGCACTTGCGGCCTGCCTGCTTTTCGTTCTGAACTACCTGACCTCGGAGTGGAACGTAAAGCGCGACTTGAGTTTCCTCAGATCAACAAACCCCAGCGAGGAAACGATGCGCCGCGTCGGTGCCCTCTCGCAGGACGTTGAGGTGTCGCTTTTCTACCCGAACGTCAATGAGGTGAAGGAAGACCTCCTGAGCTACTTCGAGCCGTTGCGCGATGCGTCGGGCCGTTTTCGCCTCACGAGCTTCGACCACGTGGCCGAGCCCAAACTCTCCCGCGACCTCGGCGTGACCGCGAACGGCTACGTCGTCGTGAAGGGCGGCTCCCGAAACGAAAAGCTCTTCATCGGACTCGAAATTGAGGAGGCCAAGCGAAAGCTGAAATCGCTCGATGCCGACTTCCTGAAGGCGCTCATCAAGGTGTCGCGCGAGGCGCAGACGATCTACCTCACCGCGGGGCACGGCGAGGCCGACACGTACGCCACCGGGGAAGGGGCGCCTGCCCCCGTCCGCGCTCTGCGGGAATTCCTCGCCGGACGGAACGCCACCGTCAAAAGGCTCGGCATGGCAGAGGGCCTCGGGGCGGACGTTCCCCAGGATGCCGCGGCCGTGATCGCCGTCGGTCCGCGCCAGGCATTCATCAAGGAAGAAGTGTCAGCCCTACACCGATACGTGACCAGGGGCGGTCGCCTCGTGCTGCTCCTCGATCCCGAACCGGGCGTGAACCACGAAGAACTGCTCACCCCCTACGGTGTCCGCCTCCATCCGGTCAACCTTGCCAACGATCAGTACTATGTGCGCCGATACGCCGGCACCCGCGACCGCGGCGTCCTCTTTAGCAACCGCTTCTCTTCCCACGCCTCCGTGAGCACCCTGAGCCGGCACTCCACGCAGATGGCGGTGGTGTTCGAGGGGCTCGGCTGGATTGAAAAGATTGAAGGCGGCGGCGAGAAGAAGCCCGATGTCCAAGTCACCGTCCGCTCGATGCCGGAGACCTGGGCGGACGAGAACGGAAACTTTGAATTCGACTCTAAGTCCGAGTCCCGGAAGGTGTACGACGTGGGGGCGGCGGTGACCGTGAAACCCACTTCCGAAGCAAAGACGCCTGAAGGTCGAATCCTCCTCCTCGCGGATTCGTTCGCGGTCTCCGACGAGGCCCTTGGGAACCTCGGGAATCTCTATTGGTTGGCGGACGCGGTCAAGTGGCTCCTCGGAGAAGAGGAACTGGCCGGCGTACCCACTCCGCCCGAGGACGTGCGAATCTCCCACACCAAGAGCGAAGACGTGGCCTGGTTCTATTCGACGATCGCGGGCGTGCCTCTGCTCCTGCTCGCGGTCGGATACATCCACCTGCGGCGTCTTCGGAAGGGGCGGCGGGCATGAAGGACCGCACCCCGCTCGTCCTCCTCGTCCTCCTCGCGGTGGTCCTCGGTCTCGCGTATTGGACATGGACGCGGGACCGCACTGAAAGAACCAGAGGGATAACCCTCGTGGATATCCGTCCTTCGGAGTTGACGTCCGTGAAACTGGATCTTCAAGACGCGAGCATCGAAGTGGTCCCCCGGCGCCACCCGGACTCCGGCGGCGAGGTCTATTGGGTGACGCGCACGCCGAAGACCTCGACCGAGGGGACAGGGAACGAGACCGAATCCTACAAGGGCAACGAGGCGGTCCGCGAGATCGTCGAAGGTCTGGCTCCGTTCGAGGCCGCACAGGCCGTGGGAACGATCCCTGATGAGAAGCTTTCGGAATTCGAACTCAGTGACACGTCGGACCGGATCACGATCTCCGCCGGCGGTCGCGAGTACGCGTATCGGATCGGAGGCCGTCCCTACGGCAAAACCCTTCAGTACATCCAGGACCCGGGCAGCCGGCAGGTTTACCTCATGCAGGGCCGGCCGTTCGACGATCTCAAGGGCGGCTCGGCCCGACTGATGGAACGGACTCTGCATTCGTTCAAGACCGAAAGCCTCACGCGCGTGGAGATCTCGGCCGGCGACCGAAAGAAAATCCTGATCCAATCTTACGCGTCGGACCCCAAGAAGGCCTCATGGGCGGACGTGGACAAGCCTGCCGAGCCAAAGGACCTCTACAAGAACTGGATGGACAAGATACTCCGGCTTCGGGCGATGGGGTATCTGCCCGTCTTCAAGGATGTGAAGCCCGTGCTGGAGTTACATTGCTACGCGGGGCAGGACGAGGTCGGCTACATGGAGCTTCGCGAAGGAACGACCGGGATTGAAAAGGAATACTTTGCCCACACGGAGATCACGCTCGAACAGGTGCGGTTGAATCGGGTCCTCATCGAAGAGATCCTCAAGGACCTCGATACCGTGCTCGCGGGTTCCTGACCGCCGAA
Organism: Nitrospirota bacterium; assembly: GCA_016190245.1. Classification (GTDB taxonomy): domain Bacteria; phylum JACPQY01; class JACPQY01; order JACPQY01; family JACPQY01; genus JACPQY01. Next base: position 106,774 of record JACPQY010000060.1, on the reverse strand, counting down.
AGCCGCTACAACAACCGCAAGAGCTGAAGTAGAAACGCCAGGATCAGCAGCCAGAAGACCGGCCGGCGCAGGAGATCGCCGAGCGTCTTTGGTCTCTGAACCTCACCGTCCACTTCCTCCTCCCGATCCCCCTCGGACGATTCCGCCGGCTCGGGGGTGTCCGGCGGCCACATGGGTTCGGGTGCCGTCGTCGTTTCGGCTCCCGCGGTCTCGGTTGCTTCCCTCCTCCCCCGCGTCAGCCCAAGCAGGTGCACAGCCTGCGAGGGGCGGAAGGCCCGAACCCGGTCGGGCCAGGCCAGGAGAAGCCAGCGGATCCCAGGCAAGGTCGCCAGTTGCCAGACCACCGAGGTCTCCTCGGGGGTCAAGGGCCGGTCGGGCTGCGCGGCGAGCGTGAGATAGGCGTAGAGTCGCGCCCCTCGGAACCCTTTCCCGACGGCCTGGGCCAAGGCGGCCGCCAGGGCCGACGCGTCGCGCTGGCCGTGCACGGACTGGAAGAGGTGGTATGCACCCGTCTGCTCATCCATCACCACGAGATCGGGGGTATATGGGCTGCCGACGGCCGCGGAGACTTCACGCCCGACATCCTGTGTATGCGCAGGATCCCAACCCGGCTGAGCGATCGGCACCACACGGGACTTGCGCGGCGTGGCCAGGTGATTCAGGATCACATTCTTCAAGTCCGTCGAATCAAGACCCATGAGCGTGTCCTCACCCCTAGCGTGCATGAGGATGGCCCAAAGATCAATAACGGCGCGCAGGGGGGCCGCCGGCCGCGAGCCGCGTAGGTAACGGGCTATGCCCGGGTCGGATCAGGATTCCTGGTGAGGGCGCGAACCGTCGATCATGATCTCGTACCCCTGCTCGCGGGCGAGGTCTTTCGCGATATTCAGGAGCTGGATCTCGCTCGTGCCCCCGCCGATCTGGAGCAGTTTCGCATCGCGGGCGAGCCGCTCCACGTGATACTCGCGGATGTAGCCGTTCCCTCCCATGAGTTGGACGGCCTCCATCGCCACCTCGACCGCCGCGGCGCTGGCGTAGTACTTGGCCGCGCACGCCTCTTTCCACGCGCGCTTCTTGTTTACCTTCAGCCAGATCTGCTTGAAGACGAGGTTCTTTACGTTCTCGTAGTGCACGTACATCTTCGCGATCTTTTCCTGCATGAGCTGAAATTCGATGAGGGGCTTGTCCCACTGCTTGCGCTGGATCGCGTACTTCAGGCTGTCTTCGAGGCACCGCTCGATGATGCCCAGACACATCGCCGGCGTGCCCTCGCGCTCGCCCGAGAACACGTCCTTCGATTGCTCGCGCGCACTGCGCTCCTCGCCGCCCAGGAGCTGATCCTTGGGCATGCGCACGTTGTCCAGAAAGACCTGTCCGGTGGGCGACGAGCGCATCCCCATCTTCTCCATCCGCTGGCTGACGGAGAGCCCGGGGGTGCCCTTCTCCATCACGAAGGGATAGATGAGCCGCTTGTCGCGCTTGGACGATCCGCCCCGGTCGATCTTGGCATAGATCACGAAGACATCGGCATAGGGCGCGTTGGTGATGAACGTCTTCGAACCATTAAGGATGTAGTGATCGCCCTCCGGGACGGCCATGGTCTTGAGCGCGTAGGCGTCCGATCCCGAATCCGGCTCGGTCATGCCCCAGCACCCGATCTTCTCCATCGTCAGAACGGGGAGGCCGTACTTCCGTTTCTGCTCAGGCGTGCCCCTCGCCATGATCGTGCCTCCGCAAAGGCCGATCGACGCTCCCAGCGTCAGCGTGAATCCCGGGTTGACGCGCGACAGCTCCTTCCCGAACACCGCGCTGATGTAAGGGTCGCCGCCCATGCCGAAGCTCGCCTCCGACATGCGCCCCCCCCCATCCCCCGCCATGCGTGTCTCGAACCCCGCCTTCACCATCTCGGGCAGTCCGAAAGCGTTCGCGAGCTTTCGCATGAGATCGAACGGCAGGATCTCGCCGTCCTCCATGGCGTTCGTGTGCGGCTCGATCTCCCGCTTGCAGAAGTCGCGGAACATCCTCTCGACAGAGAGGTGCGGCTCCGCAAAATCCAACAGCGTGGGAACCAGGCCGCCGATCTCACCGGCCGCTTCGGGACGATTTGATTCGCTCATGGAGAGACCCCCTTCCGGGATGGTGGGATGCGCTCAGGGATTTCCACCATAGTGGATGGATTTCTACTATGCTACAATCTTTTGACGCACCATGTCAAGACCCTCGCAGGAGCCTTAATCCGTAGACAAGGCCAGATTCCCGAGCCAGGGGGGCGCACCCGATGGGTGTGCGTCTGTCGTAGGGACCGATTCTCATCGGTCCGTCTTCTCGGACGCATAGGAATGCGTCCCTACGGGACACGGTCGCTTGGCGACGGATTAAGGAGGAGCCGACGCGATCAACCCCCTGCGCTCCTGCACGTTGAGCGGCCGCTTCGAGGACTTCCGGGAACGGCGGTCGGCGGTACCGGCCGGCCCCCGATGAGGTCATCTCACAAAATCGTCGTGCACGCGGTGAAACCCGCCCCACAGAGCTTGTCGGCCGTCCGGCGCTTCGGATATAGTGCGGAGCCTATGCCCATTGCACCCCTACGCGGCGCCGCTATCGAGGGCACCCGGTTGCTACAACGGCAGGCCGGGGTCCTCGTGGCCGAGGTGTTCGCCTCCGAAAACCTCGCCCACACGATCCGTCTCCACTACACCTCGCACCTCCCCTGCAACGGCGTCGAAGAGCCCAAAACGTGCGAGTTCCGCGGTGTGGCCGTACGCGCTCTCTTCGAGGGTCCTGATGGACCCCGCATCGGCTTTGGCTCCGAGGCCTCCGACCTCTCCACCGAAGGCGTGCGGCTGGCGCTCGAAAAGGCCGAGCGGAATGCCGTGCGCGATCCACAGTTCCGCGGCTTCCCGCCGCTCAACAGGGCTTCGACTCAACCCAAGCGCTACCACGATCCCACACTGGCCCGGCTCTCGGACCGCGCCCTCGTGGGCCTGGGCTGGGATGTCGTGCGCAGCGCCCTCAAGACCTTCGGCGCCTCGGAACATCTAGCGGCCTTCGCCCGCGGCAAGGGCGGCATGGCCGATCTCGGACTTATCCTGAGCGGCGATGTGACAGCGGTGACCGAGCGCATGGCCATCGGGCGCACGGATGCAGACGGGGTGTCTGCCGACGAGACCACGCTGCTCATGGCCTACGTCACCGCGATGGTGGAGGCAGACCAAGCCAAAGGGACCAGCACTTTCGCCTCTTCGAGACTCGCCGACTTCAGCGGTCAGGTGGGCGTGGAAGCCGCCGAGAACGCCATCCGGTGCCTCGGTGGGCGAAGGTTGGCCTCCGGCGAGTATCCCGTGATTCTCGGCCCGCAGGCGATGGCGGACGTCCTCAACAATCTCGTTGTTCCCTCGGTGACCGCGGGTGCTTTCTACAGCGCGAGCTCGGCCTTCTCAGGCAAGATGGGCGTACGCGTCGCCTCTCCGGTCCTCACGCTGGCGGACGACGGCGCCGCGCCCGGCCTCATGGGCACCAAGGCGCTCACGTGCGAAGGCCTTCCCACGGGGCGGACGGAACTCATCGCGAAGGGAAGACTCGTCGGGCTCATCGCCTCCCACTACGACGGACAGAAACTGATCGAAGATCCGTCGGCCGAGGAAAAGACAGGGCTGTCGCCCTCGGAACTGCGGGGGCGCGTCGGCACTCGGAACGGCTTCCGGTACGGGTCTTCACCCGGCCGCCATTTCACCGCCCCCCCCCAGACGGCGGCCACGAACGTGATCGTCGAGGAGGGCGATTCGGACCTCCCCTCGCTCCTCAAGCAGATGGGAAACGGCCTCTACGTCGGCCGCATCTGGTACACCTACCCGATCAACGGCCTCCGCAACGGCGATTTCACTTCAACGGTGGTAGGGGACTCGTTCGTGGTGAGGGGCGGCCAGGTGGAGGCCCCATTGCGGGCGAACACGGTGAGAATCAACGACAACGTGCGCGCGGTCCTCGAACGCGTCCGTGCCGTCGGTCGGCCCCGCCAAGGCGTGGTGGTCTGGGCGTCGGACGAAGTCTGCTACTCGCCCCCCGTGTGGGTGGATCGGCTCCGCCTCGAAGAAATCGACCGGTAGCTCCCGCGGGCGCCTTGCACCCCCGCCAACGTGGAGTAGACTGAAGGTGTGGGGATCTCGTCGGAGGCCGGCCGAGCCCTGCTGGCCCACGCGCGCCAGACCCTCCTGAACCACCTTCACGGCGATCCCCCGCCGCCCCCCCCCCCAAATCTCCTCGCCTTGAACGAACCCGTTGGCCTGTTCGTGACGCTGCGGAAGCGGGGCGAACTGCGGGGATGCATCGGGAATCTCGCGGGCCGTGACGTGCCCCACCTCGCGGTGGAAGAACTCGCCGTTGCCGCCGCCACGCGCGATCCCAGGTTCGATCCCGTTGAGCCCAACGAACTTCCCGAGATCCGGATCGAGCTCTCAATCCTGAGCCCCCTCACCCGGATTCGAGGCCCGGACGAGATTCGGATCGGCACTCACGGGCTTTGCGTCATGCGTGGGCGGCGGCGCGGCGTATATCTTCCGCAAGTGGCCGTGGAATGCGCATGGGACGTCCCCACCTTCCTCGCGGAGACCTGCCGGAAAGCGGGACTCGCCCCGGCGGCGTGGAAAGAACGGGACACGGAGCTCTTCGTCTTCGAAACGCAGAAAGCCGCGGAGGTGGAGGAGCGGGCGTAGACGAAGTCCGGCACGGTTCAACAGGCCGAGGGCTCAGCCGATCTCGATCACCACCTTGCCCAGGACTTCCTTCTCCTCGAGTACCCGATGCGCCTCGCGCGCCTGCTCCAGAGGGAGAGTCTTGTGGATGACGGGACGGATCCTTCCCTTGGCCACGGCCTCCACCACTCTCCCGAAATCCGACAACGATCCCATCGTCGAGCCGATGATCGAGAGCCTCCGAAAGAAAACGTGCCGGAGATCCGTCTTGGCATCGTATCCGCTCGAAGCGCCACAGATCACAATTCGCCCCCCCTTTGAGAGCAGGCGAACGTAGTCCTCCCACTTTGAGGCGCCGACGTGATCGAGGATGACCTGCACCCCTTCCCCGCCCGTGATCCGCTTCACCTCCCTGGCCCAGTCGGGTCGGGAGTAGTCCACAACTTCGTCGGCTCCCAGCTCCTTCGCGAGCGTGAGCTTTCGTTCCGAGGAAGCCGCTGCGATCACGCGGGCGCGATACATCTTTGCGATCTGGATCGCGGCCGAGCTCACGCCGCTTGCCGCCGCAGTGACCAGCACCCACTCGTCCGGCTCGACTCGACCGCGGCAGGCCACCATATGCCAGGCGGTCACGTACGCCACCGGGAGGCACGCCGCCTGCACGAACGAAATCGCCTCGGGCAAGACCCACAGGTTCCGCAGCGGAACGGCCACCAACTCCGCGCAGCCGCCCGACACATGCTCGCCCATTAAGTGGAACTTGGAGCACATGTCATCCTGCCCTGAGTGGCAGGCACGGCATCGGCCGCAACTCAGGCCGGGGTAGACAACCACCCGCGCTCCGGGAGCAACGCCTTCAGCGCCATCGCCATTCACGCTCTCCACCACTCCGGCCGCATCCGAACCGAGCACGTGGGGAAACGTGAGCTTCAGATTGGGGAGTCCTTGCCGAATCCACACATCCAGATGGTTCAGCCCACACGCCCGCACGCGAACGAGGGCCTGCCCGGCGGCCGCGCCCGGCGCAGGGAGGTCCCCTACCCTCAGCACCTCAGGGCCGCCGTGGCTTTCGATGAATAGCGCTTTCATTTTGGGGGAGAATCATATCCCCCGGCTAGGAATTTTCCAGCAAGTGGCCCGTGGTAGAAGTCTTGGCCGAGATTGCTTCAGTCGTCCGCCCCAACTGACTCCTTCGCAATGACACCAAGCCCGCGTCATTGCGAGCGAAGCGAAGCAATCTCGCGCTGGGAAATTCCGTCATGACTTGCTCTACCAGCCAGCAGTGCACCACGGAAGTGCACGTGGTCTTTTCGACGGAACGCTCTATAATCCCGTCATCCATGGGGAAGGAGGAACACGCCCTGCAACTTGTCGAGACCGCACACGACGGTTTCGTCCTCCTCGAGGGGACCGGCGAACTCCTCTATGCAAACCCCGCCGCAGAGGAGGCTTTCTCCCTGGGCCATCGGGAGGAGATTTTGGGCTCGATCCGCGATCTCGTCGCCGAGTACGCTGCCGCCCGGGAGGGCCGCGGTGTGCGCGGAATCTGGGCAAACTTCCCTCCGCAGACATTCCTCGTGGACATTTTCCCGACCCCTGCACCGCCTTCGCAGTTCGTGGTGGTCCTCCGCGACGTCACGCGCTTCCGCGCCAGGGAAGAGCAAATGCAGAAGGAAGAGGCGCTTGTCATGCTGGCAAGGGTGGCCAGTGAGATCCTTCACGAGATGAAAGGACCGTTGACCGGCATCAAGGGGGCCGCTCAACTCCTCAAGGAAGGGTTCGACCGCGAATTGCTCGGAATCCTGGAGAAAGAGACCCGACGCCTGGAGGACATGCTTCTCGAGATGGTCGAGTTCTCGCGTCCCGCGGCCCTCAGCATGCGCGAGACCAACATCCACGAGGTGCTCGACGATACGCTCAACCTCTTCCGGGAGACGGTCCGGCAGAAGGGCGTGAGGGTCGTCCGCGTCTTCGACCCCAGCCTGCCCCTCATCCCCGCGGACGGCGAGAAGCTCAAGCGGGCCTTGTCCAACATCGTCAAGAACGCCCTTGAGGCGGTGGACGACGGCGGGCGCGTTTCGCTTTTGACCGGGGTGGCGCTCAACTCGATCTACAGCCCCGCTCGAAACATGATCTCGGTGCGGATCGAGGACAGCGGCCCCGGTCTGCCGCGCGGGTTCGAGAACTGGCTCTTCAGCCCCACGCGTTCGAACAAGGAGAAAGGGCTGGGTCTCGGCCTCGCTCTGGCCTACCGGATCATCAAGGAACATCGCGGCGTGCTCGCCTACCACCCTCCCAGCACGTTCGAGATCCTCCTGCCCCATCGGACGGTCTAGCTCCATGTCGGTCCCCCCCCCCGAGACCTCCCGTGCGGCGCGTCCTGCCACCCGCCCGACGATTCTGACGGTGGACGACGACCCTTCTGCGCGCTCGATCGTGCGCAAGGCGCTTGCGCCGTTCGGCTACGGCGTGGGCGAGGTGGGAGAGGCGGGAGCGGCCCTCGCGGAAGTGAAGCGCCTCCAGCCCGTGGTTGTGCTCCTGGATCTTTTCCTGCCCGAGCCGTGCGGCATTGACCTGCTCAAGGAGATCACCGCCCTTCCGGCACCGCCGAGCGTCATCGTGATCACGGGCCACGCGGAGCATACGTACGTGATGGAAGCCATGCGATGGGGAGCCTACGACTACGTTGTGAAACCGTTCGACATCGACCGGCTCAGGGGGGTGGTTAAACAGGCCCTGAGCGCCGCGGCCAAAAACGATCGGCCTGCCGCGGCGGGCGCGGAGACCGAACGGGCCGCCGGCCCGCCCCTCGTGGTGAGTCGGAGCGAGGCCATGCGGGAGGTCTTCAAGCTCGCCGGGCGCGCCGCCTCCTCCGACGAGACGGTTCTAATCACGGGCGAGAGCGGCGTGGGCAAGGAGGTGGTGGCCCGTTCGATCCACGAACACAGCGCCTGCAAGGCAGGCCCCTTCGTCAGCGTGAACTGCGCCGCCATCCCCGCCGGTCTCGTCGAGGCGGAGCTCTTCGGCTACGAGCGAGGCGCCTTTACGGGGGCCGACCGCGCCCGCGCCGGGAAATTCGCCGCCGCCCAATCCGGCACCCTCTTCCTGGACGAGGTCGGCGAGCTCCCCCTCGAGGCGCAAGCCAAGTTCCTGCGCGTGCTGCAGGACCGGGAGGTCACCCCCCTCGGATCCAGCCGGAGCCAGAAGGTCAACGTGCGTGTCGTGTGCGCGACGAATCAGAACCTGCGCGAGCGTGTGGAAACCAGCCGTTTTCGGGAAGACCTCTACTACCGTCTCGCGGTCTTCGAGTTGGGCATCCCCCCCCTTCGCGAGCGTCGCGAGGATCTGTCGGACCTGATACGAACGTTCACGAGCGAGGTGCTGGCCGAGTACCACCTCCAGCGCGGCGGGCTGTCGGCCGCCGCGGAGGCCGCGCTGGGCCGCTACGATTTCCCGGGCAATGTTCGCGAACTGCGCAACCTGGTGCGAAAGCTGATCGCCGTCCACCGCGACCGGCCCATCACCCCCGATCTCCTGCCCGCTCACGTGCGCGGCCCCGCGTCCGAGCCCATCTCGGACTGGCGCCGCAACCTCGCCGAGCATGTGCGCGAGAGCCTGGCCGGCGGTGAGACGGGCGTCGGCACCCGGGTTCGCCACGGCGTGGAGGACATCCTCGTTCGCGAAGCCCTGACGTTCGCGAAGGGCAATCAGGTCAAGGCCGCCGAGTTGATCGGGATCCACCGCAACACGCTTCGCCGGAAGCGGCGTAGCGAACGCAGCACCTGACCTATTGATTCCCGCATTGCCGATGCAACTTTTTCCTTCGACAATCCGCCTATGGCGGACAGGACGAGCGGATCGCTTTCCGCTCATGGTGAGTCCGTCGAACCCTGGAGGCACACGAGACGTATCTCCGGCCATCCGGGGGGCCCGAATGAGGTCAAGCCATGCGGCACCGTGATCGCCGTCCTGCTGCGGGGGGGGTCCGCATCGCCCTCGCCCAGATCAATCCGACCGTCGGCGATCTTGAGGGCAATGCCAAGCGAATCCTCGAGGCCCTGCACCGGGCCGAGGGCTCAGGGGCCGACCTTCTCGTCACACCCGAGCTGGCTCTCACGGGCTACCCGCCCGAGGACCTCCTGCTCAAGAGACGATTCGTGGAGGAGAACCTGCGGTGGGTCCGCAAGATCGCGCGAGATGCGCGGCGTTGCGCTCTCATTGCGGGATTTGTCGATCGCGAGGGATCGGCGCGCTTCAATGCCGCCGCCGTCTGCGCGCAGGGGCGGGTCCTTGCGCGCTACCACAAAATGCTGCTGCCCAACTACGGCGTTTTCGATGAAGTCCGCTATTTTCGGGCCGGCACGGCGCCCCTTGTCATCAACCTGGGTGCCTTGCGCCTGGGCCTCACGATCTGTGAGGACATTTGGCACGACCACGGCCCCTGCCCCGTGCTCCTGCGAGACGGGGGGGTGGACGCACTCGTGAACCTTTCCGCCTCGCCTTTCCACTCCGGCAAGGGCCGCGAGCGGCTCGCGCTGTTGCGCCGGTGGGCTCGATCCGGAGGCGTCTGGGTTGCGTATTGCAATCTCGTCGGCGGGCAGGACGAGCTCGTCTTCGACGGGAACAGCCTCGTGGTGTCGCCCGACGGCGCCGTGGCCGCTCGCGGGGCCACGTTCGCCGAGGACTTGATTCTGGCGGATCTTCCCCGCCCCACGCGCGCCCGGCCGAAGCGCGCCCTTGGCGCAGTTCAGGTCCCGATCCGGCCGGCCGCGACCCGCCCCGTCCTCCCGCGCAGGCACCGCACGGCACTCAATGGCGAAGCGGAGGTATATGACGCGCTCGTCCTGGGCACAGGGGACTACTTCCGGAAAAACGGTTTCAAGCGAGCCGTGCTCGGGCTGAGCGGAGGGATCGATTCCTCACTCACAGCCGGGATCGCCGCCGATGCGCTGGGCCCCTCGAATGTGACGGGCGTGGCGCTCCCCTCGCGCTTCACCTCCCGCGAGAGCATCGAGGACGCTGAGGACTTGGCCCGGCGGCTGGGCATAGACTACCGCGTGATCCCCATCGAGGGTTCGCACGCCGCCATGCTGGAGGCACTCAAAGTCGAGTTCGCGCGACTCCCCCCCTCCGAGGCCGAGGAGAACCTCCAGGCACGCATTCGGGGCACGCTCCTCATGGCCCTCTCCAACAAGTTCGGATGGCTCCTGCTCACCACGGGGAACAAGAGCGAGATCAGCACGGGCTATTGTACCCTCTACGGGGACACCGCGGGCGGATTCGCCGTGATCAAGGACATCCCAAAGACATTGGTTTATCGCCTCTGCCGCCACCGCAACACCCGTGGGAACGTCATCCCCGAGCGCGTCTTCGAGAAGCCGCCCACGGCCGAGCTCCGCCCGAATCAGAAGGATGCCGACAGCCTCCCGCCGTACGACCTTCTCGACGCCATCCTCAAGCTCTACGTGGAGGAGGATCGGACCGTGGAAGAGATCACCGCCAAAGGCTACGACGTGGATGTGGTCCGCCGCGTGGCCTCGCTGGTGGATCGCAGCGAATACAAGCGTCGGCAGGCGGCCCCGGGGGTGAAGATCACGCCCAAAGCGTTCGGACGGGATCGGAGGATGCCGATTACGCAGCGCTACCGTGGGTAGCGCGCGGGCGCCCCAATCGTCCCCGCCGGTCGCGTGGGGGGAATTCCTGCTCAGCCAACTCTTTCTCGGGGCGGTCGTTGTACTCCATCGTCTCTGGGAGATCCACCCCTTCCTCCCCCTCCCGGGCTATGGCGGAAACATCTTCGAGACCATCGCGTTTCACGGACCGCTGGCGCTTGTCGCGAACTGGCCCGCCCTCACCCGCCTGCGGGCGTCGCGTGGCCGATTCCCCCGGCTCGCGGCGTTTCTCGCCATCTTTCCCGCCATCGGGCTGGATGCCGATCACTTCCTCGCCGCCGGCACATTCGAGTTCCTGAAAGTGATGAACACCGACACGCCGATCACGCACAGCCTCGCTTTCGCCGGCATGCTTGCGGCCTTCGTCGGCGCGCTCAGCGAACGGCGCTACCACGCGTGGCTGGTCGGAAACGGCCTCCTCACCCACCTGGGGCTCGACCTGACGGATAGCCCCATCCCGCTCATGCCCTACCTCTGGCCTTTCCCGTCTCCATACGCGCCCCCATGGGTGGGATTCGCCGTCATCGAGATGAGCCTTATCTTGACCTGGTTTCTCTCGCGCTCTTCCCTGCTCAGAATTCCCCCCCTCAGCTCCGGAGTTTGGCCGAGCGCCCACCATCCCGGCCCCCGACCAGCCCCTCCGTCCGCCTAGGTTCGCAGGCTTGGAGAGCGACGCGACTTGTGGTACTCTAGCGGTCCACATTGGAGAACCATGGGCACGAGATCCGTCTCCAGAATCATCACCGGCGTGAGAACCTTCGAGGGCGCGGGGTTTGCCGTCCGCCGCCCCTTCCCAACGCCCGAACTCGACTATCTCGATCCCTTCCTTCTCCTGGACGAGATGGGGCCGTCGGACGTGAGGCCGGGTGAAGCGAAGGGCGCTCCCGATCATCCCCACCGCGGCTTCGAGACCGTCACCTACCTGCTCTCCGGGGAGATGGAACACAGGGATTCGGCGGGACACGCAGGACGGCTCGGCCCCGGCGACGTCCAGTGGATGACCGCGGGGGCGGGAGTCATCCACTCGGAGATGCCCTCCGCGGAGTTTCAGAGCAGCGGGGGGCGCATGCACGGCTTTCAACTCTGGGTCAACCTCCCGCGCAAGGACAAGCTGGTGAAGCCGCGGTACCAGGAGATCGACGGCAATCGCGTCCCGGTGGCCCAGAGCCCCGATGGGCGAACCACCGTGCGTGTCATCGCCGGGGAGTCGCTCGGAGCGCGCGCCGAGATCCAGACGCGCATTCCTATCCTCTACCTGCACGTCGCGATTCGCCCCGGAGGTCGAATGACGCAAAAGGTCCGTGCCGACCTGAATGCCATCGCATACGTGTTTTCGGGGGAAGGAGATGTTGGGGTGCCTCACCGACGGATATCGGACGGTCAGGCGGCGATCTTCTCGAACGAAGGGGACACCGTGAGCATCGAAGTGCCCTCAGAGGCCCGCGCCCCGATGGAGTTCCTGCTCCTCGCAGGCAAGCCCCTACGCGAGCCGGTCTCGCGCTACGGTCCGTTTGTCATGAACACGCAGTCCCAGATCCGGCAAGCCATCGAAGACTACAGGAGCGGACACTTCGGGCACATCGCCTGAGACCACGCCGGCCACCCGTAGAGGCACCTGCGCCGCCTCAGGGCAGGTCGGCGAAGGCCAGGGTTTCCAGGTAGGGGCGAGCGAGGTTCGAGCGTTCGAACGCCAGCGACTGCAAAACCGCCTGAATCCCCTCGCGCCCCCCATCGGGCGGGGGGACAAGGGGTACGCCTTCCAACCCGATGCATGCTCCGCCCGCCGACGGGCAGAGATCCGGGTAATCGGGATCCATCCAGATCCAGGGTCCGAGCGCGAGGAACCCTCCCTTAGGGAAAGGCCCCATGTAGGGAAACGGCGCGTCGGGGTGGAGCGGGTACGCGTCGAGCCGCGCGTTGCCCACGTAGTTGATGTCCCGACGAATCCGACTCCCTTCCTTGGCCAGAATCGCGGTTTGACCGTCGAAAACCACATCGAGGTAATGCCCGGTCATCATCGGGTTCACATTGAACTGGATGGATGGGAAGGCATCCTGAACCGAATACATGACCGAGCCGAGCCACTCCTCGGGCTGCCAGAATCCGTTGCCGCCAAGATCCGCCCAGTTCGAGTTGTTCGCATCGGGCTGAACCAGAATCTGCACTCCAAGGGCGTTCAGGTGCTCCAGGTAATCCTTCTTGAACGCGTCCAGCGAGATCCCCACGCCCCAGCGATAGCCACCCATGTCGCACGCCCCGACCGAGGCCAGCTCGCCCGGTGTGATCCGGATGCCCTGCTCGAAAGGGACGAGGTAAACCTTGTCCCACCGGTGCACGATGCGCCCCCGCGGGTCGAAGAGGAGCGTCGCATTCGTGACACGGATGTCGGTCCGGCTCGGCTCGAGCGTGGCGGGATCGTAGATGGGCACGAGGCTGGTCGCCATCACGGGCACGCCGTAGGACCTCGCGGCGGCGGCGAAAGTCCGGTAGAAGGCCGGCCATCCGTGGTAGGTTAGCGCATACACCAGCTCCTGTTCCGCCGCGACCGGTTCCTGTGGCTTGGCCAGGCTCCCATAGCGCTCGATGTACAATTGCGCCGCGGCCAGTTCCAGGGTGCTGTTCGCCCGGGCGCGCGCCGCCTCGGGGCCAACCAGCAGCAACGGGAAGCCGGTGTACTCCTCGAACACGATCACGTTCAGGGCGTCATCGCGGAAATACTCCGAGGCGCGATCCATGACGCAGCCGATCACGCGCCGATAGGCGTCCTCGGACTCACTCTCGTCGAGATCCAACCTGCGGCCGACGGCGAAAACCCTTACCCGCGCCTGGGGGAGAACCGACCCCACAATGACGGGGTCGAAAAGCGTGCTGCATTCGCGCGCTCCATCGAGCGACTTGCCCTCGGGCGTGGACACGGCAGCGTGGGCGGGCTCGCACGCGATCGGCACGTCCATCTCTCCGCCGCCATCCGTGGAGCAGGCGGCGCACACCGCGGCCGCCGTCACCCACAAGATCAACCGTTCTCTCATCGCTTGCTTTCGCCCGCCCACTATAGCATGAATGCGCCGGATGGCCGGAATAGCCCGTTGGATCCCCGCTTTCAGCGCCCTCGCGGTGCTCGCCTTCGGGGTCTTCAACACCGTCCGGCTGCGCCGCAAGATCGGCAAGTCGCCGGTTGTCGTGCTGCGCACCGGCTCCACGCCCGAGAAACTGCGCATGCTGCTGCTGGTGGTGGGCTGCGTCCTTCTCGTCAGCTCCAGCATCTTCCCCCGTCTGACCGAACTCGGCCGTGTCATCGATCCTCCCGCCTCCCTGCAAGCCGCAGGAGCTCTCTTCATGCTGGGCGGCCTCTTCGTTTTCGTGGGCGCCGCCTACACCTTGGGCGACAGTTGGCGGATCGGCGTGGACCCAGACCTACCCACCAAGTTGGTGACGCACGGGATCTACGGGTCGATCCGCCATCCGATCTATTCGGCCCTCTTGTGCTGGGTCATCGGAATGTTCCTCCTCTCACTCAGCGGCGTTCTGGGCCTGCTTGCGGTGGTCGGGATCTTCGGCGTGAGGGCCCAAGCGATTCGAGAGGAACGCTTTCTCCTCGGCCTCTTCAAAGAGGAGTACCCGCCCTACATGCAGCGAACCGGCCGATTCTTCCCCCGCCTGCGGCGCGGCTGAGAGGCCGGAGCCTCCGCTCCAGCCGCCGCATCCCACCCGCTATACCCCAAAACGGTCCACGGCCCGGTACTGCACCGCCTCGCTCAGATGGGTCGGCTCGAGATCCTCCGATCCCGCCAGATCCGCGATCGTGCGCGCCACCTTCAGAATCCGTGTGTAGGCCCGGGCGGAGAGCTTGAACTTCTCCATGGCGGACTCCAGCAGACGGCGCCCCTCCTCTCTCGGCTCGCAATACTTCTTGATGAGACGGGATCCCATCTGGGCGTTCGCATAGACCCGCTTCCCCGCGAACCGCTCGGCCTGCCGGCGACGCGCCGTCTCGACTCGCTCACGGATCACCGTTGAGGGCTCGCCGGGCGAAAGGCCGCTCAACTCTTTGAAGGGCACCGTGGGCACCTCGATGTGCAGGTCGATCCGGTCCATGAGCGGTCCAGAGAGCTTGGACCGATACTTCTGCACCTGGGCGGGATTGCACGTGCATGCCCGCTCGTTGTCGTTGAGGAACCCGCACGGGCACGGGTTCGAGGCCGCCACGAGCATGAACCGCGCGGGGTAGAGAATGGAGGCCGCCACGCGCGAGATGACGACCCGCCCGTCCTCCAGCGGCTGCCGCAGCACTTCCAGGACGTTCTTGCGAAACTCGGGCAGCTCGTCCAGGAACAACACTCCGTTGTGAGCCAGCGAGACCTCGCCGGGCTTCGGGTTTTGGCCGCCCCCGACGAGGCCCGCATCCGAAATCGTGTGATGGGGCGATCTGAACGGCCGGTGCGTCACCAGGGCCTCGCCCGGACCGAGCAAACCCGCCACGCTGAAGACCTTCGTTGTCTCCAGGGCCTCTTCAAAGGTCATCGCCGGGAGAATGGTCGGTAGGCGCATCGCCAGCATCGTCTTCCCCGTTCCCGGCGGTCCCATCATGAGCACGTTGTGCCCGCCCGCCGCCGAGATCTCCAGAGCCCGCTTGGCATGGTCCTGCCCCCGCACCTCATTGAAGTCAACGGGATAGTCGGGCACACCTCGCAGGAGGGCATCCGTGGGGTGGTCGAAAGGCTGGATCGTGCGAACGCCGGTGAGGAACTCCACCGCTTCCGGCAAGCTGGCCACTGGCAGAACGTCAATGCCCTCCACCACCCCGGCTTCCCGGGCGTTCTCGACAGGAACCAGAATGCCCTTCATCCCGCGCGACTTGGCCGCCAGCGCCATCGGGAGGCAGCCGGGAATGCGACGGAGAGTCCCGTCCAACGAGACTTCTCCCAAGAGCCAGTACTCGCGGATCCGCGGCCCCTTCACGAGGTCCTGGGCGGCCAGCACGCCGACGGCGATCGAGAGATCGAAATGCGCGCCTTCCTTGCGTACGTCCGCAGGAGCGAGGTTCACCGTGATCCTGCGGTTCGGAAACTCGTAGCCCGAGTTCTTGATGGCCGCCTTGACGCGATCCTTGCTCTCCCTCACCGCACCCTCCGCCAAGCCCACTGTGGCGAAGCCCGGGAGGCCGAGTGCGAGATCCACCTCCACCTCAACCGGATGGGCATCCACCCCGACGACGCACGCGGAAAGAGTCTTGGCCAACATGCCCCTCTTCTCCTCTCTCACCTCGCTTTATGCCGAACGCGGCCCCGCGTCAAACGTCCGAGACCGGGCCGGCCAGCCGCGGCCCACCGGCCCCGACGCCTTGGCTGTCAGCTCTCCGCAGTCGGCATTCAGCCGGAAAAACCCGGCTCTCGATCCTTCAAGAACCGACCGCCGCCGCGTCCGCCACATCCGCCGGCGGGCGGATGCCCCGGCGGAAAAGCTGATGGCTGACCGCTACATCAAAACGCCACTTGGAAAGCCGTGGTCACCTGAATCTCCTTCGGGCCGTCCTTCTTCGGTTCCGCCCCGCGGCTGAACTGCCCGCCCGCAAGCTGGATCTTTCCTTCGTGCTGCTTGAGACCGGGGATGTAGTAGTTCACTGCCGCTTCGATCTGCGTACCGTCGTCATCTTTGGATGCCGAGTCCGAATTCGGATCGAGCTGCCCGAAGCGAACCGCAGGCTGGAAATCGCCGAGCGTGTAGCCCGCGAGGGCGTAGAACCCCCTGGGCTTCGTTTCCACGCCCTTCGTTTCGTCGGTCCCGATGATGTACTCGCCCTGAATCAGTGCGGACCCGATCTCGACCTTCACGTCGGCCTCGACCCTTTTCTTTTCCGTCTGGTCCTTCTTCCCATCGCCTCCGAGGGTCTGGTAGTACACGGCCGCAAGCGTCAAGCCATCCAGCGCATAGCCTTCCAGGCGGAGAGCCACGTCTTTCGCGTCGTCCGCGTCCTTCGTGTTCTGGCCCGAGCCGTTGTACACCCCCAACGTGTAGCCGAACATGGGGAACGCCTTGGCGAGTCGCACGCCGATGTCCCGCTTGTCGCCGAGCGTCTTGGATACCATCGCGCGCTCGGGGAAGATCAGCTTCGACGAGCCGCCGTATCCTTCCATCGAGACGGGGATCTTGAACTGGCCGATGGAGAACTCGCACCAGTTGTGCTTCAGGGTGAGAGACAGATCCTGGAGGATGGAGAAGCGCTTCGGGAGATCCGTGTCCGAAGCGGCCGAAATCGTGGCGTCACTACCCTCGGCGTCCTTGAGGACCGCCTTGGTGGAGACCGTGATCTTCTGCGACTTGTCCTTCTCCAGCACCTGCGCCGGATCGATCATGACTTCGAACGAAAACCTCTTGGGAACCACCTCGCCCTTCAGCTTGAGTTCCGTGCGCCGGATCCTGAACTGATGATAGATGGAGGTGGATGCGGGCTTCTGAAGGAAGAACCAGCTCTGGAGGAGTGCCCCGGGCTGGATCGTGCCCTGGCTTCCGATCGAGATGGCCTTGGGCGCTGCGGCCGGCTCCTCCGCCGACGCGCGGCCGACCCAAACAGCCGCGAGAACAATGGCAACCGCGATGTGACCGAGAATCGGATGTCTCATGCGCACCTCCATGTGCGCTTTTAGGGGTCTCAGTCCGGTGTGTCAAGCTCTTTCACGACGTCCCACCACGGCCTCTTTCCCTCGGACACCCATGGGCCACGCAGGCGCTTTCATTGACATGCGCCCCACCCACCGCTATCGTTCCTCGAACGTTGGCACGCGAGTACGAAACTGTCATCGGGCTTGAAGCACACGCCCACCTCAAGACACGGACGAAGCTCTTCTGCGCCTGCTCCGCCCAGCCCGATCCCGCGCCCAATAGCCACGTGTGCCCCGTCTGCACGGGAATGCCCGGCGTTCTCCCGGTCATGAACAAGGAGGCCGTCCGCCTCGCCGTCCGCACGGCTCTCGCCATGAGCTGCCGCGTTCAGACCGCCAGCGTAATGGCTCGGAAGAACTACTTCTACCCGGACCTACCGAAAAACTACCAGATCTCCCAGTACGAGCGGCCGCTGGCGACCGACGGAGAGGTCCCGTTTCACGTGCAGGGCACGCGGCGAACCGTTCGCCTCGTTCGGATCCACATGGAGGAGGACGCGGGCCGACTTCTCCACGAGGGCGGTGCAAGCCTGGTGGACTACAACCGCTGCGGCGTCCCCCTCGTGGAGATCGTCAGCCAGCCGGACCTGCGCACGCCGGAAGAGGCGGCCGAGTACCTCAAGGCGCTGCGCAACATCCTGCGCTATATCGGTGCTTCCGAGGCCAACATGGAGGAAGGGAACCTGCGGTGCGATGCGAACATCTCGATTCGGCCGGCCGGCGATGGCGCCCTTGGTACAAAGGTCGAGATCAAGAACATGAATTCCTTCCGCCATGTGCAGCAGGCGCTCGCCTTCGAAGCGAAACGGCAGGCGGAATTGACCGACAGAGGCGGCCGCGTAGCCCAGGAGACTCGGCTGTGGGACCCCGAGGCCCTCGCCACCCGGAGCATGCGGAGCAAGGAGGAGGCCCATGACTACCGCTATTTCCCCGACCCGGACCTCCTGCCTCTGAGTGTCCCACAGATCTGGGTAGACGAGATCGCGCGGGAGATCCCCGAACTCCCCGCCCAGAAAATCGAGAAATACACCCGCGACCTCGGGCTCCCAGCCTCCGATGCGCAGACCTTGGTGGACGACCTCGAACTCGTCGCCTTCTTCGAGGAAGCCCTCCGGAGCTACCCCGAGGCCCGGCCTCTCGCGAATTGGCTCACGTCCGAACTTGTCGGCCTCCTCCGCCAGGCCGGAAAAACGATCGCGGGTGGACCCGTCGGACCGACCGCTCTCGCCGGGCTTCTGGGCGAAGTAGATTCCGGACGGATCAGCGGGAAGATGGGGAAGGAACTCCTCGCCGAAATGGTCTCGACCGGCGCCTCGGCCGCGTCCATCATCGAGAAAAAGGGCCTCCGGCAAATCACGGACGAAGGCGATCTCGAACGGGTGGTCGATTCGCTCATCGCGAAATTCCCGAACGAGCGCAAAAGAGTCGAAGCCGGCGAGATCAAACTCATGCAGTTCTTCGTCGGTCAGGCGATGAAGGAAACCGGGGGCAAGGCCAACCCACCCAAGCTCCAGGCGATCCTCAGGCGGAAATTTCGTCTTTCGTGAAGTGTAAAGAGTTAGGTGCTGGAGAGTGAGACCCAGTCGGAAGAAACCCGTCAGGGGACCCATCCCATCACGTCTCGCGCCAACTCCTCCTCACTTCACTCTTCACGAATCATGGCCCGCATAGCCGTTGACGCCATGGGGGGCGACCACGCCCCCGACGAGGTTGTGCGCGGAGCGGCGCAGGTCTCCATGGAAACCGACCACCATCTCCTGCTCGTGGGCGAGCCCGCGCGGATCGAGGCGATTCTGGCCTCGGCGCCCCACAACAGCCGCCGCATCGAGATCATCCCGGCCGCTCAGTCCATCTCGATGGAGGAAGACCCGAAGGCCGCTGTGGAGGGGAAGCCCGATGCCTCTATCAATGTCGCCGTTCGGATCGTGAAGGAAGGGCAGGCCGACGTGTTGGTCAGCGCGGGGAGCACCGGAGCGGGTATCCTGGCGTGCGCCAAACGCTTCTCGCGCGCCCCGGGCGTCTCGCGCGCGGCGCTTGCCTCCGTGTACCCCACCGAGATCCGGCGCGGCGAGAAAGACGATCCTTTTTCGCTCATCCTCGATGTCGGCGCCACCGTGAACGTGACCGGACGCGATCTCGTCTCCTTCGCGGTCATGGGAAGCGTGTACGCCTCCATCATCAGCCGCAACGCCCGGCCAAAGGTCGCGTTGCTGTCCAACGGTACGGAGGAGCTCAAGGGCCTTCCGGAGATCAAGGAAGCCCACCAGACGCTCAAGAACGGCCACCTGATCAACTTCACGGGCAACATCGAGGGCGTTGACATCCCGCGCGGCACGGCGGATGTCGTCGTGTGCGGCGGCTTCCATGGCAACCTCGTGGTCAAGATGCTCGAGGGCATCGGTGAGGCGGCGATGCGGCTTGCCTTCTATGCCTACAAGAAGCACATCCTCTGGAAGCTCGGGCTCCTCGCGCTCCGCAGCGGGATCAAGCAGCTCAAACAGATCACGGATTGGGAGCAGTACGGCGGCGCCCCCTTGATCGGATTCGACCACCTGATGATCAAGGCGCACGGCCGCTCCCGCGCTCTGGCCGTCAAGAACGCCATCAAGGTGGCCGGGAAAACCGTTCACGGCCGGCTGATCGAGAAGATCGCGACGGGGATGGCCGAGTTCGGCGAGCTGGGGTCGTGAGCCCGGGAACCCGAGAGCCCGTGAGCTGGAATAGATGGCTCAGGGGATGCCTTCGATCTCTGAGTCCGGTTCTTGTTCTGGCCATTCACGGTTCGCTGTTCACCGTTCACGCCTCCGAATACCTGACCCCGAAGGTGGCCGGACTCGCGAACGCCATGGTGGCCGTGGCCGACGACAACGGGGCCGTGTTCTTCAACCCCGCCGGGATGAGCCAGTGGGAGCGGTACGCCACCGCCTTCACCTTCAACATGACACCCGACCGCGAGCGCGAGTTCGTCGGCAGCATCGTGGACACGATCACACAACCGGTAGGCGCGGGGGTCGCCTACGTCCGCCACTACGAGCTCGACGAGAGCGACCGGCCCGGCCGCGATCTGCACCGCGGCCACCTCGCCCTCTCCTACCTGGTGTACGAAGGGGTCTCGATCGGCGCCGCGGCCAAGTACCTCCGGATGAAAGATGACAAACAAGACGACCTTGTCAAAGACGGCGTGGGCGCGGACGCGGGCGTGCTCTATTCCCCTTTCGAGTGGGGCTCCGTCGGGTTCGCCGGGTACAACCTCGTCGAGATTCCCGGGATCCTACCGGAGGGACGGCGCGAGATCGCCGCGGGCGCGGCCCTGCGCGGTTCCAGCTACGTACTCGCGACGGGCCAGGTCCGCGAGCGTCCCCCGGACAACACGATCTCAGAGTGGAGCGCGGCGCTTCAGGCCACCGCCTTCGACATCTTCGATTTCCGCGGCGGCTACCGGCACCAGGTCGGAGAGGGCGACGCACCGGATCAGAAGAGCCTCGCCTTCGGTTTCGCCTGGAACGCCCCCAAGCTCACGCTCGCCTGGGGCGCCCAGAAGCAGCTCGAATCACCCAAGAGCCTCAGCCACTCCCTCATGATCGACGTGCACTTCTAACCGAGCCGCACCGTCGCAGCACCCCCTCCCCAACTCAAGCTCCCCCCTTTCCCTATGCTACATGATACGGCCGCATCAACTCATGTTGAAAGGTCGAGAGAATCAGGCCGGCCGAGGAGATTCAGGGATCAGCTCTGGAACGATGCTGCCGGCAGGCCCGAAGAAGGAGAAATCTGACATCTCCGTGTAGGGCGATGCCTCCCGGTTGACCTCGACCACGAGCGCCCCGCGCGAGCGGGCCAGCTTCGGGAGGAGGGCCGCGGGATAGACCACGCCCGATGTTCCGACGATGAGGAAGGCGTCACAGGAACGAGTCTCCTCCTCGGCCTGGCGGAGAACGTTCGCAGGGAGGGATTCCCCGAAGAAGACCACGTCGGGCCGTGTCAGCCCCTCGCACTCACCACAGCGCGGCATGATCTCCCACAGCTTCTTCAAGATCGCCAGGCGGCCGGAGCGCATGCCGTCGAGTTGATCGCGGATCCGCTCCATGCGGCCGCGGTCCAGCGGCCCGCTCCGGCCGCAGCGGAGGCATCGCAGTGTGTACAAGTCGCCGTGAAGCTTGAAAACCGTGCGGGTCCCGCCACGCTCGTGCAGGTCGTCCACATTCTGAGTGACCACGGCTCGGATTCGTCCTGCCGCCTCGGCCTTTCCGATCACCAGATGGGCGGCATTCGGCTGGGCGGCCAGAAAGGTGTCCAGAGCGTCCGTGATGAAGTCGAGGAGTCGCTGCGGCTGCGTGAGCCAGACCTGTCCGAGCCCCGGAATGTTCCCGAACACGTCCGGATCGTATTTCTCCCAGATCCCACCCTCGCCGCGGAACGTGGGGATCCCGCTCTCCGCCGACACGCCGGCCCCGGTGAAGACGACGATGCGCCGGCATGCGGAGAGGCGGCCGGCCGCCTCGGTCAGGTCAGACCGACTCAATGGCGGAAGTGGCGCACACCGGTGAAGACCATCGCCATGCCGTGCTCGTCCGCGGCCGCAATGACCTCCGCGTCGCGGACCGACCCGCCGGGCTGAGCCACGGCCGTCACGCCGGCTTTCCAGGCCTCGTCCAAGCCATCGCGGAACGGGAAGAAGGCGTCCGAGGCCATGACCAGAACTTCTCCGCGCAGGCCGTGTTCGCGCATCTTAGATGTGGCGAGCCGCACGGAATCCACGCGCGACATCTGGCCGGCGCCAATCCCCAGCGTGCGCTCCCGCGAGGCGAATACGATCGCGTTGGACTTGACCATCCGGCAGACCCTCCACCCGAATCCAAGGGCCTGCATCTCGCTCTCAGAAGGCGTCCGTTTCGACACGACCTTCCACGTCCAAGGGTCGTCCCGGACCAAGTCCGCATCCTGCAGGAGCACCCCCCCTTCGAGCCGTTTCAGGTCGAGGAAGCGCGCGGGCTCCCCTTCGCCCGTCTCGATTAAGCGCAAGTCCTTCTTGGCACGCAGGACCACAAGCGCCTCTGTCTCGAAGGCCGGCGCCGTCACCACTTCGGTGAAAATCTTCACCATTTCGGCGGCTGTGGCCCGGTCCACCCGCCGGTTGAAGGCGACCACACCACCGAAGGCCGACACGGGGTCCCCGTCCCGTGCCCGGACGTAGGCGTTGAGGAGAGAGTTCGAATCGACACCCACACCCGAAGGGTTGTTGTGCTTGATGACCACGCAGACGGGTTCGGCAAACTGCCGGGCGAGCTGGTAGCCCGCTTCGGCATCGAGGAGGTTGTTGAAGGAGAGGGCCTTGCCCTGGAGAAGTCGGCCCCCGAGCGGCCCGTGCCCAAGGGCACCTACCTCGGCGTATGCGGCGCCGCGCTGGTGCGGGTTCTCCCCGTATCGCAATGCCTGGAGCTTCCGGAGTTGAACCGTCCACACATCCGGGAGGGCGTCGCCCGCCACCCGTCGAGCGAACTCGTTCGAGATCGCGGCATCGTAGGCCGCCACCCGATCGAACGCCTTACGGGCGAGGCGCCACCGGTTCGGCTCCGGATCCTGACCCGTGCGGAGCTGCTCCAACACAGCCGGGTAGTCCGCCGGATCGACGACTACCCAGACATGGCGGTAGTTCTTGGCCGCGGCACGTACGAGGGTCGGACCGCCGATGTCCACTTCCTCAAGGGCATCTTCCAGCGGGCACGTCCCGTCGCGCACCTTCTCCTCGAAGGGATAGAGGTTCACAGCCACGAGATCGATCGGTTCGATCCCGGTGTGTTGTATTGCGGCCATGTCATCCGGCCTGTCGCGCCGAGCGAGGATCCCGGCGTGGATCTTGGGATGGAGCGTCTTGACGCGGCCATCCATCATCTCCGGGAACCCGGTATAGGCGCCCACCTCCGTGATAGGTAGACCGGCCTGGCGGAGCATCCGGGCCGTCCCGCCGGTGGAGAGAATCTCATAGCCCAGAGCGTGCAGCCCCCGCGCGAATTCGACGAGGCCCGTCTTGTCGGAAACGCTGAGGAGGGCTTTGGGCATACGGCCCCCTGCCCTTATCACGTCGCGCCGTGCAACTCAATCGAGACCGCAAATAGTCAGGAAGTCTCGAACAGGAGATCGCCATCCGCCAGTGGGCGGACAGGCTGCCCCTCTCCGCCTGTGGCGGACTCGCGATGACACGAAATAGGTGTCGGTGCGATCCGCCGGCCGGCGGAGAAGCAATCTCGACAGACGCCTCTCCGTGCCCGCTATTACTTCGCCCCGAGCACCTTCCCCAGATCGCTCTCCTTGCCCGACTCGGCCCAGATGTAGGAGCCGAACTTCCCGCCCACGGCGATGGCATCCACGGCGTGGATGTTTACGCCCCCTTGCTCGGCCGCCTCGAGGGTCTTCACGAGCGCCCCAACCTGGTCCTTGCCGCTGACGTAGAATACATCGCACTTGGTCGCGTTCCAGCCCTCGGCCGCCGCGGCTTTCTGGAACTTCTCCGCCCTCTGGGGCACGGCGAAGATTCTCGCCTTGCCACCCCCCACGCCGAATCCCCAAACCCCTTTGAGGTTCACGTTGGATTTCTTGAGGGAGCGGCAGAACTGCGCCAGAGTGCCTGGCTTGTCTTCGACTTCGAGGCAGAAACAGGTGTCTTTTTTCACAGCCATTTCATCCCTCCTTCCGTGCACCCGCTCAACCGAGCCCACCCATGGGTTCCGGTCGGGTGCGAGCGGAGATCTTAGCCCCACCTCGACGGGAATGCCAGACCCTCCCCGGGCCGGCCAAGTAGGGATGCGTCCCGATGCGTCCGGGCGGCGGACCGGAGGCGTAGAACGCCCCGCGGTGGGAATCGGTCCCTACCCAACACCCACGTGGAAACCAACCGAGATCAGGACGGCCCTGATGCGGCGACAACCTGCTCCACGTCTATCCCGTACCTGCGAATCTCCCGTCGCATCTTGTTGTACTCCATCCCGATCAGGCGGGAAGCTTCCTTGACGTTTCCGCCCGTGGTCCGCAACGCCTTAACGATGAGCGACACGGTCGCGTCGCGGATGGCCTCATCGTACAGGCACAGAGGCGTGTCCGCGACGGCACCGGAGGGCGCATCGCTCGAAAACGGAAGCGGCTCTTGATCGCCGGCCGCGCTTGCCGCTCGGCTGATCCAGTTCTCAAGTTCGCGAACATTTCCCAACCATGCATAGGCCTGGTACCGAACCAAGTCTGTCGGTTCCGGCATCCACACCTTGCGCCCGTAGCGGCGATTGAACTCGTCCAATAGGTGGGCAATCAAGAAAGGCACGTCCTCCCTGCGCTCCCTGAGCGCCGGCAGATGAAGGGGGATGCCGTTGAGGCGATAGAACAGGTCCTCCCGGAAAGCCCCCTCTTTCACGAGCGCCTTGATCTCCCGGTTCGTGGCCGCGATGATGCGGACGTCGATCGGAATGGCCTCGTTGCCGCCGACGCGCTCGATGGTTCGGTCCTGCAGGACGCGCAGGAGTTTGACCTGGATTTCCGGGCGCAGGTCGGCGAATTCGTCCAGGAAGAGCGTGCCGGTGTGGGCGGACTCGAACTTCCCCACGCGGCGCTGGACCGCGCCGGTGAAGGCTCCTTTCTCGTGGCCGAACAGCTCACTTTCGAGCACCCCCGGTGCGAGCGCGGAGCAATTGACGGGGACGAAAGGACCGGCCGAGCGCCGGCTGTAGCGGTGGGCAAAGCGGGCAAGAAGTTCCTTCCCCGTGCCGCTCTCCCCTGTGATCAGCACCGGCGCATCGAGGCCACCCACGCGAGTCTTCACGAAGTCCAGGATCTCGCGGAGCCGGGCATTCGCGGTGACGAGCGCGTACCGCCCGTCAACGTCCACCAACCGGTCCGCTGCGAGACGGACATAGACCCTCATCACGAAGTCCTCGGGGGACAGGTCGCGGAGATTGGGTACGCCCAGATGGGCGGTCGGCAAGCCTCCGGACCGACCCACCGTCACACTCCCCGATGTCTCTTCCACCACCACGAGGTCGTAGCCACGGGAACCGCGTCCGTCCGACAGCCTCCCGAGTGATTCGATCGTCTCCACGCGCATGTGCGCCGCCACGGCGCTCAACCAACTCTCGGGGGGACGCGGCCCGACGAGCGCCACGGTGATCCTCGGCAACCCCAGCTTCTCGGCCTGAGATCCGGCGGTTGCGGCAGCTCCGGCCGCGAGGCCGCCACCGTTGAGGAGCGGCTCGGCAAGCGTGCCCGCCTCACCCTCGAGGAACCTCGCTTCGAGCACCGAACGCAGACCGACCCCCGCGAGCGCGACTCCGACGAGCAAGACCGCACGGAGCGCCACTCTGAGCGTGGGGCCCGGCGGACTCCACTCCTCGAGCAAGAGCGCTCCCCCCACCGCCAGGATCGTGAGAGAGAAGGCGAGAGAGGTCCAAAGCAGCACCCTTCCCCAGGACCCACCACCCAGAATCGCCTCGGGCTGAAGCACGGCCGCCAACCATCCCAAGGTGATCACGACAACGCCCGCCATCACGAGGTCGATCCTGAAGAGGCCCGAGAAGACCTCGTCCAGCCGTCCCATGGCCGAGACGAACACGGGCAGGCCCAGCGCGAGCGCCAGGAGCCCTCCGAGGAACACCACGCCCACCCACAACTTCTCCGCGCCCGGCCGCGCCCGCCGGTACGCCTGGAAATGGAGGACGGGCTCCGCCGCGAAGTAGAGCAGCGAGAGCGTGGCGTACACGATCGCGCTCTGGAAGACATCGGAGAAAAAGGCCGCGTCCACCACGCTCTCGCCCACGCTGAAATCGCGGTAGACGCTGAACGACCGCACCTCGAGGTGGAAGAGAAACATTGCCGCCGGGAGGTACGTGAGATAGACCAGCCACGGCATCCGCTGCATCCACGCGCGCTCGCGGGGGTAAGAGAGGGAGAGGTGGAGCGTCAGGGGAGGCATGATGAGCAGCGGTATGATCCAAAGTTGGATCAGCCACGTGCAGGGCATGAGTTGATACCACTCGGACACAATCGTGAGCGACGGAAGCACCGCACACCCCGTCAGCCCCAAGAGCTGCGCCCAGCGCAGGCGCGGGTGGAGCCGCGCGGCAAGAAGTCCCACCGCAAGGAGCACCAGGCCCACACCGAAACCGAGGGCGGCCGAACCGAGCTGACCATAGGGGATGAACGTGATCTCTCCCTGAACCTTCTCTCCGGCCCGCTCAACGGCGAAGGCTGCGGGGCGGTGGGGCTGGATGGCCCGTCGGACAAGGAAAAGCTCGGCCACGCCGTGGATGGCCTTCCCGTCCAGCTCCAGGAGACGATCGCCCGGCCGGAGACCCGCCCGCTCGGCCGGGCTGACGGTGTCAACGTGGGTCACCGTCGTTCGGAGCGAGGTGTGGAGTCCGGAGTATGCCGACCTGTAGAGGAGAGCGAGGCTCAGGGCCGAGAAACCGATCGCCCCAGAAGCGGCTAGGAGGAGCCAGACAGAGCGGCCTCGTCCGGTTTCGCGCGAGCCGACCGCCCGGGTCACGGCGGCGTTTCTGAGGCCCCCCCCGGGAGGGTGAGGAGTTCCATCGCGTCGCGCACACGGGTCTTCGGCCCGGGGCGATATTGGAAGGTCTCGGGCGGGAACCGCTCAACCTCTTCGAAGTCGCGGAAGACCAAGCGCACGCTCTCCCCCATGGCGCCCTTCATTTCGACGGCGCGGATTCGTGGGGACGTCCCCTCCACTTCAAGGGCGAGCTGCTGGACCGAGGAGAGGCCGCCCTTCGGCGCGAGACCCAGCCTCCAGGCGCCGCCGCCGATCTCCTGGGGTTTCACGTCGAACGACTTCTCGATGTCCCCCACTCCAAGCAGAAACTGATAGGCCACGGGCGAGCTGCGATCCTCCTCCATCTTCCAATACAACGCCTCGTCCCGCTTCGACTGGATGACCCAGACCTTCTCGCCGTCAATCACGATGTCGCTCTTCTCGGGATCGTCGTAATCCCACCTGAGGCGGGACGGAATCTGAATCCGGACACGGCCCTTCTGCACCATCGGCGCAGATGCCCCCGGAAGGGTCACCTCTTCTGCGAAGGAGGCCGTGTAGCCCTTGATGGACTTGTAGTAGGCCTCGAGACGCCCAACGATGTCCGCCGCATCTGCACGAGGGGCCGCGAGACCGAGCGCCGCGACCAGCAAGACGGAAACCAGGATCGAAAGCCGGGTCTGTTCCGGCCTGCGGCTCACGGCTTGCGGCTCACGATTCACGCCTCAGGGCCACCACGGCGGGGCGCCGAAGCCGGGGCAGAGGGGATTGGTGATGCAGGCGAGTTGGCCGCCGGCCGCCGTGCACGCCTCAAGGCTGTCCGTCACGAATCCTTCGAGCGTGGCCTCGTTGACGATGCATTCGCATCGCATCCGGTCGGGTTGGGCCGGCGTGATTTCTTTGATGTAGCCGTAGCGGAAAAGAATCCCCGCCTGTTGCTGGGCGGCCTGCGTGTAATCCACATCCAAGATACCATTCAGACGCATGTGGCCGTCCTCCACCGTCTGGTCTTCCGTTCCGTCCAGTCGCCTGTTCCCCTCCGGGCCCGTGGGGTTCGTCTCGGGGCAGTAGTTGTCGCCCGACGGATCCGGATTGTCGAACGGATTGTAGCCCGGCTCCCTGGAGTTGAGCGTGCCGTTCGGGAAATCGGGGCTCGCATCCAGTCCAACATCCTCGAAGGGGATCGGAAGGAGGTACCATGCGTGCTGGTTGGCGTTGTAGGGGCGGAAGCCGGAGATGTACCGGCCGTTGGGCGCCGTCTCGGCCGTCCAGGAGATCTGATCCAGCGAGGGCGCACGCGCGATCGAGGCCGGATCACCGCTGCCGGGCAGGCACGTGACGTCCGGCGTGAGGACCATGCAGGCCTGCTGCCGTTGCGAGTATCCGAACGTCAGACCGGACCTCACGTACTCGACATGGGCGTCGTGGGTCACGTAACCCGCGGCGCGGCCCAAGGCAACGCCCGCGTTGATGGGCACCGTGAGATCGCCGGTGGAGACCTGGATGACGACCTTCTTCGCCGGGGAATCAGGCAGCGGCCGCAGATTGTAGAGAGGCGCGTAGGCGATCGGATCGGCGGACTCGAGCGCGGTCTCCGCGATGCCGATGAGGAAGGTCAGGTGCGGGGAATTGCGATCGGTCCCCAGCCCCTCCTGGCCTTTCCGCACCACGAACTGGGCACAGGGCCAACCGCCTTGAGTGGTCACGTATTCGCAGGCGCGCGCCGGCAGGACGCTTGCCGGGAAGGCGAGAGGGGTGTCTGGGCCGCCGGGCAGCGTGACGAGCAGGGTATCCCCCGGATCGGCCGCCACGCGCATCGAAAAGTTTCCGCCGGCCGCGAAGTTCGACGTGGGATCGTCGCTCGGCCCGGCGCGCACACGGCGCTGCTCTCCGGACCTCAGATTGACCAGGAGAACCGTGTCGCCATCCTGAACGGGGAGGAGGCAGGCCTCTCTCGGCTCGCAGGCCAGGTCCCGCAACTTCACGGTGGCGCCTTTGCCGCCCGCATCATTGACCGATAGCCCGATCACCCCTTCCCGCCCCCGGCCGTTCTCTTCCACAGGGCGGCCAACAACGGTTGTCCCCACGATGCCGAAATAGACGCGGCGCGCCACAGAGCCCAGGGTCGTCCGCGCCAGGATGTCGGCCAAGCCTCCGCCGGGGACGGTGAGGGCCGAACGCGTGATGAGCGGGTCCGCCCCCGTCACCAGGCTCCCGATGATCCCGCCCAGCGAAGTGCTCGTGTAGAAGATCTCGTGTCCCGGTCCGCCGGCGTCGCACGTCCCGATCACGCCGTCCGGCTGGGGCGTTTCGTCACGATCGAAGTTCCCCTCATCCAGGTCCAACCGGCCGTTCCCGTTGTGATCGCGGCAAAGATTCTTGATCACGCGGGCGAACTGCATCGCGTCCACCGCGGACTGCCGGAAATGGTCGCGCGTCTTCATGATATTCACGTCGAAGAAGCTGTCCCCTTGATCGCGAACGCCGTCCCCGTTCGTGTCGTGGGAGCGGCCGTAGTAGAGGAGGGCCTTGAACAGCCCCACGTCCTCCAGAGACTGCGATACGTCGTGAAGCGTCCGGTATTCCCGCCCTTCCGTCGGTACGTCCAGCATCGGGAAAAGGCTCTGGCTGAAAATCGTGCGGGCGGCCGCGAGGATCGTGGGCACGAGCTGTGTGGCGTCGATGCCGGCCGTCTCGGTTATCTGCTGCGCGTCCACCCCGAAGGGTTCCAGCGTCACGAGCACATCATCCAAAGTTGGGTTTTCGGGTAGCTTGTCGAACAGCCGGAAGAGATCGAACAACGGACCGTGGCCGTAGTAGTCCAGCGCGGCCGTGGCGATGCAGTAGCGGGCGAGGTAGTTGGCCTGAAATAGCGCGGTGAAGCTCGAGGCCGTGTTTCCATGCCCGTAGATCACCACCGGGTAGGGCGGTGGGCCGCACTTGTTCTCGCGGGTCGGCTTGGGCACGGCAATGAGAAACGGGATGCCGGGATCGCCATCCCAGGGGTCCTCGGGCATCCGCGCATCGATGCGGCCTGTGGTCGCGTCCATGGTGAACACCCCTCGCTCGTTCTCCACGAGCGAGGGCGAGATGAAGCTGCCGAAGAGCACGTAGTTGAGATTGTGGAAGGACGCCTGGTAGTCCATGGGGATCACGTCGCCGCCGATCGCCCCCTGCACGAGTGATTGGAGCGCCCCGTTGAAGACATCGTTGATCAGCCCGGCCAGGAAGGCGGCATGCAGCGTGTAGGGATTCTCGTCGCGCTCCAGCCCCTCGCGGTTTGTGAAGCCGATGAGCTTTACGTCCCGGGGATTGGTCGGTTCGCGGACGCCGAGATCGTAGACGTTGAGTATTCGCGGAGGGAACTTCTGGCGGAGGGCGGCAAACGGCCCCTCGCCGTCAAGACCGCGCCGGATGTCCACGAGGTCGCAGTAGGGGCAGTGGGTCGTGAACGACCACATGAAGGCCACCTCGTCGCGCGCGAGACCGAAGCGATCCAGCTTCTCCCAGACCGGCCGGAGGTCGCCGTTTTGGAGCGCGTGATTCACGTAGGGGAACGGCGAGCGGATCGGGTTGGAATCGAGGTCCGCGATCCGCGTCGTAAGGATCACGGCGTACTTGCTCAGGGGCACCAAAGGTTCGAGAGGGCGGAAGAGAAGGGTGTTGGTCGAATACTCGAAGTATTCGTGTCGGTCTCCCACGGAGGGGGACAGCTCCGGCACCTCTCCGGCGAGAAGTGTCTCGCGCAGGGCCGGTGGATCCTGGCGACCGAGGTTGAAAAGCGCGCGGTTGTAGGGGGCTAAGAGGAACGATGGCCACTTCGCGAGGGGATCGTTCGCCCAGAACACCTCTGGGTCTCCCTTCGCATCGTAGAGGAAAAAACCCTCGCCCAGATCGATGGGGACCGGCTCGGGACCGTTCGGGCCACCGATCCGGATGAGGAAGAGCGTATTGTTCGAGTTGGAGGGATCTTCGATCTTGTAGCGGACGGTCTTGACGTCGATCGGCCCGTCGAAGGGCACACGGAGGGGAGCAAAGGTGCCGAAGCCGGTCAATTCGTTCAGACCGCGCCGGGTATCGTTTTCGAGTTCGGTGGTGGCATCGAGCGGGAAGTTGAGCCGGAGACCGCTGGGCGAATCGGGATCGAAGCGGGTGAGAAGGTCGTTCGGGAAGGGGACGCGCGCGTCCGGCTTGGCCAGCGGGTCCCAAACCACCCGAACGCCGTTGGCGGTTCCACCGATGGCGTCCCTGGACTTGTACAACCCTTTGGCGCTCTCACCCGATCCGGTGAAGCCGCTGCACGAGGCGAGGAGCCCGAGGCCCACCACGGTCAGCGCCGACAGAACTCGGTTCAAGGTTCGGGAACGTGGCGTCACGTTCGGGCTGGAACATGGAATGTGCGGCGGCGTATCTCTGGGATTCTCGACTCCGCTTCGCTCCGCTCGAACAGTGTTCTTCGAGCCTGCCACGCTGATTGCAGGCCATCCTGGCCTGCTTTCATTTCGTGGCACCAGGGCTCCTTGCCCAGGTGTCGAGACGTTCATTCGGACGCGCCTACTTTCTCTTCTCCAAAAACGCCCGGATGCCTTCGGCCGCCTCCGGTGTGGCCAACAGGAGCGAGAGCAAGTTCGCTTCCAGTTCGAGACCCCGATCAATGGGAAGTTCGGCGCTGGCCCGCACGGCCTGCATGATGCATTGGAGGGCCGGCGCGCTCTTCTTCACGAGCCGATCCGCCCATTCGTCTGCCTCCGGCTGGAGTCGCTCCGGGGGCACAACCTTTGCCACGAGTCCCATCTGAAGGGCTTCCTGCGCGGAGATGTGATCTCCGGTGAGCGTCCACGCGAGCGCGCGGCCGACGCCGACGATCCGGGAAAGCCGCTGCGTGCCTCCCCAGCCCGGCATGATGCCCAGGTTGATCTCGGGGAGTCCGAACTTCGCCTTCTCCGAGGCGAGGCGGATGGTGCAGGCGAGGACGATCTCCATCCCGCCGCCGAGCGCGTAGCCGTTTACGGCCGCGATGACGGGCTTCCCGCACGTTTCCAAGTCGCGCGTGAGGCGCTGCATGCGCTCGGCGAAAGGCCTGGACTTCAGCACATCGCCCACGGGAAGTTCACGGATGTCGGCCCCCGCCACGAAAGCCTTTTCGCCGGACCCCGTCAGGATCGCGACGCGCACATCCGGGTCGTCACGAAGACTCCCCACGGCGTGTTCGAGTTCGCCGATCGTCGCCTGGTTCACGGCGTTGAGGGCCTCGGGGCGGTTGAAGGTCAGTCGGAGAACCGCGCCTCGCTTCTCCACATTGATGTTGGCCACGCTTCCCTCCTTGCTCCTTGTACGTGTGCCGGCATTGTAGACGCCTTCGCCGGCGAATGCCACGCGCCGGCGATGCTCCACACGTGAGAACGTGTTTCAAGACCGCCGGCTGCCAGACCCCCGACAGGCCGGGGGGACAGCGCCCGCACTCGTCTTCAGGCGTTCGCGAAGCGGCGGAAGTTGTGGGCGAGGTACTCGGCGTTTCGCGTGGAAAACGCCATGATCGTCTCCTGCGGGTTCACGCCAAGTGACGTCGGGAAAATGCTCCCGTCCGAAATGAAGGCATTCTTCGCATCATGCACTTTCCCATACGTGTCCACCACCGACGTCCGCGGGTCCTTCCCCATCCGGCAGGTGCCCAGCGGGTGGAAGGCCGACATCTCGAGGAACCGGCGCTTGATCTTCATCCGTTCCAGTTTCACCAGCTCGTCCGGGGAGCGCAGGATCGGCAGGTTGTGGAGCGTGGGATACACCTCTCGGGCGCCCGCGGCGAAGAAGATCCGGCTCAGTTCGAGCAGACCCTTCGCCAGTCGGTCCGTGTCGTAGCGGTTGATCTGGTAGATCATCACGGGCCGACGGGCCCAGGCGTGGACACGGCCGCGGGTCGTGTCCGACACCATCACGCCAAAGGCTGCAAGGTTCCGGATGCGCGCCAGCAGATCCGCGTACTTGCGCCCGATGAACGGCACGGACGTACACATCAAGGAAGGTGGGCCGTGCGCGCCTTCCATCATGATGCCGAGGTCCTTGAATTGGTCCACGAAGTAGCTCTGAGGCACGCCGCGCCAGCCGTAAACATCCTCATCGAAAAGGGCCTGCACGCGGACGGCCGGATGGATCGTGAGGTTGCGACCGACTTGTCCGCTCGAGTTGAACAGACCGTTTCTCAAGAGCAGGTACGGGGTCATGATCGTCCCGCCGGAAAGCACGAACACGCGCGCGCGGACATGCAGGCGGTGCTTGGGCCGCCGGGTGACGGCATCCAGCACGGTTCCCTCGACCGATTCGAGGCGGCCGTCGCGCATCGCGAGGCGCTCCACCCGGCAGTGCGCGTAAACCTTCATGCCCAGGCCCACTCCGGCGGGGATGTACGTCAGGTGCATCCCCATCTTCGCGTCGGAGGGGCAGCCGAAACAGCACACGCCGCACCCCCGGCAGTTCTCGTTGACGTTTCGTTTCAGGGTGCCGTGGCTGTAGCCCAGGCGTTGGGCTCCCCGTCGGACCAACTCGGCATTTCGACCGATCAGCTCCTCGCGCACCTCGCCGATCTTCTGGATCTTCTCGACCCGGTCGAAGAAGCGTTCCATCGTTCGTGGCGAGGTGTCAGCCAACCCCAGCTCGCGCTCCCACCGATCGAGGACGTAGTCCGGCGTCCGGAAACAGGTCCCGGAGTTGATGGTGGTCGACCCGCCCACCGTGCGCCCGAGCGGCAAGAGAACGGGCGGGAATCCGATCGTCGCGGTGGCTCCGCCGTCGCGGTACATCAGGCGGGTCATGTCGAACGGCTCGCGGTTGAAATCGGCCCGCGTGAAGTGTCCCCCCTCCTCCAGAACGACCACCTCGAGCCCGGCCTCGCGCAGTTCCTTGGCCATCACGGCACCGCCCGCTCCGGAACCGATGACGCACACCTCCGTTTCGATCCGGAGGTCGCCGTGGATGTCGCGACCGGTGACGATCACGTGCGGGGCAGGTCCGACCGGTGGTGCGAGAGGCAGTCCCGCGCGTAGCCCAGGCTCGCGGCCACCTCCTCGACGCTCGTGTAGCACATGGCCACGATGGCCTTGAGTGCGAGGAGAAGCAGCCGGCGAACCAGCCAATGGCTGCCCTCCCAGCCCTGAAGCTGGCGCTCCCGCTCCTCGAGAGGCAATCGCGAAAACCGGGCCGGCCGCAACGAGAAAATGAGAGGCGAGTATTCGATCAGACGGAGGAGCGATCGGATTCCGCGCCGTTGCTCGCGAGGCATTCGAGCGAGAAGATCTTCGAATTTCGAGAGCCACTTGTGCTGGACATGCGTGGTTGAAATAGAGAGTCCGCGAACGGGGGGAATGGCGGCCTCCGCGAACGCGAGGATGATCCGGCGCTCGGCCTCTGAAAGCGTGGAGAGGGGGCCGGCCGCCGCCGGGGGCGGAACCGTTTCGGTCTCCTCTGGAGCCACAGCGGGGAGTGAACTCACGAGTGCCTCCGCCCTCCGAGGGGCCGTGACCCGCGACCTTCGGCCGCCAGAACCACGCATGTGGACTCTCGCCTCACCCCGGCTACGCCGCCTGCTCGGTCGGCTTGTCCCCCGCCGACTTGGGCTTCGCCTCAAGCCGCTCCGTCAACTCCTTCACCTGAAGGTTGACCGCTCTCAGCCGCTCGGTGAGGACCCTCGCGAAGCTCTTGAACAGCTTGATCACAAGGCCGGCCTCGGTCACGTTGAGGGTCTCCTCATCCAGAATCATGAGTGCGGAATCCACACGTGCCGATGCCTGGGCCGAGCGGGGAGAGCCATCAATGATCGCCATCTCGCCGAAGTAGTTTCCCGCCGGGAGTACGGCGAGGATCTGTTCAGCCCCCCCCGGCGTCCGGCGATGAATCTTCACCTCGCCGGACATGATCAGGTACATGCAATGTCCCGGGTCCTTCTCGCGAAAAATCACCTGGTTCTGGAGAAAATTCTGAACCTTGGCGTGCTTGAGCAGCGCCACCACCTCCGCGTCCGCGAAATCCCGAAACAGGGGAATCGTTTTCTTCAGTCGGAGGATGACCTCTTCTGATCCCATGGGCTAGGCGGTCCGAGGCAGGGTGTCGCGGGTTTTCTCGTGGTTCGACACCTGGACAAGGAGTCCTGGTGCCGTGAGACGAACGCAGGCCAGGACCTT
Organism: Nitrospirota bacterium; assembly: GCA_016190245.1. GTDB lineage: Bacteria > JACPQY01 > JACPQY01 > JACPQY01 > JACPQY01 > JACPQY01. Next base: position 72,052 of record JACPQY010000060.1, on the reverse strand, counting down.
GTTATGCGCGGGCCATCCTGGCCCGCATCTACTCATGGTCCCATGCCCTCCGTGGCATGGGATGGCCTGCGCATTACACGGCACGCTCACCACGAGCGGGCTCTCTCGTCGGCGTAAGGACGCGTTCCGCTCACCCTGTCCGCCATAGGTGGATTGTCGAAGGGTGCGCGGTTCTGGGCGCGTCGTCCGACCCGCAGAACCCATGGACCTTGCCGGCAGGAAAGGCAAGGCCGGGATCAGCTCGGGCCGGCCTGGGGGCTGGAACGCGAGAGACGACGCCGAAGCTCATCCGGACTGATCTTCAGGAATTGGGCTGCCTCGTCGGGGTTGGAATACGCCTCGATGTAGGACCTGAGCAGCTCCGAATCCGAGACCTGGCGTTCGCCCCCTGCCCCCTCGGAATCCATCGCACCTCTCCAAAGGTTCTCCAGCATCTGCTTCGTTTCCTTCGAGAGCGGGACGGGCTTGCGCCCTTTCTCCCGCCGAATCAGCCTCACATTCTGCAGCGCCGGGTCCTCCCTGAGCGCCGCCTCGACGCTCCCAAAATACTGGATCGTTTTCTTGTAGAGATACGCGCCCGATCGGTAGATCTCCATCACCTCGATGGAATCCCGCCCGGCCACGAGATTGCGAAGGTGCTCCAGAACGGACTCGCGTGTCCACTTGTATGGCCCCTTCTGCCGGCCACCGCCCTTCATCCTCACATCTATCCCGAGTCGCGCGAACGCGCGCTTGAGACTCCCGTAGCGGCGCTTGATCTCGTCGAAGAGCACGGGGTCCATGCGCCGGATCTCGCGCCAATGCATCCCCTGCGCCCGCTCAGCGAGTTGTTGGATCCTGGCCTTGAGTTCAGATTTCGGTATTGAGTCTGCCATTTGGCGTCCTATTATACCTAAGGCCGCGCGCGCCTTCCAGGGCAAGCAGCTTTCGCTTCACGGCCAGGCCGGAGGAGAAACCGCCCAGCGACCCATCCGAGGCCACGACGCGATGACAGGGGAAAACCAATGGCAAGGGGTTGGTCGCGAGGGCGCGACCGACGGCACGCGCCGCGCGGGGCCGGCCGATCCGGGCCGCCACCCATCCGTAGGATCGGACCTCACCATAAGGAATCGCTTGCGCGGCCCGGAGCACGCCCAATTGGAAGGGGGACATGCCGCGAGTGTCCGCCGGCGCGCGACGAAGATTCGGCTTCCCTCCCTTGAAATAGCGGTTGAGCAGCCGGGCGATCGCGGCGGCCTCTGAACTCCACACCCTAACCCTCTCTCGCGCCGTGGGGCGCATCCGCCTGCCGGCGGACTCTGCGAGGAGAGGGGATTCCCTCTCCCTCACAGTTAGATGGTGAGGGCTCTCGGGGAGGAACTCGATGCGCCGCACACCCCGCGGGCTGGAAACCATCCTCAGGGGCGGAAACCCTCGCGCGCGCAGGACCAGGACGCTCTCCGCGGCCTTCACTTGGTTCTCTCGAAGATCGCCGCCACATCGGCCCAGCACACGTCGGCAAGCGATCCCACCACCAGATCAGCGGCGCGCAGCGATGACGGCGCATAGCTGTTCGACACGGCGAGGCACCGCATGCCCGCACGCCGTGCCGCTTCGATGCCCGGGGGGGAGTCCTCGACGGACAGACAGTTCCGCGGCACGATGGAGTCACGCGACCCCGCCAGCCGCCTGAGGCGCTCAAGGGCCAGCCGGTAGCCCTCCGGGTCCGGTTTCCCGCGCCGCACGTCGTTCGCCGAGACGATGACACGGAAGAAGGACGCCAGTCCACCCATCCTCAGGATCCGACGGACCTCGAGGCCGAGCGCACCGGAACAGACGGCCAAGGGAACCCGAAGCCAGGCGAGCCGGACGAACCGGCGGACGCCCGGGTAGAATCGCACCCTCCCACGCGCCAGGAACCGGGCGTAGGCCCTCGCCTTCGCCTTCGCGCCGCGCTCTATCTCCTCGGGGCTCCAGCGCAGGCCGTTCAACCGGCCGAATGCGCGGAAGCAATCCCGGTCGTTGAGGGCCAGGTATTGCCGGTCGTACTCGGCCCGTGTCATGGCATGCCCGAGAGGCCGGAGAACGGAATTGAAGGCCTCGTAGTGCGCCTGCTCGGTGTCCGCGAGAATCCCGTCGCAATCGAAGATGATGGCGCGGGGGCCTGCGTGCGCGCGGGAGGAGGGGGGCTTCGGTGCCGGTACAGCCATGGCGGGGAGGGATTATACCGGAGCTCACCTCCCCTGCGCACATCGGATGCCTTTACAGGACGGACACCGCATGGAACCATTCCGTGCAGAGGGCTCCAATGGGGGATTGGGCCATTCGTCCCCCACGGACCCGAATGCCATGACGCCACGAAGGATGAAACCGATACTTGCAAACGCCCTCGTCAGACGCCTGGGAAGGGAACGCGTATCCATCGCTCCCGACGACCTGGATCGGCACGCCCTGGACGCGCGGAGGGCGTTCAGGGGTTTCCTGAGCCTCACGCGGGTGCGCCACCGGCCCCTCGCTGTTGTCTACCCCTCCACAGCCCGGCACGTAGCCGAGACGGTGCGCCTGTGTCGAGAGCACCGCGCCCCGCTCATCGCGTTCGGCGGCGGCAGCGGGCTGATGGGTTCCGCGTCGGGCTGTGCCGACGGGGTAACCGTGGACTTCACGCGAATGAATCGTCTGCTCGATCTGGATGTCGAGTCGCAGATCGTCCTGGTCCAGCCCGGCCTGACGTGGGCCCGGCTCAACGAGGAACTCGCCCCCCACGGACTCGAATCCGGACACGACCCGTGGACCGTCTCCATCGCCACGATCGGAGGCGCAGTTGCCCTCAACGGCCTCGGCTACCTCGCGGGTCGCTATGGATCCGCCGCCGACCAGGTCTTAGGCCTCTCCGCCGTTGCCGCCGACGGGTCCGTATTCCGGATTCGACCGGCGCGGAAGCGATCCGTGGGCCCGGACCTCCCGCGCCTGCTCACGGGCTCCGAAGGGACGCTGGCCCTCGTGACCGAGTTCTCGCTCGCGGTGCATCCGATCCCTGAGTTGCGGCGACCCGCTCTCTACGAATTCACCACGTTCGAGGGCGGTTTCCGCTGCCTTCTCCGGCTGTTTTCACAGGGGCTCGCGCCGACATCGCTCGACCTCGGCGTGGAGGACTGGCCGGGGCCTGGCGATCACGCCACGCCCACGAGCGGCGTTCACACCGCCCGTCTCTTGCTCGTGTACGACGGGCACACCGAAGTCGTGGAAGCACATCATCGGCGCGCGGCTCGCCTCATCGCGGACAGCGGCGGCCGCCCTCTCCCCGATAGTGAGGCTCAAGCCGAGTGGGGCAACCGTCACGCGGTGGCCGAGATGTGGCGCGCGGACCCGGCCGTTCGCGACGGAGAGTGGTTGCGCTTCCGCGCCCCGGGCGCGCCGGCCGAGAGCAACGCCCCGCTCCTCTTCGACTACGTCCACGCCTGCCTGCCCCCATCGCACCTGCTGCCGTATCGGAAGTCCACGCACGATGTCGCTCGGCGCTGCGGCTTGCGCATCGTACAGGACGGGGTCTGGATCCGTCCCGACCTGTACTCGGCTGCCTACTTGGCCTGGGGCAAGGACGGCCCCCGACGACTCGCACGGGCCAGGCGAGACCTCGCCCGAGCAGCACACGCAGCCGGCGGGTCGATGGAGTACGTCCACGGCGTGGGGGTCCACCTCAAACCGTTCTTGAAAAAGGAATGGGGCTCAGCTTGGAACCTGATGCGGAAGATCAAGCGCGCGCTCGATCCCGAGGGGCTTCTCAACCCCGGCAAGCTGTTTTGATCCAGAACGAGGAGATGGCTTCGCCTTCGGCTCGCCATGACGCGCTACGTGTCATCGCGAGGGAGTCCCCCCGCCGGAGGGGGCGACCGCGGCGATCTCGGGTTGCCCGCGACCTCCTGCGGGCCAGCCCCTCAGTCCTCGATCCCGTAGTTCGGCGCTTCGCGGGTGATCTCGATATTGTGGACGTGGCTTTCGCGAAGCCCCGCATTCGTGATCCGCATCATGCGCGGTCTCGCCTGGAGCTCGGGAATCGTTCGGCAGCCCACGTAGCCCATGCCCGACCGCACGCCGCCGACGAGTTGGTGGATCGAGGCCGAGAGCGGCCCGCGGTACGGCACCCGCCCCTCGATTCCCTCGGGGACGAGTTTCGAAGCGGACGGCCTCGATCGGTCGTCGCCCTCCACCTTCTGGCCGTAGCGGTCCGCCGAGCCGTCCATCATCGCCCCGAGCGATCCCATCCCGCGGTAGACCTTGTAACTCCGTCCCTGATAGAGGATGACCTCGCCCGGGCTCTCGTCCGTTCCGGCGAGGAGATTCCCGACCATCACGCACGCCGCCCCGGCGGCCAACGCCTTGGTGATATCGCCGGACCAGCGGATCCCGCCGTCCGCGATCACCGGCGTGTTCGTTTTCTCGGCAGCCCGCCGGCAGGCCATCACCGCCGTGAGTTGGGGAACACCGACGCCGGCGACCACACGCGTGGTACAGATCGAGCCCGGGCCCACGCCGACCTTGATGGCGTCCGCCCCGCACTTGATGAGAGCCTCCGCCCCCTCGTAGGTCGCCACGTTGCCGGCAATGAGAGGCACATCGGGTGAATGGCTCTTGATCCGTTCGACGATGCGCAGGACCCGCTGGGAATGCCCGTGGGCCGTATCCACCACCACCACATCCGCACCGGACTCACCGAGGGCTCGAGCGCGTTCTTCGCCGTCCTCCCCCACGCCCGTGGCCGCGCCCACCCGGAGGCGCCCCTCGCCATCCTTGGTGGCGTTGGGGTAGAAGCGGGCCTTCTCGAGGTCCTTGACGGTGATGAGTCCCTCGAGTTCTCCGGTGCGATTGACAATCAGAAGCTTCTCGATCTTGTGCTGCGCGAGGAGTCGCTTTGCCTCATCCGTGGTGACCTCGGGCGCGGCGGTCACCAGCTTCCTCGTCATCACGTCGCGGATCCGCCGGGCGTGGTTCGTCTCGAACCGGATGTCCCGCGCCGTCAGAATCCCCACGATCTTCCCGTTTTCGGTGATGGGCAGGCCCGACACGCGATACCTGTGGATCACATCGAGCGCGTCCTGGATCGTCTGATCCGGCCTCATCGTAACGGGGTTGCGCACGATGCCGCTCTCGAACTTCTTGACCTTGGCCACCTCTTCCACCTGGCGCGCGATGGACATGTTCCGGTGAATCACCCCTATGCCGCCCTCCTGGGCCATCGCGATCGCGGTCCTCGACTCTGTGACCGTGTCCATCGCCGCACTGAGAACCGGGATCTTGAGGGCGATGGTAGCGGCGAGGCGCGTGGTCAGGTCCACTTCCGCCGGAAGGACATCCGATTCCGCCGGCACGAGCAACACGTCATCGAACGTGAGCCCTTCCGGGAATTCCACCGTGCCCCAGCGCCTCTAGCGGTGCCCCGCGCCGACCTTCTTGCGGGAACGCACGCTGCCATATCGGCCCAAACCGCGCCGCGGACGCCCCTGTCTCGTGCGAACTGTGGCGTCCATGGTGGAAGTCTATAGACCGTGACGCATGGTGTCAAGGCTCGCGCAGCTTGACACTTTGGCGCCAAGTATCTATAATGTCTTTTCAATACGTTCGCAGCGGAGGAGGGCTTGGTAGCGAGAAGGGCAGTTTTTTGCGGTTTTTCGGTCGCGGTGGGAGCCATAGCTTCCGTGGCGGTGTTCTCTCCGAGCTGCGCCCGGAACATCAAGACCCCGAGGACGGCTGAGTCCATCCCCCACACGCCGTCAGCCGCTCCCTCTTCTGTCGAATCCACGGCCACCCCCAAGACCCCGGCACAAACCCCCTCCACGAAATTCGCCACACCCGAGGAATTGGCGGATTTCTCGGCGGCCACGCGCAGAAAGGCGCAGGCCTATCTTCTTTACAAAGGGGACGTGGTGGACGTGAAGGTGAGTGGCTATCCCGAGTTCTCGCGCGAGTACAAGGTGCTGGAAGACGGTACGATCGCGCTCACCGTCGGCCCGCCGGTATCTGCGCACGGGGGCACCCTCGAAGACCTTCGCAAGAACATCGTCCTGGCTCTCCGCCGCTACGTGAAGGAGCCCCAAGTGACCCTCGCCCTTACCGAGACCGGCCCGCGCATGGTGACCGTTCTCGGGGACGTACCGAAGCCCGGCCGCACACCCATCGTCGGCCAGGGCACCCTGATCGAAACGCTGATGGCCTCCGGCTGGAACTACGACCCCACCCGGGCCCATGCCGTCACACTCGTACGGGAACAGCGTTCCCTCTCGCTCGATCTCGGTCATCTCTTCACGGAGAACGACCTGCGCTACAACCTCCGGCTCTTGCCGGACGATATTATCATGCTCACCCCCCCCCCGCCGGTGACCATCGAGGGCGCCGTGACGAAGCCGGGACCCTACCCCGTGAGCGCCAAGGGCTGGCTGACGATGCGGGAAGCCCTCACGAAGGCCGGCGGAATCACGGTGCAGGCGGATCTCGCCCACGCCAGCATCGTGCGCGCAAGCGGGGAAACCATCCCCGTGGACCTCAATGCGCACCTGTTTGCCGGTGCGGCCCTTGACGAGATCCGGCTCGAGCCATCGGACACTCTCTTCATCCCCCACAGCCGCGAGATCGGCGTCTACGTGCTGGGCATGGTCAAGAAGCCCGGCATCCACCGCAAGGCCGGCGTCATCACCGCCATGCAGGCTCTCGCCCTGGCCGAACACACTCAGTTCGGCGCGCTCCTCTCGAACACGAAACTCATCCGTCACTACGGTACTCCCCATCAGGAGGTCATCGCCCTCGACCTGGACCGCGTGATCAACAAGGGAGATCTCAAGCACGATGTGGCCCTCGCGGACGGAGACGTGCTGTTCGTGCCGGAGACGGCGACGTCGGACGTCCTCGAATTCGTCAACCGACTCCTGGGTCCCCTCTCCGGAACCGTCGGCACGGCCGCCTCCGTCAAGCTCCTCACGGCAGACTGACCATGCAGGAGCGCGTGGCGGTCGTTCCCCAGGAAGTCATTCGGAAGCAGCTCGCCATCATCGTTCGCCGGTGGAAACTGTGCGCGTTCATCCTCCTGACCTGCCTCCTGGCCTACGCTCTCTATTTCCTCGCCACGCCGCCGACCTACGTGGCCCGGGCTGAGCTGCAATATCTCCAGGAAACCCCCATGCAGGAGATCACGCGGTTCCTCGAGAAAATCGGGGCCTCCTCGTCGAGCTCGGAGGACGTCATCGAAACGCAGATCCGCGTCCTGGGCTCCGACTCGATCGTGGCCCTGGCCCTCGAGCGCATGAACGTGGACCTGGATCAGCTCGACGCCGAAAGGCGACAGGACCTGATCGAGCGGATCAAGCGGGGCCTCAACGTCCAACGCGAGGGCAAAACCAACATCCTCCACGTGGGTCTCAACTCCGACGACCGCGACCTGCCCGTTCCCTTCGTCAATCATCTCATCGAAGTCTACCGCCTCCACGACATGCATCAGCGCCGCAGCCGCCGGGAGACCACGCGCGACTTCCTGATCAAGGAAGTCTCGCGCTACGAGGAGAAGCTCAAGGCCTTCAAGAACATCCGCGAGCAGCTTGCCGAAATCGAGAGAACCCGCGGCGAGCTCCGCCAGATCGAGGCGGCGCGGGAGGAGGTCCACAAAAAGATCCGCGGCGAAATTGGGCGACTGCGGACCGAACACGCCACCCTGGCCAAGCGGTTCAAGCGCTCCTATCCGCGTTTTGCGGAGATTGAGAGGCAGATCCCGTGGCTGGGGCAGCTCCTACCCGCCGAGGGGACCGATCCCCAACCGCCTCTGACCACCTCTGCGCCCTCATCCCCCCCCCCGGCGGGAGATGCGATCCTGAGAGGATTCGTCTACCGCGGCACGCTGCGCCAGGACGCGCTGTCCGGTGCCATCGTCACCGTGGAACCGGGCGGCTACCAGGCCGTCACGGACAAGCGAGGCCAATACAAGCTTGAACTCCCGCCCGGCCCGGTGCAGGTCTCCGTCCGCCGCGAAGGGTACACCGTCGAGAACTTCGCGAAGACGCTCCGCGAACGCGCCACCACGTGGGGCAGCGTGGCACTCCACCCGTCGGCGGGCTCTGCGCCCGCCGCCGTCGCTCCTGCGGCCCTTCCCGGCTCGATCGCTGCGGGGGACATCCAGATCGAGCCTGGCTGGAAAGATTGGCTGAACCAGAAAGGTGCCCTCGAACAGCAAATCGCGGACACCCGGCGCCAGCTCGAGGAGAGCCTGGGCCGGCTCGAAAAGCAGGGGATCGATCCCGAAAAAGTGGATTTCCTTACGAAGGAAATCCAGATCGACGAATCCATCTACGGCAACTTCAAGACCCAACTCGCCCAGGCCGAACTGGCGCTGTCGGACATCTCCTCCAACGTCACCGTGCTCAAACAGGCCAGCGTGGTCGAGAAGACCATTCGCCCCCAGTTGCGGCGCGACCTTCCGCTCGTGCTCGTCTCCAGCCTGATGCTCTTCGTCGGCCTGGCCTTCCTCTTGGAGGCGTTCAGCGCCACCACCTACTCGCCGGAGGAGATCGAGCGCGGCACAGGCGCTCGGGTCTTGGGCGTGCTCCCCTTCACCGCCCCGAGCCCCACCATTCTCCTTCGGCCGGCCAAGACGCTCGACTCTTCCTCCCGCCGCTCCCAGGCGCTCGCCCGCGATCTCTGCCGGATGCTCAAGACCAACCTCGATGTGGCCCTGCACGGCGAGGAGCGTCGCATCATCGTGATCACGAGCTGCACCCCCTCCGAGGGGAAAACCATCAGCTCCGTGGCGCTCACCCAGACCTTTGCCACGGCCGGTTTCCGCGTCCTTCTCATCAACGCCAACGTGCGCCACCCCAGCCTCAACAAACTCTTCGGGCTCAAGGATCAGCCGGGTCTGCTGGAAGTCCTCGCGGGGAAAGTATCCCTGGACGATGCGATCCGCAGGTTCGAGGGCCTGCCCTTCAACTACCTGCCCGGCCATCTCTACCCCGGCATGTCCTCCTCCGAGGCTTATCTACATGCGCCCACCCTCCGACCGCTCTTCGATGAGATCGCCAAACGCTTCGACTATGCCTTCATCGACACCCCGCCGCTCCTGCGCGTCAGCGACACGCTCGAGTTCGCGAGACTGGTCAACAAGGTCATTCTCGTCTATTCCGCGGGTCGCACGCCCCTGCCCGTCTTGCAGCATGCCGTGCAGATGCTGACACGGGCCCAGGCGAGGCTGATGGGCATCATCGTCAACTACACGCGCCCCAGCCGCGTGGTGGGGTACCATCCGCTCAGCTACCCCTACCCCACCCGGCCCTATTACTCACCCTCTCTGCCCTCCACTTGAACCCCCAACGGCGGCGCCACCTCCGCGTGGGCCTCTTGGCAATGGGGGGCTTGGCCATCGCCGTCGTGGCGCTCATTGTGCGGTCGGGCCAGCGCCTCGATCACCGCGGGTCCGTCCTGGCCGTCCATGCCGCGCCGGCCAACGGGTTCCCCGTGCTCACAGCGGCCGGCGCCACGCATCTGCGACGAGCAGGGCGGGACGAGTGGGAAGCCATCAAGTTCTCGTCGCTCGTGGACGCGGAAGACTGGGTCCGCACGGGCCCCTTCAGTTATGTGGACCTCATGCTCGACGCGCAGAACTACGTGCGGATCGGGCCTGAGAGCGAAGTGAGGATCACCGCGCAGGGAGAAGCGCCCGGCCGTGGGCTGTGGAGCGTTCTCTCCTTCGAGATGATCCAGGGCCGACTGGCCGCCGCGTTGCACTACCTGGCCGGACGCCAGGTTAACGTGATCACGAAGAACGCCACGATGGGGGTGCGCGGCACCGTCTTCAGCGTGACGAGTTTCGGGGAGGACACGGTACTCTCCGTGCTGGAGGGATCCGTCGGGCTCGCACCGGCGGGCGACCCCACGCGGCCCATCCTCGTTCGCCCCATGGAGCAGGCCCAGATCACTCGGGACGCCCTGAAGGTTCTGCCTCTGCCCGAAGACGTGTTGCGCGAGCTGGAAGGGCTTCGGCAGACCCGCTACTTCCGTCCGCCAGAAGAGAGGGGCCGGCGCGAAGTTGAGGTGGCCGAGGCGGAAACGGGCGGCGGAGAAGCGGGCTCACAGGCCGGCGCCGATCTTGGATTTCGGGGTTTCGCCGCTCCGGGAGTTCCCGGCTCGGGCCCCGAGGGAGGCCCATCTCGCCCGCTGCCCAAAGCGGCCGATCTCGGACGGGAAGCCGGACGCACGAAGTTGGCCGAGGGCGAGCAGCACCGCGGAGAAACGCGCGAGGAGCGAACGGAAAGGGCCAAGGCTGAGGCGCGCGAGAAGCGGGCTCATGCGCGACAGGAGCGCGAGGCGAGAGACGCGAAAGCCGCCGGGGGAGAGAAGCTTTCTGCCGAGACGGCCAAGACCGAGCCCAAGAAGGATGCGGACCGCGGACCCGCCGCGGGCGAGGGCGCAAAGGCGTCCGGGACAGAGCGAGCGGGAGACACGACGGCAGGCCGGGCGGATGCATCCGGAACGGCCGGCGCCACCCCGGCGACACCCATCACCACCGGCCTCCTGGATCCAGCCACCCTCCAGGAAATCCGCACCCTGCTTGAGACGTGCCGGTCCGAAGCCGAGCGCCGGACAGTAGGGCGTTGCTTCTCGCAAAACGCCGACCCCGACTTTCGTCTCAACGACCTCTCGCGGGACGATCTGAAAACCCTGATCCATCGCGCGCGCGACACGATGGAATCCCTCCAGACGGATGGCCGCGACGTGAGCGTCAACGTGCAGGGGGATCAGGCATTCGTCAGTTTCACCGGCAGCGCGAAGGGCAAGTTCTCGGACGGCGGCGAGGTGGATCGGACGCACCAGTTCCTCGTGAACATGGTTCGCCGAAACGCCCGATGGGTGGCCCTCTGGGCCCGGTTCTTCTAGCCCCCTTTATTCATGAACTCCGCGAGGCCATGTTCCATGCGATCCATCCTGGATCGCAACCTATCATGGCCCCATGCCCTCCATGGCAAGGGGCCTTGAGCCTGCGAGAGTCTCGCCCTAGATATTCGTTCAGCCAGATGCCTTTAGGCTCTAGCTCGAAGCCACGGTCTGCGGCGGGGCGGCGCGTTTCAGTTCCGGCATCCCGAAGAGCCGCTTGAAGAACTTCACGATTCGCCAGACGATGTAGCCGCGCAGGAACGGCACCACGCTTGCGGGGGCGAAGTAGGGGTTTCGCGTCCCGCCGATCCCGGCGATGTAGAGCGTCTGCTCGGCGACCGACACGGGGCAACCGTGGGCACGAAGCACCTGCTCGCGCCGCTTGAAGAGAAGGTTCCGGAACACCACAGCCATCTTCACGAAGATGTCCGAGACGCGGAACGTGTAGGGATCCTTCAGACGCCGATCCCGGTAAGTCGAAACAACCTCCACCTCCCGGCCGTCTATCCGCCCCTTCCAGTTCGCGCAGTCCCCGATGAAGACCACCTTCTCGCCGGCCTTGGCCTCGATCGGACCGCGGTAGGCCCCGAACACGACGTGAAACGGCTTCATCTTCTCGTCGGCCCGCTCGTCAATGTTGCGGATGATCTCGATGGCTTCTTCGATCGCGCCCGGACACCCCCCCCAGCAGTAGCTCGTGCGTTCGGGCTCCGGGGGCGGACCGGCGTATGCGCGAATGCGGGATCCCTCGAAATACTGTTCCACCCTCACGAGGCCGACTTTGAATCCCCTGGCCCTGGCCTGGGCCGCATCGAGGGGCACGTCACCCTCGATGCGGATCTTCGCCAGATCGATCGGACCGAAACCACGCTCGGCTGTCAGGCGGATGTGCCCCACGGAGGCGGGATCGATCCCGATGATCCGGCAACACACGGCGTCCACAGCCACGGCATTGTTCCCCACGATCACCAACCCCAAGTCGAAAGGAATCGGCGTGAGCATCCGGCCCTGCCCGGCCACGATGGCATCCACCACCACGAGCCGGGGCTGGATGATGGACTGGAGGTCGGCGATTTTCTCGTCCAGGCGGTGGTCGTGATCAATGAGGCGGTGGCGATCGTCCTGAATGCCGATGTAGTTCTTGAGGGCGAACGTCACCGTGGTCCACGGGTGGGCCTTGAACTTGGGGCAGCTCACGAGAAACTCGCAGCGGGCGATCGGCTCGGGCGTAAAGAGGTAGTCACGCAGGCGCCCCTCATGCGCGAGACGAATCTCGACCTGGGGAACCTCGTCAAACGCCACGAGCTTGGCGCGATGCTTCTTCACCACCGGCCGGTAGCCGGCCTCATTGAAGACCATGCGGGTCGGCACCGTGATCCCGCAACGCTCCCCCACGGCCAGCTCGGTCATCCCCCCGTCCCGGTCGCGCAGGGCGCCCAGCACGCCGTCGGCGAGTTCGGGGCGGGTGAAGGCATGTGGGAAGAGCGTGGGATGGGCGATCACGAGGTTGGGCTTGACGAGCGTGCGCCCCGCGGGACGCAGATCCATGGCCTGCATCGCCTCGCGCACGATGCCGCGGATCCTCTCCGGATCGTAGGTGCGGCAGTCGCGTAGAAAAACGGTGGGGTTTGTCATCGCCACGCCCCGATCATGGCAGGAGGGGGCCGCGCGTGCAATAGGGTCGCCGGAGGACGCGTCCTGGCGACCCGATCAGTGAGCGACGATCTCCTTCTCGGCCAGCCGCGGTTTGCGCGGGAGGATGATTTTCTCCTTCTCGTGGGGGTACTCCTTCTCCTCCACGAAAAGTCTCTCGCTCTCGGCCACCAGGATCGCGTGCTCCAGCACCTGGTCCATGTTGTCCACGAGGACGATCTCGAACTTCTTGGTGATGTTCGGGGGGACCTCCTTGAGGTCCTTCTCGTTCTCGCGGGGCACGATCACCTTATGGATCTCCGCGCGGTGCGCCGCCAGGAGCTTCTCCTTCAGTCCGCCGATCGGCAGGACGCGCCCCCTGAGCGTGATTTCGCCCGTCATGGCCACGTCGCGCCGGATCTTCCGGCGCGTCAGGGCGGAGACGATGGCCGTGCCGATCGTGATGCCCGCGCTCGGGCCGTCCTTGGGGATGGCCCCCTCGGGAACGTGCACGTGCAGGTCGAGCTTCTGGTAGAACTCCTTGTCCAGCCCGAGCCGGCCCGCCCGCGAGCGCACGTAACTCATCGCGGCCTGGGCCGATTCCTGCATGACCTCGCCCAGCTTGCCCGTGATGATGAGCTTGCCCTTGCCCGGCATCGTCGTCACCTCGGTGGTGAGGAGCTCGCCGCCGAACTCCGTCCAGGCCAGACCGTTGCAGATGCCGATGTGGTCCTCGCTCTCCGTCAGCGTCGGCTTGAACTTCTGCACGCCGAGATGCTTCTGGATGGAGCTCCCGGTCACCGTGATCTTCACGTTGTCGTCCTTGCGCTTCATCACCTCCTTCGCCACCTTTCGGCACACGGTGGCGATCTCGCGCTCGAGGTTCCGTACGCCGGCCTCGCGGGTGTACTTTCGGATGATCGCGAAGAGGCCGCTCGCGGTGATATCGAGGTTCTCTTCCTTCAGCCCGTTTTCGTTGCGCTGCTTGCGCACGAGGAACTGCTGCGCGATGCGCAGCTTCTCGTCCTCGGTGTAGCCCGGCATCCGCAGGATCTCGAGGCGGTCTTGGAGGGGCACGGGGATGGCGTGGAGGACGTTGGCCGTCGTGATGAACATCACGCGGGAGAGATCATAGTCGAGGTCGAGATAGTGATCGTTGAAAGCGTTGTTCTGTTCGGGGTCGAGCACCTCCATCAGCGCCGCCGACGGGTCGCCGCGGAAGTCCATGCTCATCTTGTCGATCTCGTCCAGGAGGAAAACGGGGTTGGACGAAGACGCTTTCCTCATGCCTTGAACGATCTTGCCCGGCAGGGCGCCGATATACGTCCGGCGGTGGCCGCGGATCTCCGCCTCGTCCCGCACGCCGCCCAGCGAGATCTTTACGAACTTGCGACCGGTGGCCCTCGCCACGGATTTCCCCAGCGAGGTCTTCCCCACGCCCGGCGGGCCCACGAAGCACAGGATCGGTCCCTTCATCTTGGGGCTCCCGGTCTGCTTCTTGACGAGGTTCTGGACCGCCAAGTACTCCAGGATCCGCTCCTTCACCTTCTTCAACCCGTAGTGGTCCTCGTCGAGCACCTTCTCCGCCTCGACGATTTCCAGTTTCTCCTCGGTGTACTCCTCCCACGGCAGCGAGAGGATCCAGTCCACATAGTTGCGCACCACCGTCGCCTCGGCCGACATGGGCGACATCATCTTCATCTTCTTGATTTCCTTGTCGACCTTCTCGCGGGCTTCCTTCGACAGCTTCTTCTTCTTGGCCTTGTCTTCGAGCTCCTCGATCTCCACGTGGAACTCGTCCTTCTGGCCCAACTCCTTCTGAATGGCCTTGAGCTGTTCGGTGAGGTAGTACTCCTTCTGGGTCTTCTCCATCTGCTTTTTCACGCGCGCCCGGATCCGGCGCTCGGCCTGGAGAATCTCCAGCTCCGTCTGGAGGTAGCCCAGTACGCGCTCGAGCCGCTCCGTGGGGTCCTCGAGTTCGAGGACCTTCTGCTTATTCTCGATCTTCAGCGTCATATGGGCGGCGATGGTGTCCGCCAGGCGGCCGGGGTCCGTGATGCTGGACACGCTCTGGATCATGTCCTGCGAGAGCTTGCGGTTGAGCTTGTGGTAGTTCTCGAAGGCCGTCAGCACGCTGCGGATGAGCGCCTCGGTGTCGCTCCCGGTGTGGGCGGAATCGAAGATCTCCTCCACCTCGGCGATGAAGTGCGTTTCCTCCGAGACGAACTTCGCGACCTTCCCGCGCCGCTTGCCCTCCACGAGGGCCTTGATCGTGCCGTCCGGCAGACGCAGGAGCTGTAAAACGGTCGCGATGGTCCCAGTCCGGTAGATATCATCGGACTTCGGCTCGTCGGTCTTGGCGCTCTTCTGTGTGACAAGAAGAACCTCACGCCCCTTCTGGACGGCATCGTCAAGGGCATTGATCGACTTCTGTCGGCCCACGAACAGGGGCACCACCATGTAGGGGAACACCACGATGTCTCTCAACGGCAAGAGCGGCATCACCTTCTTGTCCATCCACGGCTCCTTTCGGTTCGCTATCCCCTTACTTTCCGCAAGAAGGGGGCCGTTTCACGGGAGGGGCGGACCCGCCCTTCCCGCCTGAATTTTTCGAGCACTCGGTAATCGCAAAGCCAATTTGGCATCGCTGCCGCGCCATCCTGTCTAGGGCACCGCTACGCACTCTTAAGCTCGTTTTCGTACGTGAGCATGGGCTGGGCCCCTTGGAGGATGGCGTCCTCGCCCACGATGCACTCGCGGACGTTCGGATGCGAGGGAAGGTCAAACATCACCTCGAGCATCACCTTTTCCAGGATGGCGCGGAGGCCGCGCGCCCCGGTCTTTCGTTTGAGCGCCTCGCGGGCCACCGCCGAGATGGCCTCGTCCGTGAAGTTCAGCTTCACGCGCTCGTATTCGAAGAGTTTCCGATACTGCTTGACCAGCGCGTTGCGCGGGACTTGGAGGATGTCCACGAGGGCCTTCTCATCCAACTCGTCGAAGGTCGCCACCACGGGGATTCGCCCCACGAACTCCGGGATGAGTCCGAACTTGAGCAGGTCCTCCGGCTCGATGTGGCGCAGGACCTCGCCGATGTTCATCTCGGTGCGGCTCTTGATGTCCGCGCCGAAGCCCAGCCCCTTCTGGTTGAGCCGGCTCATGATGATGTCCTCGAGCCCGCAGAACGCGCCTCCGCAGACGAAGAGGATGTTCGTGGTATTCAGGCGAATGAAGTCCTGCTGGGGATGTTTGCGCCCGCCGCGCGGCGGAACGTTGGACACCGTGCCTTCGAGGATCTTGAGCAACGCCTGCTGGACGCCTTCGCCGGAGACGTCCCGGGTGATCGACGGGTTGTCACCCTTGCGCGCAACCTTGTCGATCTCGTCGATGTACACGATGCCCTTCTGGGCCTTCTCGATGTCGAAATCGGCGTTGTGCAGGAGGGAGAACAGAATGCTCTCCACGTCCTCGCCCACGTACCCGGCTTCGGTCAGCGTCGTGGCATCGGCGATCGTGAAGGGCACGTTCAGGATCTTCGCCAGCGTCTGGGCGAGCAGCGTCTTCCCGCAGCCCGTCGGACCGATCAGCATGATGTTGCTCTTCTGCAGCTCGACATCGTTCGACCGCCCCGCCTTGGTGAAGATCCGCTTGTAGTGGTTGTAGACGGCCACGGCGAGAATTTTCTTGGCGCGTTCCTGGCCCACGACGTACTCGTCCAGCACGCGCTTGATCTCCGCGGGGGTGGGCAGATAGCCGCGCCCGAAGCGGAGGTCCTCCCGCTCCCCTTCCGCGATGATGTCGTTGCACAGCTCGATGCACTCGTCGCAGATGTAAACGGTCGGCCCGGCGATCAGTTTCCGGACCTCGTTCTGGCTCTTGCCGCAGAACGAGCAGACGAGCAATCCCGAATTCCCGGCTGCCTTGGTCGCCATCCTACTTCCTCGCTTTGGTTAGCTGCCGCTTGTCCACCACTTCGTCCACAAGGCCGTAGTCCCTGGCCTCCTTGGCGGACATGAAGAAATCGCGGTCGGTATCCTGCTGGATGCGTTCGGCCGTCTGACCCGAGTGTTTCATCAGGATCTCGTTCAGCCGCTCACGCAACCGGAGGATTTCCTTGGTCTGGATCTCGATATCCTTGGCGAATCCCTGGAAGCCTCCAAGTGGCTGATGCAGGAGGATGCGAGAGTTGGGCAGGGCGTATCGCTTCCCCTTCGCGCCGGCACACAGCAGGATCGCCCCCATGCTGGAGGCCTGGCCGATGCAAACGGTGGCGACGTCGGACTTCACATACTGCATCGTATCATAAATGGCCAGCCCTGCGGTGACGGAACCACCCGGCGTGTTGATGTAGATGAAGACGTCCTTGTCCGGGTCCTCGGATTCGAGAAAAAGGAGCTGGGCGATGACCAAGTTGGACACGTCGTCCGTCACAATCGAACCAATGAAAACGATCCGCTCCTTCAGGAGACGGGAGTAGATGTCGTAGGCGCGCTCGCCTCGGGGCGTCTGCTCGACAACGATGGGGACCAGCATGTCCGACATGCGCAACTAGACGGCGCCCCGCGCCCCGCTCAGAAACCGAAGGGGCCGAGCACCCGGGTCCGTGCCGGTGCGGGGTCTATCTGGCCTGCACACCGCCGGCTCCCATGCGCACCGTCGATTCCATCGCTACTCCCTTGTGCTGCGCCCGTGCATCCTTACATTGGCCCACGTGGCCGCCTCAAGCCGCGTGAAGTTCAAGTCTCAAGTATAGCATGCGCGAGGATCAAATCAAGGATTTTTTCTTCCATGAGGGCCGCTGCCAGCTCGCGCGCCCGACCTTCGTCGGAATAGTAGCGGCGGACCATCTGAATGTCCGACTTGGAGAGGGCCGCCACCTTCCCAAAATGCGCCTCCACATCCGCCCTCTCGAGGCGGATGTTCTCCTTCCGACCGACGTGCTCGATGAGCAGACTGGCCGCCGCCTCCCTCCGGGCCGCGGCCTCCAGCTCCTCCCATCGCTCCCTCACGTGGTGATCCACCTGCTCCTTCGACTGCCCGGAAAGGATCAGATCACGGGCCACGCCCTGGATCAGCCGCCGGCGATGGTGCTCGAGAAGCGAGGGAGGCACGTCCACCTTGTTGCTGTCCACCAACTCCTTCACCAGATCGGTCTTCATCTTCTGACGGATCCGCTGGGCCGCTCTCTCGATGAGCGGTCCCCTCAGTTTCCCCTTGAGCCCCTCAAGGCTCTTCTCATTGCAGTAGGTTTGGGCGAATTCGTCATCCATCTCGGGGACGAGCTTTTCCTTGATCTCCTTCAGGTGAATGGCGAAGTGGACCGTCTTCCCGGCCACGGGTGTGTCCCAATGGTCCGTTGGAAAAGTGAATTCGGTCTCCCGCCGCTCCCCTCGCTTCATGGCGAGGATCACCTCTTCGAACCGCGGGGCGAAGAACCCGGACCCGATCTCGGCTTGCACGTCCTTGCCGCTCCCGCCCTTGAACGTCTTGCCCTGAAGGGTGCCCTCAAGATCGATCACGACGACGTCGCCGGGGCGCGGGAGGCGCTCGTCGCCCACCTGACGGAGCGTGTGGTGGGCCTTGCGGAGCCGATCCAGTTCCTCGCTCATTTCGAATTCGGATACGGTCGGCTCCTCCTTGCGGACCTTGAACCCTTTGTACTGGATCTCGCCGATCTCGGGCCGCACCTCGACGGAAACGTCGAACGAGAATGCCTCACCCGGCTTCAGGGTGGGCGGATCGGAGCGGGGAGACGTGAAAGGCGTGATGCCGCGTTCGGTAAGGATCTGCCGGGACGACTCCGTCACGAGGGCCCAGCGCGTCTCCTCGCGGATGGCCTCTCCGAAATCCCTTTCGATTATGTCGCTGGGCACCTTGCCCGGACGGAATCCCGGAATCTTGACCGTGGAGCGATACTTCTCGAAGTGCTCGCGCAGGGTCCGTTCGACTTCTTCGGGCGGAACCTGGACACGTAGGGTCCTTTCGGCAGGCCCCTTTTCTTCGACGGTGTATTGGAGATTCATCGGCTTGTGCCTACGCGGCCTCACGAGTGCCGCGAGGGGGACTCGAACCCCCATGGGTTACCCCACACGGTCCTAAGCCGTGCGCGTCTGCCATTCCGCCATCGCGGCAAGAAGGTGCGGGACGCGTCTGCCAGTTCCGCCACTCCGGCTCAAGGGGCGGGACGCGATATGTCTGTTTCGCCATCGGGGTTGGTCGATGATTCATGTTTTCTAACAACGGTGGTGGAGCTGAGCGGATTTGAACCGCTGACCTGCCGCACGCCAAGCGGCCGCTCTCCCAACTGAGCTACAGCCCCACGGCTGCGCCAAGAGTAAAGGGTAAAGAGTAAAGTGTAAAGGGGTCGCGACGGCTCCGACCCGCAGCCACTCAAGTCGGTCGGGCACGCCAAAACAGCTTTCCGGCTCGACCCTCCTTGCCCCCTGCACTTTGCCCCTTGCCGTTCAGGAACTCGACCTAAGGCCATACTTCCTGATTTTGTAGTGGATCGTCTGCCTGGGAATATGGGCCGCGTCCGCCGCCCTCGTAATGTTCCACCCGCATTGGTCCAGCACGCGGCGCAGGTACTCCGTGTCGAACCTCTCGTGGGCGGTGTGCCAGGGCTGGCTGAACATCTCGAGCACGCCGGCCGGCGAGAGCCCTCCCTGGACGACCAGGGGGAGCAGCGTCTCCTCGATCTCGTCCTTCTCGCAGAGGACCACCGCCCGTTCGATCGCATTCTCCAGTTCGCGGACATTGCCCGGCCAAGGGTAGTCGAGGATCCTCTTCAGGGCCGACTCCGTGAAGCGCCCTATGTTCTTGTTCATCTTGTCCGAGAAGAGCTTCAGAAAGTGGGAGGCCAGGAGCGGCACGTCCTCGGGCCGTTCCCGAAGGGGCGGCAGGTGAAGTTCGAAGACATTGAGGCGGTAGTAGAGATCCTCGCGGAACGACCCGGCCGTCACGGCCTGCTCAATGTTTCGATTCGTGGCCGCGATGACACGCACGTCCACGGGGATGGTCGTGGTGCTGCCGACGCGCTGGATCCGTTTCTCTTCGAGCACGCGCAGCATCTTGACCTGGAACCCGACCGACGTGTTCCCGATCTCGTCGAGAAAAATCGTGCCTCCCTGGGCCTCCTCGAACAATCCCTTGCGCGCACGGATGGCGCCGGTAAACGCACCCCGTTCATGGCCGAACAACTCGCTGGTGAGGAGGGTCTCCGTGAGGGCACCGCAATCCACGGCCACGAACTTCCGGTCCGCCCTCAGGCTGTTGAAATGCACGGTTCGCGCAAACAGCTCCTTACCGGTTCCGCTCTCGCCCGTGATGAGAACGGTGGCCTCGGTGGGGGCGATCTTCATCACGCCGCGGAAGATCTCCTGCATGGCCTTCGACTTGCCCAGCATCCCGTCGAGCTGAAAACGCTTGTGAAGCGATTCCTTCAGATTCTCGAGTTCCTTGCGCATCCGGCTCTGAAGCAATCCGCGCTTGAGGCGCAAGGCCACCTCAGACTCGCTCCGGAAAGGCACGGCCAGGTAGTCCTCGGCCCCCTGCCGCATGGCCTCGACGGCTTTCTCGGTGTCGTCGGGGCCGAGCACGATGATGACGCCGCCCTCGGTGTCAATGCTCTGCAACTCCCGGATCGTGTCCGGAAAAGCGGCGCCCGGCAGCTCGGAATCCAGCACGTAGAGCGCAAAGTCGCCGGTGCGCTGGACGAGGGAAGGCCATGACGTCGCATCTTCCGTTTCAATGTCCTCGCCCTGGAGCGAGGCCTTCACGCGCTCGCGGCTCTCGTCGTCGGCAATGGCCAGCAGGACCCTGGCAGACATGCTCGGATTCTAGCCCCCCGCGCGAGGGATTGCACCCTCGCTTTCGCGCGGGGAGAGACGGCCCGGGAGGCAGGCCGCGGCCGCCGGGTCTCGGCGCGGCAGCGAGCGATCAGCTCGCGGGCAGCTCGTGACGCCTCTCGACGATGATCGTGCGCCAGCCGTCGTAGAGCGTGTTGAGGACCTTGAGGACGTCGTCGAGATGCTTGGGCGAATTCTGGATATTGGCCTCGGTGAGGTGGCGGGTCATGAAGAAATAGAGGGAGCGCAGGTTCTTGGCGATCTCCCCGCCAGCCTCCTCGTTGAGGGCCATGTTGAGTGCCGAGATGATGCTGATCACCTTGGTGAGGTGCTTGCCTTTTTCCGCGATGTCTTTCTGAACCATCTTCTCCTTGGCCATCTTGAGGTGGTTCATCGCGCCCTCGTACATCATCAGAATGAGCTGGCCCTGCTGCGCGGTGTTGATCGACGCTTGGCGATATGCCTGGAGGGGATCGAAGGGCATCAGCGCACCTCCCTCAACATCACGTGCTCTTCAACTGCCACCCTTTCCATACTTACCATATCATCGGCCGGAATCCAAACCACTTGAAGCCCGTCCCGGGGCAACATGGCGATTTTGCTGAATCTTACGTGCGAGGCCGTCATCGTGCGTCTCAGGGAGCGCCTTATCCGCCGCTGGAGCCAAGGATGCTCGAGATGAAGTCCCCTTGCGACTGCATCTGGGCCAAAGACGCCTCCAACGCCGTGAACTTCGCACGGAGCCGCGCCTCGATGTTGTCGATGATCTCCTCCTGCTCCTCGATCCGCTCCTCGTTGCGCTGGTTGATCGCATCCAGCTCGTCAAGCTCCGACTGGATGATGCCGCCGGCTGTACCCGTGCCGTCTATGAGATCCTTGAGCATGTCTTCCATCGCGGAGCCGACCGCCGACGAGGGATTCTTGGGCGTGGTGGAGGCGTTCAGAGTCGAGACAAACCCTACCGCCACGGAGGAGCCGCCCGCGCTGAGGCTCATGACGTTCTCATCGAACAGAATGCTGTCGCCGTACAGGACAAGCCGGATCGAACCGTCAGGCTGGTCCACGACCTTGGCCTGGAGGATCCCGCGCCCGTCTTCGTTGATGAGATCCCGGAGGGAGTTGAGCTGGTCCCTGTTCGTGGCTCCCGAAACCACTCCTCCGACGCCGAGGGAGATTCCGTTGATCTTGAAACTCATCCCTGTGACATCGCCGAGGGAGAGACCAGCGGCGTTCGGATCGAAATTGTCGCTTGTGAACTTGAATCCCCGGAACAACTCGCCCACGTCGTTGAAGCTGGAGGCCATGGCCGTGGCGAGTTTCGAGGTGTCGAAGTCAAGCTGCCCGTCCCTTAGGAACTTGATCCCGATGTCCGCGACCGAGCGGTAGTTGACGGGCTGGCTGACTACGTCCAGCCCGAGCGCGTTGGCCACGACGTCCTTCATGGTCCGCACGGCCGTGTCCGACTGGAGAATCCCTGCGGTCTCGGTGTCTTCGTCGAACGCGACCTGCTGCGAGTAGAACGTCGCCATGGCATTGTAGGCGTCCACGAGGGCCTGAATGTTGGACTGGAGCGTGGCCGTGTCGTTGTTGACCGTCACCGTGACGGTGCCGCTGTTGAACGTGCTCAGGAATTCGAGGGAAACGCCCGGGATGAGGGTGCTGACGGTGTTGGAATCGAACTGGAAGCTGACGGAGCCGACCGAGATGGACAGGTCGTAGTTGTCCTGGATGACGTTCGCTTCCTGGGCGTCCGTGGTGAGCGCGCCGCCGGCGTACGCGCCGGTGACCAGGCCGAGGTTCTGCATCATCACGAGTGAGGTGCCCGCGTTGATGGAGAACGACACATCACCCAGATTGCCCTTGCCGGCCGTGTCGCCGCCATCCAAGGTTGAGCCGGTGACTTTGGACTGGACTACGAGGCGAGCGTCGCCGAGGCCGTCGTTCACCACATAGGCAGTCACGATGTCACCGGCATCCTGGTTGATGTCCGTGGCGAGTTGAGTGAGCTGACTGGCCTCGGCGATGTTCGTGAAATCCACGGTGGAGACCGTCCGCGTGAGCCCGTTCGAGCGGATGGCGAAGGTGTGGACCTCTTGAGTGATGTCCGACCCGCTTGCCCCAGACTTGGAAGCCAGCATTTCACCCTGCGCGAGCTTGCGGGCCTGGGTCACCGAGTATGCGCCCTGGATCGCGTTCGTGCCCACCGAGGTGACACGGATCTTGTTCGTGTCGCTGCTGGTGCCGGTCTTCGGGCGCGAACCTGAGATGGTGTTGAGTTTTCCTGCCGCCGAGCGGACCGAGCTGATAAGGGAGTTGTATTGCTCGAGGGCGGAGATCTTTGCATCGTTCTCCGCAATGGACTCCTCGATAGGCGTGATGCGCGTGTCACGCTCAATCTGCATGAGTTGAGTGATGATGGATTCGAAATCTATCCCCGAGACCAGCCCCGTGACGGTGATACGACCGCTCATGATTCCCCCTGGCGCCGGGCCTCGCCCCGGAGATCCCGACTCCCGAATCTCGGGTGGCTGACCCTGCTCTCTCTAACGAGTTCTCTAGGCGGGGTTTTCCGGGCGACTGCCCGATCCCGCTTGCTTCCATTCATGGTGTCCCTCCATGGACATGAGTGCGACTCTCTTAGCGGTATCGGTAGTTCTGCGCGGAACTTAAGAACGGGTTCGAGGTTGGGTGCGACCGAGAGGGCCGCGCCCCGTGCATGGCCCCGAATGGGATTCGGGGCTGCACCTGCCCGCGCCGTCCGCCCGTGGCGGACAGGCGGGTACGGGGCCGCGCCGGGCGGCTGTTGGCCTGCCCGGCGCGGCGAAGTGAGGGGAGAGGACTATCCGAGAAGCGTGAGAACCGTCTGCTGCAGCACGTTGGCCTGCGCCAAGAACGCCATGCCTGCCTGCGTCAGGATGGACTTGCTCGTGAAGTTGGAGACTTCAGTCGCGAAGTCCACATCCTGAATCAGCGAGAGCGTCGCCTGCAGGTTGGCGGTCGTCGTCTCGTCCGTGCTCTGGGCAGTCAACACCGTTGCTTGCGTACCGCCCAGGGCGCCCCGGAACATCGACATCGAGCGGATGGCGCTGTCCACGGCCGTGATCACGCTCTTGGCCGCGGAAACGGACGTCATGGTCCCGAACTGGAGAACCTCGGAGCTGCCGGCGGTCGTCCCGCCGCGCAACGATGCCTCCACGGAGGAAACGCCATTGGCGAACGTGAACGGCATGAGCACCTCGGCTCCTGGGCCCAGGGCGAACTTGAGCCCGGCGAGGGTAACGTTCGTGGCGAGCCTCCCGGCGGAGCCGGTCCCGCCCGCGGAGTTCGTCGTGGCGAGAAGGGTAATCTCGCCGTACTTCGTGGTGGTGATGACGCGCTGGACCTCGCTCTTGAGTTGCGTGAACTCCGTGCCGATACTCAGGCGGGCAGCCGAGTCCACCGTGCCGTTCGTGGCCTGGAGAGCCAGCGAGCGGATGGTGTTGAGCGTGTCCACGATGGTGGACGCCGCCGAGTCGGCGGTCTGGATGAGCGTGGCGGCATCCGCGGCGTTGCGCGCGGACTGAGCGAAGCCCGCCACGTCTGCGCGGAAGCTGGTCGAAAGCGCCAGCGCCGCCACGTCGTCGGCCGGCCGAACGATCCGCAGGCCCGATGAGAGCCGCTCAATGGAGAGCTGAGCCGACGAGAAGTTCTTGTTCAGATTCAACGTGGCCATGAGTGCGCCAACGTTGGTGTTGATCCTTGTGCCCATGGTGTTTCCTCCTTGGTTTACCTCCGGCCTCCCGTGGCCGACGGACGACCGGCGGTTCTTCCTTGAACGCTGGCGCGGGTTCCCTGGCCCGCCATGAATCAGCGTTCGTCTCTACGTTTTGGGGTGGTACCCGGGATTTCCCCAGGCACCGGGAGGGGCAAGCCCTCCTCGGGCTGACCTGCCCTCAGTAGTGGTCCTTCACCTCCCCTCCGTTCCGGAGCGCATCCCCAGGAGCATGAGCGAGCCGAAGGCGGCGGCTGCGCCGGCCAAGACCGTGACCAGCAACAGGGCATCCAACAACACGCGGTTTGCCCCAGGAGTGACCGCTTCCAGATTGATAAGCATCCCTTATCGGACACATCGGGAGAATCCATTAAAACTTTAGTGAAATCGATAAGTTAGATGACACCCTCAAGATAATCTCCCACTCGCCTAAAAGAAAGGCCCCCCACCACTCCAGTGGCGGGGGGCCGAGGGGCTCCCGACGTGGGTCGGGTCTAACCGAGAAGCGTAAGAACGCTCTGCTGGAGCAGGTTGGACTGCGCCAGGAATGCCATGCTCGCCTGAACCAGGATCGACTTGCTCGTGAAGTTCGCCACTTCAGTCGCGAAGTCCACATCCTGAATCTGCGAGAGGGTGGCCTGCAGGTTGGCGCTCGTCGTCTCGTCCGTGCTCTGCGCGGTCGCCAGCGTGGCCTGCGCGCCGCCCAGGGCGCCGCGGAACATCGACATCGAACGGATCGCGCTATCCACGGCCGTGATCACGCTCTTGGCCGCGGAGACGGACGTCATCGTTCCGAACTGGAGAACCTCGGAGCTGCCGGCGGTCGTCCCGCCCCGCAGCGAGGCCTCCACGGAGGAGACGCCGTTGGAGAAGACAAACGGCATCAGGGTCTCCGCCGCGGGGCCCAGGGCGAACTTGAGCCCGGCGAGGGTCACGTCCGCGGCGAGCTTGCCGGCGGAGCCGCTCCCCCCCGCTGAGTTCGTGGTCGCCAGAAGAGAAATCTCGCCGTACTTCGTAGTGCTGATGACTCGCTGGACCTCGCTCTTGAGCTGGGTGAACTCGGCGCCGATACTCAGCCGGGCGGCCGAATCGACCGTGCCGTTCGTGGCCTGGAGCGCCAGCGAGCGAATATTGTTGAGGGTGTCAACGATGGTGGACGCCGCCGAGTCCGCCGTTTGGATGAGGTTGACCCCGTCCGCGGCGTTGCGGGCGGACTGGGTGAATCCCGCGACATCGGCGCGGAAGGTGGTGGACAGCGCCAGCGCCGCCACGTCGTCGGCCGGCCGCACGATCCGGAGGCCCGATGAGAGCCGCTCGATCGAGAGCTGAGCCGACGAGAAGTTCTTGTTCAGGTTCAACGTGGCGAGCAGTCCACCAACGTTGGTGTTGATCCTTGTGCCCATGGTGTAGCCTCCTTGGTTTTTCACCGGAAGCCCCGGGGCTTCCGGCGTGCGATCTGGCTCGGTTGCGCAGCGCTGCCAAGGGCCCCACACGTGGGGTCCGTGACTTGGTCACCTCCTTCTGACCGTATCCCTCGGTCGGTGCTCAAGTCGGCCGCCGTCCCGCGGTCAACCCAAAACAGATCCTCTCTCGGTACTATCGGAAATCCTATAAAAAACTTGAATTATTTCAATAACTTGAGCATCTTCTTCAAGATAACCTAAAGTTCCCTCTCAGATTGCCGAAGACGAATACGTAACCTCATGCAACCTGTGAACTTGCCTTCACAAACGGCTCCAATCTCGGGCGCCCCAAGGCCCGCGGACCGAACCACCACACCGCCCAGGAAGGAGCCTCCCGCGGAGGACGCGGTCCCAATCCTCCCCGAAAGCGCCGAGGTAGATGTCTTCTTCTACAACGCAGACGGGGTTCCCGTCGTGGTCCCTTACCAGTTCCACCCCATCGCCGTCACGGCCGACGAGCTCAAGCATCTCAGTCAGAACATCACCCGCGCGCGATTTACCGGCGCGCGCCTCTCCCAGAACATCCGATTCGCCTACTCCATCATTGACGGGCGCCCTGCCGTGGCCGGCGCTACCACGGAGGCGACCTTCACACCGCAGGCCGCGTCCGAAGGCTTCGAAACCTCGCCGGCAGAGGCCGTTTCCACGCAGACCGTCCATTTCATCGATCTGCGCGGGATGAGCGACATTGCCACGACCTCCTTCCTGTTTGTGCGCCGGCGCGTCCCCGCGGTCATCCTCAACAGCGGGATCACCTCCGCCCTCCGAGTGCAGGACGTTCTCCAAGAACTCTCCCGGGTACAGAACACGAATCCCATCCAGGACAACCTCGAGACCGACCCCCGTGTCCTCGACCTCCGGGCCGAATCCTTCAAGGCCTTGAAGTCACTCCTCGAGGGGCTACGCAGCCAGGTGGTTCCCCTCCTCGACGCCGCGAGCTTCATCGTGAAATCGGGCACGACGAGCGACTCCTCGATTGTGAACGCCTCCGCTACCAACGAGGCCGACACAGAATCCTTCAACGTGGCCGTCCAGCAGGTTACACGGGCCCATGTGGTCGAGTCCGACACGTTCTCGAGCCCGGACGCGCGCCTGACGAGCCTTGGGGGGGGGGACCTCGTCGGCAGCTTCAGGATCAACGGGTTCAAGATCCTCGTGGATACACGGGGGCTGATGGAAGATCGCGATACGGTGGGCGGCCCCGGCGCACCCTATGGCGTGTCGCCGACGGACTTCACCCAGGGCGAACGGCGCGCCGTGGGGGCTCGGATGTGGAGCCTCCAGGGGATCGCAGACCAGATCAACTTCGGCCTCGAGGACCTCAACAAAAACGGCATCATCGACGGCCCCATCACCGTGGATGCCTCTTCCGGCAAAGCCGTGGCCTACATCCGCGTTTCGGAAGACCGTATCGTGGACCCGAACGAATTCCGCACCGACTACGTGGCGGATGCGGACAAGCTCGAAAGCGCGGCCAACCGCGACGGGATCGTCACCACCAATTCGGATCGGATCGGCGTGCGCGCCTCCATCGTGTCCGGCCGGCTCCGCCTGGAGAGCCTCGATCCCGGCCGCCGGATCGCCCTCGAGAACACGTCCGGTTCCGGAGAGGCCAACATCATCGATCAGCTCGGGCTGACGTACAGGGACACCTACCAGGCCGTCCAAGCCGACGAACCGGGCATCACCTACAACAGCTTTACGTTCAAGAACCCGCTGCAGGACGAGCAACCTTCCATCGTCGTCTCGCCTCTCACACGCCGCTCGGAGTACGAAACGTCCATCGGGGAATTCACAACCGGCCTCGACCTCCTGCTGGATGGCACATCGCGTTTCGTGAAGAACCCGCTGGACGGCCGGATCTACAGCCGCGGCGAGAACAGCCTCACGCAGAAGTCACGCCTCATCACCGGCGAGAGCATCGACGACGTGGTTCGGAACCTCATCCTGGCCGGCGTCATTCTGCCAACGGACAAAAACAAACTGATCTACGACACGGAGACCGTCGGGGTGGATATCGCCGCGGAAGCGCTCCTCGAGCGAATGCGTACCTTCGTGGACACCTACAACGCCACGATGCTCGAAGTGAACGACCTCCTCGCCGGGCGTCGCGTCCTCGAGCGAGACGCCACGATGCAGGCCATCCGGACCGATCTGGTGCGCGGCGTGGAGTTCCCCGTGGGAGTCCTCTCGGAGGACCGCGACGAGCTGTCTGAGATCGGCATCACGAACGCCTCGCCGGAGAAGTTCACCTTCGTGGAAACGGCCCTCTTCACGCTCCTTCGGCGCCTCCGCGCCGGGGACCCGCAGGGCGGGCCGCCTGTCCCCAAGGGGGAGCGGTCCATCTTCCAGAGGCTCAGCCAGGTGGGGATCTCCGCTCTCACCAACGACATGCTGGAGCTGGACGAAGGCGCCTTCCTCAGCGCGGCCGAGCGACAACCCAAAATGGTCCAGGACCTCTTCATCCCGGAGGACGGCGGCGGCGTGGCCGAGCGCCTCTACGAACTGCTTACCCGGATGATCCGTTCGGAGACCGGCTCTATCGACCTCCACCTGAGCCTGATCAAGAACGAGGAGACCCAGCTTTCCGAGGTTCAACGGCAGCTACGGGAGGAAACCGCGCGGATCCTCGCCCTTCGGACCAAGGGAGACCTCGCCACGGACATCCTGGTATGAAGAACCTCGACCGGGAGTCCTCTCCTGCCGCGCGGCACGCGCCAAGATAGAATCACCGATCCTCTGTGCCTGGATCCCCCACCCCGCATGACGCGGGGTGGGGGTATCCCTCTTCCGCGTTTGCCTCCCACCCCAGCGCTCGGAGGCGCGGGCGATCGGCCGGGTTCCCCCCTTTCTTCAGGAAGGTTGCGGGCCTCGGGCGTAGCATGCCCGAAACGCCATCTCCGCCATGACCTTGTCCTCCTCACTCGGGAGTGGCGCAAGGGTGACCTCTTGGAGTCTGGGGAGGATACCCCCCCGGAATGGCGAATCCGGTCTGGCGCTCAGCGCCGTGAGGAAAGGGGCCGAGAAGGCTGCTGTCGAGGCCTGATCCAGCAGCCCCAGCCAATCGGTCACCGCACCTTGGGGATCTCCCATGACGAACCGGATCACAGGCAGCAACGCCCGCGCCGCCGGTCCCCAATCCGGCGAACTGAGAACACTCCCAAGCAGTCGCTCAGCCTCCGCCAAGCGTTCGACGTACTGGGGGTGCCGAGCGCAAGGCGACTGGAGCCGCCAGACGAGAAGACTCCTGAGAATGTAGCGGCCCAGGTGAAACGCAGCGCGCGTGGGATCGGCCGTCGCAAGGCCGCGCCCATTCTCCGCGATCGTCGTCAAGAGGGGCGCGAGCACCTGTGCGCGAGCCTCAACGGTGTGGGAGCGGACCACTTCCTCCCAGCCCGCCTGGGCGATCGAGAGCCTCTCGACCTCGCGATCTAGATAGTGGCCGACCAGGTCCACCACTTGGTCCACGTTCCCTCGCTCAAACCCGACGTAGTGGACGCCTTCATGGAACAGGGTGGACATATCCCCCGTGGGCGAGTCGGTCAGAAGCAGGGCTCCACACCCCATGGCCTCGAAGACACGGAAGTTGATTCCATAGGGAGCGGCTGAAGCTCCACCTTTCGGGGACCACGATTCGTTCAGAACGATCTTGGCGTCGGCGTAGGTTTCAAGAACCTTCCCGGGACCGAAGGAGACCTTCCATCTCCCGGCGATCCGGCGCTCGACCGCCCTCAGGAAATCCGCTCGACCCGGGTGCAACTCCACGCTGAGATTACCCACGAAGGCGACATCCAGCCGCCTCGGATTGCCGGGCCGACATCGGAGCGCCTCCCGGGCCGGCCACTTGAAGTAGAGCGGACACCAAGTCACGGCGTAGGGAGCGCGCCGGCCGACATGGTATTCGACGGATATCGCGTTCTCCACGAGAACCCAGGCGAATCCCTGCGCAAGGTCCCAATCGCAGGAATCCAAGTCGTAGTTCGTGTCGTGGAGATACACCACGGCCGGCACCGGCAGGAGTTCCATCCCGAGAAGCGAGTCCGTCCGCGTCCAGGCATTGAGAAAGAGCATCTCGATGGGATGGTCCCGCCCCTTCTGAATGGCCCTTAGCCTCTGGTCTACTCGGAAGTTCGGGCCGACGGCCGCCATCCGGGGGACATCTTGGAGGTAGACGACGTCGAAGTAGTGCCCCAGCTCGGCCGAGAGCTCGTCAGGCCACATGGTCCACAAGAGCGTCCGCTTCGGCATAGACCTGCCCTCATAGGCATTCGGCTGCATACACCGGGGGTTTAGCCATCCAGCAGTTCCGCCCCCCCCCCGCCGGAGGGCGAAGATTCGCCGTCCCCGCTCGCCGCGGAAACGTGCGGCGCCCCCTCCCACGGTCGCTGTGATCTTCTGTGCCTGGATCCCCCACCCCGCATGACGCGGGGTGGGGGTATCCCAAGTCAACGGTGCTAGCCGAGCACCGTCAGGATACTGTCAGAAGGAAGATTGGCCTGGCTGACGAACGCCATTCCGGCGTCGGCCAGGATCGAACGCTGGATGCGGGCGGCCGTGGCGCCGGCACGATCCACGTCGAGGATGTCTGCCTCCGCCGCCGAGCGGTTGGCCTCGCCGGACTCGTTTTCGCCGGCGCTCCCGAGGGCTCGACGAAGCTCTCCGAGCGTCCCCAGTCCGATGCGGGTTACCGGCCCTTCGTCCTGATCGTCGGGGTCCGTCTCTGCGGCTCTCATCTCCGAGGTCAGCCTCGTGAGGGCTCGTTGGAGTGTCGCGAGGGCCGGATCGAAGCCGGCGCGAACCGGCAGGCTGCTGCTATCGTTGCTGATGCGAGTGCCCATGGTGTCACCTCCTTATGTTGACCTAAGGCCATGGTATCCGCCGCGCCATCGCGGGCGCGGCGACGTTGCATGGCCCCGTGCCCTCCATGGCAGGGGGCACATTGATGCGGGCGAGCCGTCCATGGACTCGCCCCTGTCACCCCCACGGGGGGGGTGGTTATCCCACATTTCAGAAATCATTGATGCCGTTGTGAGGTCGCCCATTCGTTCCCTGCCGCTCTTACCCCGCCTATCCTAGAAGTGTGAGAACGGTCTGGTTGAGCAGGTTCGCCTGCGCGAGGAACGCCATGGCGGCCTGCTGGAGTATCGAAGCCTGAGTAAAGTTGGCCACCTCCGCTGCGAAATCCAGGTCCTGGACGCCACTCAACGCCGCGGTCACGTTGAGAGCGGTGGTCTCGTCCGCCTCCGCCGCCTGTAAGAGCCCTGATTGGGCTCCTCCGAGGGCCCCCCGGAAGAACGAGATCGATCGAATCGCGCTGTCCACCGCCGTGAGCACGCTCTTGGCGGCGGAGACGGAGGTCATCGTTCCGTACTGGAGGACCTCGGAGTTGGGGCCGGTTGTGGCGCCGCGCAGCGAGGCTTCCACGGAGGAAACGCCGATCGAGAAGACGAAGGGCCGGAGTTGGTCCGCGCTCGGGCCGAGGGCGAAGGTGACGCCCGGCAGTGTGAGGTTGGTGGCCACCGTCCCCGTGCTCCCCGTGCCGCCAGCGCTGTTCGTTGTCTTGAGCATGAAGATGTCGCCGTACTTCGTCGTGTTGATGATGCGCTGGATCTCGCTTTTCAGATTGGTGAACGTCACGCTCAACCCGGCGCGCGCCGCTGAGTCCATCGTCCCGTTCGCGGCCTGCAGGGCGTGGCCCCGGATGGCGCCCAGGACGTCCGCGATCTCCGCCGTGGCGGAGTCGGCCATCTGGATGAACGTGGCCCCCTCGTTCGCATTGCGGGCCGATTGCTCGAACCCCAGAGCTTCGACTTTCAGTCGGACGGTAAGGCTGATCGCGCCTGGGTCGTCCGCCGCGTGCATGACGCGCAGACCCGACGAGAGATGCTCGATGGAGTTCTGGGCGCGCTCTGTATGCCGGTTCAGGTAGAACAGTGCATCGAGCGCCGCCAGATTCGTGTTCAGGCGGATCGCCAAAGCTTACCTCCTTGTAAGCGCCAACCTCCGATTCCTTTCGGAGGCTCACGGCTCGCGCCGGAGTCCGGCCGGCGCTACCCGTTATCGGATTGATCGGTCAGTTCGCCAAGAACTTTAGCCCGCTCCCGAACGGGCGCCAGATCGGTGGGGAAGACGGGGCGCTATGCCCGGTCCCGCATCAGGCCGATGAAACGAACCAGCCGCTCGTCCGTCTCCCGCAGGCGGGTGCAGAGGGAGCGGGCAATGTGGAAAATGAGGTAGAAGGCGAAACTTGCGTGCCGTTCGAGGAATACCTTGAGCGACTCCTCGGGAAGAAACTCACAATGGGTAGCTTCCGTGGCCACGATCCCGGCGATGGCTGGCTGACCGTCCAGGAAGGACATCTCGCCGAAAAGCTCCCCGTCGCTGAGGTACGCGATCGTCTCGGAATTGGGCGCCCCGCTCCGCTTCACCACGCCCACACGACCGGTGCGGATGAAATAGATCCCCCCGCTCAGCTCGCCCTCCTCCAGGATCGTTCTCTTCCCCTCGAAGAAGCGATCCTGAGCCAGTTCCATCAACTCGGTGCGCATCTCCAGCGCGAGTTTCCGGAAGACCGGATGCCCCTGGTAGAACTGGTCGCGCGTCATGCCAAGTCCCCCGGCGTCACGTAGGTCACTCTTCCGCTTTTTCGTCGCTTCGTCAAGTGCCCGGAGAGAACTTCAGGCCGCACTCCGTCTCGCAGGACTTCTCGTGACGCGACGTGTCACGAAATGCCCAAGAAATAGGCAACCTAGCAACAGCCCACATGCGACGAGCGAGGCCCGCACCGAAGACCCCGAGTTTTGCACAGGCTGTCCACAGTTCATGTGGATGACTTCGCCTCCCGCCACAACCTCTCCCATTCCTCCGAGCGAAGAAGGGCGAGGTCCTTCCCCTCCCCTCGCGCACGGACTTCCATCCAGCGGAACCGTCGCTCGAATCGGCCGACCGTCCCCCGCAGTGCGCTCTCAGGGTCCACGCGCAGGAACCGCGCCAAGTTGACGAGGGTGAAGAGCAAGTCGCCCAGCTCCGCCTCCATCCTCCGTCGCTTGGCCTTCCGGATCTCCCTTCTCAGCTCGATCAACTCCTCCTCCACCTTGTCCAGCACGCCCTTGACGCGGCCCCAGTCGAACCCGACGCGGGCGGCCTTTTCCGACACCCGCCGGGCGCGCAGGAGCGCCGGCATGGCGCGTGGGACTGAATCCATGATCGAGGCGTTGCCTGTGAGACGCCGGGCCTTCCGATGGGCCCACTGCCGAAGCACCTGATCCGCCCGCCGGAGCCGCTTTCGGCCAAAAACATGGGGATGACGCTCGACGAGCTTGGCCGCCAGGCCGGCCGCCACGTCCTCCACGCTGAACCAGCCCTTCTCGCGCGCGATCTCCGACAGAAAGAATACCTGGTAGAGAAGGTCCCCAAGTTCCTCCTTCAGAGGAGCCGGTTGACGTCCCTCGATGGCCTCCACCACCTCGTAGGCCTCTTCGATCACGTACGGCCTGAGGCTCGAACACGTCTGGACGCGATCCCAAGGGCAACCCTTTCGCGAGCGCAAACGGCGGGATACCCGCCGGAGGCGCCGCCAAGGATCGTCAGCTCTCGGTCGAGGCACGTTTTCGGTCCCGCAGGAGGAACACGCCCACCACGCATATCGCGAGGAGCGCCCCCACATCCCCCCACCGGGCGTAGAGCGTCGTCCAGCCGGTCAGCGGCAGGTCGGCCGTGAGGTAGCCCCTCGCCTGGAGACGTAGGCTGTCTGCGATGCGACCTGTCGGCTCTATGAAGGCGGAGATCCCCGTGTTGGCCGCGCGGGCGATGGACCGTCTTGTTTCGACGGCCCGGAAGGCTGCCATGGCCAGGTGCTGGACGGGCGCGCTCGTCGGCCCGAACCAGGCATCATTGGTGATCACCACGAGAAGATCGGCGCCTCTTCGCGCTGCGGCACGGGTCAGCTCCGGGAAGATGGATTCGTAGCAGATGAGGAGGCCGAGGTCCAGGGCATCGGTGGAGAGCAGCCCCGGCCCATGACCTCCAACGAAGTTCCCGGCCGCCGCCGTGAGCTTGTCGATCGGCAAGAGACCGGCCAGGGGCACGAACTCCCCAAACGGCACGAGGTGCACCTTGTCGTATCGGCCGTAGAAACGGCGACCAGAGCCGAGCAGGTAGGCGCTGTTGCGTGCCGTGCGTCCGCCCTTCCCCTCCTCACTCGCGAGGCTCCCGACCAGCATCGGCACACCGACGTCGTCCACGATTCGATGGACGAGGGCCTGCCCCTCAGGACTGCGGTTGAGGTAGTAGGGAGCCGAGGCCTCGGGCCAAATGATCAGATTCGCCCCCTCCGCCCGCGCCCCCTGCGCAAGGGTGCCGTAGATCTCCGTCGTGCTGCCCCTGTAGGCCGGCGACCATTTCACGCCTTGTTCGATGTTGCCTTGAAGGACCCCAACGCGGAGTGTAGGAGCGCTCGGGAGGCTCGCCTCGAGCCGGTCGAGCCGATAGAGACCATAGGCGTAGACCGCGGCCGCGCAGGCCGCCGCCATGGCACCACGACGCCAAGCGTGCCTCGGTCGGGGACCGAGGAAGGCGAGGTAGACTGCGGCATTGACCAGCACGATGACGAACGAGACGGCATACGGTCCGCCCAGATCCGCGATCTGGATCCACTCCAATCGTTCGTACTGGCTGTAGGCGAGAAGCATCCAAGGGAATCCGGACAGGAGGTAGTTTTTGGTGAATTCCAGCGCCACCCACAGGCTCGGCAGCGTCAGGAGGGGGAGACCGACAGGCGACCTCAGCACGCGTCCCGCGAGGGTTGCGAAGACGGCCACGTAGAGTCCCAAGAAGCCCGCCAGCAGCAGAAGTGCAAGATAGGCTGCCGGCCAGGGGAGCCCGCCGTAGAACTGCAGAGTGAACGGGATCCAGTAGATGATCCCACACCAAGCGAGCGTGCCCGCCGCCCAGGAGAGGAGGAAAAGACGCCGCCCGTCTTCACGCCCCGCCAAGCTCAGCAGGGGCACCAGGGCAATCCAAGCCGCGAGGGGCGTCCCGAACTGCGGAAAAGAGAGAAGAAAGAGGAGGCTGAAGCCTCCGGCGCTACGAAGTCTTTTCGTCTTGTTTGTTTTCGGTTTTCTCCGGCTTCGTCTTTGGAACCCGATCCACGAGTTCCAGGATGGCTTGGGGGCTGTTGTCGCCCCGGCGCGATCCAATCCGGAGGATGCGCGTGTAGCCGCCCGCCCTCGTCTGATACCTCTGTGAGAGTTCGGAGAACAATTTCGTCGTGACAGGCTTGCTGCGCAACATGGAAAACGCCAGGCGCCGGGCGTGCAGGTGTCCCTGCTTTCCCCACGTGATCGCCTTCTCGGCGAGGCGCCGCACCTCTTTGGCCTTCGCGACGCTCACGCGGACCGATTCGTGGAGCAGGAGGGAGACCGTGAGATTGCGCAGCATGGCCAGCCGATGAGCGGTGGGACGGCGCAGCTTGCGTCCACCTACACGATGTCTCATCTCCGGCTGTCTCCCGGGGCGGAGCCCGCTACTCCGCGGCCAGCGAGGGCTGCTCGATTTTCATCCCGAGCGACAGCCCCATGCCGGCGAGGATTTCCTTGATTTCGTTGAGGGACTTCCTCCCGAAATTCTTGTGCTGGAGGAGTTCTTCTTCGGTGCGTTGAACGAGATCGCTGATCCGGCTGATGTTGGCCTGCTTCAGGCAGTTGGCCGATCTCACCGTGAGTTCGAGCTCGTTCACGCTGCGCCCGAGCGCGCTGGAGAACTGCGAGTTCTGCGTGTCCGAGTCGTTCCCCTTGGTGCTCCCGACCTCCTTCTCCTCGAAGTTGATGAACACCGTGAGCTGCTCCTTGAGGATCTTCGCCGCATAGGCGACCGCGTCCTGCGGCTTGATGCTGCCGTCCGTGACGATCTCCAAGGTGAGGCGATCGTAGTCGGTCCGCTGTCCCACGCGGGCGGGTGTGACGGTGAAGTTGGCGCGCTCGATGGGGGAGAATGCCGCGTCCATGTGGATGGTGCCGATGGCCGGCGACTCGCCCTTGAGTTGTTCGGCCGGGATGTAGCCGCGGCCCATCTTAATCTCGAGCTCCATCTCGAGCTTGCCCCCCTTGTCCAGCGTGGCCACATGGAGATCCGGATTCAGGATCTCGACCGACGAGTCCGTCTCGATCATCTTGGCGGTGACTTCGCACGGGCCCGTGGCCTTCAGGCGGGCGATCTTGGGCTCGGTGGCGTGCATCTTGATCTGAAGCCCCTTCAGATTCAACACCACATCCGTGACATCATCCACCACGCCGGGGATGTGGGAGAACTCGTGCAACACCCCCTGCAGGCGAATGGAGGTCACCGCCGCCCCCTGAAGAGAGGAGAGCAGCACGCGGCGGAGCGAGTTGCCGAGAGTAATGCCGAACCCCTTCTCGAGGGGCTCGATCACGAACTTGCCGTAGCGATCCGTGATCGTCTTCTCGTCCGGCGTGAGCCCCTTAGGCTTGATCAAATCCGTCCAGTTCCGCTCGATCATTCCCAGCCTCCTTTTGGCTACCTAGAATAGAACTCGACCACGTACTGCTCTTTGAACGTCTCCCCCACGTGTTCCCGGCGAGGGAGCTCGCGGATGCGGCCGATCCACTTCTCCCGGTCGCACTCGAGCCAGTCGGGGAGCGTCTTGCGTGTCGAAAACTCCAAGGCCTCGGCCCACGCCGGGATGGACCGGCTCCCCTCCCGGATGGTGATCACGTCCCCCGTGCGCACCAGGTAGGACGGCACGCTGACCTTCCGTTGGTTGACGAGGATGTGCCCGTGGCGCACGAACTGGCGCCCCTGGGCGCGCGTCTTGCTGAACCCGAGCCGGAAGAGAACGTTGTCGAGGCGCCGCTCCAGCAACTCGAAGAGATAGTCGCCGGTCACACCTTTCTTCCGAAGGGCGTTCTGGTAGAAACGCCTGAACTGCCGCTCCAGCATGCCGTAGCTCTTTCTCACTCTCTGCTTTTCGCGCAGCCGCACGCCGTAGTCCGTGACCTTGGCCCGGCCCTGCCCGTGGACTCCGGGCGGATAGGGCCTCCGCTCATAGGCGCACTTGTCGGTGTAGCAGCGCTCGCCCTTGAAGAAAAGCTTCAGGCCCTCCCGACGACAGACTTTGCAGACCGATCCGGTTGCCCTTGCCATAACTCTAGACCCTCCTCCGCTTGGGGGCGCGGCATCCGTTGTGCGGGATCGGTGTAATGTCTTTGATGTACATCACCTGGATCCCGGCCGCCTGCAGCCCTTGGATGGCCGCTTCGCGGCCGGGGCCCGGCCCTTTGACGAGGACGGCCACGCGGCGCATCCCGTGTTCCATGGCCTTGCGGGCCGCCATCTCGGCCGCCTTGGTCGCCGCGTAGGGGGTCCCCTTCTTCGTACCGGAGAAACGGGCCGTTCCACCGCTCGCCCAACTCACGACATGGCCCTTGGGATCGCTGAGCGTCACGATGGTGTTGTTGAAGGAGACGCTGATGTGGGCCACTCCGAGGGGAATGTTCTTCTTTCCCCGCTTCTTGCGCTTGGGCGGAGCCTTCTCCTTTTCCCCGGCGGCCTCGCCCGGGGCGCCCTCGGCCGGCACCTCCGCGCCCCCCGCCGCGTCTCGACTTGCCTTCGGGCCGGCAGACGGGGCACCTGAAGCGCCCTTCTTGCGGGGCTCGCCCTTTTTCTCCGGGGCGGCTCTTTCCTTCTTTTCCGGTTTCTCCGCTGCTTCGGGTTTCTCTTCGGCCATGTCCCTCCCTCTCCTAGCCCTTCTTCGCTCCGCGCGGCTTGCCGCGACCCGCCACGGTCTTGCGGGCCCCGCGGCGGGTCCGCGCATTGGTCCGCGTCCGCTGGCCTCTCACAGGCAGGTTTCGCATGTGCCGGAGGCCCCGCCAGCACCGCAGGTCGATCAGCCTCTTGATGTTGGCCGTTTCCTCCCTGCGCAGGTCGCCCTCCACACGCTGCCCGGCTTCGATGAGCTGCCGAATACGCGTGATTTCGTCGTCACTCAACTGCTTCATCCGCTTGGCTGCGTCGATCCGAGCCTCTTCGAGTATCTTCTTGGAGAGCGGGCGGCCGATACCGTAGATGTAGGTCAGGGCGACCTCCACCCGCTTGCCGTCCGGCAGTTCGACTCCCGCGATGCGTGCCATGGACTATCCCTGCCTTTGCTTGTGTTTGGGGTTCTTGCAGATCACCCGCAGCACTTTTCCGCGCCGGACGATCTTGCAGTTCCGGCAAATGATTTTGATGGAGGCCCGAACCTTCACGCTCGCGCCCCCCGCGTGTTGACGCCCGGGCAACCCGCGGAATCACAGCCGCACGAGATTGCTTCGTCGCGCAGCCTCCTCGCAATGACGAGGAAAGATGTCATGGCGATCCGCCGCAGGCGGAGAAGCAATTTCCCGGCTCCATGGTCCTAGTTCTCCCGGCCCATGATCCGCCCGCGCGTCAGATCATAGGGGGACAATTCGACCACCACCCGGTCCCCCGGAAGGATCTTGATGTAGTGGAGACGCATCTTCCCCGACATGTAGGCCAGGATCTCCTGACCGGTTTCGAGTTGGACCCGAAACATCGTATTGGGAAGCGACTCTTTGACCGTACCCATAACTTGGATGCCATCAACTTTCGCCATCAGCGCGGTTTTTCCGTCAGGATTCGCGGTCCGTCACTCGTTATCGCAATGGTGTGCTCAAAATGGGCGGATACCCTACCATCTTTCGTCCGCACGGTCCAGCCGTCGTTGTCCACGGTAACGTCCGGGGCGCCCGCGTTCACCATCGGTTCGATCGCGAGCACCATGCCCTCGACCAGCCGGATTCCCTTGCCCTTCTCACCGAAGTTGGGCACCTGGGGATCTTCGTGGAGTTGGCGCCCGATCCCGTGTCCGACAAACTCCCTCACCACCGAATAGCCGCGTGTCTCCACGTGGCTCTGGATGGCATGCGAGATGTCGAAGAGGCGGTTCCCCACACGGGCCTCCCGGATCCCCTCGAAAAGGGATTCTCGGGCCGCATCGAGAAGGCGCTGCGTCTTTTCTTCGATGCCGTTGATGGCATACGTGTACGCCATGTCCGCGTAGAATCCCTTTCGCTGAAGGCCGCAATCCACGCCCACCACATCGCCGGCCTTGAACAACTTGTCCTTGCGCGGGATGCCGTGGACCACCTCGTCATTGATCGAGACGCACAGTGTGGCGGGGTAACCGCGGTAGCCTTTGAACGCGGGCTTGGACTTCCGCTTGACGATCCAGTCCTCGGCCTGGCGGTCGAGCTCGATGGCGCTCACGCCGGCCTGCACCCAGGCCCCCATCTCCAGGAACAGTTCCGCCAGGACTTGGCAGTTTCCCCCGATGATGGCCAGTTCCTCCTTCGATTTCAGATCGATCACGACCGACCCGGCGGCGGCTGCGCCGCCTCCTCGAGTGCGCGCGCGATGAGGCGCTCGATCTCTTCGATCGTCCCTTCGCCCTTCACGCGACGCAGGAGGCCCCGCTCCTCGTAGTAGCGCGCGAGAGGTTGGGTCGATTCGCGGTACACGCGAAGGCGTTCCTTGACCACGTCTTCGCGATCGTCCTTGCGCTGGACGAGCTCGGCACCGCACCGTTCGCACAGCTTGCCCTTGGCCGACGGCCGGAATTCGACATGGAACTCCGACCCGCACGACGAGCACACCCTCCGGCCGGCGATACGCCTGACCAGCAGGTCCTCAGCCGCCTCGATGCACACGGCCGTGTCGATCCTCCGGCCTGCGCCTCTCAACATGGTAGCCAGGGCATCCGCCTGCTCGACGTTTCGCGGAAATCCATCCAGAACGAAACCCTTGGTGCAGTCGGGGTCCTGGATCCTTCTTTCGATCAGCCCCACCACGATCCCGTCTCTGACAAGTTCGCCGCGTTCCATGTAGAGTTTGGCCTCAAGGCCCAGTTTTGTCTTCTGGCGGACGGCTTCGCGTAGAAGGTCCCCCGTCGAGATCTGCGGAATCGCCAAGCGCTTCGATATCAGCTTGCTCTGGGTACCCTTCCCCACGCCGGGGGGACCGAGAAGAATCAGGTTCACCCCGCACCTATCCTTTCGGACGTCTCGGGGCCGGCAAGGGTCGCAGCAGACAGGCGGCTTCGCCTTTGGCGCGTGCCACGCCGAGGGACTCGGCTCGGGATAGGTGCGGGGTTCATCCACGTCTCCCCCTCAGTCGCCGACCCTCGAGGAAGCCCCTGTACTGTCGGACGAGCAGGTGCGCCTGGATCTGCTGGATAAAATCGAGCGCCACGCCCACCACGATGAGCAACGCCGTGCCTCCAAAATAGAACGGCACGTTGAACTGGCGGCTCAACAGGATGGGCAACAACGCCACGAGGCAAAGATAGGCCGCGCCCCCAAGCGTGACGCGCGTCAGGACATGATTGATGTACTCGGCCGTCCGCTGCCCCGGGCGGATGCCGGGGATATACCCGCCGTGCTTGCGCAGGTTGTCCGCCACATCCACAGGATTGAAAATCACGCCGGTGTAGAAGAAGCAGAAGAAGCCGATGAGGAGCATGTAGGAGGGGATGTAGAGAGGCCCACCGGGAAGGAAAGGGCTGAAGATACGGTCCACCGCCGGCACGTCCCACGCCTGGGCTGGGTAGGCCAGGAACGAGAGGACGGCCTGCGCGAAGATGGGCGGGATCACGCCCGACGTGTTGACCTTGAGCGGCAGGTGCGTCTCCTGCCCCTGGAAGACCCTCCGCCCGACGGTTCGGGTCGGATACTGGACCGGGAGGCGGCGCTGTCCCATTTCGACGAATACGATGAATCCAATCGAGCCCACCATGATGACAACGACGAGAATAGCGACCAGGATGTCCATCTCGCCCGTGCGGAGGAGCTGAAACATGTTGCGCGAGGCGCTCGGGATGCGGCCGACGATGCCC
Source organism: Nitrospirota bacterium (assembly GCA_016190245.1). Classification (GTDB taxonomy): domain Bacteria; phylum JACPQY01; class JACPQY01; order JACPQY01; family JACPQY01; genus JACPQY01. The sequence goes on along the minus strand of JACPQY010000060.1, from coordinate 31,570 downwards.
GCGAAGATGATGAGCGAGACTCCGTTGCCGATGCCGCGGTGGGTGATCTGTTCGCCCAGCCACATGAGAAGAACGGTTCCCGCGGTCAGGGTGAGGAGCGTGAGCACGCGGAAGCCCCATCCCGGGATCGGCACGATCGGCTGTCCGCCGGGGGCGGTGCTGCCCTCGAGCCACGTCAGCATGATGGCGCCCTGTACGATGCAGACGGCGATCGTAGCGTAGCGCACGTACTGGTTGATTTTCCGGCGCCCTTGCTCGCCCTCCTTCTTGAGGGCCTCGAGTTGGGGGATGACATGCGTCAGGAGATCGGCCGCGATCGAGGCCGAGATATAGGGCCACACCCCGAGGGCGAAGATGGAGAGGCGTGACAACCCCCCCCCCGTGAAGATGTCCAGCACGCCGAGCAACGCGCCGCCCTGGGATTGGAAGAAAGCCGTCAGAGCGGAGGGATCGACACCGGGCGTGGGGACGTGGACGCCCAGGCGGTAGGCGGCTAGGAAGCCCACGGTCACGAGGAGCTTCTTGCCCAACTCCGGCACCTTGGCCGCGTCCATCAAGGCCTGTCTCATCGCGCCTCCTCTTGCTCGGCACCCCCCTCATTCGAGGGGGCCTCAAGCCGGCAGCACCTCCGCCCGTCCGCCCGCCTTCTCGATGATCTCCCGCGCCGAACGCGCGAAGGCGTGGGCCTTGACCACCACGGGCTTCTCCAGACTTCCCCCCCCCAGCACCTTGACGCCGTGTTTCAGTTCCTTGATGAGCCGCCGTTCGAGAAGCAGTTCCGGCGTGATCTCCCGCTTCTCGTCGGCGAGGGGCGCCAGATCGCCCACGTTGACGATCGCCCACTCTCGGCGGAAAATGTTCGTGAACCCCCGCTTGGGGAGCCTGCGATGCAGGGGGGTCTGTCCACCCTCGAAGCTGGCGTGCACCTTGCCGCCCGTTCGGGCGCCCAAGCCCTTGTACCCCCGGCACGCCGTACGGCCGTGGCCGGAGCCGAGACCGCGCCCGACGCGTTTCCGGCGTTTCTTCGAACCGGGACGACCGCCCAGGTCAGTCAGCATGACGCTCGCTCACTTCGATGAGGTGCCGGAGCTGTCCGACGATCCCCCGCGTGGCGGGGTTGCTCGGCAGTGTCACGGATTTCCCGATCCGCGTCAGCCCCAAGCTCTTGAGCGCGCGCCGGTGCCGGGGCAGGATACCGTAGGGGCTGCGCACGAGGGTGATTCTCAGGTCGCTCAATTCTTGGCCATCCTTTCGCGCAGCTTGGGGCGCATGGCCGCGAGCTGCTCCAGGCTGCGCAACTGTTGAAGGCCGTTGAAGGTAGCCTTGACCAGGTTATGGGGATTGCTCGATCCCATGCTTTTCGTCAGGATGTTCACCACCCCGACGGCCTCCAGCACGGCGCGCACGGCGCCCCCGGCAATCACTCCGGTTCCCCTGGAGGCCGGCTTGAGAAGGACTTTCCCGGCCCCGTACCGGCCCAGAACGTCGAACGGGATCGTGCCATCCACAAGGGGAATCAGGACCATGCACTTGCGCGCCTTCTCAAGACCTTTCGAGATGGCATCCTGGACTTGATTGGCCTTGGCCAGAGCGAAGCCGACCCTGCCTCCGCCATCCCCGACCACCACGATCGCGTTAAAGCTGAGGCGCTTCCCGCCTTTGACGACCTTGGCTACCCGCCCGATATGCACGATTTTCTCGATCAGCTCGTCTGACACGCCTTACCTTCCCTTCAGAACACAAGCCCGGCCTCGCGGGCGGCGTCCGCGAGCGCCTTCACGCGCCCGTGATAGAGACACCCATTGCGGTCGAACACGACCTTTCGGATCCCCCCGGCGACGGCCTTCTGAGCAAGCAGCATGCCCACTTTCTTGGCGGCCTCGACGTTCCCGCCGGACCGGAGGGCGTCCGCCAAGTCCTTGGCCTTGGACGAAACCGCCACCAGCGTCTTCCCGCTCATATCGTCCACGATCTGCCCGTAGATGTGCTTGTGACTTTTGTATACGGTGAGACGGGGTCTTTCGGGACGCCCGAAGACCTTCTTCCGAATCCGCTGCCGGCGTCGGTCGCGCCGCTCGTGCTTCAGTTTCGTCTCGGCCATCTCACGCCGCCTTGGCCACGGTGGCCTTGCCGGCTTTCCGGCGAATCACTTCGCCGGCGTACTTGATGCCCTTGGCCTTGTACGGGTCCGCAGGACGGACGCGTCGCACGAGCGCCGCCAACTGGCCCACGCGCGCCCGGTCCGCTCCCGAAATGGTGATCCCAACCGATTTTTCCACCTTCACCTCAACCCCGTCCGGAATGGGAATTTTCACGGGGTGGTTGAACCCCATCGAGAGCACAATCTCCTTCCCCTGAACCTCCGCCTTGAAGCCGACGCCGCTGATCTCCAATCCCTTCTGGAATCCCTGGTGCACGCCCTGCACCATGTCCGCCAGGAGCGCCCGCGTTGTGCCGTACACCTCCGCGGATGCCGGAGCGGAGCCTTCAAGAGCAACGACGGCCTTTCCATCCGCCACTGTCAGCTTGAGCCCTGTCGGGACTTTGATCTCGAGGCGCCCTTTCGGCCCTTCGACGCGGCAGACGGCGGCGCTCACCGCAACCTTCACGCCGGCCGGAATCGCTACGGGACGCTTGCCGATGCGGGACATGCCTCACCACACCTCGCAGAGGTATTCGCCGCCGACTTTCTGCCGCCTCGCCTCGGCGTCCGACAGAACGCCCTTGGGCGTCGAGTAGACCCCGATTCCGAAGCCGCGACGCACCCGCGGCATCTCGGTGCAACCCTTGTACACGCGGCGGCCCGGGCGGCTGATCCGACGGATCTGCTTGATCACGGGCTCCTTGCCGGGCCCATAGCGGAGGAACAGGCGCAACGCCCCGTGCCGCCCATCGTCCACCGGGATGAACTTCTCCAGAAACTCCTCCCTCTGTAGGACTTCCGCGATATGCCGCCTGAGGTTCGAGAGCGGAACGTCCACGTGCTCGCGGCGCGTCCTCACGGCGTTCTTGATCCGCACGATCAGGTCCGAAACGGTATCGTAGTTCATGGCCTACCAACTCGCCTTGACGACGCCGGGGATTTCCCCCCGCGAGGCCAGGTCACGGAAACAGATCCGACACATCTGGAACTTGCGCAGGAACGCCCGGGGCCTGCCGCAGCGGGGACACCGGTTGTACGCCCTCACCTTGAACTTCGGCTTCTCCTTCGACTTGTTTCTCAGGCATTTCTTGGACACGACGATCCTCCTATTCTGTCCGCTTCGCTCCGGAGATTTCCCCACCTGAGATCGCCATCCGCCGGTAGGCGGACAGGCTGCCCCTTTCCGCCTGTGGCGGCCTCGCGATGACTAGCCAAGGCCGTCATTGCGATCCTCCAGCCGGCGGAGAAGCAATCTCAGGAACCACAAGCACTGCCACTTCAAGAGCAACACCCCGGATGTCTGCGTGCCCCACGATCAATTCCCTCTGAACGGCAGGCCCAGATGGGCCAGCAGAGCCTTGGCTTCTTGATCCGTCCGGGCGGTCGTCACGAACGTGACGTTCATCCCCCGAACCTTGTCGATCCATTCGAACTTCACCTCCGGGAAGATGCCGTGCTCCCGGATACCCAGGGTGTAGGTGCCCCGCCCGTCGAAAGCCTGGGGCGACACGCCCCTGAAATCGCGGACGCGGGGCAGGGCCACGTGAACAAGTCGCTCCACAAATTCGTACATGCGCACTCCTCGCAGCGTGACCTTGCACCCCAGCGTCTGCCCTCTCCGGATGCCGAAGTTGGCGATCGACTTCTTGGCCAAGGTCGTCACCGGCTTCTGCCCGCTTATCGCGGCCAGCGCTTTGCCCATGTTCTCCAGCGCCTTCGCACCCTCCGCCTTCTTGGCCTCGCCCACGCCGGCATTCAGGACGATCTTGTTCAGCCGCGGCACCGCGAGGCGGTTCCCATAGCCGAACTCCTTCATCAGTCGCTCCACCACCACCTTCTCGTAGTGTTCCTGTACCCGCGGTCTCATGACCCTATCGCCTCCCCGCACTTCGCGCAGATCCTTACCTTCGTGCCGTCCTCCAGCCCTTTGTGACGGATGCGCACCCCGCGGGAGCACCGCCCGCAGTAGGGCAGAACATTCGACACGTGGATGGGCGCCTCTTTCTCGATGATCCCTCCCGGCTGGTCCTGCGTGGCCTTCGTGTGCCGCTTCACCATGTTCACCTTCTCCACCACCACGCGGCCCCGCTTCGGCACCACACGGAGCACCTTCCCGGTCTTGCCGCGGTCTTTGCCCACCATGACGGCGACGGTGTCGTTTTTGCGAACGTGGAGGGATTCGAACTTGGGCACGTCAGAGGACCTCCGGGGCGAGCGAGATGATCTTCATGAACTTGCGAGCCCTCAGCTCCCGCGCAACGGGGCCGAAGATCCGCGTTCCAAGCGGCTCACCGTCGTCGCTGATGAGAACCACGGCGTTGTCGTCGAATCGGATCGTGCTGCCATCCCTGCGTTTATGTTCTTTGCGGGTTCTCACCACCACCGCCCGGCACTTGTCTCCCTTGGCGAGCCGCCGCGCCGTCTTGTCCCGCTCCGTCCGGCGCATCATGAGCTGCGGGATCGCCTCCTTCACCGAGATGGTGATCACATCCCCGATGCGGGCGTACCGCTTCTTCGAATAGCCGATCATGCCGATGCACTGCGCCTTGCGCACACCGGTATTGTCCGCCACCTCCAGGATGGACCGCCTCGCGATCACGGCGTGCCCCCCGCCGCGGCTTCGGCCGCGGCCACCGTCGCATCGGCCTGCTTCAGAACGCGGGTGACGCGCCACCGCTTCAGACGGCTGAGGGGACGGGACTCGATGATTTCCACGCGATCCCCCACCTTGCAGCGTCCCTCTTCATCGTGCGCCATGAGCTTCTTGCGCCGCTTGAGAAACTTCCCGAAGACGGCGTGCTGCTGGATCCGAACGACCTCCACCAGAACCGTCTTCTTCATCCTGGCGGACACGACGTTGCCCTCGAGCCTTCGCCTATTCTTTTCCACCGGATTCCTTCTCCTTTTCTCCGAGCACCGTCTTGACACGCGCCAGATCGCGCCTGAGATTTCGAACCTTCGGCGAGGTGGCCGTGCGGGCCGACCGGGCCTCGATCCGGATCTTGAACAGCTCACCGGACAGATCGGTCGCCTTCTTGTGGAGATCCTCCACCGAGAGTTCCCGAAGCGCGCCGGCCTTGAGCCTCATAGCTGATCCGTCCTTGTCACGAGCCGCGTCTTGACGGGAAGTTTGCTCGCGGCCAGACGCATCGCCGCGGCGGCCGCGTCAGGGGCGAGTCCCTCGATCTCGAACAGGATCCTCCCGCGCTTGACGCACGCGTACCAGCCCTCGATGCCGCCCTTGCCCTTGCCCATGCGCGTCTCGAGGGGTTTCTTGGTCCGCGGCATGTCGGGGAAAACCCGGATCCACAGTTTCCCGGTCTTGCCGACCTCGCGGATGAGCGCCACGCGCCCAGCCTCGATCTGCCGATCCGACACCCAGCCGCCCTCCAACGCCTTGAGCCCGTAGGCCCCGAAGGACAGGTCCGTGCCGCCCTTCGCGATGCCGCGGGCCTTCGCGCGGTGGTAGTAGCGGTACTTGGTGCGGCTAGGCTGCAGCATTCACGGGCTCCTTGCGGGGCTGCTGGGCGGCCTCCGCCTTGAGAACCTCACCCTTGAAGATCCAAACCTTCACCCCGATCACGCCGTACTTGGTCCGGGCCCTCCCAACGGCATAATCAATGTCCGCGCGCAGCGTGTGGAGCGGGACGCGTCCCTCGCGGTACCACTCCGTCCGCGCGATCTCGGAGCCTCCCAGGCGGCCCGCGACGCAGATCCGAACACCCAGGGCCCCGTACTGGAGGGCCGTGGCAATGGCCTTGCGCAGCGCCCGCCGGAAGGACACCCGGCTCTCGAGCTGTCGCGCCACCGACTGAGCCACGAGGGCCGCATCAATCTCCGGCCGTCTCACCTCCCGGACCTCCATCTCCACCTTCGATCCCAGCCGGCGCTCGAGGACGTCCTCGATTCGCTTACTCTCCACGCCCTTCTTCCCAATGACCATTCCCGGGCGGGACGTATGCACGATGACCTTCGGAAGGCGGCCGGACCGCTCGATCTCCACCTTGGAGATGCCGGCCCCCCCCCACTCCCTGAGGATCGTCTCTCGGATGAAGAGATCCTGGTGCAGGAGTACGGCGTAGTCCTTCTCAGCGTACCAGCGCGAAGACCAGTCTTTGACGATTTTCAATCGAAGTCCGATCGGGTTGACTTTCTGACCCACCTTACCTCCCTTCTCCGAGCTCGATCGTGATGTGGCACGTCCGCTTCCGCACCCGTCCGGCCCGGCCGAAGGGCATCGGTCTGAAGCGTTTCATCGTGGGACCCTCATCCACGTAGGCCCGTTTCACAACGAGTTTCTCGAGATCCATTTCGGTATGGGATTCCGCGCTCGCGATCGCGGCCTTGAGCAGCTTCAGGATCGGCTCCGACGCTTTCCGGCGCACGCCTCTCAGGATCGCCTCCGCCTCGTCCACCTTCTTGCCGCGAATCAGGTCCACCACGTCACGCGCCTTCCGGGGCTTGAGCTTGGCGAAACGGAGAACGGCGTTGCCGGCCATGCATCACCTCACCCCTTCGCCGGCGGCGCCGCGGGCGTCTCTTCGATCTTGGGGCCCGCCGTGTGGCTGGGATACAGGCGGGTGACGGCGAACTCGCCCAGCTTGTGCCCCACCATGGCCTCGCTCACATAGACCGGATGAAACTTGTTGCCGTTGTGGACCAGGAACGTGAGCCCGATCATCTCCGGCGTGATGGTGCTCCGGCGCGACCACGTCTTGATCGGCGCGCGCGAGACCTGCTGCGACATCCGCTGGACCTTCTCCAGCAGGTGGGAATCGACAAAGGGGCCTTTCTTCAGCGAACGGGGCATCACATCCTCCTATCGCGTACGATGTACTTGTCCGTGGCCTTGTTCTTCCGGGTCTTGTAACCCTTCGCCAGAACACCCGTGGGAGACACCGGATGGGGATTGCCCTGGCCGGCCTTTCCCTCACCGCCTCCATGGGGATGGTCAACGGGGTTCATGGCCGAACCGCGGACGGTAGGCCTGCGCCCTCTCCAGCGGGTGCGCCCCGCCTTCCCCACGGTGATGTTGCTGTGATCTACGTTCCCCACCTGCCCGATGGTGGCCCGGCATTCCAATCGGACCTTTCGAATTTCCCCGGACGGAAGCCGCAACTGGGCGTAGCCTTCCTCCTTGGCGAGAATCTGGATGGCGGTGCCGGCGCCGCGGGCGATCTGGCCGCCCCGCCCCGGATACAATTCAACATTGTGCACCTGCGTCCCATCCGGGATACGGGAGAGCGGAAGGGAGTTGCCCACCTTGATCTCGGCCTCGGTCCCGCTCACGACCCCGTCGCCCACCTTGAGCCCCACGGGAGCCAGGATGTAGCGCCGCTCGCCGTCCGGATACTGGAGGAGAGCAAGGTCCGCGCTCCGATTCGGATCGTATTCGAGAGCCACCACGCAACCGGCCACTCCGAGCTTGTCGCGCCGAAAATCAATGATCCGATACAACCGGCGGTGGCCGCCTCCGCGATGCCGCACGGTGATGCGCCCCTGGTTGTTCCGCCCTGCAGTCGTGTGATGAAAGAACACGAGACGCGACTCCGGCGCCTTGTCCGAGAGATGCGAGAGGTCGCGCCGCTCCTGGAAGCGCGCACCCGGAGAGGTCGGACGCAGTCGGCGAGTCGGCATCGTTCATGCCAGCGGTAGGCGCTGGCCCTCCTTCAGGCGGACGATCGCCTTCTTCCAGTTCGCCCGCTTGCCCTCGGTGAACTGCATTCCCTTGGCATTCTTGCGCCGTCCGGAGAAATGCTTCCCGCGGACGTTCATGGTCGCCACGCGCACCACGGACACTTTGTAAAGTTTCTCGATGGCCTGACGGATCTGCTCCTTGCTGGCCCCGCGCTCCACCTCGAACACCCACTGATTGTGTTCTCCCTGGATGGCCTTGCTGCGCTCGGTCACGATCTGCCGGCGAAGCACGGCGCGCGCCTCGATCTCGTCTGAAATGGGATGGGGCGTGGCCATGGTCACTGAGCCGCCGCCGTGGCTGCCTCATCGCACCGTTTGCGGAGGGCCTCCACGGCCTGAGCCGTCACGACGATCTTTCGATGAAGCATGACGGTGTAGACGTCCAGGTTCTGCGGGGCGACGAGACGGACCTTGGGAAGATTTCGAACCGCCCTGCGCAGGAGGGGATCCGGCGTCGCGTCCACGAGAAGCACGTTTTCACCCACGCCCAGGCCCGAGAGCCACTTCACGACGTCCTTCGTTTTCCCCTTCTCGGAGCCCGCCTGATCCACCACGAGCAGATTCCCGCTCTTGAGCTGGTGGGAGAGGGCCGAGCCGAGCGCGGCGCGATTCATCTTTTTCGGGAGCCGCCACCCGTAGTCCCGCGGCGTCGGGCCGAAAACGATCGCCCCTCCCGGCCAGAGGGGCGACACCGTCGAGCCCGCCCGGGCCCGTCCCGTGTGCTTCTGTTTCCAGGGCTTCTTCTTCCCGCCCTCGATGGCGGCCCGGTTCAACGTGGAGGCCGTGCCCTGGCGCAGACGCGCCAAGTGAGCCACCACGGCTGCGTGGATGAGATCCTTGCGGTAGGGGCGGCCGAAGAGCGGAGCGGGCAAGTCGCACTCCCCCACCTTCTCGTTGGAGCGGTTTACGACGGGTACGGTCGGCATCGCCACTCCCCTCAGACAGCTTCCCTGTGGATCGCGATCAGGCCGCCGTTCGCTCCGGGCAGACCGCCTCCGATAAGAACGAGGTGGTCGGATTCGCGCACCTCAATCACCCTCAATCCGCGCACCACCACCTGCACATCTCCCATGTGACCGGGATAGCCGCGGCCCTTGAGGACACGGCCGGGGGACGTACCTGCCCCGGAACTCCCAGGTGCGCGGTGAAACATCGAGCCGTGCGAGCCCTTCCCTCCCTTGTGGCCGTGCCGCCGGACCACCCCTTGGAAACCTTTCCCCTTCGTACGCCCGGAGACGAGGACCTTCTCGCCTTTGGCAAAAATTCCCACTGTAATTTCCTGGCCAACCTGATATCCGTCCGTCCCGGCGACCTTGAATTCCCGGACGTGCCGGAACGCGCGCCCGCCGCTCTTCTGGAAATGACCTTTCATCGGTTTGTTCACGTGCTTTTCGCGGAGGGGATCGAAACCGACCTGGACGGCCACGTAGCCGTCGTGCTCTCTGGTCTTGATCTGCGTGACGACGCAGGGGCCGGCGCGGACGACGGTGACCGGGACGACGGTCCCGTCCTCCTCGAACACACGGGTCATGCCGATCTTCTTGCCGAGGAGGCCGGGGAACGCGCTGGCCACGATGGCGTCATCCCTTCTTGATGCTCGCGCTGACGCCGGCGGGCAGTTCGAGCTTGGAGAGCGCTTCGCCCGCCATCGGCGTGCCTTCGAGGATGTAGATCACCCGCTTGTGCGTCCGGATCTCGAAGTGCTCGCGCGATTTCTTGTTCACGTGCGGCGAACGCAGGACGCAAAACCGGCTGATGCGCGTGGGCAGGGGGACCGGTCCGGCGATCTTCGCGCCCGTCCGGTCGAGCGTGTCCACCACCTCCTTCACCGCCCTGTCGAGCAGGCGGTGGTCGAAGGATTTGAGGATGATCCGATCCCGCGTCAACTCCATACGCTACTCGTGAATCTTGGCCACCACTCCCGCCCCGACGGTCTTGCCGCCTTCGCGAATCGCAAAGCGCAGGCCGTCTTCCATCGCCACGGGGGTGATCAGCTCCACTTTCATCTTGACGTTATCGCCGGGCAGGACCATCTCGACACCTTCGGGCAACTCCACGTTCCCCGTAACGTCGGTGGTCCGGAAATAAAACTGGGGCCGGTACCCCTTGAAGAACGGCGTATGCCGTCCGCCTTCCTCCTTGCTGAGGATGTAGACCTGACCGTCGAACTTGCGGTGGGGAGTGACCGTGGCGGGCTTGGCCACCACCTGGCCTCTCTCCACTTCCTCTTTCTTCGTGCCGCGCAGGAGCAGGCCGACGTTGTCGCCCGCCAAGCCTTCGTCGAGAACCTTCCGGAACATCTCGACCCCCGTCACGACCGTCTTGAAGGTGTCGCGGAAGCCGACGATCTCCACTTCCTCGCCCGTGCGCACCTTTCCCCGCTCCACACGACCGGTCACTACGGTGCCCCTGCCGGAGATGGAGAAAACGTCCTCGATGGGCATGAGGAAGGGTCGGTCCACCTCGCGGACCGGCTGGGGGATGACCTTGTCGATCGTCTCCATCAGTTTGAGGATGGAGCCCTGGGCTCCCTCCGACTTGTCGCCCTCCAGGGCCTTGATCGCGCTGCCGCGGATCACCGGGATCTTGTCACCCGGAAACTCGTACTTTGTGAGCAGTTCGCGCACTTCGAGTTCCACCAGATCGAGAAGCTCGGGGTCCTCCATCGCATCGCACTTGTTGAGAAACACCACGATGTGCGGGACGCCGACCTGGCGGGCGAGGAGGATATGTTCGCGCGTCTGCGGCATCGGTCCGTCCGGCGCGCTGACCACCAGGATCGCTCCGTCCATCTGCGCGGCGCCGGTGATCATGTTCTTGATGTAGTCCGCGTGCCCCGGGCAGTCCACGTGGGCATAGTGCCGGGTTTCAGTCTCGTACTCCGCGTGGTGGACGTTGATCGTCACGCCCCGGGCCTTCTCCTCGGGGGCGTTATCGATCTCATCATAGGACTTGGCCTGCGCCAGGCCCTTCGCCGCCAGCGTGTGGGTGATGGCCGCCGTCAGGGTCGTCTTGCCGTGGTCCACGTGGCCGATCGTGCCGATGTTGACGTGGGTTTTCTTCCTCTCGAATTTCTGCTTCGACATCGCCTACCTCCTAGCTCAACGCACCGCCATGGGACTATGCCTTCGCGGCTCCACCCGGCGTCCCGAGAATCTTCTCGAGAACCTGCGGCGGAACCTTCGCGTAGTAGCCGAACTGCATCGTGTGCGTACCCCTGCCCTGCGTCAGGCTCCGGATGGCCGTGGCATACCCGAACATCCGTTCCAAGGGCACTTCGGCGCGGATCACGCGGGTGGTCCCGCGCGACTCCACTTCCAGAATCTTTCCCCGCCTCGTGTTGAGATCGCCCAGGACATCGCCCAGGAAACCCTCCGGGAGGATAACCTCGAGGGACATGATGGGTTCGAGCATGACCGGCGCCGCTTTCCTCACCGCGTCTTTGAACCCCAGGCTGGCCGCGATCTTGTACGCGATCTCGGAGGAATCCACCTCGTGGTACGAACCGTCCAGCAGGATCACCTTCAGGTCCGTGACGGGAAACCCGCCGACCGGCCCCGTTTCCAAGGCCTCCTTGATGCCCTTCTCGACCGCGGGGATGAACTCACGGGGGATGACGCCCCCTTTGATCTCATCCACGAATTCGAATCCCTTCCCGGGCTCGGACGGCTCGACGCGCAGGTAGACATGACCGTACTGGCCACGGCCCCCGGTCTGACGCACATACCGCCCTTCCGCCTCGGCCCCGCGCGTGACGGACTCGCGGTAGGCCACCTGCGGCCGACCGACATTCGCGTCCACGCGGAACTCGCGTTTCATCCGGTCTACGATGATTTCCAGGTGGAGCTCTCCCATCCCCGAAATGAGCGTCTGGCCGGTCTCTTCGTCCTGCCGCACGCGGAACGAGGGGTCCTCCACGGACAAGCGGTGGAGGGCCATTCCCAGACGGTCCTGGTCCGCCTTGGTCTTGGGCTCGATCGCCACTGAGATGACAGGCGCGGGAACCTCCATGGACTCCAGCAGGAGGGGAGCATCCTCGTCCGCCAGCGTGTCGCCGGTGACGACCTCGCGCATCCCGCCGATGGCGACGATCTCGCCGGCGGTCGCCCGTTCCAGATCTTCGAACTTGTTGGCATGGACTTTCATCAGACGCCCCACGCGCACCCGCTTCTGGCGCGCGCAGTTGTAGATCATCTGCCCGGCCTTCACCGTCCCCGAGTAGATCCGGATATACGTCAGTTGCCCCATGTGCGGGTCCGTCATGATCTTGAAGGCCAGGGCGGCCAGAGGCTCACCCGGATCCGGGCGCCTCACCTGCTCCCCTTCGCCCTCCACCGCGCGCCCGGTCACCGGCAGAACGTCGAGAGGCGACGGCAGGTAGTCCACCACCGCGTCAAGAAGAGGCTGGACCCCCTTGTTGCGGAAGGCCGCACCGCATAGGACGGGAACCACGCGCAGATCGAGCGTCGCAGCGCGAAGGGCGGCCTGAATCTCGGCGGGGCCGAAAGGCTTTTTCTCGAGGTACAGGTCCATGAAAGTTTCGTCCGCCTCCGCGATGGACTCCAGCATCTGGTGCCGGGCCTTCTCGACCTCGGCGCGCATCGAATCCGGCACGGGGTGGCTGGTGTAGGTGGCGCCCCGCTCCGCCGAGTCCCACAAATACAATTTCTCGTCGATGAGGTTCACTACCCCGCGGAAGTCGGCCTCCGCCACGAAGTAGGGGACCTGGATCAGGATGGGCGTCATAGAGAGTCGCTCACGCATCATCCGGACCACCATCTGAACATCCGCCCCGACCCGATCAAGCTTGTTGATGAAGGCGATCCGCGGGACCCGATACCGGTCCGCCTGCCTCCAGACGGTTTCCGATTGGGGCTCCACGCCGCCCACCCCGCAGAAGACCGCCACCGCGCCATCCAAGACCCTCAGCGAGCGCTCCACCTCGACGGTGAAGTCAACGTGCCCCGGCGTGTCGATAAGGTTGATGCGGTGTCCTTTCCAGAAGCACGTGGTTGCGGCAGCCGTGATCGTGATGCCCCGCTCCTGTTCCTGCTCCATCCAATCCATCTGCGTGGTGCCCTCATCCACCTCCCCGATCTTGTAGGTGAACCCCGTGTAGTAGAGGATTCGCTCGGTCGTGGTCGTCTTCCCCGCGTCAATATGCGCCATGATCCCGATGTTGCGCGTGCTGTCGAGGCCGGCGGGACCGCCCGGCCGGGCAGGCCTGACCGGCTTGGCGGGGAAACCTCCGCTCTCGGTCTCCACGGTCGCAAGCGCGCTCATAGCCATTCCCTTTCCTACCAGCGGTAGTGGGCGAAGGCGCGGTTTGCCTCGGCCATCTTGTGCATCTCTTCCTTCTTCTTCATCGCCACGCCTCTACCAGCGGCAGCCTCGGCGATCTCGCCGGCCAGGCGCTCCACCATGGTCCGCTCAGGCCGCTCCCTCGCCGTTCCGATCAGCCACCGAAGGGCCAGTGCCAGCCGCCTCTCGGGACGAACCTCCATGGGAACCTGATACGTGGCGCCACCCACACGGCGCGGCCTGACTTCCAGGACGGGCTTGAGGTTCTCGATGCACTTCCTGAACGCTTCCACGGGATCTTCCTTGGACCGCTCCTGCACCAGGTCGAAAGACCCATAGACAACCTTCTCGGCCAGCCGTTTCTTCCCCTCGGACATGACATAGTTGATGAGCTTGGCCACCAAGAGATCGCCATACCTGAAATCGGCCTCTGCCTCCCTCTTCTCCGCTCGACCCTTTCTCGACATGTGGCGACGCTCCTCCGGTTACTTCGGCCGCTTCGTGCCGTACCGCGAGCGGCTCTTTTTCCGCTCACCCACGCCTTGGCAGTCGAGCACACCCCGGATGATATGGTACTTCACGCCCGGCAGGTCTTTGACGCGCCCGCCGCGCACCAGGACCACGGAGTGCTCCTGGAGGTTGTGGCCCTCGCCCGGGATGTAGGCCGTCACCACGACACCGTTGGTAAGCCGCACGCGGGCTACCTTGCGCTGGGCGGAGTTGGGCTTCTTAGGGGTCATGATGTAGACGCGTGTGCAGACCCCCCGCCGCTGGGGACAACTCTGGAGAGCGGTGGTGCGTCTCTTCTTGCGCGTACGTACCCGCCCGTGACGAATAAGCTGCTGGAAGGTAGGCATTCGCTACTCCTCGATCGCCTTCTCAGGCATGGGCGTGAAGACGAGCGGTGGCTGCATCTCGGGAGCATCGAGGGGCGTCGCCGGCTGCTCCGCCGGTGCTTCGAGCGGCACGTCGATCTCCGTCTTGCGGTACTTGGGGAAACCCGTTCCGGCCGGGATAAGCCGCCCGACGATCACGTTTTCCTTGAGACCGCGCAACGAGTCCACCTTCCCCGCCACGGCGGCGTCGGTCAGGATCTTGGTCGTCTCCTGGAACGAAGCGGCCGAGATGAAACTGTCCGTGGAGAGCGAGGCGCGGCTGATCCCCTGAAGAATATATTCCGCCGTGGCGGGCTTGCCGGCCTGCTTCACAATGCGGGCGTTCTCCTCCTCGAAGTTGAACTTGTCCACCTCCTCGCCCACGTAGAACGTGGTGTCGCCCGCGGAGGTGATCTTCACCTTCCTCAGCATGAGGCGTGAGATCAGTTCGATGTGCTTGTCGTTGATCTTCACGCCCTGGGAGTCGTACACGAGCTGAATCTCGTCCACGAGGTATCGGGCCAGGTCCTTTACGCCGCGCACGACGAGCACGTCATGGGGGTTGGGGGTCCCATCCATGAGCTGGTCGCCGGCCTTGACGTAGTCACCCTCGTGCACGCAGATGTGTTTCCCCCGCGGGATCTGGTAGGTCTTGGGCTCGCCCTTGTCCGGCGTGACCAGGACCGTGCGTTTGCCCTTCACATCCTTGCCAAAAGAAACGATCCCATCGATCTCCGTGATGACGGCGACTTCCTTGGGGCGGCGGGCCTCGAGGAGTTCCGACACGCGCGGCAGACCGCCGGTGATGTCCTTGGTCTTCGTCGTTTCCCTCGGGATCTTCGCAACCAAGTCTCCGGATTCGACGTGCGAGCCGTCCTCCACACTGATGTGGGCGCCAACGGGCAAGAAGTAGCCCGTGTCGCGGCCGGCACCGTCCTGAACGAGAATCCGTGGCCTCAGGTCCACGTTCTTGGACGCGATAATGATCTTGCGCGCGAGACCCGTCGCCTCGTCCACCTGCTCCTGCATGGTGATGCCTTCTAGGACGTCCTGGTAGCGGACCGTCCCCGCGACGTCCGTCAGGATCACGCTGGAGTAGGGATCGCCCTCGGCCAGGAGCTGTCCCTTCTTCACCTTCTGCCCGTCTTTTACCAGGAGGACGGCCCCGTACGTGATGGGGAAGCGATGGACCGCGCCGCCAAGACCGACGACCTTGATTTCGCCGTTGCGCGTCATGGCGACCCATCGGTTCTCGCCCTTCTCCACTGCGCGCAGCTTGTCCCCGAACTCCACGGTACCGTCCACCGGAGACTCGACCGTGCTCTTCTCCACACGGCGGGTTGCAGTGCCTCCGATGTGGAAGGTCCGCATCGTGAGCTGCGTGCCCGGCTCGCCGATGGACTGGGCGGCGATGATACCCACGGACTCGCCCAGGTGCACCAGGCGGCCCCGCGCGAGGTCCCGCCCGTAGCACAGCGAGCAGACGCCGTGCCGCGTCTGGCACGTGAGCGGCGAACGCACGGTGAGGTGGCCCACGGTGTCACCCGCCTCGTTGAGCTTCTCCACATTCTCCTCATCGATCTCCTCGTTGGCCTTGACGATCACCTCGCCGGTGACGGAGTTGACGATGTCCGTGAGTGCCACCCGACCGAGGGCGCGATCGGCCCGGCGCACCTTCATCTCACCGCTCTGCATCAGACCCGTGATGTCGATGCCGTCGAGAGAGCCGCAATCGATCTCGTTCACGATCGTGTCCTGCGCCACGTCCACCATCCGGCGCGTCAGGTATCCGGCCGTGGCGGTCTTGAGGGCCGTGTCGGCCAGACCCTTTCGAGCGCCGTGGGTGGAGATGAAGTACTGCAACATCGAAAGCCCCTCGCGCAGGTTGGCCGTGATGGGCGTGGGAATGATTTCGCCGGAGGGCTTGGCCATCAGGCCGCGCACGCCCGCGAGCTGTCGCATCTGCTCCTCGCTGCCGCGCGCGCCGGAATCGATCATCATGAAGAGGGGATTGAACGAGAGCTGCCGCTCCTTCTTGCCTTCCTTGTTCCCGATCTCCTCCACGCTGATCTCCCGTTTCATCTCCTCGGCGATCTCATTGGTGATCCGGTTCCAGTGGTCGATGAGTTTGTTGTATTTCTCGCCTTCCGTGATCACGCCTTCGCGGTACTGCTCCTCCGTGTCCTGGGCCGCCTTGTAGCCGGCCTCGATCAGCTTCTCCTTGTTCGAGGGAATGTGCATGTCCTGGAGCGAGACAGAGATCCCCGCCATGGTGGCGAAGTGGAAACCCATGTCCTTGAGCCGGTCGCCCATGATCACGGTCGCCTTGAGGCCGACCTTGCGATAGACCACGTCCACGAGGCGGGCCAGTTCCTTCTTGGTCATCAGCCGGTTGATCGTATCGAACGGGATCTCCGGCGGGACCACCTCCGAGAGGATGACGCGGCCCGGAGTCGTTCGGAGCAGCTTACCGTCCACCCGCACCTGAATCCTCGCGTGCAGTCCCACCACACCGTTGTCATAGGCCTGCCGGGCCTCGACAAAGCTGCGAAAGATCATCCCCTCACCCTTGTCGTTCACCCGCTCGCGGGTGAGGTAGTAGATGCCCAACACGATGTCCTGCGTCGGGTTGATGATCGGCTTGCCGTGGGCGGGGGAAAGAATGTTGTTGGTGGACATGAGGAGCACCCGCGCCTCCGTCTGGCTCTCGACCGAGAGGGGCACGTGCACGGCCATCTGGTCGCCGTCGAAATCTGCATTGAAGGCCGTGCAGACCAGGGGATGGAGTTGGATGGCCTTGTACTCGGTGAGCACCGGTTCAAAGGCCTGCATGCTGAGGCGATGCAGGGTGGGCGCGCGGTTCAGGAGAATGGGGTGTTCCCGAACCACCTCGTCCAGTATGTCCCACACCACCGATTCCCCGCGCTCCACCATTTTCTTGGCCGCCTTCACCGTGGTGGCGAGGCCGCGGTCGATAAGCCGGCCGATGACGAAGGGTTTGAAGAGTTCCAACGCCATGATCTTGGGCAGCCCGCACTGGTGGAGTCTCAACTCGGGACCCACCACGATCACGGTCCGCCCTGAAAAATCCACCCGCTTGCCGAGAAGGTTCTGGCGGAACCGGCCCTGTTTGCCCTTGATGAGGTCCGAGAGGGACTTGAGGGGCCGCTTGTTCCGCCCGTAGACGATGCGACCACGCCGGCCGTTCTCGAAGAGCGCGTCCACGGCCTCCTGTAGCATCCGCTTCTCATTGTTCAAGATCAGTTCGGGCGTCGCGTCGAGGGCCAGCAGCTTCTTGAGGCGGTTGTGCCGGTTGATCACGCGCCGGTAGAGTTCGTTGAGGTCGCTCGCGGCGAATCGTCCGCCCTCGAGGGGAACCAGGGGCCGGAGATCCGGCGGGATGACCGGAATGACGCGGAGGATCATCCATTCCGGGCGCACGCCGGACTTGAGGAAGGCATCCGCCACCTTGAGCCGCTTGAGGAGCTTCTTCCGCTTGGTCTCCGTCTCCGTTTCCCGCATCTGGGCGCGGAGCGCCTCGGTGAGTTTTTTCATGTCGACGTCTTTCAGCAGTTTCTCGACGGCCTCGGCCCCCATCCCCGCGTCGAATTGCCCCTCGTGCACCTTGCGGGCCTCGTGGTATTCATCCCGGGAAAGGACCTGGCCGGTGCGCAGATTGGTTTTCTTGGGATCCGTGACGACGTAGGACTCGAAGTAGAGCACACGGTCCAATTCCTTGGGGCTCAAGTCCAGAATCGAGCCGATCCGCGAGGGGATCGAATGGATGAACCAGATGTGGGCAACGGGCGCCGCGAGTTCGATGTGACCCATGCGTTTTCGGCGCACGTCGGCGGAGATGACCTCCACGCCGCAGCGATCGCACGTGAGCCCCCGGTGCTTCATCCGCTTGTACTTCCCGCACAGACACTCGTAGTCCTTCACGGGACCGAAAATCTTGGCGCAAAAGAGCCCTTCCTTCTCAGGCTTGAACGTCCGGTAGTTGATCGTCTCGGGTTTCTTGACCTCCCCGTAGGACCAGCTTCGGACCTGCTCCGGCGAGGCGAGACTGATCTTGATCGCCCGCACCGTCTGCGGATTCATGGTGGGCTCGAAGAGGTTGATAAACTCGCGCACCGAACACCTCCTGCGGGTTAGGCTCCCTCGGTCAGGAGCTCGACGTTCAGGCCAAGCCCCTGAAGTTCCTTGACCAGGACGTTGAAGGATTCCGGCATCCCGATCTCGAAATCGGTCTCCCCCTTCACCACCGCCTGGTACACCCGGTTGCGCCCGGTCACGTCATCGGATTTCACGGTGAGGAATTCCTGGAGCGTGTGGCCCGCGCCGTAGGCTTCTAGCGCCCACACCTCCATTTCCCCCAGCCGCTGGCCGCCGAAGTGGGCCTTTCCACCCAGGGGCTGCTGGGTGACAAGCGAGTACCCGCCCACGCTGCGGGCATGGATCTTGTCATCCACAAGGTGGTGCAACTTCATCATATACATCACCCCCACCGTGACGGGCTGCGCGAAGGGCTCGCCCGTCCGACCATCGTACAGCCGCACCTGGCCGGAGAGGGGGAGCTCCGCCGATTTCAAGTGGGCCTGGATGTCGGCCTCGGCCGCGCCGTCGAAGACGGGCGTAGAGACATGAATCCCATCGCGCTCGCCCAGCGCAAACTCCATGACCTCCTTCTGCGTGGCCTCCTTGAGCCAAGTCGAGAGATCGCGGTCTTCCTTGTGAATGTCCACGAGGATCTCGCGGATGTCCTCCGCCAGGCGACGGGCCCGCACGGCCTCCTCCACCCGTTTCCCCAGCTCGGCGGCCGCCCATCCTAGGGCGGTCTCGAGAATCTGGCCGACGTTCATGCGCGAGGGCACCCCCAGCGGGTTGAGGACGATGTCCACCGGGGCACCGTCATCGAGGAACGGCATGTCCTCGGTTGGGGCGACGATGGACACCACGCCCTTGTTGCCGTGCCGTCCAGCCATCTTGTCGCCGACGGTGAGCTTGCGCTTGACGGCCACGTACACCTTCACGAGCTTCACCACGCCGGCCTGCAACTCGTCCCCGCTCTTGATTTTCTCGATCTTCTTGTCGAAGGACGCGTTGACCAAGTCAATCAACTCATAGGCACGCTCGAGGGCCTGCTGAACTTCCTCCTGAGTCTCCGTCGAGGTCAACTCCAGCTTACCGAGCTGCTCGAACGGGATTTCGTCCAGCACCTTGTCGCTGATCTTTTCGCCCTTGTTGACAAGGACCTGCTTGCGCTTGGCGTGCTTGAGGGCCTCCTTGGCCACTTTCCCCACGATGACGGGACGCAACTGGGCGAGCGCGTTCTCCTGAATGATGCGGATCTCGTCCTGGCGGTCCTGCTCGAGCTTGCTGATGTCCTCCTGCTCGATGGCCTGGGCCCTGAGGTCCTTGTCCACGCCCTTGCGTGTGAAGACGCGCACGTCAATAACCGTCCCCGTGATGCCGGGCGGAACGGTGAGTGAAGTGTTCTTCACGTCGCGACCCTTCTCGCCGAAGATGGCGCGCATCAGACGCTCATCGGAGGAGAGCTGGGTTTCACTCTTGGGGGTGATCTTTCCAACCAGAATATCTCCCGACCTCACCTCGGCCCCGATGCTGACAATGCCGCTCTCGTCGAGGTTCTTCAGGAGCTCCTCACTCACGTCCGGGATGTCCCGCGTGATTTCCTCGACGCCCAGCTTGGTGTCTCGCGCCGCGCATTCGAATTCTTCGATATGAATGGACGTGAATACGTCGTCCCTCACGAGCCGCTCGTTGATGACGACGGAGTCCTCGAAGTTGTACCCCCTCCACGGCATGAAGGCGACGAGAATATTCTGTCCAAGCGCCAGGTCGCCGCCTTCGGTGGCCATGCCGTCGACAATGGGCTGCCCCGCCACCACCTTCTGGCCGACGCTGGCGATGGGTTTCTGGGTGACGCAGGTGTTTTGGTTGCTGCGCTTGAACTTGGTCAGGTTGTAGATGTCCACACCTGAGTCATTGATGTCCTTCGAGGGGCGGCGGGACCGCACCACGACCCGCGCCGCGTCCACATACTCCACGACGCCGTCGCGCTTCGCGAGGATGACCGCGCCCGAGTCCCGGGCCACGATCCCTTCCATGCCCGTCCCCACCAGCGGGGAGTGAGGCCGCAGGAGCGGAACCGCCTGCCGCTGCATGTTGCAACCCATGAGGGCGCGGTTCGCGTCGTCGTGCTCCAGGAAGGGAATGAGGGCCGCGCCGACCGAGACGAGTTGGTTGGGCGAGACGTCCATGTAGTCCACCTCTTCGGCCTTTACGAGGGCGAACTCGCCCTTGCTGCGGGCCGTGACCAGCTCCGTAGCGAACCGTCCGTGCTTGTCGACAGGCGTATTGCCCTGGGCGATCACGAACTGTTCCCCCGCGAGGGCCGTGAGGTACTCCACCTCGTCAGTGATGCGACCATCCTTGACTTTCGCGTACGGAGTCTCGAGGAATCCGAATTCATTCGTCCGAGCGTAGGTGGCCAGCGAAACGATGAGGCCGATGTTCTGGCCTTCGGGGGTCTCGATGGGACAGATGCGACCGTAGTGGCTGGGGTGCACGTCGCGCACCTCGAAGCCTGCCCTCTCACGCGTGAGGCCGCCCACGCCCAGCGCGCTGAGGCGCCGCTTGTGGGTCACTTCCGAGAGGGGGTTCGTCTGATCCATGAACTGGGAGAGTTGGCCTGTGTAGAAGAATTCCCTCAGGCTCGCCATGACGGGCTTGATGTTGACGATGTCTCGGGGCATGAGTGTGTCCAACTCCTGCCCGCTGCCGCTCAGGCGCTCCTTGACGCTTCGGGCCAAGCGCATGAGGCCGCCGCGGAACTGCATCTCCACAAGCTCGCCCACGCTTCGCACCCGCCGGTTGCCCAAATGGTCCACATCGTCCTCCACCTCCACGCCCATCTTGATCTTGAGGAGGTGTCCCACAACGCCGAGGACGTCCTCTTTGCGCAGGATGGTGTGGTCGATGGGGCAGTCCGACCGCAGCCGCATGTTGAGCTTGTGGCGCCCCACACGGGACAGGTTGTACCGCTCGCCGTTGAAGAACATGTTGTGGAAGAAGTCCATCGCGATCTCTTCGTTGGTTACGTCCGTGACGCGCAACTTCCTGTAGATGTCGATGATGGCCTCACGGTGGGTCTGCACCTTGTCGATGAGGAGCGTCTCGCGGATGGACGGGCTGGTGAGAAGCTTGTCCATGTACAGAACGCGGAAACCTTCCACGCCTGCATCCAGGAAGCTCTGGAGGAGATCCGTCGTCAGCGGCTGGTTGGTGGTGGCCAGCGTCTCCTTCGTGGCCGGGTGCACCACATCCCGAGCGAGAATCCGCCCGTCCAACTCCGCCTCGGTCACGGGGATTTCGGCCTCGCTGAAATCCTTCAGCCGCTGGAGGCTGGGGTCGGACAGCATGCGCAGTCGCCGGCGCGCGAGGGAGAGGTTGCGGGCATCGCTCAGATCGCCGAAAAGACGCGCCCAGAATTCCTTGCGGATCCGACGCACCATCTTGCGCCCTTGAATTACCACGTCCTCTCCGGGGTAGAAGTAGTCGAGCAGGAACTCGGACGTGAACCCAAGGGCCTTCAGCAGGACCGTTGCAGGGATCTTCCGCCGGCCGTCGATGCGAACGTAGAGAAATTCCTTGGAATCGAATTCGAAATCCAGCCAGGAGCCGCGCGCCGGGATCAGCCGGGCGATCGGCGAGTGCTTCTCCCGGTCGAAAAGCACGCCCGGCGAACGATGGAGCTGGTTGACCACGACCCGCTCCACACCGTTGATCACGAACGTGCCCCGGTCGGTAACGAGAGGGATTTCGCCGAAATAGATCTCATCTTCTTTGACGACTCGCGTAGACTTCTTTTTGGTCTCGGGGTCCACGTCGTAGAGGGCCAGACGGAACGTGACACGCATCGGTGCCGCCAGGCTGGTGCCCTTGATGCGGCATTCGTCGAGGTCGTATTTCGGCTCGAGGAGCTTGTACTTGACGTATTCAATGCTGGCCGTTCGCTCGTAGTTCTCGATGGGGAAAACGCTGCGGAACGCCTCGTGCAGGCCGTGGCTCCGCCGCTGCTCCGGCTCCACGCCCTCCTGCAGGAATTCGGCATACGATTTCCGCTGGATCTCGATCAGATCCGGAATGTCCACCAGCGTCCGGACGCGCCCGAACGACCGGCGGTAGCGTCTCCCCTTGTTCAGAACGGCCATGAATCCTCCCCCGCGGGTGGGCTACTGGAGCTCCACCGTCGCGCCCACCTCTGTCAGCTTCTTCTTGATGTCCTCGGCCTCGGCCTTTTGAGCGGCCTCCTTGATCGGCTTCGGCGCGCTCTCCACGAACTCCTTCGCCTCCTTGAGACCCAGCCCCGTGATCTCGCGGACCACTTTGATCACCTGGAGCTTCTGCGCGCCCACCGCCGTGAGGACGACCTTGAACTCGGTCTTCTCCTCCGCCTTGGGGGCCGCAGCCGGACCCGCCGCCGCGCCCAGGCCCGCAGCCATCATCGGCATCGCCGCGGTCACGCCCAACCGGTCCTCAAGCTTCTTTATGAACTTGGACAAGTCCAAGACCGGCATTTTCTCGATGTAGCCGATGACATCCTCTTCCGTCAGGTCCGCCATGGTTCCTCCTTACGACGTGTCACGCCCCGCCCGAGGCTCCGGCCTGCCGCTTCTGTTCCAACGAGCGAAGCACGAGCAGAAGCTTCGTGGGGCCGGCCTGCAGAACGCCCACGAGGTTCAAAAGGGGTGCCCTTATAGCACCCACGACTTGAGAAAGCAACAGGTCGCGCCCCGGCAAGTCGGCCAATTGCTTCACTTCTTCCATGGAGAGCGAGCGGCCCCCCACGTAGGCCCCTTTGAGCCGGAGCGTGGCGCACTTTTTTCCAAACTCCATGACGGCCTTGGTGAGCGGAACCGGGTCGCCGTTCGCCAGAATGACCGCCGTTGTCCCATTGAGCTGGGAAGCCAGCGACGTGAGCCCGCCCTCCCCCAGCGCCCGGCCTATCAGGGTGTTCTTGAGCACCTTGTATTCGCCGCGGACGCGTCGAACCGTGCGGCGCAACTCGACCGCCTCGGAAACCTTGATCCCCTTGAACTCGGCCAGAAGCACGGCCTGGGCCTTCTGGAACCGGTCCCGATACGACTCGACGATCTGCTGTTTCTCCGTGCGTGTCAT
Organism: Nitrospirota bacterium; assembly: GCA_016190245.1. Classification (GTDB taxonomy): domain Bacteria; phylum JACPQY01; class JACPQY01; order JACPQY01; family JACPQY01; genus JACPQY01. Next base: position 8,350 of record JACPQY010000060.1, on the reverse strand, counting down.
CTCGCCAACTCCTGCACATCCAGCCGCACGGCCGGTCCCATCGTGCTCGAGACGGCCACGTTGCGGACGTACACGCCCTTCACGCCGGCCGGCTTGGCCCGGAGAATCGCGTCCACTACGGCCGTCACGTTCTCAGCGAGCCTGTCCTTCCCGAAGGAGGTCTTGCCCGCCACCACGTGGACGTTCCCGGCCTTGTCCGCCTTGAACTCCACCTTTCCCCTTTTCAGCTCCTGCACGGCCTTGCCCACATCGGGGGTGACCGTGCCGAGCTTGGGATTGGGCATGAGCCCGCGCGGGCCGAGGATCTTTCCGAGCTTGCCCACTTTGCCCATGACGTCCGGTGTCGCCACCGCCCGGTCGAAGTCCACCCATCCGCCGTTGATCTTCTCGATCATGTCATCCAGGCCCACGAAGTCCGCGCCGGCCTGCCGCGCCGCCTCGGCCTTCTCGCCCACGGCGAACACCAGCACCCGCACCGTCGCTCCCGTCCCGTGCGGGAGCAGCACCGTTCCCCTCACCATCTGGTCCGCGTGCCGCGGGTCAATCCCCAGGCGGAACGCAAGGTCCACCGTCTCGTCGAACTTGGCATATTTCTTCGCCGTGACCATCTCGACGGCTTCGGGGATGGGATACCGTTTCAGACGATCGATCCCTTCCCGAGATGTTCTGTATTTCTTGCCGTGGTCGGTCATCAGGCCCCTCCCACAATGTCAATGCCCATGCTCTTGGCGGTCCCCAGCACCGTACGCACCGCCGACTCGACGGATTCCGTGTTCAGGTCGGACAGTTTCTTCTGCGCGATTTCGCGCACCTGGGCCATGGTAACGCTGCCTACCTGTTCGCGAGCCGGCGTGCCGGAACCTTTGATGATGTTGGCCGCCTTCTTCAGAAGTTCGCTCACGGGCGGGATCTTGATGATGTAGGTGAAGGTGCGGTCCGCGTAGACGGTGACCTCCACCGGCAGGATTGTCCCCGCTTGGTTCTGGGTCTTCCCGTTGAAGTCCTTGCAGAACTCGCCGATGTTCACGCCGTGCTGGCCGAGAGCCGGGCCCACCGGGGGTGACGGTGTCGCCTGCCCGCCCAGGATCATCAGCTTGATTTTGCGAAGTTCCTTCTTGGGGGGCATGCTAGTCTCGCTCCACCTGATCCATATCCAACTCCACGGGCGTCGGACGCCCGAAGATGCTGAAGATGACCTTCACGGTCTTGCGGTCCACGTTGAGTTCGTCCACCACGCCCGAGAAGCCGACAAAGGGCCCCGAGGTGACGCGGATGTGATCGCCCTTCTCGAGGGTGGTGCCCGGCTTCATCTTCAGGGTGCCGTCCTGGATCTGGCGCGAGAGGTCCTCCACCTCGTGATCGGGAATGATCGCGGGGGTCTTGTTGCCGCCCACGAACCCCGTCACGCGGGGCGTCCCGCGCACGAGGTGCCAGGTCTTCTCGTTCAGGTCCATCCGGACGAGGATGTACCCCGAAAATACGGGACGGCGTACCGTCTTCGCCTTGCCCCGCTTGGATTCTGTCACTTCCTGTGAAGGGATCAGGATCTGCTCGAAGTATTGCGCGAGCCCGCTGGCCTTGATGCGGTCCTCCAGGCAGGACTTCGCGACCGTCTCATACCCCGAGAGGGTGTGGACGAGGTACCATTTCTTTCCCTCGATCAAGGCTTCGATCTTTTCCTCAGCCAAGGACCCTCCCCATGAGGAACGCGAACAGGATGTCCAGGATCCAAAGCACCGCCATCATGCCCACGCAGGTGAGGAGCACCACGCCGGTGGAGAGGGTGACCTCCTTGCGGCCCGGCCAGGTCACGCTCTTCATCTCCTGCCACACTTCGCGGAAATAGTGGAGGGACTGTTGCGCGCTCTCGCGCCACCGCGCGGGGGAAAAAGCGCCCCGGGTGAGGGACCCCAGGCGCACGCGCTCGACCAAGCCCGGTCCGGAGGGCTTGTCCTGTTTCGGTTGGACGTCCTTCTGCTCTTCAGCCACCAGAGTCGTGCTCATTTGGGATCGGTCGCCCCCTATCGCCGGGCCCGCGGCGTCGGCCCTCGCCAAGGACCACTCGGAGCGGGGCAGGCCAGGAGGGATTCGAACCCCCAACCCGCGGTTTTGGAGACCGCTGCTCTGCCAGTTAGAGCTACTGGCCTATCATTCGCGAGTCGTGAGCCGCGAGCCGTCATTTGCATTAGACCTTGGTTTCCTTGTGGGGGCTGTGTTTCCGGCAGAAGCGACAGTACTTCTTGACGCGGATCTTCTCGGTGGCCTTCGTCTTATTCTTCGAGCCGGTGTAGTTCTTTCTTCCGCAAACTTCGCACGCCAGCGCAAGCAGTGTCCTCATGGCACCCTCTGTCCCGGCTCAACAACTTCCAGCCCGCAGGAAGCGGAAGCTCTGCCACGCGGCGCGAGGATGACGAGCATGGCCCGCCCGCAGGGCGGCCTCGCCGATCGAGCCGGCGCAGCCCACCAGCGGGATTGAACCGCTGACCTCACCCTTACCAAGGGTGTGCTCTACCAACTGAGCTAGGTGGGCGGTTCTCATCGCGGCCCGCGAGCGGGCGATGGGAGTCGAACCCACGACCCTCTGCTTGGAAGGCAGATGTTCTACCCCTGAACTACGCCCGCAGAAACCCGTGAGTCGTGAGCCGTGAGCCGCGAGCGGGACGTTCCCTCGGCTTGCAGCTTGCGGCTCGCGGCTCGCGCTCGTCGTGGAGAGGGAGGGATTTGAACCCCCGAAGGCTAACGCCAACAGATTTACAGTCTGTCCCCGTTGGCCGCTTGGGTACCTCTCCCTCGTCTCACCACCCTCAACGGAGGTATCGGCCGACCCGCGCAGACCGCGGGCGCTGCGCTCGTCGGGACCGCCCGCGCCCTCGCCTTCAAGACGAGGGCTGGCGGAGGGATTTGAACCCCCGACCTGCTGATTACAAGTCAGCCGCTCTACCACCTGAGCTACACCAGCAACCTTTCTTTTTCGGTAAGAAACATCCCTCCCACTCCCGCCGCCGTCGACGCAGAGAAGGCCCTAGCAAAACTCTTGCCGATTTTTGGCGTATTGTAGAGACGCGCGTCTTTTTGTCAACCCCCTGTCCCCCCTTGGATCTCAAGACGCTCGAAACAAGTGTGCCAAGCGTCGCGAGCCGGCGCCTGCGGTTCATTCCGATTGACGCGCCTGGCTGGAGGCGCCACGTTCCGAATACGCGGCAACGGAGTTCTCTGTCTCCCAAAGCTTCACGCTCACGACCGCGTAGCCCCGATCCTTCACGAAACGGAAGATCAGGGCCGCCAGATTCTCAGCGGTCGGGTTTACGTCCATCAGGTAGCACGGCTCGCCCAGCCTCTCCAGAAACGCCACGAGGGGATCGTCACGTCGCAAGATCATGCGGTGGTCCAATTCCCGATCGATCCACGTCTGGACCACCTGCTTGATCTCACCGAAATCACACCCCATCCCCCGCGAATCCAGCGCAGCGGATGCGAGATCGATCTCGACCCTCGCGTTGTGGCCGTGGGGATGGCGGCATTTCCCCTCGTAGTCCATGAGCCGGTGCCCGTAGCAGAACGTCATCACGCGCGTCACTTGGAACATGGGACCTCCCTTCGGGCGAGCCGGCTTCGAAGCCGTCGCCCGGCGGGGAGCCTAGCCGATGTGCCGGCCCCCGTCCACGGGGAGGACGGCGCCGGTGATGTAGTCCCCGCCCTCCACGAGGAACACCACGGCGCGTGCCACATCTTCAGGGCTGCCCAGGCGGCGGAGTGGCGTTTCGCGCACGATGGCCTCGCGCACTTTCCGGCCCCAGGCTTCGGGGAGCAGGACGGGGCCGGGCGCAACGGCGTTCACCTGCACCGTGGGGGCGAGCTCCTTGGCCAGGCACCACGTGACGCCGAGGAGGGCCGCCTTCGACACCAGATACGGCAGGTATCGGCGATAGGGGCGGGCCACGTCCGCATCCACGATGTTCACGATCTTCCCCCCCCCCGAACGCAACATGACCCGTCCGGCGGCCTGCGCCAGGAAGAAGGGGCCGCGGGCGTTGGTGCGCATGTGGCGCTCCCAGTCGCGCTCCTGCACCTTGGCCCAGGCCGTAGAGTCGTAGACACTCGCCGAGTTGACGAGCACGTCGAGCCGCCCCAGCGCGCGCACCACCTTCCCAACCAGGGCCCGAGCTTCGCCGACGCGCGAAAGGTCGGCCCGAAAGATTTGGCTGCGGACGCCCCGATCTCTCAACACCTGCTGCACCGTTCTCGCCTCCCGCGCCGAGGTTCGGTAGTGGACCGCCACGTCCGCGCCGCGGTCGGCCATCGCCTCGGCGATCACGCGTCCCACGCGCAGGGCCCCGCCCGTTACGAGCACCACGCGGCCTTTGAGGTCCATCCTCGCCCTCCCTCCGGCGGAATCAGTCCAACGGGTCCCGGAGCCCCGTCTCCTCGAACGCCTCCCGCCGGCCCCGACACCCCAGGCATTCTCCGCAGGGATGGCGACCACTCCCCAGACAACTCCAGGTCAACTCGAAGGGGACCCGGAGCTCGTGGCCGAGGCTCACAACCTGCACCTTCGTCATTTCGATCAGGGGCGTGAGGATCCGACAGGCGCGCCCCTGATCGCCTCCCGCCGCGAGAGCGAGGAGGCGGTTCAGATCGTCGAAAAAACTTCGGCTCGCGTCGAGGAAGAACTGGCCGTCGCCCGCCAGGTGACCGCCGAAGATCTCTCGGATCCCCCATTGTTCCGCCAGCGAGGCGGCGATTCCATAGAACATCACGTTGCGGTTCGGGATGTATCCGTGTCGATCCGCCAAGGGCGCCTGGATGAACGGGAGATCGATACGGTTGAGGCGCTCGACGCCCGCCGCTTCCGCGACCCGGCGCGATGCCTCGGACTCGGCCCGCGACCTCCCCGGGAACTCGACATCCAGCACCCAGACGCACCGCCCCTGCCGGATCAAGTCATACAGCAGTACCGCCGAATCCAGACCACCCGAAACCAGGACAAGAACCCGCTCGCTCACTGGACGAGTCACCTTACCAAAGTGCCCGTGGAGGGGCAACGCGGGTCGCGCTAGCGCGCGACGGTCGGGGGAATCGCCATGCGCCCAGAACTGTGCCGACTCCCGCGCGGGCCGGATTTGAAGGGCTGCGAGAAGGCGTGCTAGGGTGCGCCGGCCATGGAACTCCTCCGCAACCGCGCCTTCCTGCTGGCGACGATGAGCAATTTCTTTTTCCATCTCAATTTCACGGCGTTCTTCCTTCTGCCCCTCTACGTACGGTCGCTGGGAGGAAGCGAGGCGGAGATCGGTCTGATCATGGGTTCGTTCGGTCTCACCTCCATGTTTCTGATCCCGTGGGTGGGCACGTTGCTCGATCGCTACGGGCGCCGGCGGTTCCTGATCCTCGGCTCCGTCCTGATGTCGGTCGGCTCATTGGGGTACGGCCTCATCCAGGGCTATCACCCCATCCTCTTCGGCGTTCTGCGCGCCCTCCAAGGGGCCAGCTTCTCCTGCACGTTCATCGCGGCCAGCACCTATGTGGTGGATCTCGCACCCGCGGACCAGCGGGCCCGCGCGATCGGGCACTTCGGCGTGTTCACGCTCGTGACGCATGCCTTGGGCCCGATGCTTTGCGAGGGGATTGTCCACCAGATCGGCTACCGGGGCGCCTTCCTCGCAACCACCGGGTGGACCCTTCTCGCAGTTCTCCTCGCACGGCCGCTTGACGAAACCCTCACGCCGACGGACCCGCGCGCGGAGGTGAACCCATCCGGTATCCGCCCGCTCCTCGCCCCGCTCGCCACGACGCTTCTGACCGGCGGCAGTTTCGTGGCGGTGGTGATCTTCATGCCGCTTCTCATGGAGGAGCTCGGCATGAAACCGGTGAGTCTGTTCTTTGCCGCCTACACCGCCGCCGCCATCGCCGTGAGGCTCGGGCTCGCGGGGATGTCGGACCGCCTGGGCCGCCGCCCGACCGTCTTTGTGTTCCTGACGGTCTTCTGTCTCAGCATTTTTGGGATGGTCTTCCTCCCGCCCGCCATGGAAGGACGGTGGGCAATTCTTACGACGTGCGCTCTCCTCTTCGGAGCGAGCCACGGGATGCTCTACCCGACGCTGAGCGCCTACGTGGTGGATCTCATGCCCGACGCGCAGAAAGGCCGGGCCATAGGCTACTACAGCGGGGCCTTCAACGTGGGCGCGACGCTGGCAGCCTTCGCCTTCGGCCCACTGCTCGAGGCGCGCGGGTTCTCCGTGCTCTTCGCGACGGCCGGGGTGTGCTCCACCGTTGCGCTGCTCCTTTTCTGGGCCCTACGCCCCGCTCGGTCGGGCGCGTAGCACGGCATATCCGGCCAAACACGTCCGGGGCGATTCGCTTGCGCGGCGTCCGTGGAGTGTGGTACGAGCCACACATGGAGTCGGGTCGCCCCCGCACCGGCTCCGAGTGAGTGGCGGGCCGGCTGGCGCGCGGGAGACGCGGACCCGCGGCAGCGCATCGAGTCGCGTCAGGACAGGTGAGCGATGCACCTCCGACCCGCAGGCGGCAATGCCCCCCATCACAGCGCTTCGAGTCCAACCCCGGAGAAACCTCCCCGCACCGCAGACGGGACACCTACCGCCGCGAGTGCCGCTCGCGCGAACCACAGGCGATGGATCGGCCTTCGAACGCTTGCTGCGCCGGCCTTGGCCCTCCTCGTGGCCGGCCAGGTCCTCGCGTGGCCGGAGCAAGAAGTGTTTTCGAAGTTCCTCGTCTTCCCCGAAAACGAATTCTCCCGTGCCGTGTGGACTCCCCTCTTCCCAATGAAGAACATCGTCAGCGACTGGCGGTGGGGCGGGTTCGTCGTCACCATGGAGTCGGGGAATCGCTACGAGTTCGGCGTGTCCTGGCACGACTCGGCGAACATGCTGGAAGGCGACGATTGGTGGAACCAGCACATGGGTGGCTGGCTCATCCCCTACCAAGGGGAGCATCTCGGCCTGAAACTCAAGTACGCCTGCCCCGAGGGCGAAGGGCCGGACGAATACACGCTCCATTTCCCGCGCTACAGCGAGAGTGAAGACGGGCGGGTGAACAACTACGCCGACCACAACACCACTCAGGACATCTGCCATCAGTTCATCCGGGTGTCCGACGGTGACCACCTCTACCGTGTCAATGTCCACTGGTACCCCGAGATAGAGGCGGAAGGAGGAGAACCTCAGACGGCCGAAGTAACCGGGTCCTTCCTCATTCAGACGGATGCCGACACGAATCACTATCCCCTCCAGTGGGGAGGGGACACACAGTTCTTCTACCAATACGAGAAAATCTTTCCGCTTTGGTACAGGCTTACCTTTGGCGACCTGTTCCCGCATCCGCACTCCTACATGTTCCAGCAATTTGGCAAAGTGATCGGCGGCCGGCTGACGCTCCGCTTACCCGATGGAACGATCGAGGAGGAGGTCGTCGCAGACACCGACAACTTCGTCTACTTCGAAAACCAGCCCAAGACAGGCGCCGAGGCCATGCTCTGGCTGTGGCAGCACAAAGGCCATGACTACATCAATCTCCACCTCGGGGACAGGCACGGTCTCAGCTTCGTGTTCGACTACGTGGATTCGGACCTCGCGCCTCCAAATGGCCCCTGGGCCCCGCTCGTCTACGATCTCTTTCCGATCAGTTTCACCTATCAGGTGCCGGAGGGCCCCTCGTACGGCATCGAGGTGAAGGACGGCGTGGACGACGGGAGAAACAGCCTGGAGGTCCACATGCGGCACCTGGGCTACTACGAGTTCGACATCGGCGGGGGAGAGAAGGCGAGGCTGCCTCGCGAGTACCGGATCTGGTCGGAGGGCGGCACCGTGAGAGCCGGATCGGATGAGGTCGTCTCCGTTCCCGCGTTCGACCTGAGGACGGTGCGGGAGCTTCCGATCGAGAACTATGCCCAGCAGATCGGGAGCTACATCGTGCGGACGCACGGCTTGTTCGACGGCCACCCGGCCGGCGGGTTCGGCAAGATCGAGCAAACGAAGGCGTGGTTCGAGGGCGAGGAGGATCCCTACGCCTCCCCCGTCCAGGTCGAACCGTATCCGATCGTGAAGGGCGGTGGATCGAGCGAGGAGAACGCCGACATCGCCCGGTAGAACCGGCGTGGGACGTCGGCACTACGCCGCGGACCTAGCCCGAATAATTCATGCACGAGGAGCGGACACCTACAGACTGTATTTTCAGGGTCGTACCATCTCCTTTGAGGCTCGTCTGCATTTTGGGTACATGGGGTTACGAGGGTAGCGGGAGGTTGGAGCAGTTGTGATAGATGTTGGTGATGTACGTGTCGAGCTTGCGGAAGCCGAAGGACCGGTGGCTGACCAGCTTGATCTTGTTGTTCATG